>CAZIJV010000035.1:0-55094 GCA_964539645.1 uncultured Syntrophobacter sp.
GCCCTACTACTATTTTTATCATCCCGGCGTGTTCCTCTAAAAATGAAGTTTCATATAAGCCGGGCCGCCGGTTTTCGGCCTGTTTGAGCGAAGACTCTGACTTTGAAGTTAGATAAGGGTCTAGGGCTTGCCGGTATTCTCAGTCCTCTTGCTTTGGTAATATGGATGAGTCAACCGGATCATCGGTATTGCCACTGGTTCCCAAGCTCCGGCTGGAACCCCGTCAAGCTCCAACTTTGATTGTCCGGGGATTCCGGCATGTTTCCAAGTGTGCGGACCGGGAGGAACCGACAGAGACCGCATGACATGTCGGCATGGGAAGCAGGAGCTTCCAAAGCTGCGTTCCCAAGCTCCGAGCTTGGGAACCAGGTCCCGGAAGCTCCATATTTGAATCGTTTGGAAGAAAAAAGACCTATGACAGTGAAACCGTTTGTTTTGCAGAGCCCATGGGAACCTACCGGCGACCAGCCTCAGGCGATCGAGAAACTTGCCTCCAACATCATGACAGGAGTTGGGGAGCAGACCCTGCTGGGGGTGACCGGATCGGGCAAGACCTATACCATGGCTCATGTAATATCCAGGGTGCAAAAACCCACCCTGGTCATTGCGCCGAACAAGACACTCGCGGCCCAGCTCTTTGGCGAGTTCAGGTCCTTTTTCCCACATAATGCGGTTGAGTACTTCGTATCCTATTACGACTACTACCAGCCTGAGGCTTATGTGCCCCAGACGGACACATACATCGCCAAGGACTCTTCCATAAATGAGACAATAGACAAGATGCGCCATTCGGCGACAAGGTCGCTCCTCGAACGCCGGGATGTCATCATTGTTGCCAGCGTATCCTGTATCTACGGTCTAGGTTCCCCGGAGAAGTACCAGGAGATGCTTCTGCAGTTGAAGATCGGACAGGAGGCGGGCAGAGAAGAGGTTCTCAGGAAGCTTGTGGACATACAGTACGAGCGCAATGACTTTGACTTCCATCGGGGAGTTTTCCGGGTTCGGGGCGATGTGGTCGAGGTATTCCCCGCTTATGAGGAGGACCGCGCCATCCGGATCGAATTTTTCGGAGATGAGGTGGATTCCATTAAGGAAATCGATCCCTTGACGGGCCGGACCTTGCGGAGCATGGACAAGATCGATATATATCCCGGCACCCATTATGTGACTGCGCCGGACACGCTGGAACGCGCGGTAAGAACGATAAAGGATGAACTCTCGCAGAGACTGGAATTTTTCCATAGCGAGGGCAAGCTGCTGGAGGCGCAGCGCCTGGAGGAACGGACGCGCTTTGACCTGGAAATGCTGCTGGAGATTGGCTTTTGCAACGGTATCGAAAACTATTCGCGCCATCTCGACGGCAGGATGCCCGGCACTCCCCCTTATACCCTGCTCGATTACTTTCAGGAGGACTGGCTTCTGTTTATCGATGAGAGCCATATCTCTATTCCCCAGATACGAGGCATGTACAACGGTGACAAAGCCAGGAAAGAAACCCTTGTGCGATATGGCTTTCGTCTTCCTTCGGCGCTGGACAACCGGCCTCTTAATTTTGTGGAGTTCGAGAGCCGTGTAAAGCAGGCTGTCTATGTTTCGGCCACTCCGGGGCCTTATGAACTGGCGAACACCCATGGCCGGGTCATCGAGCAGATAATCCGGCCCACCGGCCTTGTCGATCCGGTGGTCGAGGTGCGTCCAGCCGATTTCCAGGTTGACGATCTGATCGGAGAAATCAGACGGCAGGTCAAAGAAGGCCATCGGATCCTGGTTACCACTCTGACGAAGAGAATGGCTGAGGACTTGTCGGAATATCTTGCGGAGCTGAACATTCGTGTGCGCTACATGCATTCGGACATCAACACTATCGAGCGAATCGAGACGGTTCGGGACCTCAGGCTCGGGAATTTCGATGTCCTGATCGGCATAAACCTTCTGCGGGAAGGGCTGGATATCCCCGAAGTTGCTCTGGTAGCAGTACTGGATGCCGACAATGAGGGTTTTCTGAGGTCCGACCGCTCGCTTATCCAGACGGCAGGCCGGGCGGCCAGAAACGTGCGGGGAAAGGTGATTCTCTATGCCAACCGCATAACCGACTCCATGAAGCGTGCACTGAACGAAACGGAGAGGCGCCGCAGGAAGCAACTCGAATACAACGTGGTTCATAATGTGGTCCCCCGAACAATCCAGAAGGAGATTTCAGATATCCTGGCGGAGTACAGGGTAAAGCCGACGGGTGATCCTGAGACGGAGTTCTTTTTTGAGCCTCAGGCCGAGTTCGATGAGGCGGGCGCGGTGATTTCTCCGGACGAGCGTATCGAGGTGCTTGAAAAGGAAATGAAAAAAGCCGCCGCTCAACTTGAATTCGAGAAAGCGGCGGCCATCCGCGATGAGATCAAAAAGATGCGCGAACAGCAACTGCTGCTGCAGTAGCCCGTGAGATGTGAACAGGACGCCGGCGTGTCACGCGGCGAGCTATCGCTCCTCCTCAATCCTTTTCAGGTACATCCGGATCGAATCGAAGGCGCCCTCGGGAGAAGCGATCAGGTGGTCGGTTATCCGCTGCCCGCCCAGGTAGTCACTTAGATGAAACTCCCTGCCGTCCAGGCGGTATATCTTGCCGCCGGCTGCCATCAGGATAATCTGCGCTGCCGCGAGGTCGCGATAGGAGACATTTGCCAGAAGCGCTGCCTCGGCCCTGCCCCGTATGACATAGGAGATGTGGGCGGCAGTCGATCCCAGGTTTCGGATTTTCCCGGGAAAGCTCGACTGGTAGTCGCCATGGAAACGGGAGTAGGTCAGGAGCACGCTCTCGTTGCTGATTTCGCCCGTTTCCGGAATGGAGATCTCTTTGTCGCCATAGTAGGCTTTTTGCCCGACCACGGCACTGAAAAGGTCACCCGTGACCGGCATGTAAGTCAATCCGAAAACCGGCCAGAAGTTTTCGAGCAGGGCAAGTGATATTCCCCATATGGGAATTCCGGCCTGAAAATTTGCCACGCCGTCAAGCGGATCGTATATCCAGAGGTATCTTTTTTCTCCGTGCACATAATCTTCAGTGGGAAGCGAATCGCCGAAAACGCCGTGTCCAGGGAAAACAGAATTCAGTCTTTCCTTGAAGAAATCAACCTGTGTAATCTCGGCTTCGGTGACGAGTTCTTCGTCAAATTTGATCCCGCTCCTGCCTTTGCCGTAAAGCCCAAGAGCTTTCTCTCCCGCGCCTTTTACCGTTTCCCTGGCAAACCTCAACAGGTCATCGATTCCGGGACTCTCTTCCCGATTCGCCATGGCGGCCTCCTTGTTTGATTAACAGCGTGACTTAGAGAAAACAGCAGTTGACTAAAGCATTCAAGAGTCAGCAAAATACCATGAATTCTTCATTCATATTTCATTTTTTTATGAGGGAGGGCGATCTTGAACGCGCCACTCATCACTCTTTTAAGCGATTTCGGGCTTCGGGACGGGTATGCCGCGAGCATGAAAGGCATGATCCTTCGGATCTGTTCCCGTGCCCGGATTGTGGATATCACTCACCTCATCGAGCCAGGGGAAATCAGGTCAGGCGCGTTTGTCCTCCTTACTTCCTGCGGCTTTTTCCCCGAAAAGACAATTCATGTAGCCGTGGTCGATCCAGGGGTCGGGACCTCGCGAAGAGGGATAGCCATCCGTTCGCACTCCCATTTTTTCGTGGGTCCCGATAACGGTATCTTTTCGCCGGTACTTGAAAACGAAACCGGATGGGAGGCCAGGAGCCTTGAAAATTCCCACTTTTTCCATCATCCGGTGAGCAGGACCTTCCATGGCCGCGATATTTTTGCGCCGGTTGCCGCCCACCTGGCATGCGGAGCTGCATTCGATCAGCTCGGACCGGTCTGTACCCCCTTGGTCCCTGACTGGAGCGCACCCCTGGTTCACAAAGGCCGTATCGAGGGAGAGATAATCCACGTGGACCGTTTCGGCAACGCGATTACGAACGTACTCCGTAGAGCGCTTGAGCAAGAGGGGAAAGTGCAAGAGTGGACAGTGCGGATTAAAAGTGCGCCCACAATTTTCATTTTGGATACTTATGATCAGGCAGGACCGGGAAAGCCTCTCGCCCTGACCGGAAGCTCCGGCTTTATGGAGCTTGCTGTAAACCAGGGAAATGCGTCCACGAGACTGAATTTGCATCCGGGATCCAGGGTGACTTTTCTGCGAGACGGATGATTACATATACTCAATGAGCGTCGCGGCCCAGGAAAAACCTGCCGCGCTGCTTGCCAGCACCACCAGGTCTCCCTTTTCGATCTTCTTGGCTTCGAGAAAGGAGAGCAGGCCGATGACGGTATCCGCCCCGCCCATGTGGCCGTATTGTGCAATGCTGCGAAAGGTTTTCGATTCCGGGATTCCGAGAGTCTCTAGGATGGCGGAAATGGTAGAGTGCTTAACTTGGTTGGTAAACAGATAGCTGATGTCTTCTTCCCGATATCCGCCCAGTTCCAGGACTTTTCTAATCGCCGACAAATAATTGCTGAAATAGTCCTCCGACAGCAGTGCAGCGAGTTCCTGTGGATTTTCCACCGAGAACGTCTGTTTTTCGCAGGAATTTTCCCTGGAACACGGGTTCACGCTACCGCCCGCTCCAATTTTGACATGATCGGAGTATGCGCCGTTCGTGATCTGATGATAAGAGATGATACGGTTTGTAGGTTCGTTCTTTCTGAGAATGACCGCGGCGGCGGCGTCAGAGAGGTGAAAGAGGGAGACGTCCTCTACCCTGGAGTAATCGAGAAATGAGGAGTACTTGTCCGCCGTAACGACGAGAGCGAGTGAATAGGCTTCGCTGCCGAGCAGCATCTCTTTGGCGATGTGCATTCCCAGGTTAAGGCCGTTGCATCCGTTGGAAACATCGAAGGCGAAGGCGTTCCTTGCTCCAAGGGCGTTTTGCAGTCTGCCTGCATTTGTCCAGTGCAGGTAATCCTGTGGGGCTGCGCCGCATGAGATGATAATACTCAGATCGGTCGCCTCTATGCCTGCCTTTTCGATTGCGGCCCTTGCGGCAGAGTAAGCCATTTGGCTGGGCTGTTCGTCAGGGCCGGCAACAGGCTTTCTGTGCATTCCGATTTTTTCGGTCAGGACATCTTCGGGGATTCCAGCTTTTTCCGCAATCTCTCTGCTCGATATGGTTTTTTCCGGAATGTAACTGCCGATTGCGGCAATCCCTACAGTGTTCTTTCTGTGCGCCATCAGATATCTTCCTTTATTGAAACCTAAAGGCGCACCCGTGATTGATCAAGCCGTTCGGAATTCTATTCCACTATTTTGAAGTTCCCGATTACGCTTTTCCTGTCGAAGGCGTTAAAGTGCCACCACTCTATGCTGAGTCCCTGGAAGCCCGCTCCGGTCATTACCTCCCTGAGCAAGCGCCGGTTTGCGACCTGCTCCCGGGTGAGCCTTCCTTCCTTGAGCAGTCTCGGCTCTTCGCCCGGGTGAGAGAGTATCCCGAAGTAGTCCATGGGAACGCCCATATCCAGGCGTGCGCCTGTTTCATCAGCCAGGGTAATGTCCACCGCGGCGCCGTAGTTGTGCATTGAACCCGCCGCGGGATTAGCGACGTATTTCTGTTTTGGAGTGCCCTTAACTATCGAGAACATCCTCCGCTGAATACTCCTGGGGCGGCAGCCATCGCCCAGCAAAAGCCTGAGATTCGGATGGCTCGCTTTAAGAAGATCGTGGGCCTTTTTGAGCTTCAGGGCCGCTTCTCTCTGCAGATAACACTCCTTCAGATCGCCATAGACGGCTTCACCCATGAAATTGTCCGGCGAGGCGTATTTGAGTTCGACCAGGAGGGTGGGATCGACAGTTTTTACATTTATCAGGCCGGCATCGATCATTCGCCTCTCGAACTCGCATACAGCGCTTCGTTCAATCCTGCTTGCCTTTTCCGCTGACCCGGAACTCGACGTCGCGGCGAGTGCACAAGAAGGAGCGCAAAGATGGATGATCGAGAACATGAAGGCGCACAAACAGATCTTCCAGGAAACAAACGGCTGAAACTTCATGAGAATTCCCTTGAAACAACAAATGTGGCGGTATGCACGATGGTCTGCCCGGCTTTATCTCGTCTGCTCGCTGAGCCAAAGAAGGGCCGGGTTATAGAGCACATCATGGCCCCCTTCGAAGATACTGACAATCACGTTCGCGGAGGTTCTCCGGAAGAGAAGCGGTTTTTTAGACACCTCATATAACCTGTCCGTAAAAGATCCGGCAAGGAGTGCGGGAATTTTCCCGGCGCTTATCGCCTCGATGTCTTTCTCGTCTATTCTCTCCGCTTCATCCGCCAGTTCGTTGAATGCGTGCAGGGAATGAGCCACGGGTACATAATCGTCTTTGATGCCGTGAGCGATATAAATCCGGACGGATTTTCCCCGCGCATCCTTTAACCATGCACTGGGGCTTCTCTTCCGGCATTCCGTCTCTGCTGTGCTTCCAGCGGCCGGGGTTCCACCGCAGGAGGCGGCTATCTGGCTCCGGTACCGGCGTTGCGGAAAACGCGACACATAGGGATACCAGTCGGTCAGGCTGTAGACCGGAACCCAGGCTGAAACCGCGGTCCAGCGGTCGGGATATTTGCCCGCCATAATCAGAGCGGTCATCGCTCCGCCGGAAAAACCCACGAGATAGATACGTGAATCGTCGATGGATGAATTCTTCTGCGCGTATTCCACCGCATCGAGGATGTCCTGAATAGCGAGATCCGACCCCGTTGATGAAGGGTTATCGAATACGCCCCTGTAATCCGGATGGATAAAGACCCAGTCGTTTAAAACCGCCCACCGTGCATAGGGAATGCTGTACTTTTGCCTGAAATTGTCGCTCCAGCTATGGAGGGCTACCAGCAGCGGCTTTTTTTGCGGAGCGCCGGAGTCGTAGTAAAGAGCTTGCTGTATTGAGCCATCGGCGGTTGACCTGATCCCGATGTTCCTGACCTGTGGAACACTCCTGTTCCAGTTCGCGGAGTGAGGAAAGTCGGAAAAAGAACGAAATTCATGGAGCAGTTTTGGTGGTGAGTGCAGGCCGGATTCAGCTTTGGATGAAGTTGGCTCGAAGGCGATCCCGAAAAGGAAAAACAGAAAGATAAAGTGAAAGCAGCAGCCATACTTGTATTTTGAAAACATTGTCGGACCTCCTTGAAAGTACTTGATAAGGCGCTACGAACTTCACCCGGCGCGCCTTTTCCGATTTATATTAGAAAGATAAGCGGCAATCCTGTTCAGCCGGATTGGCGAGCATCAAATTGTTCACCTGGAGATATCGAGATGAAGGTTTTATTCGCCGCCCCGGAAAGTGCTTGGGGGGGAATCTATGATGCTATTCAATCAGCGCTGCCGGAACATCACCTTGAGGCTACCGGCGGCCTTTCAATAGAGACTCTAAAAGGATTTGACGTCTTGATCCCGACCGTGAGCGTCGTGAGCGAACAACTGCTGGAAGAGAGCAATGGATTGCGCCTGATCCAGCAATGCGGATCAGGCCTTGATTCCGTCGACCTGGAAGCTGCACGCAGAAAAGACATATGGGTGGCGAATGTCCCGACATGGGTTTCCGGGACCGCGGATTCGGTGGCAGAGTTGGGTATCTATTTGATGATAGCAGTATCCAGAAATGTACGGGAGTTGGCTCGAAGCTTCGCGGACGGGAAATTGGGCGAGCCCTTTGGCAGGGCTCTTACGGGAGCGACCGCCGGGGTGATAGGAATTGGTGGAATCGGGCGTGCTCTTGTCAAGAGACTCAAGGCTTTTGATGTCCGGGTGATTGGAATAAAAAGATCCGGGCAGCAAGAGTGCCTCCGAGAGTTGGATATGGAGTGGGTAGGGGGGCCGAAAGATCTGCCGGAGCTTTTAACGAGGTCCGATTACATATTTCTGTGTCTGCCATTGACACCCGAAACTCGGCACATAATCAACAGGACCTCTCTTTCACAGTCAAAGCGAGGATCATTCCTGATCAATCTCGCAAGAGGGGGACTGGTAGACCGGGAGGCGCTGCAGGAGGCGTTGGAGTCAGGCCTGATCGCGGGCGCCGGTCTGGATGTTTTCTGGGATGAGCCGCCCAATCCGAATGATCCCATATTCCTGCACAATGTTATTGCCACTCCGCATGCCGCGGCGGCTACCGACATTTCCCGGAAAGGAGTTGTCGATGTGGTAGTGGAGAACATCAGAAGGGTGGAAAGGGGGGCGGCCCCCATGTTTCACATGTAGGCGGCAAAAAGGGACCGCTTGCACCGGCTCGGACAGGCTCGGACAGGCAAGGGTCCCTTTTTGATAATATCGAAAGCAGAGGGATGTGTCCCCTTATTTTATTTTGTCGCTGAGGGTCTTCCCGGCTTTGAACTTGACCACTTTGGAGGCAGGTATGCTGATCTTCTCGCCGGTGCGCGGGTTGCGGCCCTCGCGCTGCGACCTTGCGCCGACGCTGAAAGTACCAAAGCCCACCAAGGTAATTTTGTCTCCACTGGAGAGGGCGCCTGAAACGGCCGAGACAAAACCATCAACGGCTTTTTCCGCCTGGGACTTGGTAATTCCGCCTTCACTCGCGATCTTTGCTACTAATTCCGCTTTCGTCATTTTCTTTCCTCCTCGGGAAAATTAAGAAAAAATTATTACGCCTCCCCCTGATGTTTTGCCTTTAAATCGCAGTGTTTCACCCCCTCTCGCGGTTGAGCCCCAAAATCGAAAGAGAAAAAAAGAACCGAGCGATTATTCATTCCCGGGTAAATTACTTACAATTCGGCTCCCATTCAGGCTTTGACTCAAATCGTTCTTACAACCAGAGTAATTGCTTTGTCCATAAAAATCTACAAAGAGAAGAGAAAAAGTATTGCTGGTACTAAGTTGAGAACAATATTGCCAGACGGCTCAAGACGCAAGGAAAATTTCAGTCGCAGCGTGATTCACGGGGATGATTGCTTTTTATGCACTCACCAATTAAGATACCGATAAAGTCCTCGGTATTCCAACCAAACACTTTTCACAGGAGACCGTCATGACCATTCGAGTATTGATCGAAAGGGAAGTCGAGCCGGGTCAGGAGAATAAGCTTCAGGTTATTCTGACTCAAGCCAGGTCGAAGGCGATCAGGGCGAAGGGGTACATTTCCGGCGAGACGCTCAGGGCTCTTGACAATCCAAACAAATTCCTCGTGATCAGTAACTGGAACTCGGTTGAAGACTGGAAGGCCTGGGAGAAAACCCCAGAACGCGCCAAACTGCAGGAGGAGATTTCCCCACTGCTCCTGGGCAAGGAGAAATGCACTGTCCTGACTCATTTTTGACATCCGCTTCGGCCTTCTCGCCCGGAATTCCGGTTCCCGGGTTATACGCACGACGTGCTTCACATTATTGCATTCATACGACAATAGAGCCCTGATGAGAGTCACATTTCACTCCGGGGGACGGGGTAGCGAAGTCCCTGCCCCCGCGCTCACTCCATTGCCCGCTGTACTCTGTAGACCCCTTTTTCATTCTTGAGCGCCGTGAGCACTCGCTGGAGATGCTTTGAATCTTTAACCTCTATCCGCAAATGACACACACTCGATCTATCTGACTGATCCTCCACCTGCAGACTGGCGACTCTTACATCCATCTGTCCCAGCACGCCGTTCAAAGCCGCGTAGATGCCTTTTTCTCCTGAGTGGATGATCCGAATATCGACGGGAAAGAGTTGTTCCTTGCCGGAATCCCACTGGACGTCAATTTTTCTATCTTCGTCTCCCCTGTCCAGATTCTTGCAGGAGAGCCGGTGAACAGTAACACCGCGGCCTCTTGTGATGTAGCCCATGATCGGTTCGCCGGGAAGGGGATTGCAGCATTGAGCCATGCGCAGCATGATATCTTCGACCCCCTTGACTTTAATCCCCTCTTTGGATGGAGGGGCTTTGCGCTTTTCGACAAGGATCTCGTCTTTGTAATGCTCCTCTTCAGCCGGCAGAACTGTTAGCTTGCCGATTACCTGGTTTGCGGTGATCTTATGAAAACCGATGCCTGCCAGGAGATCGTCAACGCTTTTGAGTGAAAAGGCCTTTGCTGCTTCGAGAAGTTCCGGGGAATTGAGGTAGTTGTTGAAATTCAAGCCCTTCTTCCTGAATTCCCGCTCGCAGATATCCCGGCCCTGGGCGATCGAACGTTCCCGCTCCTCAGTTTTGAACCAGTGTTTTATCCGGCTGATCGCCTTGGACGATTTGACCTGTTTGAGCCAGTCCTTGCTCGGCCTGTGGTTGGCGGCGGTGAGAACTTCTACGGTGTCCCCGTTCTGGAGTTCATAACGAAGCGGCACAAGTTTCCCGTTGACCCTGGCGCCGACACACCTGTGACCGACTTCAGTGTGGACTTCATAGGCAAAATCAACGGGTGTCGCCCCTTTGGGAAATGCTTTCACATCGCCGTTCGGAGTAAAGACGTAGACCTCATCGGGGTAAAAATCGACCTTCACGGCATCGATAATTGATTTCGGGTCGCTCCAGTCCTTGCTCAACTCCATTATCTGTCGAAGCCAGGAAAATTGCTGTGTCTCCTGCTGATCGATCTCCGTCGCGGGTTTTCCTTCCTTGTACAACCAGTGGGCTGCGATGCCTTCATTTGCTATTCGGTCCATTTCCTCGGTTCGAATCTGCACTTCCATCCGTTCGTTATAGGGACCGATCACCGTGGTGTGGAGCGACTGGTACATGTTTGACTTGGGTCTGGCGATGTAATCTTTGTATCTTCCTTCGACAGGCTCCCACAGGGCATGAACCAGAGCGAGAGTCTCGTAGCATGATTTGACCGAATCCACTATTACTCGAAACGCTGTGAGATCATAGATGCGCGTGAGGTCGAGTTTCTGCCGTTCCATCTTTGAATAGATACTGTAGATGTGCTTTGGGCGCCCCCGGATGCGCCCGTTGAGCCCGTATTCACTCATACGGGCGCTGAGCAGTTTCTCTACCTCCTGGATATAGCGCTGCCTGTCTTCCTCTGTTTTGGCAAGCCCGGATGCAATTTTCTCGTATGTTTCCGGATGACGGCGCCTAAAGGAGAGATTCTCCAGTTCCTGCTTCATCCATTCAATTCCGAGCCTGCCTGCCAGAGGGGCATAGATTTCGAGGGTCTCCTGGGCTATGTTGGCTTCCTGAGCAGCTTCCCGGCAGGCTGCCCCGCGCATGTCGTCCAACCGGTCGGCCAATTTGACCAGGACGACGCGCACATCCTGCGAAATGGCCAGGATCATCTTTCGTATGTATTCGGCCTGTCTTTCCTTGGGATTGCTGTAGGCTATCTGGGTCAACCGGGATACACCCTGGACGATTCGGGCAACATCAGCGCCCAGCAGATCGGAAAGCTCCTCCGGATTGATATATCTGTTCTCCAGGGCGTCATGCATCAGACCCGCAACGACACTCTCCTCGTCGAGGCGCATCTTGGCAAGAATGCCCGCAACCGAGAGGGAATGGTCCAGGTATGGCTCACCGGGGTGTGTGCTCTTGCCGCGATAAGACTTTGCAAGAAACACATAGGCCTTTTCCAGGAGCAATACATTTGCCCTGGGATGGTACCCCAGCATTGTATCTACCAGCTCGAAGAAGCGCACGGCAATACCCCTTGAGTGAAGAGTGAAGCGTAAAGAGTGAAGGGAGTGCAGTCCCTGCTCTTCACTCTTTCACTTTTTCGCCCGTCATCTGTTCTATTTCGGTCATGAGCCGGTTGAGCAACTCCGGCTCGGGGACTTTTTCCACCCGTTCGCCTTTCTTGAAGAGAATGCCGCTCTCCCTGCCGCCGGCAATACCGACATCGGCTTCCCTGGCCTCACCGGGACCATTTACCACGCAGCCCATGATAGCCACTTTCAAAGGCGTGCGGATCTTTTTGAGCATCGCCTCTGCCTTCTCCACCAGCGGAATGAGTGCGATTTCCGTACGCCCGCACGTAGGACAGCTTACGAGTTCAACTCCTCTTTGCCGCAGCCGCAGGGCGCGAAGAATGGAGTAGGCGACGAACATCTCCTCTTCCGGATCGGCGGAAAGAGAGACCCTCAGAGTATCGCCGATTCCTTCAAGCAGCAAAAACCCGATCCCAAGCGCCGATTTAATTGCTCCGCTGACCACGGTTCCCGCCTCTGTCACTCCAAGGTGGAAAGGGTAATCCGTGTGCTGTGCCAGAAGCCTGTAGGACTCAATGGTACTGATAACATCGCTGGATTTCAGTGAGATTTTAATCAGCCTGAAATCGTTTTCTTCAAAAAACCGGATGTGGCGCATCGCGCTCTCGACCATCGCCGCCGGTGTGGGATGACCATGTTTTGCCAGAAGGTCCTTTTCCACCGAACCGCTGTTAACGCCGATGCGGACCGGAATGCTTCGCTCTTTAGCCACATCGATGACGCGCTTCACTTTTTCTGGTCCGCCGATATTGCCCGGATTGATCCGAATCGCGTCAGCCCCCGAATGCATGGCGCTTATCGCGAGACGAAAGTCGAAGTGGATATCTGCAATGAGCGGAATGCGGATCGCCCTCTTTATGCTCCTCAACTGGTCTGCTGCTTCCTGGTCAGGAACGGCTACACGGATGATTTCACACCCCGCCTCCTCGAGTCGTCTGACTTGGTCTATCGTAGCACGCGAATCCCGAGTGTCGGTGTTGGTCATTGACTGGACCACGACGGGGGCGCCTCCGCCAATCGGTACCGTGCCTATGAAAACCTGCCTGCTGATACGTCGCTTGTTTGTGTCCAAATCTGAAACTCCCGATCAGTTGAAGTTGGTCGATATACCTATAAAAATGCTAGTTTAGAGTCTATTTTAAAGAAGTTGCAAGCTATTTCCAATCGTTCACACTGCCGATGCAGTGGGAAAATTCCCCTTCGGAAAGGGCCTGAGCAGAGTTGAGTGTTTAATATGAATCCCTGTTGGTGTAAATGAGAAGACCGAAGTCTTAACTGGAGCCCGGAACCGGCGCGCTTGCATCATGATTTCCGTCCCTCCGGGATTTATCTCAGAGCCTCCTGAAAGCAGGGTGATCGATATGCAAATCCTTTTCTGCGCCTCGGAAGTATCCCCATATGCAAAGACAGGTGGACTGGCTGACGTGGCCGGCTCTCTACCCGAATCCCTTCACAAGCTGGGGTGTGATGTCCGGATATTTCTGCCTCTTTACCGAACTGTCCGGCAAAAAGTGAAAGGCCTGGACCCTCTGGTTGAAAAAATTATAGTACCGGTCGGAGTACACGACTACACCGTTCATTTTTGGGAAAGCCGAACCGAATCCGGAATTCCGGTCTACTTTCTGGAAAAGGAAGAGTTCTATGACCGCTCGTATCTTTACACGGACCCCGTACGCGGTGACTATGAAGATAATGCGGAAAGATTCATTGCCTTCAGCCGGAGTGTTCGCCAGCTCTGTATTGCACTTGGGTGGTTTCCCTCGATTTTTCACCTCCATGACTGGCAGACCGGGCTGCTGGCTGCATACCTCCAACTGCAATGGCGCTACGACCCCAGGTTCAGTCGCTCCGCCGGCGTGTTCACGATTCACAACATCGCCTACCAGGGGCTTTTCCCCGCTTCCTTTTTCAGCCTCACCCAACTCCCGCCGGGTGCTTTTTCCGTGCAGGGTATGGAATTCTGGGGCCAGTGCAACTTTCTCAAAGCCGGGCTGGTATACAGCGACTTCATCACCACGGTCAGCCCCCGCTACGCCTCGGAGATCCGCACACCGGAATTCGGCTTTGGCCTGGAGGGTTTGCTCAGCGAACGCACCCGGAATCTTCAGGGTATTCTGAACGGTATCGACACGCAGATCTGGAATCCTGCAGCCGATCGGGCTCTGCCTGCGCGATACAGTGCGGAGGAACTTTCCGGCAAGGACGCCTGCAAGGAAGTACTGCTGACCAGGGCAGGTTTTTCGTTGCGCAGCCGGAGTTTTCCTCTTCTCGGGATGATAAGCAGGCTGGCTACCCAGAAGGGATTCGATCTGCTGGAAAAGATCCTGCCGGATCTCATGGTTCTGCCCGTCAACCTTGTTATACTCGGAACCGGTGATGCCGCAATCGAGGCCAATCTGCTGGAAATGGAAAGACTCTATCCCGAGCGGCTGAGACTGCTCCGCCAGTTTGATGAGGAACTGGCGCATCTGATCGAGGCCGGTTCGGACATATTTCTCATGCCCTCACGCTATGAACCCTGCGGCCTCAACCAGATGTACAGTCTTCGCTACGGAACGATTCCGGTGGTACATGCAACCGGAGGGCTCGATGACTCGGTGATTGATGTTCTGAAGCAGCCGGAATCAGGCACGGGATTCAAGTTCTATGACTATGAGCCGGAAGCCTTTCTGGATGTGACACGGTCGGCGCTGGAGGTGTTCGAGCAAAGGCAACGCTGGAGGGAGATCCAGAAACGAGCCATGTCGCAGGACTTTTCCTGGGAAAGATCAGCCAGGGAGTACATTAAGGTCTACGATAAAGCTCTGGCCGGGGTGTAAGGGATTAATGGTCAGCCTTCTACGCTTGATCTGTGAAAAAGATGGCTGAGCAACAAAAAAAGAGGCGCTCGGAGCGCCTCTTCCATTCTTCATCCGCTTTTTCCGTGTGCTAAATTTCGATCATGCTCTCCAGGAGCAGGTCGATGTCTTCTATTTCCTCTTCCAGATAAGCCTTCAGCTTCTTTTTGAGGCGGCTTTCAATCTGGCGCACGCGCTCCCTGCTGATACCGAACTTATCCCCGATTTCCTGGAGGGTCATCGGGTCTTCGGTCAAAAGCCTCTTGTCGAATATTACCGCTTCTTTGCCTTTCAACTGCTCTCTGAAAAGCATGAGCTTATCGTGGAGTATCGCCTTAGCTTCCTGGTCGGCAATCTGGTCATCCACGGGCAAATCATCCGAGGGCAGGAAAGACTTGTGCGTATCTTCGGAATCCTCTTTAAGGGGACTGTCGAGGGAGATTTCCCAACTGTTGAGCCGTTGGTCCATCTCGACGATTTCGGATTCCTTCACGTCGAGTCTGTGACTGAGCAGCCGTGGGGAAGCTTCGATTCCCTGGGCTTCGAGTCTTTCTTTTTCTTTCCGCAGGTTAAAGAAGAGCTTGCGCTGGGCCTGTGTGGTTCCGATTTTAACCAGCTTCCAATTGTCCATTATAAATTTGATAATATAGGCTTTGATCCAGAAAGAAGCGTAGTAGGAGAACTTGTAGCCTCTGTAGGGATCGAATTTCTTCACGGCCTGCATCAGACCGACATTACCCTCCTGGATCAGGTCCATCAGGTTCTGCATCCAGTAGCGCTGAAAATCCATGGCAATCTTGACCACCAACCTGAGATTGGCGGTGATCAGTTTATAGGCGGACTCGATATCGCCTTTTTCGCGATAGCGAATTGCCAACTCCGTTTCGTCTTCCCGGCTTAGAAGCGGGTAGCGTTTTATCTCATCAAGGTAAAGACGGAAAGGATCAAAAGAAATCGGCTGATGTCTCTCCTGGGAGACGGTTGCCTGCCGGGTTTCCTCGCCTTCGCCGGACCCTGTCTGAGCCTCGCGGTCGGCAGAGACATTTTTTAACTTAGTATTTTTGAGCATGAACTAAGGTATCCTTAACATGATGGGTACTTTAGATTCCCTGTTTCCGGCAAACCCCGGTTAAACGTCAACTTCATCTACTGCATTCTAGTACACGGGTGAGTACAATACAAGGTGCAAAACAAAGGTGGATTCCATGCCGGAATGCTTGATTTTTCAACATCCTTTTATTATAAGGCCTTTTAATCAATTGAGAAGGGACCATCGGGCATCAAATAACTTATGAAACCTCATGTACCGAAACACATCGCCAGCATTACTCCCTACCCTCCGGGCAAGCCAATAGAAGAACTCGAGCGAGAATACGGAATATCCGGTTCAATCAAGCTTGCAAGCAACGAAAATCCTCTTGGCCCTTCCCCAAAAGCCATCGAGGCAATCCAGGGTGCTGTACTCAAACTGAACCGTTACCCGGATGGAAGCGGCTTTTATTTGCGCAAAAAATTGGCGGAAAAATTCTCTATCCCTTTCGAGGGTATTCTGCTCGGGAATGGATCAAATGAAATTATCGAACTGGTGATCCGTGCATTTATGGGGCCTGGCGATGAAGTGATCATGCCCGCGCCTTCCTTTCTTCTCTACAAATTGGTGGTTCAATGGATGGGGGGAAAAGCGGCATCAGTTCCCCTGAGAGACATGGATATCGATCTGGAAAGAATTGCCGGGGCCGTTACGCCGAGAACCAGGGTGATCTTCCTGACCAATCCGAACAATCCAACCGGGACGGTTATCAGAAAAAGAGATTTTGATTCATTTCTCGCGGCCATCCGAAAAGATATCGTGATCGTGCTCGACGAAGCCTACATCGAATTCAGCAGGGATAAGGACACTCCCGCCGGCTTCGACTATATCGGCAAGGACGGCCCTGCCGTTGTCGTTCTCAAGACTTTTTCCAAGGCTTATGGGCTCGCCGGACTGCGAATCGGCTACGGGGTCATGGACCCCTGGATTGCCGGCTTTCTCAATCGCGTAAGACAACCGTTCAACACCGGTACGCTCGCACAGGTCGCCGCCCTGGCTGCGCTGGACGATGAGCCCTTTCTGCGTAAGACTCAGGAAACTATCTGGAACGGCCTCCAGTTTCTCTATAGCGAGATAGAGAAGATGGGGCTCCGCTACGTACCCTCCCAGGCGAACTTTTTCCTTATTGAAATGCCTTGTGAGGCGAAGAAAGTTTTCGAAGCCATGCTCTGCCGAGGAGTTATAATAAGATCAATGGCTTCCTACGGCATGGATCGTTTCATCCGGATCAATGCAGGGTTGCCGGAAGAAAACGAACGGTTCGTCCGGACACTGCGGCAGGTATTGGCTGAACTCACCTAGGCGGCAGAATCGGCAAATCAGCGCGCTCCCTTTTCCGCGCATGCGCCCGGAGAGCTGATACCCGACATCCGATATCCGGATTAAAGGCTGCTCATGATAATAGCGATAGACGGCCCCGCCGGTGCCGGGAAAAGCACCGTATGCAGGCTACTTGCCCAGAGACTCTGTTTTCTTTACCTCGACACCGGTTCCATGTACCGCGCCCTGGCCTGGTCGCTCCTGGTAGAAAAGAGCGATTTGCGCGAAGAGGGGCTTGCAGATGTGCTCTCCCGCATCCCTCTTTCCTTTGCGATCAAAGAAGACAAGCTTGAGATCACCTATCGTGACAGAGTTCTGGACGCGGAACTACGCAACCCGGAGATAGCCGAAGAGGCCTCCAGGGTATCCCGGCTGGGCCCGGTAAGGGCTTTTCTCGTTTCCTGGCAAAGAAGGCTTGCCCTTCATGGCAATATCGTCGCCGAGGGGCGTGATACAGCGACCGTGGTTTTTCCGAAGGCGGACCTTAAGGTATACCTTACGGCCAGTCTGCGGGCACGAGCCGAAAGACGGCATGCTGAATACCGTTCAAAAGGCATAGGGGTTTCCTACGAGGAAATAGAGCAGCGAATTCAAGAGCGGGATGAAGCTGATTCAAGCCGGGATCTGGCCCCCATGCGTCCGGCGGAAGGGGCGTACCTCCTGGATACCTCGGACCTGAATATTCCTGAAGTGGTAGACAAACTCATAGCAGAAACCAGAGGTCAGGTGAGGTCCGCATGTACTGGATATCAAGCACTTTAAGATTGCTAATTTACAATGTATCTGCTACAGTTTAGCGTTTCAAAATGGTTAGAAGCCAAAAAATAAGTAAGGGGGCAAGGTATAATCAATGACCGTAAAAGATGAACTGCAGAATCAAAACACTGAACTGGAAAGCATTTCCGCGACGGACGATCAATACTCGGACGAAGAAATGGATTCCATGCAAGACCTCTATGACCAGAGCTTCCGGAATATCCAGGAAGGTGAAGTGATCCGCGGCCGGATCGTTCAAGTCAGCGATGACTTCGTCATGGTTGACATTGGATATAAATCGGAAGGTCAAATCTCGATTCATGAATTCAGGGACGAAGAGGGCAAGCTCCAGGCGGATATTGGAGATGAAATCGACGTCCTGCTCGAGTTCCATGATGACGATGACGGGACGATTCATCTGTCGAAGGAAAAGGCCGCAAAGATCAAGGTTTGGGACGATATAAGCCGCATCTACGGCGATGACGGCACCATTGAAGGTAAGATCGTTGCCAAAGTCAAAGGCGGATTGGCGGTCGATATCGGCGTGCAGGCTTTTCTGCCCGGATCGCAGGTGGACCTTCGGCCAGTTCGTAATCTCGAATCCATGATCGGTCATACCTACCCCTTCAAGGTCCTTAAATATAACAAGAAAAGAAGAAACGTCGTGCTCTCTCGCCGCGCTCTTCTCGAAAAAGAGCGTGAGACGATGAAGTCCCAGACCCTGGCTACGCTTGAAGACAGCAAGGTGGTCGAAGGGATTGTAAAAAACATCACGGACTATGGTGTCTTTGTGGACCTCGGCGGAATCGACGGGTTGCTGCATATCACCGACATGAGCTGGGGTCGCGTTGGACATCCCTCTGAGATGTTTCAGATCGGCGACAAGATCAATGTTAAGGTGTTGAGCTTCGACAGGGACAACGAGAGAGTATCCCTCGGCCTCAAACAGTTGGTAAATGACCCCTGGACAAGAGCCGAGACGCAATACCCGGTAGGGACAAAAGTACAGGGCAAGGTGGTCAGCCTTACCGACTACGGCGCATTCGTCGAAATTGAAGAAGGCGTAGAGGGGCTCATACACGTCTCCGAAATGTCCTGGACCAAGAAGATCCGCCACCCCTCCAAGCTTCTTTCCGTTGGCGACGAAGTCGAAGCGGTGGTGTTGAGCATCAACCCCGAAAGCAAGCGTATTTCCCTTGGTATGAAGCAGCTTGAATCCAACCCCTGGGATGTGATTGCACAGAAATACCCCGTAGGAACCACCATAGCCGGTAAAATCAAGAATATCACCGACTTCGGTATCTTCATCGGGATCGATGAAGGTATTGACGGACTCGTCCATATTTCCGATATTTCCTGGACAAAGCGTGTGAAACATCCTTCCGAAATTTTCCGCAAGAACCAGGAAGTCCAGGCAATAGTTCTCAACATCGACAAAGAAAACGAACGCTTCTCGCTGGGAATCAAGCAGCTCGAATCTGATCCCTGGGAGAGCATTCCTCAGCGCTATCCTCTTGGCAGCATTGTAGCTGGTCCTATCACCAATGTGACCGATTTCGGCCTCTTTGTAGAACTCGAGGAGGGAATTGAGGGACTCGTTCACGTCTCAGAGATAAGCAAGGAAAAGATCAAGTCTCCCGTGGGACAGTTCAAGCCTGGCGATCAAATAACGGCCAAGGTGATCAATATTTCTCCGAAGGAGAGGAAGATCGGGCTTTCGGTGAAAAAGATCGAAGAACATGATGAGCGATCAAACTACGATGAGTACTTGAATACCAGTAAGGCCGCCACTTCCAACCTTGGCGAACTGCTGAAGGAAGAACTGGAAGCCAAGGCAAACAGCACGTTGAATACTGAAAAGGCGTAGTCAAACAGCTTTTTGTCATTTCTGAAGAATCAAAACACACCCGGTCAAGCAACGTGCCTGAAGCCGGGTGTGTTTTTTTATAAGATCTTAATGGTCTGAAGTCATTAAACCGGGGGATACATTCCCCCCATCTATGGGTAGCTGTCAACTGGATTGGATCATCCATGAAAATGCGAGGCTGTCTGTTCGGGTTCCTGGGATTGTTCGTACTTGCGGGGGTGATACTCCTGGCGGTCGCCGATTTTGACTGGTCCGTCAATCAGAACAAAGTGGGAGTAATCGAGATAAAGGGAGCGATCACCAGCTCACAGGAGACATTGAAACAGATAAAGGAATTCAGGAAAAACACCTCCGTGAAGGCGATACTGGTAAGGATAGACTCTCCTGGAGGGGCGGTCGGTCCTTCGCAGGAAATATACAAAGAGATCCGCCGAACGGCCGAAACCAAGCCCGTCGTCGCTTCCATGGGAAGCGTCGCCGCTTCCGGGGGGTATTATATCGCATCGGCCGCCAACCACGTTCTGGCTAATCCCGGGACGATCACCGGCAGCATTGGCGTTATTATCCACTTTCCTAATCTCCGTGAGTTGTTCGATAAAATCGGATACCAGATGACCACGCTCAAAAGCGGGCAGTTCAAAGACGTCGGAAATCCGGCACGTGAGATGACTGCCGAAGAGAAAGATCTGATCCAAAAAATGATCGAAGAGACTCACTCGCAGTTTGTCAGGGATGTGTCGATTGCGCGCGGTCTGCCGGAGGAAGAGGTCAGAAAGGTTGCGGACGGCAGGATAATCCTGGGTGAGAAGGCTATGCAGCTAAAGCTGGTGGACCAGCTCGGCAACTTTGAGGATGCAGTCGCCAAGGCTGCCGAACTGGGCAAGATCGAGGGAGAACCGGATGTGTTCCCGGCCAAAAAGAAAAGCCGCTCTCTCGCCGACTTCATACTCGGCGGCGACGTGAGCGAAAAAGTGAATGAGATCCTTTTCGATTCTTCTGCTTTCTTGCGCTATCAGCTTCCGGATTTTTCACGATAGCAAAGCGGGGCTTGAGATCCTGATAAAAAGGGTGGAGCCCCGCTGTCATCTTTCGACCGGCTTGCCGTGTTCAACCTCAGACTCTGAAAGCGGAGACATCGCCGGCGCCTTCGCGCAGAATCTCCGGGTTGTCGTCGATAAGGGAGATAACGCTCGATGGATTCCCGGTTACAATGCCTCCATCCACGATGAGATCTATGGCGTGGCCGATTTTGTCCTGGATTTCCCGCGGTGTGGACAGGATGGCGTTCGATTCGGGATCGGTGGCGCTCGTGCTGATTACCGGATGACCGAGGTCTTCCACGATCGCCAGGCAGATAGGGTTATCGGGGACCCGAATGCCTACGGTCTGGCGTTTTGTGAGCATGATTCTGGGAACCAGACGCGAACCCTCCAGTACGAAGGTATAAGGCCCCGGCAGGAGCCTTTTCATGTTCTTATAGGCATAGTTGGTGACCTGGGCGTATTCGCTGATGTTTTTCAGATCGCTGCATATAAAACTGAACGGCTGGTGCGGAGAACGGCGCTTGAGTTGATAGATTTTTTCGATGCTCGCTTTATTGAACAGGTCGCATCCTATCCCGTAGAAGGTATCGGTGGGGTAAGCGATGATTCCTCCATTGGCCAGGACCTCAGCAACTTTCTTGATCTTTCTCGGCTCCGGATGTTTCGGGTTGATCTCCAGAATCATGGGTAATCACTCTCCTGACTCGGTTATTGATTAAGTGCGGTAAACGGCCGCATCACCTCGGGCTGCAGGATTAAAGGACGAGTTCTTTCTATGCGGGTAAGGGGCAGGCGGCCAGTATCGAACCACGGGCGCCTGGCGCCGAATAGAAAGTAAGGGTTTACGAAACACTATGTCAAGTCGTTTAGAAACGTACCCGGGCAAACTCAGCGGCAAATCCCGTCTCGCCAGCATTGACGTCGGTTCCCACACGACACGATTGTTGATCGCCCTTAGGCAGGGAGATGAAATCCTGCCGCTGCGCACGGAAAGAAGGATAACACGGCTCGCTCATGGCTTCCAGGACGGGCAGGTGATAACTGAGGAGGCGCAGGAGAGGAACCTCGCGGCAATGCGTGAATACGCCTCATTGTTGCACGAACTGCAGGTCCGGCATATCGTATGCGGCGCCACCGGAGTCATCAGGCGGGCTCGGAATTCGGAGACCGTTCTCAATAGAATTGCCGCGGAAACGGGCATAAAAGGATCGATCCTCTCGGAGGAAGTGGAAGCTTTCCTGTCTACCAGGGGCATGGTGAGCGTCCTGCCGGAATCCGGGGACAACAATCTTCTGACGTTCGACATCGGCGGAGGGAGTACCGAATTTCTACTGGTAATGTTCGGGAGCAGCACTCCTTTGTGGAGTTCGAGCCGTCCGATAGGAGCGGCTACGGTGACGGAATCGTACCTCTGCGGGGACCCTCCGGGAGATAAGCATGTCGAACGGGCGGTCTTTTCTTCAAGAGAGGAAATCCTGTCGGCAAAAAAACAGATGGTGGCGGCCCTTGCTGCCGAGGGTATAGTCCCAGATTCCCTGATGCGGCTCCAGCTTGTCGGAACTGCTGGCACGGTTACCACCCTGGCTGCCATGTTCCTGGAGATGGATCGTTATGTCCCTTACCGGGTGAACGGAATGGAACTCTCACAGAAATGGCTTTCCCGAACGGTTCGCTTGCTCGCGACAATGCCTCTGGCGAAGAGGCGTCTGATCAAGGGCCTGGAACCGGGGCGGGAACAAATAATCCTTGGGGGCGCAATCATTGCTTCGGAGATTCTTGCGTGTTTCAACCAGAAGCGGTTTGTGGTAACAGACTCGGGATTGCTGGAAGGCCTTTTGCTGAAGCTCGCGGAAGAAGAATCGGGGCGCCGGGATGCCGATTCCCAATCTTTAAGATCTGACTTGACATGGAGAATACAAAAGGGATAAAGCCCCAAGCCAGTAAACAGTGAGTGGTGAACGGTGAGCGGCGGCGGCTGCCGAAAAACCCTTGATAAATAAGCGTTTATTCGCGGTTCAAACAATTTCGGAGAATAGAAAATGGATTCAAAATCGAGTCTGCATATACCCGAGGCCCTTACTTTCGATGATGTAAGTCTTGTGCCCAAGTATTCCGAGGTCCTTCCCGTGGAGACCGACGTCAGCACCATGCTGACACGGGAAATCCCAATGAGGATCCCCCTGGTTAGCGCGGCAATGGATACGGTCACTGAATCCGATACAGCAATCAGCATGGCCCGTGAGGGCGGCATCGGTATTATTCACCGTAACATGAACATTACCGCACAGGCCCAGGAAGTAAACAAGGTCAAAAAGTCGGAGAGCGGGATGATCGTCGATCCCGTCACGGTAGATCCGGACCAGAAGATAGGGGATGTCTTCGAGTTGATGACCCGCTACCGGATCTCGGGTGTTCCTGTCGTAAAGGGGGACCAGCTTGTCGGAATCATCACCAACAGGGACCTGAGGTTCGAGACCGATGAGACTATCCGTGTCGGTGATATCATGACCAAAGAGAATTTGGTCACGGCGAAAATGGGCATTTCACTGGAAGAATCCAAAAAGCTGCTGCAAAAAAACCGTATCGAAAAACTCCTTGTCGTCGATGAGTTCGGCCGTCTCAAAGGACTGATCACCATCAAGGACATCATGAAGATTAAGAAGTATCCCAATGCCAGCAAGGATGAGTACGGACGCCTGCGCGTCGGGGCGGCCGTAGGGGTGGCCAGGGATATGCTGGAACGCGCGACGGCGCTGAAGAATGCGGGTGTCGATGTGATTGCCGTAGATAGTGCTCACGGCCATTCGCGCAATGTCATCGATGCAGTGAGGAAGTTGAAAAGTGAATTCCCGGATCTTCAGGTAATAGCCGGCAACGTAGCCACCGCCGCGGGTACGGAAGCACTCATCAAGGCTGGTGCGGATGCTGTTAAAGTCGGGGTTGGCCCGGGCTCCATCTGCACCACAAGGATAGTTGCCGGGGTGGGTGTGCCGCAGGTGTCCGCCATTCTCGAATGTGGCGCGGTCGGCCGTTCGATGGGAGTACCCGTCATTGCTGATGGCGGAATAAAATACAGTGGCGATGTTGTCAAGGCGCTCGCCTCCGGAGCCGCCAATGTCATGGTCGGCGGACTTTTTGCCGGTACCGATGAGAGCCCGGGAGAATCCATTCTCTACCAGGGCCGAAGCTATAAAGTCTATCGCGGGATGGGATCACTGGGCGCAATGCGGGAAGGCAGCCGGGACCGCTACTTTCAGGATGATGTATTCGAGCCCAAGAAACTGGTGCCGGAAGGCATCGAAGGCAAGGTGCCCTACCGCGGACCGGTCAGCGACATAGTACACCAGTTGATAGGGGGGCTGCGCGCCGGTATGGGCTACCTGGGGTGCGCCACCCTGGATGACCTGCGCACGAAGAGCCAGATGGTGAGAGTCACGAGCGCCGGTCTTCGGGAAAGCCACGTCCACGACGTTATAATTACCAAGGAAGCGCCGAACTACCAGGTTGACCTGAAGTAGCCGGCAAACCACGGCATCGAACCACCTTCGGGCCTGCGGGAGGAATTCCGACCGATGGCCCGCCAAGGCTTTGCAGGGGAAAGCAACCATGCTCGATCACCTCCACCAGGAACGGATTCTGATCCTCGACTTTGGATCGCAGTATACGCAGTTGATCGCTCGGCGGATTAGAGAGAGCCACGTATACTGCGAAATCCATCCATTCAACATGCCCATGGAGGCGATAAAGCGTTTCAAACCGCGAGGAATCATCCTTTCCGGCGGACCATCGAGCGTCCATGATGATGGCGCCCCCCTGGCCGACATGGGCATATTCGAACTCGGACTTCCGATACTCGGTATATGCTACGGTATGCAACTCCTTGCCCATCAGCTTGGGGGGGCCGTGGAGAAGGCGGAACGGCGCGAGTACGGTCCTGCAACGATTGACATCGATTTGCCGGATGACCTTCTGTGCGAGGTGGACTCGGAAAAAGTCCGGGTCTGGATGAGCCATTGTGACCGCATATTGATGCTGCCTCCTTCCTTCCGGATCATGGCGCATTCCGACAATTCTCCCGCGGCTGCGATGGGCGATTTTGAGCGCCGTTTCTACGGTGTTCAGTTCCATCCCGAAGTGGCGCATACACCGTGCGGAAAGGATGTAATCGAGAATTTCCTCTTTCGTATCTGCCGGTGCAGGCCGTCATGGACCATGAAATCCTTCGTCGAGTCGGCCATTCAATCAATTCGCAGGAAGGTAGGCGACGATCAGGTTATCTGCGCCCTCAGCGGCGGGGTGGATTCTTCCGTCGTTGCCGTTCTTCTTCACAAGGCAATAGGTGATCGGCTTCACTGCATTTTCGTAAATAACGGTCTTCTCCGAAAAGGAGAGGCGGAGACGGTACAGCGGGTCTTTCGGGATCATTTCGCGATCAACCTGAAATACATAGATGCCTCCGCCGAGTTTCTCGGAAGGCTGCAGGGGATCGTCGATCCCGAGCAAAAAAGAAAGATCATCGGCAATCTCTTTATCGAAGTCTTCGAGAGGGAAGCCAATCGCATAAAGAATGCGCGCTACCTTGCTCAGGGAACACTCTATCCCGACGTGATAGAGAGCGTTTCCTTCAAAGGCCCCTCTGCCACCATCAAGACACATCATAATGTCGGGGGCCTGCCCGAGAGAATGGATCTCGAGCTGATCGAGCCGCTCCGCGAACTTTTCAAAGACGAGGTCAGACTCGTCGGAAGAGAATTGGGACTCCCGGAACGTGTCATAATGCGTCACCCGTTTCCCGGTCCCGGCCTGGCAATTCGGCTGATCGGGGAGGTGAAGGCCGGGGAGCTTGAAATCCTTCGCGATGCGGATTCGCTCATTCAGGAGGAGATCGAGGCTGCCGGCTGGTACGAGCACGTCTGGCAGGCATTTGCCGTACTCCTTCCGGTTAAGTCGGTGGGCGTCATGGGGGATGAGCGGACATACGACCAGGTGATCGCTCTCAGGGTCGTTGAAAGCGTCGATGCGATGACAGCCGATTGGGCAAGACTGCCCTATGAGGTGCTCGCCCGCATCTCCAACCGCATCATTAATGAAGTGAAGGGCGTGAACCGGGTGGTCTACGACATTTCATCAAAACCGCCGAGCACCATAGAGTGGGAATAGGCCCCGCATGAACCGTTGAACCTGTTGTGTCAAAGCCGGAAGCTCTCTTCTATGTCTGGAAAATACATAGAGCCCCATCGGTTCTACCGCTATCAGCACCAGGTTCTGAAAGACTGGGTGAGTTTCCAGGTAAAATATCGTGAAACGGACCTTTGGATACGGGCACGGCGCAGCCTCGAACGAGAGGCGATGGAGACGGTCCTCAACTGCCGTCACCAGTTAGAAAGTTACATCGCTTCTCACAGGGAGTTCCTGGACTCTCTTTCACCGCTTCCTGACGACAATCTTGCCCCTTCACTGGTACGCCGGATGCTTCAGGCAGCCATTGCCGCCGGGGTGGGGCCCATGGCGAGCGTAGCCGGAGCAATTGCGGAGGCGGTGGGGTTGGCTTTGAAACCCTTTACCGACTCGATGATCGTGGAAAACGGCGGCGACTGCTACCTGGATCTGCAGGATGAAACCACGGTCGGCATATTTGCAGGACCCAAATCTCCCTTCAGCGGACGAATCGCCGTGAAGCTGGGACCGGAGAGATTCCCAACCGGAATCTGCACATCTTCGGCAACCGTCGGCCATTCACTCAGCTTTGGTAAAGCGGACTCCATAACCATTGTATCCCCCGACACCGCCCTTGCCGATGCCGCCGCCACCCGTATTGGCAACATAGTCCAGTCGCCGGCGGATATCCCACGGGCTCTCGAAATGGCTTCCGGTATTCCCCGTGTTGAGGCTGTCCTGATTCTCATCAAAGATAAGATGGGAGTGTGGGGCAATCTGGAGGTGGTACCCGCGCAATGAGCGGTGCAGGAGTGTGCAAACTGGTTAGGGCATAAGAGAGGAACTGCGCCGGGCAAAAGGGTTCCGGCGACTCTGATATCCTTCTGCCGGATTGAAAACTCCTTGTCTTTTCAATGCTTATTGCTATAGTAGACTCTTCCGGAGTCAGTGAGAAAGTGTTCACGATACCATGAAAATCGTCGTTATGTCCGACACCCATCTAAGCAGAGTAACGGATGATTTCAGTTACCTGTGCTCGGAATTTTGTGATAACGCCGACATGGTGATCCATTTAGGGGACTGGGAAAATGTCGCCATCCTGAATTACTTGGAACAGTACCGGCTCGAGGCTGTTTGCGGTAACATGGACGATCATACGATTCGGGAACGCCTCCCGGCAGTGAAGGTCATAAGGGTTGGCAATTTTAGACTGGGTTTGACTCACGGTTGGGGATCACCCAACGGAATTCGCCGGCGTATCGGGAAAGAATTCAAAGACGTTGACGCCATTTTGTTCGGGCATACACACCAGCCGCTGGCGCTGCAGGAAAATGGACTGCTCTGGTTCAATCCGGGTTCCCTCTATCTCGGGCGGGGAGACTCCCGCAGAAGTATCGGGATACTTTCTATAAAGGACACGATTCGACCTGAAATCATAAACCTATAGGATGAGGCGGAGTGCAGAATCTTTGGGCGCCTTGGCGCATCGAATATATACTCGGTAAAAAAGACAACCATTGCATATTTTGCCCGGAAGGACACGGCCAAACCGATGAAGAGCGACTCATCCTCTATCGCGGCGAGATCGTGATGGTGATGATGAACAAATTTCCCTATAATAACGGTCACCTGCTCGTTGCGCCCTGGCGCCACGTATCACGGCTGGATGAGCTTGCCGACGAAGAGGACCGCGATCTCATGCTTTGGCTCAAAAAATCCACCCGTATCCTGCAGAAAGTTATGCGCCCGGACGGATTTAACGTGGGCCTTAACCTTGGAAGAGAAGCCGGAGCCGGCTTTGAAGAACACCTCCACTTTCACATAGTCCCCAGATGGCGCGGGGATACCAACTTCATGGCAGTCATGGCTGATGTGCGCAGTATCCCCGAGCATATAAGACAGACCTATTCCAAGCTATCACCCCACTTCAGGAAGGAGAGTGCTAATGAGGCTGTTTAAGCTGATCACGACAGTTGTGATATTGGCTCTGATCGTTCTGTTCATCTACCAGAATACGGCGACATGGTTCAGTTCGACCAATTACAAGCTCAATCTATATCTGACGGAGGCTGCCTTCAGTCTCCAACTTTATGTAGTCATCCTGTTGTCTGCTTTTGGCGGGTTCCTGGTGGGCTTGCTGGCTCTGGCGAAACCATACTTCAGAACACGTCGCACACTTGCCAGTGAGCGTAAGGAAAAAAAAGGGGCGACCGAAGTTCTTCCGGTCAAAGAGACTCCCGCTGAAGCGTCCTGAGTCCGGGATCAACCAGAAAAGAGAGCCGGTCGCCTTTTATGTGATGGCCGGCTCTCTTTTTTAAGTATTGGCAGGTTATCTATTCATAAAATACCGCCGAGACTCCGTCGCCGCTATCGGGTTGGGACTGTATTCCAATGGTGGGTGGGGAGTATTTTCCCAGTAGTCGCGCCTGCCTGTTCGTACTCTCCCACAGCAGGTCAAATCCTTTCAGGCTGCGGTGCGCCTGCTACAGGAAGCGCGCATTTCCGGGAATGATTTTTGCTCAACTCTGCATGCTTTCCTGCCGAATAATCATTAAGAAAGCAAATCCTGAAAAGCAGGTTTGGAACACTCTGATTTAGCAAGAAATGGAACTGAGCGGAGGCAAGATGAAATCCGAAACGACAGGTCAACGACAAGACGCAGACGGCCGAACGGCCAAATCACCCGGTTCCGGGGCCTCCTCGAAGGCGGCCCGGATAGTGCAGATCATGGGTGATCTGCCCACAATGCCCCATATCGCAACACAGGTGATGGAGAAACTCTCCAATCCCAATTCAACGCCGCGAGATATTCACGAATTGATAAACAAGGACCAGGGACTGGCTGCACACGTGCTCAAGGTGGCCAACTCTCCTTACTACGGCGCGTCCCGTTCCATCTCTAGCCTGAGAGACGCGGTCCTTTTCATGGGATTCGACTCCATCAGGTCTTTGATCACGACGGCAGTGCTGAAGGGCATGTTTTCGGCCCTCAGTCTATCCGAGCAACTGCTCTGGGAACATGCCATCGGCTGCGGTGTCGCCGCAAAACAGATTGGCGAGGCGGATGGTTTTCCGGCAATAGAGGAAGCTTACCTTGCAGGTCTGATGCATGATGTTGGAAAGGCCGCGCTCTTCTTGCGCGCTCCCTCTCAAATGCGGGAAATCATGCAGGAAGTCTATAACAACCAGAATGCAAACTTCGCTGACCTGGAGCAGCAAAAACTCGGATTCGATCATGCGGAAGTCGGACAGATCATGGCCGATGAATGGAGGTTTTCGATCGATATCGAAGATGCCATAGCTCATCACCACCGCCCCGACCAGTCAAAATCGTCCAGTGAGTTGTCATACATAGTCTCGCTGGCCAATTCGTTATGCCATAAGCTGGAAATAGGACCGACCCGCAGGCCGGATATCGACCTTCTCAAACTGGGCAGTGTGAAAGCTTTGGGGCTGAACGCCGAATCCCTTTCCAAGGTAGTCGAGAAGGTAAGCGGTATGCTGAAAGAGGAAAAAATAGAGGGGATTTGATATTCAAAATCCGTAAAACTCTATTCTTCCTGACGGAAAACGCCCTGAGAGCAGTCCAGCGTGGACGGTCTTCTCACAATCAGGATTCCCGCCCCGGATCGGCTACGGCATACTTGTCCAGATACCCCCGGGGCGTGACCATCCAACCCTTCCAGATGTAAGTCCGGCTGTTGCCGACTATCACTATGGACTGCATGTCAACTTCGTCAACCGGAAGCAAGCCGAGCGTGGAGACGCACTTCCACTGGCCTTCGCGCATGGCGCGGCGGATTATGGCAGCCGGCGTATCGGGTGTACGGTATCGAAGGAGGATTTCACGTGCTTTTTCGAGCAGGTGAGGTCTGCTCTTACTGCGCGGGTTGTAGATCGAAAGAACGAAATCGGCCTGTGACGCGGCTGTCAGCCGTTTTTCGATAAGATCCCAGGGTGTAAGATGGTCGCTGAGACTGATGGCCGCGAAATCATGCATTAGGGGCGCTCCGACGATTGACGCCGCCGCATTGAAGGCCGGAATGCCCGGAATCACCTGCAGGAAGAAATCGACCGCTTCATCCCCTGTCTCTTCACCCCACCCCAAAACAGCCAGGTTCTTTTCTCTGCAGATGTCGAGCACTAGCCCGGCCATACCATATATGCCTGCATCGCCGCTGGACACCAGAGCAACCGTGTGGCCTGCCATGGCACGATCGATGGCCTCCTGGCAGCGCTCCATTTCTTTGCGCATCCCGCTGGATTGTACTGTTTTCCCCTGGATGAGATCCGGGATGAGATCCAGGTAAGTCTTGTATCCCAGGACGATTTCAGCCGATCTCACGGCATCCTGCGCCTCGCGGGCCATGTGGGACCGGGAACCCGGTCCGAGACTGACTATTGCGAGTCTACCCGTGCGATCGCCAGGGTGCAGTTTCCTGATTTCCGCTTCGGCGCCAACAGTTCTCTCACTCCGGCACTCCAAAGGGCGCTTGCTTCGCATACGCTTTCCGCTCCTATATGCCGGGCAACCGTAGCCGACGGATTCGGTACGGACATGCCCGCTATCTGATCTCGGGTGCAGAACCGGACCTGCTTTTGAAAAGCAGAAGCCGCATCGAGCAACCCGGGTTCATCCGCTTTAAGATCGATACTGGCAAAATTCCTTATGGAAAGAGGGGAGAGGCCGCTTTGCTCAAGCGACTTTTCAACCAGGGCGATGATCTCACCCGACGTCGTACCCCTGTTGCATCCGATTCCGATAACCAGGTTCTCGGGACGCAGCTTCAAGCATATTATTTCCGGAGGGAGCAGGCGCTCGGAGACCCATATCCCGAGATCGCCCCGGAGGAGATCAAGACCGGGCGCGCCACCCGACGAAGGCCCTTCAATGACGCTGAAGCCATGCTCAACCGGCAGGTGCTTCAGTAGCAACCCTTCCGGATCGTAGACCCATAGTGGCTCCTCATCCAGGATTGCCGCCTCGATCCTGCTGAGCATTTCCCGGTTTTCAACCTTCAGCCCGGCATGCCTGGCGATAAGGTCTATTGCCGGTTTTCTCTGGATATCCGAAGCGGTGGTTATCACCGCCTGGCCGCCCGTGATGGCTGCCACCCTATGTGCCAGTGAGTTTGCCCCACCGAGATGTCCGGACAGCAGGCTGATTGCGAAACGGCCCTCCTGGTCGATTACGACCACCGCGGGGTCGAACATCTTGTCGTCAACAAGGGGTGCGAGCATGCGAACCACTATCCCGCAGCCCATAATGCAGATGATTGAGTCAAAACCCATCCAGGCAGACCGGAATGCATCCGACATTCTTGAGAAGGGAATCATGTCCGGCAGAGCGTACCGGGAGTTACAGAAACAGGCGCTGCCGGAGATTTGTCTGCCGATAAGCGCTGCCAGTTCAGCCCCTTTACGGGTGAGGGCAAAAACAGCAGTTCCACCGCTACTCAGGTTGTTCAGCGTTCCTGTACTGGTGACTGAAGGCTTCGTCATAAAGCTTGGACCTTTTCTTTTTCCTTCCCTCCTTGCCCTTCAACCTGAAGACTTCGCCCACCATTATGATCGCCTGGCGCTCGACTCCGGCCTCACGCACCCTTCCCGCAATATTTTCAAGGGCGCCATAGACGAGCTTTTGATCGGGCCAGCCCACACGATAGGCCACTATGGCCGGAGTGTCGGAAGGGTAAAACTCTTCCAGTTCGGCGACCACCTTATCGATGCGTTGAACACTGAGGTAGATGACCATCGTGGCTTGATGAGCGGCCAGGGTGGCCAGCTTTTCCTTGTCGGGCACCGGAGTCCTGCCGCCAAGCCGGGTCAGAATAACCGTCTGTGAGATCTCGGGTATGGTGAGTTCCTGATTGATGGCGGCAGCGGCTGCAAAGGCAGCGGAAACTCCCGGCACCACCTCGTGCGGAATCCCGTCTCGTTCGAGCAGTTCTATCTGTTCCTGTATCGCCCCGTAGAGGCTCGGATCACCCGTATGGAGCCGCACGACCCGCTCACCGGCATCGTAGCCCTCCTTGAGTAGAGCATGTGTTTGCTTGAGTGTCAGAGATGCGCTGTCGAAGGCTTTGACATTTTCCCTGCAATATCCGAGCAGGGTGGCCGGCACAAGAGAGCCGGTATAGACAACTCGGTCGGCCTGCTGTAGATAGCGCATTCCTTTCACCGTTATCAGTTCCGGGTCACCTGGACCGGCCCCGATGAAACGTATTGGCTCTTTCATCAAAATCTCGCTTTATTGTTTTTTGAGATGAGTGGTTGGCGCCGCTTTACCCTCATCTTTTCCCACCTTGGAGCAAACCTGTCAAGCAGCCAGAAGGCAAGAGACGGGAATTCCCGTTATCTTTTGCATTCCCGCTATATTGATACTTGTAACACCGCTGACTATTTTGGGTCAGGGCTTGTATGGTCAGCTTTGCCCGCACTATTAATCATATACAGGAGAAGGCGGTGCCGAAAAATCTCACCCGAAAAATTCTGGAAGCGCACCTTGTTGAAGGACAACTGATTCCAGGAGAAGAGATCGGGATCAGGATAGACCAGATTCTTCTTCAGGACGCCACCGGCACGGTAGCGATGCTTGAGTTCGAGGCCATGGGGGTTGAGCGGATCAGGGCTGAACTGGCCGTGCAGTATGTGGATCATAATATACTCCAGACGGATAGCAAGAACGCCGATGACCACAGGTACCTTCAGACCGCTTCCGCGCGTTACGGGCTTCACTTCAGCCCGCCCGGAAACGGTGTTTCTCACCAGGTGCACATGGAACGCTTCGGTATTCCGGGTAAGACGTTGATCGGTTCCGACAGCCATACGCCCGGCGCGGGCGGGGTATCGGTACTCGGGATAGGGGCGGGAGGACTGGATGTCGCGTTGGCAATGGCGGGCCATCCCTACCACATACCATGCCCGAAAGTGCTTGGCGTAAAACTGACGGGAGAGTTGCCGGACTGGGTGAGTGCAAAAGATATCATCCTGGAGATGCTGCGGCGCTATGACGTCAAGGGATGTATCGGCAAAGTGGTTGAGTACTACGGTCCGGGAGTGAAGACCCTTTCGGCTACGGATCGGGAGACGATATGCAACATGGGCACGGAACTGGGGGCGACGACTTCGATCTTTCCCTCGGATGAAAACACGAGAGAGTATCTTGATGCCCAGGGAAGAGGCGATGTGTGGGTGGAGTTGAGCGCCGACGAGGGCGCCGCCTATGATGAAAACGATGAAATTGACCTGTCGCGGGTCGAACCACTCATTGCAAAGCCGAGTTCACCGGGTAACGTGGTCACAGTGAGGGAGGTGGCCGGTCTGAGGGTGGACCAGGTGATTGTGGGCAGCAGCGTCAACTCATCGTTCAGAGACCTGATGGTTGTAGCCAGGATAGTCGAGGGCAGGCATACTTCCCCTTGGACTTCTTTGCATGTCAATCCGGGGAGCAGGCAGGTAATTGAAAACATCGCCGCGCAGGGTGGAGTGGTTGAACTGTTGCGCGCCGGGGCAAGGATTCACGAGCCGGGTTGCCTGGGATGCATCGGGATGGGTCAGGCGCCGGGAACGGGGCAAATAAGCCTTCGAACGATGCCCCGAAACTTTCCGGGACGCTCCGGCACAAAGGATGATCGCGTCTACCTCTGCTCGCCTGAAACGGTAGCTGCGGCGGCGCTCAAGGGAGTCATTACGGACCCCAGAGACCTGGGAGCGGAGATGGCTTACCCAAAGATCAAAGACCCTCAGAAATACCTTGTGGATGATGTCTCGATCATCACACCGAGCGATGAGCTTGCGAAAACAGAGATTTTACGGGGACCGAATATTCCGCCGCTGCCGAACTTCGATCCCCTGCCCGAGTCACTGGAAACAGAAGTGGTGCTCGTAGTCGGCGACAATATTTCAACGGACACGATTATGCCCGCGGGCAGCAAGGTGCTTCCGTTGAGGTCCAACATCCCGGCTATCAGCCGGTTTGTCTTTTCAATTATCGACACTGAGTTTGCGGACAAGTGCATGGAGAAGGGCTCGGTTACGGTGGTTGGCGGGGAGAACTACGGCCAGGGTTCCAGCCGCGAACATGCCGCCCTGGCGCCCAGGTTTCTCGGAGTGCGGGCGGTGCTGGCAAAGAGCTACGCCAGGATCCATATGGCCAACCTGTGCAACTACGGCATACTGCCGCTGGTGTTCAAAAATCCCGACGACTACACGCTCATTCAACCCGGCGCCAAAATAGTCTGTCAGGATGTTCGACGGGCTATTTTGGCCGGGAATACTGAGTTGCAGGTGACAGTCGACGGGAAAAGCATACAGGTTTTATTGAATGTGTCGGAGAGGATGCGGCGTCTGTTGCTGGCGGGCGGTGCTTTGAACCTGGTGAAAATGGGGCTGGTCTGATTACTTTACATACTGAACCAATATGACAATATCCTAATTATTCCTGGAGAATCCGGAGGGTGAAATGGCGGGCGAGAATGTTCGCGTTAAGAATACAGGTCTTAGAGGTGTTACCGTTGCCGACACGAAAATCAGCTACATAGACGGTGAAAACGGGATTTTGATCTATCGGGGCTTCAGGATCGAGGAACTTGCGGAGCAGTCGACATTTACCGAGATTGCATTTCTGCTGTTGAACGGCCATCTGCCGAAGGAAAGCGAACTGGAGCGCTTCGAGCGGCAATTAATGCAGTCGAGGGATCTGCCTGGATTTGTCCTCGAGAGCCTGGAAAAGTTCCCGAAAGATGCCGATCCGATGGATGTGCTGCAGGCCAGCGTGCCCATGCTCGGCCTGGCAGATCCGGACCTGAACGATGATTCCAGGGAAGCCAACGTCAGAAAGGCAGTACGGCTCATTGCACGCATACCCGCGGTTACTGCCGCATGGAATAGAATCCGCAATGGAGAAAAGCCGCTCCCGGCAGACAATTCCCTATCTCACGCGGCCAACTTCTTATGGCAACTCACCGGCAAAAAGCCGGAACGAGAGATCGCGCATGACTTCGATATGTGCCTCGTTCTCCATGCCGACCATACCTTCAACGCATCCACTTTTGCGTGCCGAGAGGTTGTCTCCACACGTGCTCACATGTATGCGGGAGTAACCGCGGGCGTGGGGGCTCTTTCCGGAAGCCTGCATGGAGGGGCGAATGAGCGAGTGATGAAAATGCTTCTCCAGGTGGAATCGGAACTCAAGTCTGCTGATGAAATACCTGCCTGGGTAAAGAAGAGGATCGAGACGGGAGAGAAGATAATGGGCATGGGGCATGCTGTTTACAAGACAGTTGACCCTCGTGCGAAAATCCTCAAGGAAATCTCGAGGCGTCTTGCACAAAAGACAGGGCATGAAAAGTGGTATGAGTATCTCACCCGAATCGAGGAAGAAGGTCATCGTGAGTTTGCGGAGCGAGGCAGGTCGAACATAAGGACCAACGTGGATTTCTACAGCGGGTCCGTCTATGCCATGATGGGCATTCCCGTTGATATTATGACTCCGGTTTTCGCTATTTCCCGCATCTCCGGATGGTGTGCTCATATCATCGAGGAGAAGTTTGCCGAGGCCCAGGAAAAGCCGGCTCTTTACAGGCCGGAGGCTCAATATGTCGGCCATTACTGCGGTTTGATGGGGTGTACCTATGAGCCGGTCACGCAGAGAGCCTAGCCTCCTGCTACTTCGCTTTTTCCCCTTCGGAGGAGAACTTCCATGATATTCAAACACGACGTACTGATCGTCGGCGCCGGTCTTGCGGGACTGAGAGCGGCGACGGAGGTGGCGGGAAATGCCGATGTGGCCCTTTTCAGCAAGCTCTACCCGACCCGGTCTCATTCAGGCGCGGCCCAGGGAGGAATCGCCGCGGCCCTCGGAAACGAGGAGCCGGATTCCTGGGAATGGCATATGTACGATACGGTCAAGGGCGGTGACTACCTGACCGATCAGAACGTGGCGGAGATTCTCGCCCACGACGCCATCAGGGCTGTCTACGAACTCGAGCACATGGGGGTTCCCTTTAACCGCACTTCCGAGGGTAAAATCGCCCAGCGCTACTTCGGCGGTCACACGAGCGAGTTCGGCAAAGCGCCGGTAAAACGCGCCTGCTATGCCGCTGACCGCACCGGGCGCGTTATGATGGATACGCTCTATTTCGAAGCCGTAAAGAAGGGTATAAAGATCTACCCGGAATTTCACATAATGGACCTACTTATTCAGGATGGGCAGGTCGCCGGGTTGGTAGCGTATGAATTGGCCAGCGGAGAGGTTCATTTTTTCCACAGCAGGGCGGTTCTTATCGCCACCGGAGGTTATGGAAAAGTCTTCAAGGTCACATCGAACGCCTTCGCCAATACCGGAGACGGGCTTGCCCTGACCTACAGAAGAGGCATACCGCTTGAGGACATGGAATTTGTTCAGTTTCATCCCACAGGGATATGGGGTTTGGGCGTTCTTCTCAGCGAGGCGGCCCGTGGCGAGGGGGGGGTGCTGCGCAACAGTTCCGGGGAGCGATTCATGGAAAGATACGCTCCGACAATCAAGGACCTGGCGCCCAGGGACATGGTCTCTCGCGCTATCTACAGGGAAGTTCGGGAAGGAAGAGGGATAAACGGACAGGATTACGTCCATCTCGATTTGACGCACCTGGGTGAACAGAGACTTGCCGAGAGGCTCTCCGATATTTCTTCATTCGTGAGGATTTATCTTGGCCTTGATCCGGTAACGGATCTGATCCCGATCTATCCCACCTGCCACTATATGATGGGTGGGATTCCGGTCAATGTTGACGGTAACGTGACGGACATCAACAATGAGCCGGTCCCGGGACTCTATGCCGCCGGAGAGTGCTCGTGCCTGTCGCTTCACGGAGCAAATCGGCTTGGCTGCAACTCGCTGCTCGACCTGGTCGTATTCGGTAGAAGGGCGGGACAACACATGCTGGAGAGCATCAAGCACCTTTCGTGGGTGGAGCCTCCCTCCCGTCCGGAGCAGCATACCCTGGACAGGATAAAGCGGATAAAGGAGAACGGCTCCGGAGAAAAGGCAGGGCATATCCGGCAGGAACTCCAGGAGATCATGACGACGGAGTGCGGTGTTTTTCGCATAGGGGATGGTCTGGCAAAAGCCCTGCGGCAGGTTCAGGCCCTGCAGGAAAGGGCTGCGAATCTGGTCGTGGACAACAGGGGAAACCGGTATAACACGGATCTCATGGATGCCCTCGAACTCCAGAATATGATCCCGCTTGCTGAAGCAATAGTTGCTTCTGCACTGAATCGAAAAGAGAGCCGGGGAGCTCACTGGCGTGAAGATTACCCGAACAGGGGCGACGAGCAGTGGCTGAAGCATACGCTCGTGCAGAAAACCGATTCCGGTTTATCGATCAGCTATAAGCCTGTTGTCATCACTCGTTTTCAACCCAAGCCGAGGGCATATTGAGATGGAAATGCGATTCAGGATTTGCCGGTTCGATCCCGTCGTCGATAAAGAGCCTTTTTTCAAAACCTATACATTGGAAGTCCGGCCCGAAGAACGGATACTGGATTGCCTCAACAGGATCAAGTGGGAGCAGGACGGTACGCTCGGATACCGCATGTCGTGCGCTCACGGAGTGTGCGGGTCGGACGGCATGCGGATCAACGGTGTCTGCGCTCTGGCGTGCCAGAAGCTGGTCAGAGATTATGCGGAATCGAGTGAAATAACTCTGGAGCCGCTGCCCTATTTCACGGTTCGTAAGGACCTGATAGTGGACATGGATGAATTCCTGGCAAAGGTGGATTCAATGCGGCCATACCTGGTGCAGGCTGCCGCTCCTCCGGAGAAGGAATGGCCGCAAAGCCCGCAGGATCACAAAAAAACAGAGGATGTAATCCGATGTATCCTTTGCGCCTGCTGCACGGGCGCCTGCCCGGTAATGCTGGAGAATCCGGACTACGTCGGCCCTGCTGCGCTCGTGTGGGCTTACAGGTTCCTCTATGACTCCCGGGACGGAGAGTTTGCATCCCGGCTGGAGAAACTCAATGAGCCAAACAGCGTCTGGCCATGCGTGAATCATTTCGAGTGCACTCGCGTGTGCCCGAAAAAGATACCTGTTACCAAGTCGATTAATATTATGAAACGTGAAATAAAGAAGCAAATGCCGACATCAGGTGAATAAGGGAGTTGCGAAACAACCTTTTTTTACTGTAAATCTCTCCTCCGGGCTTCTTTTCATTTTTCATTCTGTTTCGGAGGGAGTGCATGAAGCTTAAATCCATTAATCCGTACAATGGAGAAATCACCCGCGAATTCGACCCGCTGTCTTTTGAAGCCTGTGAGCAAGCTGTTGCCCGAGGGAAAGGGGCTTTTCAGGAGTGGAGAAAACTACCGGTCGTTGAGCGGGTTGCGCCGCTCGCAAAACTTGCAGCCATTTTCAGGGAGAGAAAGAGGCAATACGCTGAAATCGCGACAATGGAGATGGGCAAGCCGATAAGACAGGCACGGGCGGAACTCGAAAAATGCGCCCTTGTCTGTGATTACTATCATCAGAATTCTGAAAGGTTTCTCCAGGACGAAATTATTGCCACGGAAGGTACAAAAAGCTATGTGACGTTCGATCCGCTTGGAGTCATCCTGGGGATCATGCCCTGGAACTTTCCGTTCTGGCAGGTTGTGCGCTGGGCCGCTCCTACACTTGCGGCGGGCAATGTCTGTATTTTGAAGCATGCCTCGAATGTTCCCCTTACCGCTGTCGAAATCGAGCAGATTTTCCATGAGGCCGGTTTTCCCGATGATGTGTTTCAAACCCTGCTGGTCGGCGCCGGGACTACCGAAAGGTTGATCGAAGGGGGCAATATAGACGGGGTCTCCCTGACGGGGAGTGTGGGCGCCGGGGCCCGGATCGGCTCGCTTGCGGGCGGACTGTTAAAAAAGGTTGTCCTTGAACTTGGGGGTTCTGATCCTTTCCTTGTCTTCGGAGATGCCGACCTTGAGAAGGCAGCACGCACCGCTCTGGCTTCCAGGACCAAAAATACGGGACAGAGCTGTATCTCGGCCAAACGAATCATAGTAATGCAAGACGTGGTCGATGAGTTCCAAAAGAGGTTTCTCGATCTGCTGAATGGGCTCAAAATCGGCGATCCGATGGATGAAGCTACCGACCTTGGTCCGCTAGCCAAAGAGGAGTCCCTCAAGACTTTGAGAGCCCAGTTGCAGGACGCGGAGCAAAAAGGCGCCCAAATCTACTATGGTCCCAAGCCTCCCGGTCGGGGCTTTTTCTTTCAGCCTGCAGTGCTGGCAGGACTCACCCCCGATATGCTGGTTGTAAAGGAAGAGGTTTTTGGACCGGTTGCTCCCATCATCACTGCCCGAAGTGAAGCGGAGATGGTCCGGATCGCCAACGATACGGAGTTCGGTTTGGGTGCGTCCATCTGGACAAAGGACCTCGAAAAGGCGGAGAAACTGGCCAAAATGATCGACGCCGGTTTTGTCGCCATAAACGGGATCGTGCGGTCAGATCCGCGCCTTCCTTTCGGAGGCGTGAAGAAATCAGGCTTTGGCAGGGAACTCTCCCACTACGGGTTGAAGGAATTTGTCAACGTGAAGACGGTCTATGTTGGAAGGTGATGCCCGGACGGAATCCTTTAGTCGAACAGGGTCTTTCAAACAACGAAGAGTAGCTTCATATGCCTACCAGAATCGAAAATGACGCCCTGGGACCGATCGAGGTCCCGGAGGGCGCCTACTACGGGGCTCAGACACAGCGCGCGATAGAGAATTTCCGGGTCAGCGGTCGTACGTTCCCAGGATCGTTTATCAGGGCGCTCGGCCTGGTCAAGCATTACGCGGCGGCGGTGAATATGGAACTCGGCTTGCTCGATCCCGCCCTGGCGGTCGCGATCCAAACCGCTGCGCGGGAAGTTGCGGAAGGCAGGATGGATGAGCATTTTCCACTGGATGTCTTCCAGACGGGGTCCGGCACCTCCACAAACATGAATGCAAATGAGGTCATCGCATCCCGCGCCAACGAGATACTCACCGGAAAGCGTGGCGGAAAGAATCCGGTACATCCAAACGACCATGTCAATCTCGGACAGTCCAGCAATGACGTAATACCCACCGTGATCCACATTGCCGGCGTGTTGCTCATACGGAATCAACTGATCCCATCTCTGGGAAAGCTCCTGGACGCGTTGCGATCCAAGGCAGAGGAATTCAGGGATGTTATGAAGATCGGGCGCACGCACCTGCAGGATGCGGTACCCATCAGCCTGGGCCAGGAGTTCGGGGGGTATGCGCGCCAGGTGGAACTGGGGATCGCACGGGCAGAAAGGGCCGCTGAATCTCTTGCGGAGCTTGCGCTCGGTGGTACGGCGGTGGGCGACGGCCTCAACACTCATCCGGATTTCGCAAAGCGGGTGATAGCCCTTGTCTCCAGGGAAACGGGGTTTCCCTTTCGGGAGGCGGAGAATCACTTCGAAGCGCAGGCTGCACAGGACGGAGCGGTAGAGGCGAGTGGAGCGATCAGGACAATTGCCGTGAGCCTCAGCAAAGTTGCCGGGGATATCCGCTTGATGGCGTCAGGTCCCAGGTGCGGGTTTGGGGAAATTTCCATTCCCTCTCTTCAGCCCGGATCTTCTATAATGCCGGGCAAAGTCAACCCGGTAATGCCGGAGATGGTGATCCAGGTAGCCGCCCAGGTGATCGGAAATGACGCCGCGATAGCATTCTGCGGCCAGGGCGGCTACTTTGAACTCAATACCACTTTGCCGGTAATCGCTCGAAACCTGCTGGAGTCCATTGAAATACTGGCGGCCGCAAGTGGTCTTTTTGCAGACAGGTGTGTGGCCGGGATAGCCGCAAACCGGGAAAAATGCCGGTCTCAGATCGAGCAGAGCCTTGCGCTTTCAACCTACCTGGCGCCCATCATCGGTTATGACCTTGCCTCGGAGATATCCAAAGAGGCTTTCAGCTCGGGCAGGACCGTAAGGGAAGTCGCTCTGGAGAGGGCGGTCCTGCCGACAGAAGAACTGAACGAGATTTTCGGTAAAATAGGTTCCCCATAATGCAGCGGATGAGATGAAATGACACTGAGCACGTCACTGGTAGCGGCGCTTTCACCCCGCATCAAGCTTTTTTTCGCTCTTTCACGCACCCCGCACGGGTTGCTCGATATAGCTGCTCCCGCACTTGCCGCTTTGTTCTGGCTGGGCGCGATTCCGCCCATTCAGGTCATTGTTATTGGGCTGGTGACCGCGTTTGCCGGATACACCGCCGTTTACGCATTGAACGATGTAGTCGATTTCAGGACTGACCGTCGAAAGATCAATGAATGCGGTTTGAAATGCTTCGCCGGAGATATCGATGCCGTGTACGTGCGCCATCCCATGGCTCAGGGACTGCTGAGCCTTAAGGATGGAATCCTGTGGACCGCAGCATGGGGAAGTATTGCGCTTGCCGGAGCATACGCACTCAACCCGGCCTGTGCCTTCATATTCATCCTGGGCTGTATTGCCGAGGGTGTCTATTGCCTGATGCTCAGAATGAGCTGGATGCGCACTCTAGTAAGCGGCGGTGTCAAGAGCGCGGGGGGCATTGCGGCCATTTTCGCCGTGGTTCCGGAACCTTCCGCTGCTTTCGTCATAGGATTTTTCCTCTGGTTCTTCTTTTGGGAAATCGGGGGGCAGAATGTCCCCAATGACTGGACAGATGTTGAAGAAGACAGACGAATGGGTGCGGAAACCATTCCTGTGAGATTCGGCGCCGATGGCTCGGCGATAATTATTTTCGGATCACTGGTGATAGCGGTCCTGATGAGCATGGCTCTTTTCTGGCTTACCCCGGCGGGGTTGAACGCAATTTATTTCGCCGGTTCCATACCCGCGGGCATCTTTCTGCTGCTCATGCCCGCCTGGCGCCTCTTTGCCGAAAGGAATCCCTCGCTCGCTTCCGCCCTATTCAACCGGGCCAGCTATTATCCACTCACCATGTTTCTCGTGATTTTCATCAGCGCCATCCTGTAATTTCCTGGAGAATGTGATTACATGAAAAAAGCCCGGGCGGGGCTGCGTCCGGGCTTCGGAGAGGGAAATAAAACACTTGAGGGGTTACTTTATAGAACGGCAGATTCGGGCTTGAGCTTTAGCCCCATTGTGTAAAAATGTAGTTCATTTTCTAATTTCTTTCAGAACGGAGCAGATGCTTATTGCTCGAAGGTTTCTATGTTGACAAAAGGCTGGATAAAGTTTCTAATATTAATCAGTTTGGTTTCCAATGTAGACTACTCAGTTCTAAATAGTCACGTTGTGCGCGAAGGAAAGATGCCTCGTGGAAAGAGCGGGTACAAAAAAGATTCATGATTTCATTCTGGAGAACGCTGAAATCTTCCCGACCGTCCTTTCTGCCAAAATCTCGGAAGAATTTGGAATTTCAAGGCAAGCCGCCAACCGTCACCTACAGTATCTTGTACAGTCAGGCATGCTCGAAGCTTCAGGTAACAAGCGGAACAAGACTTACGCTCTAAAGACGTTGCGGACCGAAAATCTTAGCTTCGAACTGAATCAGGAGCTTGAAGAAGACAGGATATGGGCAAAGCACATCAGGCCGATAGTAGCGGATTTCGCGGGGCGGAATGCTCTCGAAATACTGAACTACGGATTCACTGAAATGCTCAACAATGCTATCGATCATTCCGAAGGAGAGCGGGTAGATTTGAGGGTCTGCCTGTTTCCCAAGAAAATCGTCCTCACGATTGCAGACAACGGGGTGGGCGTCTTCAACAAGATTCAAAGGTTCTTCCAGCTTGATGATCCTCGACATGCTCTCTTGGAACTCTCCAAAGGCAAGCTCACTTCCGATCCGGAAAGACACACGGGAGAAGGTATTTTTTTCACATCGCGTATGTTCGACTGGTTTTCAATTGGTTCCGGGTTCTTAACCTATATCAGATCCGGAGAGAACGACTGGTTGCTCGATGACAGAAAAGAAGAATTGAAAGGAACCCGGATCGAGATGGAAATAAGCAGGGATACAACGCGTGCGTCGGGGGACATTTTTGAAAAATACGCAAGCGAAGCGACTGACTATGGATTCACCAGGACACATGTTCTCGTAAGTCTTGTTCTTTATGAGGGTGAAACGCTCGTATCCAGATCGCAAGCAAAGAGACTGCTCGCAAGAGTAGACAAATTCAGAGAGGTTGTGCTGGATTTCAAAGATGTGAAAAACATAGGGCCTGCTTTTGCTGATGAGATCTTCAGGGTATTCGTCAAGGCTCATCCAGGCACTGGACTATTTCGGGTAAATGCAAATCCAGCGGTCGAGAAGATGATAGCCAGAGCTTTAGCCAACAACACAGATCAACTTGGCGTCTAATCAGACCTTCGTCATCCGTGTTTACCTCCGCAACCGTCTCACCTCACCCACGCGAATGGTGACTTTCTGGCCGTCGAAGTACTCCAGGAGCGGGATGGTGTACTTGCGGCTGGCCTGCGTCATCTCCTTGAACTGGGTTGTTGTAATCTCTCCATTTTTCTTGAGCCACTCGGTCAATCGATTCTGAAGTTCGCTGATCGGCGCGGAATGGAAATAGATGTCTTCCTTTGTCTTCACCAGTATCCCTTTTGCGAGCATCCATTCGAGCACTTCCTGGTGCTGCTTGGGCGTGCCGGGAAGATTGGGGGCCACATCCCGGAAAAAGGGCGGCTGCAGACCGGATTGTTTGAAGGCGTTCTCGATTTTCTGGCGGATCGTCTCCTCATCTTTTGTCAGGGCGACTTTATGGGAGGTCAGCCGCACCCACTCCATTTCCTGGGCGAGTTCATCGGCCTCGGCGAGCTGGCGCAGGACGAAATTGTACAGCTTCACGTCCAGTGGTTTTGTCAGGAGGGCCGGGATCTCCTCTTTGGCCATTCCCGCCTTTAATGGAAAACGGGTGTGGTAGTCGGAAAGGATCGTCCTGATCGATTCCTTTATCTCATCAACTGCTTCCGGGTGGATCAGTCTGCGATTCTCCTTGTCGTAGAGAATCACTTTCCTGGTACTGGCGAACTGCTGCAGGGTCCGGTCGAGGAACTTCTGCGGAACGTTGGTTCTGATTCTTAATTCCGCTTCGCTGAGCCCGGCCCACGAAGCGTCCTGCAGGTGCCAGAGGATTATGTCAGTCTCAGAACTGTTGAACAGCCTCTCCAGCGCCTTGACCGCTTCGCGTTTTGCTGCGCCTTTATGCTTGCAGGGGAGGGGATGGAGGATCGTCCCGCCGCCTATTGTTTGTACGGGGGAGTAAGAGCGAAGGACGAACCGGTCTCCTCTCAGCACGCCTGTGGGCTGGTCGAGTCGCACCTGCGCGAAGGTCTTCTCGCCCGGCTTGAGTTCCTCCCTGTCGAGCAGAACAATGGTGGCCAGGTGTTCGGCCGTGCCGGTATGGAAACGAATCTTTGCCCTGTGTTTCAGCGGCCTGGGGGCGCTGCTCAACAGGTCAAGTTGAATATCGATCATATGGGAGGCCGCCAGCGCTCCCGGGGAAGCAAGAACATCGCCGCGCTGGATAAGCGCCCGTTCCATTCCCTGAAGGTTGACGGCTGTTCTCTGGCCGGGGAGTACCTCCTGAATATCGTCTCCGTGTACCTGGAGACCGCGGACCTTGCTCTTGAGTTCGGAAGGGTAGATCACGACCGGATCTCCGACCTGGAGCCGCCCGGATATGCTCGTCCCGGTAATGACCGTGCCGAATCCGCGCATCGTGAATACCCGATCCACCGGAAGCCGAAAGGGGCCATCGGCGCTCTTGGGTTCGACCTCGGCGAATAGCCTGGCAAGTGATTTGCGGAGTTCATCCAGTCCCTCGCCGGTGGCCGCTGAGACCGGCAGTATTTCGCACCCTTCCAGGAATGTCCCTTTGAGAAATTCGACCGTGTCGTCCCGAACCATTTCGAGCCAGTCGGGATCGTCCACCAGGTCAATTTTGGTGAGTACGACAAGCCCCTTCTTAACCCGCAGCAGTTCGCAGATTTCCATATGCTCGCGGGTTTGAGGCATAATGCCTTCATCGGCTGCAATCACCAGGGCTACCAGGTCTATTCCGGTAGCTCCAGCCACCATGTGTTTGACAAACTTTTCATGGCCGGGCACATCGACGATCCCCAGACGTTCTCCTCCCGGCATATCCATATGGGCGAAACCAAGCTCAATGGTGATGCCCCGGAGCTTCTCCTCCTTAAGACGGTCGGTGTCTATCCCGGTAAGAGATCCGATAAGAGATGTCTTTCCATGATCGATGTGTCCGGCGGTTCCCAGTATGACCTGTTTCATGGGCTTGTCTTCCTGCTCCAGCATCTGTAGAATAAAGTTCCAGACAAATTAGCAGATCGACATTGTTGAGAAAATGGAAATCGAATAAATGCGACCTGAAAACTCGCTCCAATCGGCGGCATAGTCGAAAATCTTTTTCTTTTCTATCATGATATTCGGTGCACTTCGAAGAAACCCTTGTCGCCAATGGCCGAGTCTGCCCATGTATATTAACTCTGCGGGTTTGTGGAAACTGAATTTTTTGCGAAATATTTTGACATTTTAGCCTTCAAAATATTATCTTTCCCCGATCAAAAGTCTTTAATGGAGAATGAGATAATGAGTTTCAATATTGCTGAACGAAGCCGGATGCACCGGCTGCCGCCTTATGTGTTCGCAGAGGTGAACGCTTTGAAGATGGAGAAGCGGTGGGCCGGAGATGATATTATCGATCTGGGAATGGGAAATCCTGATCTGCCCGCGCCCAAGCACATAATCGACAAGCTGGTGGAGGCGGCGAAAAAGAAGCACAATCACCGCTACTCGGCGTCACGCGGAATCACAAAACTGCGCGAGGCGGTAACCGAATGGTACAAGAGGCGCTACGACGTCGATCTCGATCCGGACAAAGAAACGGTTGTCACCATTGGCGCAAAAGAGGGCCTTTCTCATCTTGTGCTGGTGCTGATCAGTCCCGGTGACGTTGTCTTTGCTCCCAATCCGACGTATCCGATTCATCCGTATTCGGCCATAATCGCAGGCGGTGACGTTCGTTCCGTTCCGATCGGTCCCGAGCGGAATTTCATGGAAGATCTTGAGGTGGCCGTCAAACAGACGTGGCCGAAACCCAAGCTGCTGATCATCTCTTTTCCCCACAATCCTACCACTACAGTCGTGGATCTTGATTTCTTCTACAAGATCGTTGACTTTGCCCGGGAAAACAAGATCATGGTAATCCATGATCTTGCCTACGCCGATCTCGTCTTTGACGGCTATAAGGCGCCCAGTTTCCTCCAGGTGCCGGGAGCAAAGGAGGTCGGGGTTGAGTTTTTTTCCATGTCGAAGAGCTACAGCATGGCGGGCTGGCGGGTCGGCTTCTGCGTCGGTAATCCCGAGATGGTGGGCGCGCTCACCCGTATTAAAAGCTATCTCGATTACGGGGTATTCCAGCCCATTCAGATCGCCGCGACAGTGGCTTTGAAGAGCGATCAGTCGTGCGTTGGCGAAATTGTCTCAACCTACCTGAGCAGGCGGGATATTCTGGTGGACGGGCTGAACCGTATCGGTTGGACTACGGAGAAGCCCCGAGGGACCATGTTCGTCTGGTCCCGAATTCCGGAACAGTTTCGTTTCATGGGCTCTGTGGATTTCTCCAAGTTTCTCATCCAGGAGGCCAAGGTGGCGGTCTCTCCGGGTCTGGGATTCGGAGCTTACGGGGATGAGTTTGTCAGGTTTGCACTGGTAGAGAACGAAATGCGGACTAAACAGGCCATCAGGGGGCTGCGGCGAGCGCTCCAGAAAACGCCTCCATCCCGGAAGATTGCGGGCGCGCTTTAGATTATCATCCCTGGGTGATTGAACCTGAACGAACGTCGCCGGGAAGGCACTCTCCCTCACCCGTGAGGGCGACATTCGAGAAGGCTCCCTCATCCAGCATTCATATAAATGAGGGCCATAATGCGGAAAATCGGAGTCGGACTGGTCGGTTGGGGAACAGTTGGGTGCGGAGTAGTACAGATCCTTCAGCAGAACGCAAAAGCCATCGAGAGCAGGCTCGGGGTTCCCGTGGAACTGAAGCGGGTGGCAGACATGGATGTGGAGCGGGAACGACCGGTCGCCGTCCCTCGCGAGCTACTCACCACCCGTGCCGATGATATCATGGAAGATCCTGAAATCCAGATCGTGATCGAATTGATCGGCGGTTTGGGCGCGGCGAAGACGATCATCCGCAAGGCGCTTGAGAACAAGAAGTACGTTGTAACCGCCAACAAGGCATTGCTCGCACACGATGGAAACGAACTCTTCGCCCTCGCGCTCGAGAACGGCCGGTCTATCGGCTACGAAGCTTCGGTTGCCGGTGGAATCCCCTTGATCAAATCGCTCCGGGAAGGACTTGCGTCAAACCAGATCAAGACCCTCTTCGGAATTCTCAACGGAACTGCGAACTACATCCTCACCCGCATGACCGACTCAAAACTCACCTTTGCAGCCGCCCTGAAGGAAGCTCAGGAACTGGGCTATGCCGAGGCTGATCCGACCCTGGATATCGAAGGCATCGATACTGCCCATAAACTCGCCGTCGCAAGCGCCATATCTTTCGGGACTCCGATCCGCTTCGACCAGGTCCATATAGAGGGAATATCTTCGATAGACCCGCTGGACATAGAATATGCGGAAGAATTCGGCTATCAATTGAAACTCCTTGCAATTGCACGGAATGTGGGCAACCGCCTGGAGATGCGGGTTCATCCCACCCTCATCCCGCGAAAGCACGTGCTTGCCAGCGTCAAAGGCGCATACAACGCCGTCCACATTGAAGGCAATACCGTTGGCGATATAATGCTCTACGGTATGGGCGCAGGCATGCTGCCCACCGGCAGCGCCGTTGTGAGCGACCTTATCGATATCGGACGTGACATCCTCCATGGCACGCCCGCAAGAATCCCGCCACTCGCCTTTCAACCGGACAAGCTGCAGAAGATAGAGATCAAGCCGATCTCGGATGTTTCCACCTGCTACTATTTCCGCTTTTCGGCTCTGGACAGACCTGGTGTGCTCTCCAGGATTTCCGGCATACTGGGAAAGCACCAGATAAGCATTGCCTCCGTTATCCAGAAGGGACGGCATGAACAGGAATCGGTTCCTCTCCTGATGATCACCCACGAGGCGTTAGAGAGCAGCGTTCGGAAGGCTCTGAATGAAATCGACAACCTGGACGTCGTATCGGCGCCCACTGGCCTGATTCGCATTGAAAACAACCAGGACTGATCAACAGGCGCAGCACTGACCTCAGGTGGTTCCGTATGGACGATAAATTCATCATTCTCGTGGGCGACGGAATGGGGGACTACCCGATCGAGCAACTTGGCGGACTCACTCCGCTTGAAGCCGCTCGGACGCCCAATCTCGACATGCTGGTTCCAATGGGCCGCCTGGGAACGGTAAGAACCGTTCCACCTGGGATGGAACCCGGTAGTGATGTGGCTAATATGAGCCTGCTCGGGTATGATCCGTCCATCTATCACACTGGGCGGGGACCACTGGAGGCTGCGAGCATCGGCGTTGAGCTGGACAGGGACGATCTGGCCTTTCGGTGCAACCTGGTGCACCTGGGAACGGATGAGGCAGGCAGGTCAGTCATGGATGACTATTCGGCGGGACATATCTCCACGCCGGAAGCGCATGAGATCATAGCGAGCCTTCAGCAAGCGGTATCCGGAACTCCTCTCAGGTTATATCCCGGCGTGAGCTACAGAAACCTTTTGGTTTGGAAAGGCGGTCCCGACGGCCTGGAGACCACACCGCCTCACAATATACTCGGCCGGGCCATCAAGGGTTTCGATACCATTTTCGCGCAACCGGTCATACATACCCTTGTGTCGAAAGCTTCCGGCCTGCTCGAAGAGCACCCCGTAAACCGGGAGCGACGGGATGCAGGCAAGAAGACAGCCAACTCCCTCTGGCCGTGGGGGCAAGGCAAGGCGCCCTCGCTGCCCAAGCTTGAGCAATTCGGCATTTCCGGCGCAATGATTTCCGCCGTAGACCTGCTCAAAGGGATCGGCGTCTACGCCGGCCTGGAACCGATCGACGTACCCGGAGCAACCGGCTACCTGGACACCAACTATGAAGGCAAAGTCTCCGCTGTGCTTACCGCACTCAAGACGATGAATTTCGTCTTCCTGCATCTCGAGGCTCCCGACGAGGCTTCACACTCGGGAATACTGGAAAGAAAAATAGAGGCAATAGAGAATTTCGACCAAAAGATCGTTGGACCGATAATCGAAGGCATCTCAAAATACCGGCGGCCCCGCGTCCTGATCGCGACCGATCATTACACCCCTATTACTACCCGCAACCATACAGTGGACCCGGCGCCTTTCCTGCTCATAGACGATCTGCACGCCGGCAGGCGCTCGAACGGCAAAGCAGGCCGATATTGCGAACGTGAAGCACATGCGGCCGGCTGGCGCCTGGATTCCGGTGTCGAACTGTTCCGGACCTTTATGGAAAGGGGTACGGAGAAATCTTTGTAACGAAGGGGGAGCGCTCATCCCGGACCTGTCGTTTGTGCAATTGGGGGGGAGCGTTGCCGGTTCTAATTAGTACCGGGAGTATAAACAGTGCCTGCTCAGGCTCAGTTTCGGGTTATATACGCTGACACCGACGCGATGGGGTTTGCCTATTATGGAAACTACCTGAAATGGTTCGAGATCGGCCGCGCGGAATGGTTCCGAAATACGGGAACCACGTACCATGAGTTGGAAGGCCGGGGCCTGTTTCTGCCGGTCGTTGAGGCTCACTGTTCCTATGTGAAGCCGGCGTTCTATGACGACCTACTCACAATTCGGACTACTTTCCAATTCGCGGGACCCGCACGCCTGCGCTTCGACTATGAAATACTCCGCGGCGAAGAACTGCTGACGCAGGGATATACCCTGCACGTATGCATGAGCAGAGACCGAAAGGTGCGGAAGCCGCCCGATTTTCTTCGAGATCTTCTAGAGTCCGCAAAAGACGCATGATCATGCCCGGCCCTCTGCTGGCCGTACCCGCCGCATAGGAAGGCGGCGCTAACATTCATCCAGTTCTCAAGGATTGACATATGATTATCTTTCCCGCGATCGACCTGAAAGACGGGCTTTGCGTCCGGCTGATGCAGGGAGACCCGGATCGTGCAACAGTCTACGGCAAAGACCCCGTCGCCGTGGCAAAACACTGGGCGGACGAAGGAGCGGAATGGCTCCATCTGGTCGATTTGGACGGCGCCTTCTCAAAGGCCCCCGTAAATGACAGCATTATACTCCGGATCGCCGAATCGGTTCCTGTCCCGGTACAGGTCGGAGGCGGGATCAGGAACATGGACAGCATAGAGCGTTACCTATCGGCGGGGGTGTCGAGGGTTATAATCGGGACCGCGGCATTGCGGCAACCTGAGATTCTCGATGAGGCGTGTTCGCGTTATCCCGGAAAAATCGCCCTTGGTCTGGATGCCCGGGAAGGAATGGTCGCCGTTGAAGGCTGGAAGGAGTCTACCAGGACGGATGCAGTCTCGCTGGTGCTTCGGTTCTCCGGTCTTGCCCTGGCCGCCGTCATCTACACGGACATTCATCGTGATGGAATGCAGAGCGGAGTGAATATCGAGGCAACCTGCCGGCTGATGGAGAAGACTCCTTTCCCGGTGATTGCCTCGGGAGGGGTCTCCACTATGGAGGACGTCGATAATCTTCTTCCTCTTGTTCCTCGGGGATTGCTCGGAGTGATTACGGGAAGGGCCATCTACGAAGGCACTCTCAACCTTCGGGAGGCTATCGCCCGGGTGCGCAGACAAATAGCTGAAAAAGATCGAAAGTGAGGTCCGCTAATGGAACTGCAGGGACGAATCGAACAGGCCCTCAAGGATGCGATGCGTGAGAAAAACGAGATCAAGCGGGATGCTCTCCGGATGCTGCTCACCGCTCTGAAGTTGAAGGAAAAGGAGTTCAAGCGCCAGCCGACCGAGGTGGAAACCCAGCAGGTGATATCCAACCTCATCAAGCAGCGACGCGATTCCTCTGAGCAGTACAAGACCGGCGGGCGCAAGGATCTGTCTGATAAAGAAGAGAGTGAAATCCTGGTGCTCCAGGCTTTTCTGCCGCGGCAACTCTCGTCGGAAGAACTGGAGAAACTGGTCACGGATGCGGTTGCGGAGGCAGGCGCGGTCTCTCAAAAGGATATGGGACGGGTGATGAAGATTCTAATGCCCAAGATAGCAGGTCGGGCAGATGGAAAGGTGGTAAACGAACTGGTGCGCGCAAAGCTGGGGTGACGGGTGGACGGGTATCGGGTAGCGGATGTCGGATGTCAGATGTCGGATGTCGGATGACAGACGGTGGGTGAGGGGTGGTTGCTCTTCTGAACCGGATTCATCATTTTCAGGAAAAAAATACAAAGTGCTTGATTTGAGGTCAACCAGAGGCTAAAAATCCTTGGTTTTCCCCCCTGAGTTGAGAATGGGCCTTTTCACTTCTGTTTCACAAGCAGGCTGACTGACGTGACAAATGTATCAGGTATTGCCACTCTTGTAAAACAGGCAGTGGATATAGTCGATGTGATCGGGCGGGTAGTTCCGCTGCGCAGGTCTGGAAATCGGCACGTGGGGCTGTGCCCATTTCACCAGGAGAAAACCCCCTCGTTTCAGGTAGATGCCGAAAATCAGCTCTATTACTGCTTCGGATGTGGAAGTGGAGGCGATGTCCTCAGCTTTGTCATGAAGCACCAGAACCTCGGGTTCTCGGATGCCGTAAATTATCTCTCCGAGCGCTATGGCATACCGCTGCCCCAAAAGGATTATGCAGGTACTGACGATCTTCTCGCGGCCAGCCGGAAGGAACGTGAACGGATACTGGCCGCAATCGAGTGTGCAGCCGATTTTTTTTGCCGCCAGCTCAATCTCAGCCATGAAGGTAAGATAGCCAGAGATTATATTGCATTGCGCGAACTGCCCTCTGAGGTTGTCGAATCACAGAGATTGGGTTATGCACCGGTAAGATGGGATGCGCTCTTTGAACACCTGAAAAGATCCGGTTTCGAGCCTGAACTCGGGGTCAAGGCCGGCCTTTTGAGCCAGAGTACCAGTGATTCCTCCAAATTCTTTGACCGCTTCAGAAATCGTCTGATTTTTCCGATAACAGATGAGCGGGGGAGGATAGTCGCTTTCGGGGGGAGGATACTTGCGCAGGATGAGCGCAATGAACCCAAGTATCTGAACAGTCCCGAGACACCGGTATATCACAAGGGCAGAATGCTCTACCAGTATGGGACCGCGCGTGAGGCGTGCAGACAGGCAAGGCAGACGCTCCTTGTGGAAGGATATATGGATCTTCTGGCTTTTCATGCCAGGGGGTTTTATCGCGTTGCAGCGACACTCGGCACGGCGCTGACGAGCCATCAGGTGAGGCTCCTGTCGAGAATGTCTGACGAAGTGGTGCTTGCCTATGACGGGGATGACGCAGGTGAGAGGGCCATGCTGCGTGCTCTACCCCTTTTTTTGCAGGAGGAGCTTCCCATAAGCTGCATCCGGTTTCCGGACGGACTCGATCCGGATGATTTTCTCAAAAGATTTGGCATATCGGAGCTGGAAGGGCTCATGGCGAGCCGTGATGAACTCGGCAGCTATGCCATTCGCAAAGCCATTTCCGGGTGGGACGGGAGTGCTGCCGGGAGGGCAGGGATATTCAAGGACCTGCAATCCATTTTCCTGGCAGTACGCCAGCCGCTGTTGAGATCGGAGTATCTGCGCCTGATAGCCGACCGGTTTTCTGTCAGTGAAGAGGTGGCGGAGGCTCAGCTTTTGCACGAAAAGCACACCAGGCCTGACAGCGGGCGCCGTCAGTTCAGGGCGGTGGATTATCCGAAGAGGCCGGAGATTGAATCGATAGAGGAGAAGGTCCTCAGGCTGATGATAAAATACCCGGCCCTTATCGAATGCGTTAAGGAATCCGGGGTGGTGTGCTGCTTTCAGGAGTCCAGGCTCGCCACGATTGCCGAGGTGATTTGCCGGGCCGGTTTTTGCGGCATGGAGGATAACCATTCGTCGGCTGTCTACGAGTTGCTCCGGGAATCGGAATTACAGGAACTCTATACACGATATATGCTTGAACCATATGAACTGGTGGAGCCGGAAATGCAATTGCGTGACTGGCTTGAAGCTCTGGGCAGGAGAGAAGCCAAAAGGAGGAAAAAGGAGTTGGAGGAATCCCTCCGCGAGGCGGAGAGGAAAGGAGACCTGGCTCAGATCAGAACCATCCTGATGGAAATAAGAAATCTCACGGCCAAAGCCAACACTGGAGATTGTCCTGATAACGTTTAGGAGTTAGGGAATGACGGAAAAGGATGCCAAGCAAAGGCGCGATCCTGCGCTGAACAAGCCGGAAATAGACGATTTGAACCGTTTGATTGCGGCGGGCAAGGAAAAGGGCTACCTCACGATCGATGAAGTCAATGATGCCCTTCCCGAGGAAATCGTCACGGCGGACAAGCTGGATGACATGATGATGATTCTTGATGAAATGGACATCGAAATCGTTGATTCTGAGCAGCAGGTGCAGGTTGTCAGAGGGCCGACGCCCGACCCGGAAGCCCTCGTAGAGGAAGAGGAAGATGAACTCCAGTTGGAGGCTGATTCGACAAACCGGGTGACTGACCCGGTCAAGATGTACCTGCGTGAAATGGGACAGGTTTCTCTGCTTACCCGTGACGGAGAAGTTGAAATAGCCAAGCGGATCGAGGCGGGAGAGCGGGAGATATTCAATGCGATAATGGCTTCCTCCATCGGGATAAAAGAGATAATGAGCCTCAAGGAGAGGCTGCAAAGCGAAAACTGTTGCTTAAATGAGGTGATCCGGGAGGTTGAGGAGGAGATTTCCGAGGAGGAGGAAGCGGCTCAGAAAAACCGCATCATTACCATTCTCGATGAGGTACAGCGCTTGGAGGAAGATAACAGGGCACTGCAGGCGCTTCTTTTTGGAGATGGCCTCGAACCGGACAAAGAATTCGAGCTGAAAAACCAGCTCCAGAAGAATAAAGATCAGGTGGTAAACCTGCTCAAGGGGCTTCAACTCAGTCGCCGGCATATAGACAGCATAATCGAAAAACTCACCGGTCACCTCATGACCATCGAGAGCACCGAAAAGAGCCTCAGGGACTGTCTGAAGCGCATGGGTCTGAAAGATGCAGATCCCAATGTCTGTCTCGACAACATGGACGAACCGCGGCTTCTGGAAGGCGCGGCGGCTTGCGATATGTCAAAAGATCAGTATCAGCGGCTCTATGAACAGTCTATTGCGGCCAGGGACAGGATAGCCGAACTGGAGTTGGAAGCCAGAATGGATTCGCGGTCTCTCCGGCAGATGCTCAGCAGGGTCAAAGACGGTGCAATACGGGCAAAACTGGCCAAAAGCGAGCTGATCGAAGCCAATTTGCGCCTCGTTGTCAGTATCGCCAAGAAATACACCAATCGCGGTCTTCAGTTTCTCGACCTTATCCAGGAAGGCAACATCGGACTCATGAAGGCGGTCGATAAATTCGAATACCAGCGCGGTTATAAATTCAGCACGTATGCCACCTGGTGGATTCGCCAGGCTATCACGCGGGCAATCGCCGATCAGGCAAGAACCATCCGAATCCCTGTCCATATGATTGAGACAATCAATAAACTGATCCGCACCTCGCGTTATCTCGTCCAGGAGCTTGGCCGCGAACCGGTCCCCGAGGAAATTGCCGAGAAGATGGAATTTCCGGTGGACAAGGTGCGCAAGGTTCTGAAAATCGCAAAGGAACCGATCAGCCTGGAGACCCCGATTGGCGAAGAGGAAGACAGCCATCTGGGAGATTTTATCGAGGATAAGAGAGTGGCTTCACCGGTGGATGCGGTGATCAATCTCAATTTAAGCGAACAAACACGGAAGGCTCTCGCAACACTTACTCCCCGTGAGGAAAAGGTCCTGCGCATGCGCTTTGGGATTGGGGAAAAGGCCGACCACACGCTGGAGGAAGTCGGACAGGATTTTACAGTCACGCGCGAGCGAATCCGGCAGATAGAGGCCAAGGCGTTGAGGAAACTTCGCCATCCGAGCCGCCGCAAGGAGTTGAAGAGTTTTATCGAGACATAGAGCGGGAAGCCGATGGGAAAGTGGCCCAGGGCAATCGCATGAAATTTTATACCAGACGGAGCAGATGCAGGAGGTAGTCATTGTCCCAACCTGCTGCTTTTCTGCTAGCTTTGACACCTATTTTACGCACTGGATCGCGCTTAATCAGGCTGAGGGCAAAACGCCTGAGGATGGCCAGGTTTTCGGGTGCATGTCCCTTGCGAACCCGGCAGTCATCTTCGCGAAAAG
>CAZIJV010000036.1:0-55084 GCA_964539645.1 uncultured Syntrophobacter sp.
AGCCCACCCTTTAGTCAACGAGAAAAATCAACTAACCCGCTTTTATTCGGTGAACACCGGCACCGGCGATATTGCCCAGTTTCTCAAAGGTCCTGATCATCACTTCACGCTTCTTCGCCATCATGAAATTGAAGGGAGAAGGATGATAGCTGACCATGATGTCCATCCCGAACCTCTGGTATACGGCGCCGTTAACCTCTCCCATGGCGGGCGATCCGCCCAGAAGCGCGCGCGCGGGGCAAAGCCCCAGGCATATAGTCAGGCGCGGCGAGAGTATCTCCAGTTCCTCGAGTAAATAGGCCAGGGCGTTTCGGCTCTCCCGGACCGAGGGATTTCTGTTTTTGCCTTCCGGCGATACCGGCCTGTACTTAATGACATTCGTGATGAACACCCGCTCACGTGAAAGCCCTGCATGTCCCAGAAGCAGGTCCAGATTCTTTCCCGCGGCGCCCACAAAAGGACGACGCTCGGTTTCTTCGCTTCTCCCGGGCGCCTCTCCGACCAGAACGAGGGAGTGCGGCGCCAGCGAACCCCATCCGGGCACGAAGACTTCACCCATTCGATTGTTGCGATACCCCGCATCCTGCCGGATTCTGCAATAGAGATCTTCCAGCTTTGCCGCTTTCGCGGCTTTTGTTCCAGTCATATGCCCTCACCTGCAGATCAGGATCAATTGTGCCCGAGCAAATGTTCTTCAACCTCGGCTCACTCCAGCTAAAATTCGATCCCCTTCTGCGCTTTGAGACCCCTGTCGTGAAACGGGTGTTTCACGACTTTCATCTCCGTGACAAGATCGGCGATCTCAATGAGTTCATCCGGCGCGTTTCTTCCCGTAACGACAACATGCACCCCAGCCGGCCTCTGCTCCAGCGTATCGAGCACCGGCTGAAGGGGGAGCAAACCGTAGGAGAGTACGATGTTCAGCTCGTCCAGGATTACCATCCGGTAGTCTCCCCGGGATATTTCGCTCCGTGCCTCTTCCCAGCCTTTGCGGGCGAGTTCCCTGTCTTCATCGAGGTTTTCCTTCTTCCAGGTAAACCCGCTTCCCAGCGTTTTTATCCTGACCTCCTCGATGTCTTTCAAAGACTCGAGTTCCCCGTAGGCCCATGTTCCTTTTATGAACTGGAGGATCAGAACGCCCATTCCATGACCGGCCGCCCGGATCGCCATGCCAAGCGCGGCGGTAGTCTTACCTTTGCCGTTGCCCGTGAAAACGATGAGAAGGCCCTTTTCGGAATTCACAGCGATTCTGCCTTGTACGGGTTGCCCGAAAAAAAAGAGCGGGACAGCGCCCGCTCAGAAAATTCAACAATATCGGATTCAACAAAATCGGCTTTTTTCGCCTCTAGGACTCCGTGGAGGTGGAAGACCCGGTGTCGGTCTTTTTCTCGGAACTGTCCGATTTGCTCTCAGAGGGTTTGGAAGTACTCTGGTTCTTTCCGCAATAGTCGGTTGTATACCAACCTGAACCCTTCAGATGGAAAGTACTCATGGAAATCAGCTTCCGAAGCTGGCCGCTGCAATGGCTGCATTCGGTCAGAGGCGGATCGGAAAATCTCTGCATTGCTTCAGACGTCTTCCCACATTTAAGGCATTCATACTCGTAGATCGGCATATCTCCTGACCTCCTCACGCGCAATCATATATTTCGGACTTCATGTGCTTGCCCGAATTATAAAACTAACAGCTTTCTTGTCAAGGTGTTATCGGCTCAGTTATGGATAAACTTGAGCGAGTTGTCCATTGACCACCTGCAAAATCTTATACTGCCGCTCCAGGTCTCCCCTCGGATTGACACTGTAAATACCGGCGACCCCTTTGAACCCTTTGGCCTGCAGCAGATTCTGAAAAACGGCATTTCTGTCCGCGGCGCCTCCTCTTGAACCTGCCCGCGCCTGGAGCAGCATGGAGAGCGCATCGTAGGCCTGGGCCTCGAGATAAGAGGGCGATGAGTTATACATCGCCGTATATTTTTCCCTGAAAGCACTCACTTTCGGGTTACGGCTCTCGGGATAAAAAGATGTGGCAAACATAGCCTGATCGACATAGACCCCTCCGGCCTGCACCAACGGGGCCTCACTCCACAGATTGGTTCCCAGAAGCGTAGTCCCCACGATGTTATTGTAGGGAAGCTGCGGTGCGATCAGTGCAACCGTATTCACCTGGTCGGGAATGAAAAGTGCGTCGAAGGGGGCGCCATCGATTTCGGCAAGGGGGGCGTTCTTCTTCGCTATACTCATGAGCTTCTGAAGCGGCTCGTTGAAATCGGTGCTTCTTTCCTTGTAGGATGCACTCGCCACCATAGCGCCGCCCTGTTCCTGAACCGATTCGGCGAAAATTTTGGAGAGTTTTTGACCGTAGCGGTCGTCGGGATAAAGGCAGGCAAAGCGCTCAAATTTGAGTTTTTCCCGGGAGTGCCTGACCAGCGTTTTCACCAGATCACGGCTATCAATGAAGACATGCAGCACAAAGGAACTATCCCCGGCATCATCTTCCTTTTGAGTAAGGGAGAGAAGCGGAATCCCGTCGCGATTAGCCAGGGGAGCAACAGCTTTACTTGCCTGCGCCCCGAGGGGACCGATCACTGCAAGCACCCCCTCCTTTTTCGCCAATTCCTCAAAGGATTGTTCAGCCACCGCTTTTTCAGAGCCGGCGTCCTTTATTACGAGCGTCACCTTCTCGTTCGGATGCGTTTCGCTCCAGTCCGCAACCGCAAGATTGAGCCCGCGAACCACCAGGTCTCCATACTTGGCGTGCGGCCCGTTGAGCGGGATGAGCACACCTATCTTATCCGCATTCAAGGGAATGTTTGCGTCGGCGACCTTCGTTCCCCGCAGCGCAGCCTGCATTTCCCCTGCAAGCGGGTGGGAAGGGTTCCGGGCGAGGACCGCTTTGAGGCGTTCCCTTGCGCTGTCGCCCTTTCCTTTTTCCATCTCGATCTGTGAGTAGCGATAATCCAGGAAGACGATCATGAACTCAGAGGGGTTTCGCTTATACAGCTTTCTCAGTTGACCTTCGTTGGCCCTGGAGAGCATCTCCACCGTGGTCTTGGTCAGAGTCCTTTGCTGCTCGGGCTTTTTTGCGGCGATAAAACCGGATGAACTCCAGTCGAAAGCGGTTTCAAGATCATTATCCGAGAGGTAGAGCCGGACCATGAGTTCCGCAAGTCCGAAGCGCACCTCGGGATGGCCGGCGGAAGACTCCCACAGGGGGACTGCTTCCTTCATCGCCTGCTTTTTGCGCCCCGCCTGCAGATGCACTTTCAACTGGTTGAGTCTCGCCGAGTCAATCCCCTCCCACCTGGGATAGGTGTAGGTAAGGTAGTCGAAGTATTGGGCAGCGCGTTCGACCTGGCCCTGAGCGAGGTAGATTTCACCTATCCTGTTGAGTGCCTGTGCAGCCAGGGCGCTGCTGGGGTACCTCTGTACGATCCTCTCCCAGGAACTGATCGCGTTGGGAATTTTCCCCGCCTTGTAGGCGACTTCGCCCTGACGCCACAACTCCTCGGCCTCTGGCGGGGAAACCGGGGAGATAACGACTTCCTGCTCGGCAGGCGGCTGTTTTCCACCCGTTCCCGAGCACCCGGAAAGAATCAGTAAAAAGAAGATGAAAACAAGGGCTGAAGCGCTTTTCTTATCCCGTTTCATATAAGCCTCTGAATGTGGTACGCATGCCGGAAGCACCAATAGTCTATCGGATAGTCTATCGGACGGCATCCATGAAATCTTAAGCCCATACAGGGACGGGCCAGCCGAGAAAGTAAGGGGCACGCCCTTAGCGTGCCCCTTAATACAACGGATAATTCTTTAAGAAAAGTCTAAACGGCTGCTACCCAGCCCTTATTTCTTTACTTCCTCGAAGTCGGCATCGACCACATCTTCATCAGGCTTTTTCTGCGCGCCCTCGGGACCCGCTCCAGCCTGCTGCCCCGCGGCTCCCTGTTCACCCGCGGCACGCTTGTAAGCCTCCTCGGCCACCTTGTGCGAGATCTGCATCAACTCGTCGATATCACGCTGAATGGCATCCTTATCGCTGCCTTCCATCGTCGCTCTGAGCTTTACGATCTGAGCTTCGATATCGGCCTTGGTTTTTGCATCGATTTTGTCTCCCATATCGCGCATTGTTCTTTCAGTGCTGTAGATGAGCGTGTCCGCCTGGTTTCTGGCTTCGACAAGCTCGCGCTTCTTCTTGTCTTCTTCCGAATGCTGCTCGGCTTCCCGCACCAGGTCCTTTATCTCCTGATCGCTCAAGCCGCTCGAAGCAGTGATTTGGATGGATTGCTCTTTCTGCGTGGCAAGGTCTTTGGCCGAGACATGTACGATGCCGTTGGCATCGATATCGAAAGTGACCTCGATCTGAGGAACGCCTCGGGGCGCCGAGGGTATGCCGACCAACTCGAACCTGCCCAGGGTCTTGTTGTTAGCGGCCATCTCCCGTTCGCCCTGAAGCACGTGGATGGATACCGCCGTCTGGTTATCCGTTGCGGTCGAGAATATCTGGCTCTTGCGCGTCGGGATAGTCGTATTACGCTCGATGAGCTTGGTCATGACACCGCCCAGGGTCTCTATACCAAGGGACAGGGGAGTCACGTCCAGCAGCAGAACGTCTTTGACATCGCCGCTGAGCACCCCGCCCTGGATTCCCGCGCCGATCGCCACGACTTCATCGGGATTGACCCCCTTGTGAGGCTCTTTGCCAAAGAATTCCTGAACCTTTTGCTGAACACGCGGCATTCTTGTCATACCGCCGACCAGGATCACTTCATCGATTTCATTGCGGCTGATCCCGGCGTCTTTAAGGGCTTGCTGCATTGGCGGCAGCAGCTTATCCACCAGGTCCTCAACCATCGATTCCAGCTTGGCCCTGGTCAGCTTTATGTTCATGTGCTTGGGACCGGAAGCGTCTGCAGTAATGAACGGAAGGTTGATCTCGGTTTCCATGGTGGAAGAGAGTTCTATCTTGGCACGCTCCGCGGCTTCCTTGAGTCTTTGGAGGGCCATTTTGTCCGTCCGCAGATCAATGCCGTAGTCCTTCTTGAACTCGCCTGCCAGCCAGTCAATGATTCGCTGATCGAAGTCCTCACCACCCAGGTGAGTGTTGCCGTTGGTGGATTTTACCTCGAAGACCCCCTCCCCGATTTCGAGGATGGAAATGTCGTAGGTACCGCCGCCAAGGTCAAATACGGCGATCTTCTCGTCTTTTTTTCTGTCCAGGCCGTAGGCGAGTGAGGCAGCAGTGGGCTCGTTGATTATCCTGAGCACGTTGAGTCCGGCGATCTTGCCGGCGTCCTTGGTCGCCTGGCGTTGGCTATCATTAAAGTACGCAGGGACCGTAATGACTGCGTCGGAGACTTTTTCTCCCAGGTAATCTTCGGCGGTTTGCTTCATCTTCATCAGGATAAAGGCCGAGATCTCGGTCGGGCTATAATCCCTGCCACGGATCTGAATGTGTGCATCCCCGTTTGAAGCCCGGACGATCTTATATGGAAGGACCTTAATATCGTCCTGAATTTCTTTGCTGTCGAATTTCCGGCCGATCAACCGCTTAACGGCAAAGACGGTATTTTCGGGATTGGTAATCGCCTGCCGCTTGGCTACCTGTCCGACCAGCCGTTCCCCGCTCTCGGTAATAGCCACCATGGAAGGCGTAATCCGGCTTCCTTCCGCATTGGTCAGCACTTTTGGCTCTTTCCCCTCCATGATCGCTACCACCGAGTTGGTAGTGCCGAGGTCGATTCCTATCACTTTGCTCATTTAGTTGCCTCCTTCAGAGTCCCTATTTTCCCGTACAATTCGTCCGTTTAGAATTGCAGTAAAGTTCTTGCCCGACCCGCCGAGATGATTTCAATCGGAGGCGCGCGCTATTCATTCTTAGAGTTCCTGGCCACTCCCACCATTGCAGCCCTGAGTAGCCTGTCTTTCAGCATGTAGCCTCTCTGGAACTCCTTCGTCACACTCATATCGGGATATTCGGATGTTTCTTCCTGGAACACCGCCTCGTGCCGATTCGGATCAAACGGCTGACCGACGGAATCGAAAGGCGCCGCACCGAACTTGGCCAGAACATCCAGAAAGCACTTGTGGGTCATCCGCACGCCTTCCAGGATTCCCTCACAGCCCTCCTCCTTTTCGCCATGCTCTATCGCCCGCTCCAGGTTGTCGATCACGGGAATGAGTTCCCGCAAGATACTTTCGTTGGCGTAAGAGATTCCCTCGGACTTTTCCCTCTCCAAGCGCTTGCGAGTATTGTCCAGATCCGCAGCCTGCCGCAGAATCCGGTCCTGCATGTTCTTGAGTTCTTCGTCCCGTTTGGCAAGAAGCTCCCGAATATCTTCGCCGTCTTCCGAACTGGTGGGCTCCTCTACACCAGCTTGTTCCCGAAGTTCGGAATCGTCATTGTCTCGCGTGCTTTCAACAGGCATTAAACCATTCCTCCCACTCTGTATTTGCCTCGATAATTCCACTCAATATAAGTTCATCTCAACGCTTGTGTTGCGCGAGTGAAATTAAAAGCTGGTTTTTCAATTTTCATCCGCGAGTTCCAGAACCTGGCTTAGCAGCTTGGCAGTGAACTCAACTACCGGAATTATTCTCGAGTAATCCATACGTAAAGGGCCGATCACCCCCAGCACACCAAACGGGATCTCTCCTTTTCCGTAAGGTGAAGAGATAAGGCTCATCTCCTGCAACTCCTGCAGATCACTCTCAGTGCCAAGAATGATCTGTATTCCGGTCGAAGCCTTCAGGGTCACGTCAAGCAACCGTATCATTCGAGATTTGTCCTCGAATGTATGAAGAATTCGCCTCATCCTCTCCACGTCGGCAAATTCCGGGTTGTTCAACAAATTCGTCTGCCCCTCGATATAGATGTCGCTATCCTCGAGCGTATTTTGAATTGCGCGCTGCGCCATTTTCAAGGCACGTGAAAAGAGATGGTCGAAGAGTGCTTTCTCGCTTGCCATCTCTTCCAGGATTCTCTCCTTCACTTCAGAAATGGGCACATTCTGAAGCAGTTCATTAACATAGCGGCTGTACTTATCCAATTCAGGCTGAGTGATTTCTTCGTGCCACTCGATATGGGTCTGATGAACCAGTCCAGCCTTGGAGATGAGCACCACCATGATGTCATTGGGGCCAAGGCGTACGAACTCGATATGCTTGAACCTGGTGACGGAAAACCTGGGCCACAACACAATGCCGGCCTGCCGGCCATACTGTGAGAGAATGCGGGAGGTGCGGTGCAGGAGTTCCCGAATATCCTGCGGCTTGTCTCTCAGTGCATCGCGTATTCGCTCCTTTTCCTGCCCTTCGAGCTGCCTGGACCTCATGATGGAGTCGAGATAGAACCTCAACCCCTGCACTGTCGGGATTCGACCAGCCGAAGTATGGGGCTGATGAAGCAGGCCCATCTCCTCCAGATCGGCCATCACGTTGCGAATTGTAGCCGGGCTGACATTCATAACGCTTCGCTTCGAGATGGTCCTCGAGCCGACCGGCTCACCGGTTTCAATGTAATCGGTGATAACCGCTTCCAGCACGATCTGATCTCTTTGTGTGAGCTTCAACACATCGACACTCCCCGTTGGTAGCACTCAATCATATAGAGTGCTAGAAAAACCTAGTGCTATTTAACCCCTTTGTCAAGACATGAAAGAAAAGCAAAAGGGCAATTACCAGCAAGACTGCTTACGCTTCCATGAAAAATTCGCGGTCACTGCGGAACACAACTCCGGCTAGTCCGACGGCTGGGCACAAGTGGGGGCATTGCCGCCACGCGCTCCTTTTGTGCGTATGAGGGTGGAGGTTGTCTCATCGCATTCCCGCCTGAGTTGCAGAATAATTACCGAAGCGGTAACGGCCGCGCCGCCCAGCATCTGAAGAGGTTCCAGCAACTCGCCGAGGAAAATATAGGCGATGATACCGGCTGCAATGGGTTCCAGGGTGGCGGTCACACTCGCACGGGTGGACCGGATAAGGCTGATTCCCATAGTATAGAGGCTGAAGGGAACCGCGGTGCCAAACACAACGATGTAGATGATCCAGAACCACTCGACAGGCGAATAGGAGACCATGAAGGCGCCGAGAGGAGGTTGGGCGATATTCCAGAAGACGGCAGCAAACAGTATCGCGTAGAACACGACTGTCCAGGGATCATAGCGGCACATTCCCCTTTCACTGTAGACCGCATACCAGGCGTAGAAAAGGCCGGCGCCGATCCCCGCCACTATGCCCTGCCAGTTCAAGGCAAGCAGATCGACGTTGTAGGCGCCGACAGCCAGGTAACAGCCCAGCAGAGAAAGGACAATCGCCACCAGCGTCACCCTGGTGAGTTTCTCGGGAGCGATGAAGGCGTAATAGATGGCGATGAATACGGGCGCAAGGTATTGAAGCAATATTGCAACGGCCACATTGATCTTGCTGATGGTATAGAAGTAGGTGTACATCACCATCCCCAGTCCGGTGATTCCCAGGATGGCAAAATAGACGATATCGCCTCGTGAGATTTTGAGAAGGGCGGGTCTGTGGACCATGAGGAACAGAAAGATGAAAATTGCTGAAAGGGTTACCCGCATCTGGACAACCTGGAGCGGAGTAATCCCGCGGTTGAAGAGAAATTTTCCAGATGCGCCGGAAACAGCCCAAAGGATCGCTGCGATGATGACCAGCAGGTAGCCCTTTCGCGGGATCAACCCGGATTCGACAGACATAACGGTGAATCTTCCTATAGCGTTCAGTAATGAGATGGATACGTCGTACCCGGTCGTTTTTCCCGATCAGGGGGAACCTTTGTCATGGCCTTTTACTCTCATCCAGGAGTCGTTGCACGTTGGAACTGATGATGGCCTCTTTTTGGCTGTCGTTCAACCTCAAGCGCAAAATCCTGGTGAACTCGCCTGCTGGGTCGCCAAAAGGAAAATCCGAACCGAACATGATCCGGTCGTGCCCATGGCGCGAGACATAATCCATAATGTCCCCGGCAGGCGCGAGAGCGGTGTCGGTCCAGACATTGGGGTTCTCCCATACCCCGGCGCGCTGTAACGATCCGTAGCCGCCGTTGAGCATTCCGCAGTGAGGAATGATCACCCTGATGTCTTTCCCCAAATCGTTGATAAAGGAGAGTGTATTAGTAAATTCCTCTTCAAGGCAGACAGGCAGTCTGCGACGCCTGATTACTTCCAGAGCAGCAGAACATCGTGCGTCATTATAGTTGTAGACCGGTTCGTCAGGGTGTCTGTGCCACTTGATGCCTTTGTGCTCCTCCGTCAGTTGCTCCACCGCAAAATCATTCCAGATGAAGAAGAAAGGAAACACCTCGAACCCGGGTGCTCCTGCCGACAGCAGGTATTCATTGGAAGACGCGCGTCTTCGGCGCCATGATTCGGTATCGGTAAAATCGGGATTATACCGGTCATATATTTCCATAACTGGCGAGAACATTATTGCGCCTTTTATCCCGCTGTTTCCAAGGCAGGAGATGTAGTCACCAAGATCCTGCCGGGGGAACCGATCCAGGCAGCCGCAATGTGCATGGGCGTCGATTATTTTCAAGCTCATTCACCTCCAACTGCTATGACGTCTTCAGAAGGTTCGACGGCAGGGGCCGCGGGAAAGCACCGTTCTTTTAAAGCTAAAGAGCAACCTTCGAAGCGGTGGGCTGATACGCCACGCATTTAACCCAATGGCCGGGCGAGATTTCCTGCAGTTCCGGCGGGGAGCTTTTACAGCCCGGTTGCGAGTCGGGGCAGCGAGGTTGAAAAATGCACGCTTCGGGAAGCATAGGTCCGGCGGCTTCTCTGGCATCCTTCCAGCGTTTTCCAGCACGTCCGGGATCTGCCACCGGGACGGCATCGAGCAGTGCGCGCGTGTAGGGATGGGAGGGATTGTTAAACAACTCTTCCGTTTCGGCAAGTTCCACAAGTTGTCCCAGGTACATTACCGCAACCCGGTCGCAAATGTGACGCACAACCGACAGGTCATGAGAAATGAAGAGGTAGGTCAGATGAAATTCCTGCTGTAGATCCTGGAGAAGGTTTATCACCTGCGCCTGTATCGAGACATCGAGGGCAGAGAGCGGCTCATCGCATATGACCAGTTCGGGATGGAGCGCAAGCGCGCGCGCGACGCCGATTCGCTGCCTCTGTCCGCCGCTGAACTCATGCGGATAGCGGTTGATCTGTTCGGGACGAAGCCCGACAACTTCCATTATCCGTCGGACCCGTTCCCTGCGCTCTGCAGCGCTCCCTATCCCGTGGATGACAAGTCCCTCACCGATGATACGCCCCACTGTCTGGCGGGGATTGAGTGAAGAATAGGGATCCTGAAATATGATCTGCATCCGCCTGCGCAATTGAAAGAGGGCCGAGCCTCTGATAGAGGACAGATCCTTGCCGTCGAAAATGATTTTCCCGTGGGTAGGCGGTTCGAGTCCGAGAATAACTCTGCCCAGGGTCGATTTCCCACACCCGCTTTCGCCGACCAGCCCCAGCGTCTCTCCCCGGTTAATATGCAGACTCACGCCATCCACCGCTTTGACCATTCCGACTTCGCGGCGGAAAAGCCCCTGGATGACGGGGTAATACTTCTTCACATCAACAACCTGCAATAATACCGATTTTTGCACTTTGAACCCGGGCCTCCTAATAGAGCCAGCAGCGAACCAGGCGCCCCCCCGGAGGAGAAAGCAGTTCCGGCTCCTCTCGGAAACACCGATCAAAAGAATATGGACACCGCGTGTTAAACTTGCAGCCTGTCGGCAGCGCCAGCAGGCTGGGCACAACTCCGGGAATAGCTTCCAGCCTTGTCTTGCCTTTGCCCTGGGCGCGGCCTGGAATCGAGCGCATCAGACCCTGTGTATAGGGGTGGAGGGGATTCTCAAACAGGTCTTTAACGGCGGCATGTTCCACCACGCGGCCGGTATACATCACCAGTACCTGTTCAGCCACTTCGGCTATGACCCCCAGATCATGGGTAATGAGCAAAATTGCCATTCCATGCTTTTCGCGAAGGTCATCAAGAAGGGCAAGGATTTGTGCCTGAATGGTAACATCCAGGGCCGTGGTGGGTTCGTCAGCAATTATCAGCCGGGGATTGCATGCAATCGCCATCGCAATCATCACGCGCTGACGCATGCCGCCGCTCATCTTATGCGGATAGTCCCTCATTCTGAACTCGGGCGAAGGTATTCCCACCTGGCGCAAAAGTTCTATCACACGGGAATTGGCCTCTTTACTCGAAATCCTGCGGTGCTGCAGAAGAACTTCGGAAATCTGATCACCTATGCGGAAGACCGGGTTCAGCGAAGTCATCGGTTCCTGAAAAATCATCGAGATTTCGTCGCCTCTTATCGATTCCATTTCTCTTTCAGGAATCGACAGGAGGTCTTTTCCCCGGAACCCTATCGTGCCCCCCGCAATTATTCCCGGAGGTGGAATGAGCCGCAGGATGGAAAGGGCCGTTACGCTCTTGCCGCATCCAGACTCCCCCACGATCCCAAGCACCTGGCGCTCGGAGACCGAGAAGCTCACGGAATCCACAGCCCGTGCCGTACCGGCTTCGGTGAGAAAATAGGTTTTCAGATCCTTTACTTCAAGCAGTGCTGAATTCATCTATATACACATTCTCCAAATCCTGATACCGGGGGCAGCCCCGACCCCCTCGCTCTCCTGTCGATTCGTAGTATACTTACCGGAAGCCCTTTTAACAAGTGTTCGGATCATAAGCGAAAATCAGGTGGGCAGATTTTGGATTCCAGTTTGAAGACCCAGTTAGGCCGGCACTCACTTCCAGAATCAAAAAAATGCACCGTGCACAATTCGTAACCAAAGTGCGCAAAAATCGTAACCGCCCTCGCAAACCCGTCTGAGGGTTGCGCTTATTATCTGTAATATCCAATACATAGCATATGGTACGTTTATTGCCATCATGGGCTTTGCGACTCACTTTATTTAGAGTCGAAAATTTCATGGGCGAGAGGGAATAAAATGGTAAGAAAGCTGAGTGATGCGGCGTCCGACTTGTCTGCAGAGGAAGCGGATATTCACTTGAACTCGCGGAGCACCGCCAACCTGAAAGTGGATGGAGCGGAGCACGAGGTTGTCGAATCCGCCACGCACCCCGAGTTCAAGCGCGAAGCTGCAGGCATGAACAAAGTCATCTCCGCCGGAAATCTCTTCAGACCATTAAAAAAGTCGAAGACGACGGGAATTGCCGAATTTTACCTGAGCCCTTCCAGGCAGATTGCGGTCAAGGAAGGTGTGCGGACCACGGTAAAGGGCAAATTCATATTCGTCGGAGAGGAGAAGTTTTATATCCGTGGAGTTACATACGGTCCCTTCCGCCCGGACGAGCAGGGCTGTGAGTACCATGATCCCGAGACCGTAGATCGCGATTTCGCGCAAATGGCGGCAAACGGCATCAACTCCGTCCGCACCTATACCGTCCCTCCCCGCTGGCTTCTTGACCTGGCGCAGAAACACAACCTCAGGGTCATGATCGGGCTGCCATGGGAAGAGCATATTACTTTCCTGGACGACAGGAAGTTGGCTAAAGACATCGAGAAGAGGGTGCGCGACGGGGTGCAGACCTGCGCGGGCCATGCGGCCGTACTTTGTTTTACGATTGGAAATGAGATACCGGCCACCATAGTCCGCTGGCATGGGCGTCGGCCCATAGAGGCTTTTCTGAAGCGACTCTACGATGTCGTAAAAGAGGTCGATCCCCAGGCTCTGGTGACCTACGTCAATTTTCCTACGACCGAATACCTCGAACTCCCGTTCGTGGACTTTGTTTCGTTCAACGTATATCTCGAAACCAAAGAGAAACTCGAAGGCTACCTCCTGCGCCTCCAGAACCTTGCCGGAGAAAAACCGCTGGTAATGGCGGAAATCGGACTGGACAGCATCCGCAATGGTGACGATAGACAGGCGGCCACCCTCGAATGGCAGATAAGGTCCACCTTTGCGGTTGGAAGCGCCGGTATTTTTATCTTTTCCTGGACCGATGAATGGCACAGGGGCGGCTTCGATATAGACGACTGGGGTTTCGGGGTTACCGACCGGAACAGGAACCCCAAGCCTTCGCTTGCAGCCATCAGCCGGGCTTTTGCGGAAGTGCCCTTTCCTGCCGCCATGAATTGGCCGAGCATCTCCGTTGTTGTCTGCACCTACAACGGAAGCAGAACGATCAGGGACTGCCTGGAAGGGTTGAGAAAACTGGACTACCCCAATTTTGAGGTGATCATTGTCAACGACGGTTCTACGGACGGAATCGAAAAAATACTGAAGGAATACTCTTTCAGGGTGATTTCCATTCCCAACGGCGGCCTGAGCAATGCCAGAAACGTCGGAATGCGGGCTGCCAAGGGCGAAATCGTCGCCTATATCGATGATGACGCCATACCCGATCCGCAATGGCTGACCTACCTCGCAGCCACATTTCTCACTACCGATCATGTCGGGGTAGGCGGTCCCAACATCCCCCCCGCCGACGACGGCCCCATAGCGGAGTGTGTCGCCAACTCACCCGGCGGCCCCGTACACGTGCTCCTGACCGATCAGGTGGCGGAGCACATCCCCGGATGCAACATGGCTTTTCGAAAGGCCGCGCTGGAGGCGATCAGCGGCTTTGACGCACAGTTCCGGATAGCGGGAGACGATGTCGATCTGTGCTGGCGACTGCAGCAGCGTGGTTGGACCCTGGGCTTCAATCCTGCCGCAATGGTCTGGCATCATCGCCGCAATTCGGTCAAAGCTTACTGGAAACAGCAGCTTAATTACGGAAAAGCAGAAGGGTACCTCGAGCGTAAATGGCCCGAAAAATATAACGCCGCCGGCCATATCCCCTGGGAGGGGCGGCTGTATTTCAAGGGTTTCGAGCAACTCCTCGGCTGTTTCCGTGGAAGAGTATACCAGGGCACATGGGGAAGCGCGCTTTTTCAGTCTATCTATCAACCCGCGCCAAGCCTTTTCTGGTCGCTTCCTCTCATGCCCGAATGGTACGTCGTCATTGCGGCGCTCGGGATCTTTTCCCTGCTGGGAATCGAGTGGACTCCCCTGCTACTGGCTCTGCCGCTTTTCCTTATCGCAGCCGCTCTGCCCATCGTGCATGCGATTTCATGCGCATCCCGACTGCCCTTCCTCCAGGTATCCGGTCCTAACCGGCGCAAGCTGAGAGCACTCACTGCCTGCCTGCACGTTATGCAGCCTCTTGCCCGCCTTACCGGCAGGATCAAACTCGGACTCACCCCTTGGCGCAAGTGCGGCTTTGCTCCCGGCATTGCCCATCCATGGCCGTGGCCGAAGACCTTCACGGTCTGGAACGAACAGCAATGGCGTTCCCCGATTGAATGGCTCGAATCCATCGAAGAGGGAGTCAAGAGCCTGAGAAAAGTCGTCTTAAGGGGCGGGGACTATGATCGCTGGGACCTCGAGCTTCGCGGAGGACTGCTCGGCTCGGTGAGAGTACTCATGGCTGTCGAGGAGCACGGCGGCGGCAAGCAGTTCGTGCGCGTCAGATCCTGGCCTCGCTGCACGCCCGCCGGGATATTTCTGACGCTGCTTTTCGCCGGTCTCGGCGCCGCAGCCGCTACCGCCCAGGCATGGGTCGCCTGCGGTGTGCTGAATGCAATCGCGCTGGTGTTCATGACCCGCGTGCTGATGGAATGCTCCTCCGCCATGTCCACCGTTGCTGCAGTGTTTCGACAAAACAAGGAATAAAAGCAAAGAAAGCACGAAAGGGAGCCTCTGCTCCCTTTCGTGCTTTAACCTGTTTCCTGGGCGGAACAACGATTACTGCTACGTTGCCCGGTATTCCTCCGGCCAAAGCAAACTCAAGTCTATTTCCACTTCCTGAAGGTTCGACTCTCACCTTGTCATCCTCTCTCGGTATGACAGTGCCGCAGCAGGTTTGTTTCCTGTATCACTCAGCTTACTATATGGAAGACCTGTTACTATATGGAAGACCTGCGGCCAAGCTGAAGTTCACTGACACCTGGAAGGCTCAGGGCAGTCTCCGGTAGAAAAGACTGTGAAAGGCTCAAATAATATGGCAATACTCTCGGCACGCGATCGTATCGAGATTATTCAGGCACCGGATGATAAATGGATAGAATCTGGCACAAGAGTTACGACCCGGGAGTCCCTGTCTTTGCAACCTATCCCGAAACATGTCTTCCCCTGGTCCTGGAGAAGAACGCCCGGCTGATTCCCGATAGGCCGGCGACCGAGTTCTACGGGGCGCAACTGAGCTACAGGCAGCTATGGGAACAGGTGCTCCGCCTTGCTAACGGCCTCAGAGCCATGGGTGTGGTTAAAGGCTCAAAAGTCGCCATCATGCTTCCCAACAGCCCCCAATGCGTAATTGCATACTACGCAACACTCTGGCTCGGCGGGATCGTTATCATGACGAACCCGCTTTATGTCGAACGGGAGCTTCAGCACCAATGGAACGATTCGGAGGCCGAGTTTCTCTTTATTCTCGACCACCTCTATCCCAAAGCTGAAAGGATTTTATCCGGTACGAAAATACGCAAGATAGTCGCAACGCGAATCAGCGACTACCTCCCGTGGCGACTGAGGCTCCTGTACCCTCTCAAAGCACGTTTCAAGAAGCTGTTCACCTCCGTTCCCTATGACGAAACCCGTGTTTTCCACTGGAGGCGGATTCTGTCGTCATACCCCCCCGATGCCATAGCCTGCGAGGCGTCTCCCGATGACGTTGCGCTTCTCCAGTACACCGGCGGCACCACCGGTATTTCGAAAGGCGCGATGCTCACTCACAGGAATTTGATGGCAAATGTCGTGCAGATCGTCTCCTGGCTGCCCGATCTCATGTGCGGCACGGAGCGGTTCCTTTCCGTGCTTCCCTTTTTCCATGTATTCGGTCTCACGGTCGCATTGAACATTGCCATCTACACCGGCTGCACCATCCTGATCATGCCTCGATTCTATGCGGACGAACTCATCAACGTTATCGAGAAGAAGAAACCATCCATCTTTCCCGGAGTTCCCGCTATTTATACGGCTCTAATGGCTCACCCGAGGATAGACTCCTTCGATCTTTCTTCAATTAGATTCTGCGTTACCGGGTCGGCGCCGATGCCGGTCGAGATTCTGCGGCAGTTCGAGCAGAAAACGGGAAGCATCATCGTTGAAGGATATGGCCTCTCCGAGTGCAGCCCGGTCACGCACGTCAACCCGATCCATCGCACACGGAAACCGGGCTCGGTCGGCATACCTCTGCCTGATACAGACTACAGGATCGTCGATGCAGAGAGCGGCGCCCGGGATATGCCGGTCGGCGAGGTAGGAGAATTGATCGTGCGCGGCCCGCAGGTAATGAAAGGATACTGGAAAAAGCCACAGGAAACCGAGGAGGCGATTCGGGACGGCTGGCTCTATACAGGGGACCTGGCGCGGATGGATGAATCGGGATATGTCTTCATAGTCGACCGGAAAAAGGACCTTGTTCTGACCAGCGGCTACAATGTCTATCCGCGGGAGATCGATGAAGTTCTCTATGAACACCCCAAAGTGCATGATGCCGCGGCCATCGGGATTCCGGACCGGAAAAGAGGCGAAGTGATCAAAGCCTTTATCGTGATAAAAAAAGGCGAGACCCTGACGGATAAAGAAGTCATCGAGTGGTGCAGGGAAAGGCTCGCGCCCTACAAGGTTCCGAGGCAGGTCGAATTTCGCGCTTCCCTGCCGAAGAGCCTGGTCGGGAAGGTTCTCAGAAGAGAATTGCGAGAGGGATAGACAAAAGGCTCATCGCCTGGAATCACACACGGCAGCCGGCTTCCCGGGTTCTTTCCCTTTTCGTGTTTCTCGTATCCTTCGTGGTAAATGTTTTTTCCTTCAGACTCTTTCGCCAGAATTCAAATGAGCGGTAAAGCTTTTCTTACCCCGGAGCGCAAATGGCTCCTTTACCAGGCGGCAGCCGATTTCTTTTTCCTCCAGAATCGGTCATACCCTCGTGGGGCTGCCCTTGAGCTTGCGGGAAACAGGTATAGGCTCGATGCCGTGGAACGTATGCTGCTCAGCCGCGGCCTCTTTGGTCAGAAGGAGGCTCTGTCACGCAGGAGCAAGCGAATTACCGGCGCCCTGTGGCGCAGAAAGCTCCTTTTTGTGGATGGACATAATGTACAGATCACTATCGAGAGCTACATCCTGTCGCGGCTTCTGCTCAAAGCTAATGACGGCGCAATGCGCGATCTGGCGGGCCAGTCTGCCCGTTTTCGACTCACGGAAACCGGCAACGTGGCCATGGATCTGATCTTTCGCTATTTCGATGCGTTCCCGCCCCGGGAAGTATTCTTTCTGTTCGATCAGCCGATGAGTCGCAGCGGAGAGCTTGCAGCGGCCTACCGGGAAAGGCTGAAGAAGTCCGGTATTCGAGGAGACGCTCGGGCCGTGCCGGTTCCTGAAAGGGAATTTCCCTATGACGAGTGTGTTGTTGCAAGCAGTGACCGCGCTGTCCTGGACTGCTCCTCGGAATGGATAGACCTTGCATGCCGGGTGATCGAGTATCTCGGTGAACCCGACGTCGCCGTCGATTTTTCTCGAATCACTCTCTCCGGTTCATTTAAAGGAAAACCCCCGTCCCTGTAAAAGCGGGCGGGGGTAGTGATCATTCCTGCAGGTGGTGCTAGTACATGCCGCCTCCGGGAGGCATGCCACCCATGCCGGGGGCGCCGCCCTTGTCTTCCTTGGGCAACTCGGCCACCATGCATTCGGTGGTCAGCATGAGCGCTGAAACACTGGCGGCATTCAGAAGGGCCGTACGCGTAACCTTAGTGGGGTCGATAACGCCTGCTTCGATCAGGTCTTCAAACTGACCGGTTTCAGCGTTGTAGCCGAAGGGACCGGTCTGTTCCTTGAGTTTCTGAACGATCACGGAACCTTCTTCGCCGGCATTGTTGGCTATCTGGCGAGCCGGCTCTTCGAGCGCGCGTCTGATTATGTTCAAGCCAAGCTGTTCGTCGCCGCCGAATTCCACGCCGCCGAGGGAACCGAGGCAACGCAGGTAGGCAACTCCGCCGCCGGGAACGATACCTTCTTCTACCGCTGCCCTGGTGGCGTTGAGAGCATCTTCGACTCTTGCCTTCTTTTCCTTCATTTCCGTTTCGGTCGCGGCGCCGACACTGATCACGGCAACTCCGCCAACCAGCTTGGCCAGTCTTTCCTGAAGCTTTTCACGGTCGTAGTCGCTTGTGGTCTCATCGATCTGGGTGCGGATCTGGCGGACACGGCCTTCGAGGGTCTTGCGGTCCCCGGCTCCGTCTACGATTGTGGTGTTGTCTTTGTCGATCCGAATAGTCTTGGCCTTGCCGAGATCATTGATGGTGACATTTTCGAGCCGAATGCCCTTCTCTTCGCTGATCACGGTTCCACCGGTAAGGATCGCGATGTCATCGAGCATCGCCTTGCGCCTGTCACCAAAACCGGGCGCCTTGACCGCGCAGACCTGAAGAGTTCCGCGAAGCTTGTTCACGACCAGGGTAGCAAGCGCCTCTCCTTCCACATCCTCGGCAATGATGAGCAGCGGGCGACCCATCTTCGCTATCTGCTCGAGCACGGGCAGAAGGTCTTTCATGTTGCTGACCTTCTTTTCGTTGATCAGAATCATCGGTTCGTTGAGGATGACTTCCATCTTCTCGGGATCGGTCACAAAATAGGGCGAGATGTACCCACGGTCAAACTGCATGCCTTCGACTACCTCAAGGGTAGTCTCCATGGACTTTGCTTCCTCAACCGTGATGACGCCTTCCTTGCCCACTTTATTCATTGCTTCGGCGATTATGTTGCCGATGGTAGAGTCGTTGTTGGCCGAGATCGTGCCGACCTGGGCAATCTCTTTCTGATCCTTGGTCGGCTTGCTGATCTTCTTGAGCTCATCCACAACAACCTGTACGGCCTTTTCAATACCGCGTTTGATCGCCATTGGATTGTGGCCCGCGGTCACCAGCTTCGAACCTTCAAAATAGATGGACTGTGCAAGAATCGTCGCCGTAGTCGTTCCGTCGCCGGCGACATCGCTGGTCTTGCTCGCGACTTCTTTTACCATCTGTGCGCCCATGTTTTCGAACTTGTCTTCGAGTTCGATTTCCTTGGCTACCGTGACGCCGTCCTTGGTAACGGTAGGGCCACCGAAGCTCTTCTCTATGACAACATTCCGGCCCTTGGGGCCGAGGGTTACCTTCACTGCATCGGCAAGCACGTTTACGCCGTTGAGCAGAGCTTCGCGCGCTTTGGTATCGTACATAATCTGTTTAGCCATGAGTCAATTTCCTCCTGCTATTTTTGGCTGGAATGTAATTATTCGACAATGGCGAGGATATCGTCCTCGCGCATGATCAGCACTTCCTGGCCTTCAATGGTGATTTCCGTGCCGGCATATTTTCCGAAGAGCACGCGGTCACCCTGCTTGACGTCCAGAGGCTTTCTGGACCCGTCTTCCATCACCCTGCCGTTTCCCGCGGCGACTACCTCACCCTGGATGGGTTTTTCCTTAGCCGTATCGGGAATGATAATGCCTCCGGCGGTCTTTTGTTCCTCTTCCATGCGTTTGACCACAACACGATCGTTGAGGGGTCTGAGATTCATAATGACTCCTTTCGCTGGTGATTTAGTAAATGGAATGTAAGGGCTGGAGCGCATCTTAGGAACGCCCAGGATATTAGCACTCGCCTACGATGAGTGCTTATAATCATCCGCGGCGCTTTTGGCAAGCTAAAAGTTTTGTGCGGGTGGGAAAAAAAGCGTAAACAAAGTCCCCGGTCCTGTCGGCTGCGGACTCACCTCCACACGTCCGCCGCATTTTTCCATCAGTTGGTAGACAATACTCAGACCCAGGCCTGTTCCGCTGACTTTGGTGGTAAAAAAAGGGTCGAAAATCCTTTTGCTGACGTCGACGGGAATGCCGCAACCCGTATCCCCGATTACTATGCGGGCGCCGAGACTTCCTTGGCCAGATGAGCCATCCTCGTCTATGGTGATGGAAAGCTCCCCTCCTTCCGGCATGGCTTCCAGCGCATTGACCAGCAGGTTCCACAGCACCTGCCGCAGATGGTGGGAATCGATATTGACCATTGGTCTCGATTTGAACGAAGTCTTTATGACATGTGATGCTGTGATTTGATTTCTTGCCTTGAGGATCTCCAGAATTTCTTCGATAGTCGAACAGACAGGCAGCTTCTCGGTATGGGTTGCTTTAGGAGGCCCTTTCGCCATCCAGAGAAACTCGGTCACCAGTTCGTTTATCCGTCCGATTTCTCTTTGCACAATCCCCATCAGCCTGGAGTGGAGCGCGTTCTGTCCCACTTCCTCCTGGAGCATCTGCATTGCGCCGCTCATAGCAGCCAGGGGATTTTTGATCTCATGAGCAATTTCCGCGGCGAACTTACCCGCGAGAACCAGCCTTTCCATCCTCTGCATGTGTTCTTCAGCTATCTTTACCTGTGTCAAATCCTTGAAAATGAGGACCCACCCAAAGGGCTCGCCGTTTTCGTTCTGAAGTACGGAAGCAGAATAACCTATCATGATCTGCTGTCCCGTTGGATGGCGGTACGAGGTTTCCATTCTGCCGGTCGAATTCAGGCTGCCCGGTATAACTCTTTCTGGAAAACATGACAGGTCCAGGCTTGGAAAAAGCTCCACCAGCTTCCTGCCGGCAGGGTCCTCCTCGATCAGTCCCAGCGTTTCGTTGCCTGCGCGGTTGGAAAACATTATCACTCCATCCAGCGCGATAGTCATCACGCCGCTCGTCATGCTCTGTACTATGCTCTGGTGGAGGGTGGCGAGTTCGCGCAAATTCTTCTCGTGCTCGCGCGCGCGTCTGCTCGAGCGCTGCAACTCCTCAGCCAGATATCCGGCAAGGAACGCGACGAGGTAGAAACCTGCGATATTCAGCACAATGGTAGAGAAAAAGGTCCCGCTGTCTCGTGCCTGGCCGGCGGGGGCCACTATCTGGAGGGGCGAAATCCATCCGAAGTATTGGAGATCGAGGAGAAGCCCGTAGACGAGGCTGCAGGCAGATGCGGTGAGCAGGCTTCCACGGCGGTAGAGCAGCAGCGCGGAGCTGATAATGACCAATATGTAGAGAAACGAAAAAGAACTCTCTATTCCTCCCGCCATAAAGATCAGGGCGGTTACGGCCAAAATGTCGAACAGGAGCTGGACCCAGGCAAAAAAGACGAGGTGACGAATCCGTTCCAGGCACAGAGCGCCGAAAATGGTGAAAAGAAAAAGGGCGCAGGAGAAGAGATAGAGCGGATGCAGGTGATCGGAAAGAAGATCCGCATTCCTGTTGCTTTGAACGGCCAGAGTAATGAACAGGACAAAGACAGCCAGGATAAGCCGGTAGAGGAGGAGCTTTCGAAGCCCTCCTCTCAAGCGGTTCTCATCCAAAGAGCTGTCCAGTGACATCTCGGCGCCGGGCTATCTGGCCGCTACATCGGCCAACTGGAAGATCGGCAGGTACATGGCGACCAGAAGGCCGCCGATGGTGATCCCCAGGAAGAGAATAAGCATCGGCTCAAGCAGGGATGTCAAAGCTCCGACAGCTTCATCCACCTCATCGTCATAAAAGTCGGCAATTTTCCCCAGCATGTTGTCGAGCGCGCCGGTGGCTTCACCTACAGCGATCATCTGGGTGACCATGGGAGGGAAGACACCGGTCTCGGCCAGCGGCTCGGCTACCGGACGGCCCTCGGAAATGGAACTTCTGGCATTGCGAATGGCTTTTTCGATCACTGTGTTGCCGGCGGTGGCGGCCACCACCTCGAGCCCGTCGAGAATGGGAACACCGCTGGAGAGCATGGTCCCCAGGGTCCGGGTGAAGCGCGCGACGGCGACTTTCCGGATGAGCATCCCGAAAACCGGCGCACGCAAAATAAGCCTGTCTTTGGCGTCTCGCCCCCGGGGTGTTCGGCATATGCGCTGGAGGCCGAAAACGGTGATACCCACCGCGGCGAGCATCCAGTGGAAATAATCCTTGACGAAGTCGCTCAAATCCATGACGAACGTCGTCATGGCGGGTAGTTTGACACCCGCGCTCTTGAAGAGTCCGGCAAAAACAGGGATTACATAGATGAGAATTACCACCACGACCAGAATGGCAATCCCGATGACTATTGCCGGGTAGGTCATGGCCCCTTTTACCTTGCTCTTCAGCTTGGCGATTTTTTCAATGTATGCGGCCAACCGGTTCAGGATGACGTCGAGAATACCGCCAATTTCGCCGGCAGCCACCAGGTTGTGGAACAGATTATCGAATACCTTGGGGTGCTTCTTTATGGCGTCGGAAAGAGTGGCGCCTTCTTCGACGTCCTTTTTTATCTGATTAATAACTCTTTTGAAATTGGCATTGCCTTGTTGTTCCTGAAGGATGTCCAGGCATTGAACCAGGGGCAGACCGGCATCGATCATGGTGGCAAACTGGCGGACGAAAATGACTATTTCCTTGTCCTTTATACTTGACCCGAAAGCGGGCAAATACTCCAGCAGATCCTTCGGTTTCTGTTTAATGTCCTTGACCGTCATTCCCTTTCGGGCCACCATTTGACGCCCCAGGGTCACATTGTCGGCCTCGATTTCTCCTTTTTGCTTTTTTCCGGCACGATCAGTGCCTGTCCAAACGAATACCGCCATTTTTCATACTCCTGTCGTGTCAGAAATTCTATGGGAGGAGGACTTCGGCAATGGTGGAAGCAATTTTCAAGCCAGATTGAATGGACCCGGCAGGGAGAAATTCGGCGTATCCTGCTAATCCTTGACCGATGACCGTATTACCTCTTCGACCGAGGTGACCCCCAGCTTGAGCTTGTTGATCCCGCTTCGACGGAGTGTGAGCATCCCGAGACGAATGGACTCTTTTTTTATCTCCGCTGCGGAGGCGCCCATGAGCACCAGTTCCCGTATCTGCTCGTGAAGGGGCATGACTTCATACAATGCAATACGGCCGCGGTATCCGGTGTCGTTGCAGATGGCGCACCCATCCCCCTTGTAGCATTTGAAGGTTCCCAGTTCCTCTTCGAGTACTCCAAGGTCGAGAAGAGTCTCAGGCGGGACGGGCTCGACTACTTTACATTCATTGCATATCCTGCGGACGAGCCTCTGTGCGACGACGAGGTTCACCGCCGAGGAGACCAGGAAGGCTTCGACCCCCATATTGAGCAGACGGTTGATGGTGCTCGGAGCATCGTTCGTGTGCAGGGTGCTCAACACAAGGTGCCCCGTAAGAGCAGCCTTGACCGCGATTTCCGCCGTCTCGAAGTCGCGAATCTCACCAACCATGATTATGTCGGGATCCTGTCGCAGAAAGGAGCGCAAGGCAGCCGCGAAGCTAAGCCCTATTGACTCGTGGACCTGCACCTGGTTGATGCCGGTGAGGTTATATTCTATCGGGTCTTCGGCGGTGGAAATGTTATGGCTCACCTTGTTAAGGTCCGAGAGGGCGCTATAGAGCGTAGTCGTCTTGCCGCTTCCGGTCGGTCCGGTGACCAGCACCATTCCGAAGGGCATATAGATAGCATCGCGGAAGTTTTTGTATTGCGACTCCTCGAACCCGAGTTTGGTCATATCCAACTGCAGCCCCGATTTGTCCAGGAGACGCATTACCACTTTCTCGCCAAAAAGGGTCGGCAGAACCGAGACACGAAAATCCGTCTCGCGCCCTTTAGCCTTAAGCTTGATGCGCCCGTCCTGCGGCAGGCGCCGCTCGGCGATGTCAAGCCTGCTCATTATCTTAATGCGCGATATTATGGCATTTTTTAACTGAACCGGTGGGCGCATGGCCTCATACAAAACACCGTCGATCCGGAGCCGCACGCGCAGTGTTTTCTCATAGGGCTCGATATGAATATCGCTTGCCTGCTTGCGGATTGCATCCATGAGAATCAGGTTCACAAGCTTGACTACGGGCGCCTGCTCAGCGGCATCTTCGAGAAAGGAGAGGTCCATCTCCTCGGTGGTCTGGACCAGGTCGAATTCGACCTCATCTTTGAGCATGCCGAGGACGTCATCAAGAGAGGAATCCTCTTCGGCGTGGTGGTCGGAGATCACCTTCTTGATGATATTGTCCGATGCGACGTGGACCTGGATGTTTTTGCGCGTTAGAAAGCGCATATCGTCAATGACGAACAGGTTCCCGGGGTCGGACATGGCGACATGGAGCGTATTGCCCATCAACCCGAAAGGAACCGCCTGGTATTTCTGCATGATGTCGAGAGGAATGAGCGTTATGACGTCTTTGGGGATGGATACCTTGGAAATATTTATCTGGGGTACCTGGAACTGCTTGGCGATGAACTCGAGGAGCGTATCGGAACCGATCAATCCCAGTTTGATGAGCGCCGCTCCGATTCGGTCTCCCGATTTTTCCTGCTCCTCCAGAGCAGAAGTGAGCTGCTCTGCAGTGAGGAGACCTTCCTGGACCAGCAGTTCGCCTATCTTCTTTGCCACAAATCAATCCTTCCAGTGCGGATTGCCCGCTGTTCTTCTCAATTTCTAAAGCTTCCAAAAGACCTGGAACATAGAGTTTCTCAATTCTAATTAAATCGGCGCATCTAGTCAAAAATTCAAATAAAAATCCATTGATAAAATTTATCAAAATCATCTTGACAGAAACAAATTCCTGGTTATTATTCGGTTCGATTTTCTCCCAGAAGAATAAAACAGCTAAAACAATTTTGGAGGTGGTGTCATGGTTTGTGCAACGATGAAGGCGGGTTCCGAGTGCGCCTTCATGACAAAAACGGGCTGTGGATACAATGGTGGTTCCTGCTATACAATCGTCGAACAGTGCAATGGCTGCCAGCGCACTGTGGAATTCCCCACCGGGATGTTTTGCAGCAGCTATCCGAATCCTTCCATGAAGTGGAAAACCAGCTCCTGCAATTTTGCTACTCATATCAAGGCCGAGCAGCAGAGTCAGCAGAAGATCAATCCTCTCAAGGCATCCAAGAGAAACAACAAAAAGAAGTAACCCCACATGCCGGTCCGTGAGAGCGGCCTCCGCGGCTGATCTGTACCGGAGGTTTGCTCTCACCAGGCCCATCCCCACTGTTTCGGACCTCGCCCCCTGCCGGTTATTAACTCCTGATCGATTCACGTGATTCTTTATTTTTATTTGACTTATTCTCCTCCTATCCGTTATGGGAAAGGGGCGGTTCGAGATGAGTGCAATGCCTGCATTTGCTCTGTGCCCGCTCAAGTCGTCTTATAAAAAGGGAGCGCTAACAGTGGAACAGACTTTGATTTATACCGGCACACAGGCTGCCGCGGCCGCAGCCAGACTATGCCGGGTGCAGGTGGTTGCCGCATATCCGATAACGCCTCAATCCAAAATCCCGGAAGTACTGTCCGACTGTGTGGAAAAGGGAGAACTCAAGGCTGAATTCGTTCGCGTGGAAAGCGAGCATTCCGCAATGGGAGTCTGTATTGCCGCATCGATTGTCGGGGCACGGGCCTTCACGGCAACGGCGGCAAATGGCCTGGCTTACATGCATGAGCAACTTCACTGGGCCGCCGGCGCCCGATTGCCGATCGTGATGCCGGTTACCAACCGCGGCATTGGCGCGCCCTGGACAATCCTCAACGACACCCAGGATACCATCTCTCAGCGTGACACCGGCTGGATGCAGTTATACTGCATGAATAACCAGGAAGTGCTGGACATGGTGATAGTGGCCTTCAAAGCCGCGGAGCAGCTTCTGATACCCTGTATGGTCTGCTTCGACGGCTTCCGGCTCTCGCACACGCTCATGCCGGTCACCATTCCCGATCAGGAAAAGGTGGATAAATATCTGCCTTCCTACGTGCCTTTTCATCAGCTCGACCCCGAAAAGCCGATGAACATCAACCCGGTTGTCATGAGTGATCCTCTTGCCGACCCTGACGGAGTTCTCTCCCCGAGCTATATGGGATTTCGTTTCCGACTTCAGCAGTCGCTCGAAGGCGCTCTGCCGGTTATCAGGCAAGCCGGGAAAGAGTTCGGAGAGCTTTTCGGCAGATCCTATGAAGACCCGCTCTACCGCTACCTCGATGAGGATGCCGATTTTCTTTTCATCACCATGGGGGCTCTCGCGAGCGAGGCAACCGAGGTTGCCGATGTCTTACGAGAAGAAGGCATAAAGGCCGGAGTTCTTGGCGTTCGCGTCTACAGGCCCTTTCCGGCAGACGAGTTGGTCGAGGCCGTACGTGGGAGGAAGGCTGCGGCCGTTTTGGAGAAAGCAATCAGTTACGGATATGAAGGCGCGCTAATGACCGAACTGAAGGCGGCGCTTTATAAAGAAAATGGAAGCCGACCCACTCTATCGAACTATATAGTCGGGCTTGGCGGCAAAGACGTTGCGCCCGCCGATCTGCTTCTGGCGGCACGCGAGACCATTGCAGCCGCGAAGAGCGGGCAGTTGCAGGAAAGGGCCAGATGGATCGGCTACGGGGTCTAGCCGGGTACCGGGCATGAGGCGCACAGATACGGGTTCATTGGCTCCATAAACAGCAAAAGGAAAGATACCGGCCATGTCATCGCAAACAGCGGTTCTCGAATATCCTGAAAAAGAATACATTCTTCCCGGCACACGGCTCTGCGCCGGATGCGGGGTCCCCATAGCATACAGGTTCATTCTCAAAGCGCTCGGTCCGAAAACCTTGATTTCCGTGCCTGCATGCTGCGTCACCATACTCCACGGCATATACCCGAAGACACCCATATCAGCCAGTACGGTCAACACTACCTTTGCGAGCGCCGCTTCCACCGCATCCGGCCTGGTGGCCGGTCTGAAGGCAACCGGGCGGGAAGATTGGAAGGTGCTGGCAATGGCCGGAGATGGCGGCACTTTCGACATGGGTATCCAGTCGCTTAGCGGCGCGGCAGAGCGGGCAACCGATTTCATCTATGTCTGCTATGACAACGAAGCCTACATGAATACGGGAGTCCAGCGCTCCAGCGCCACGCCGACAGGCGCGGTGACCACAACCACTCCCGTGATTCCCAAGGAACAACCCAAGAAGGACTTCATGCAGATCATGGAGGCTCACAGCCTTCCTTATCTCGCAACCGTATCCAGTTCCTATCCGCCCGATGTATACAATAAGTTCATGAAGGCTAAGGAGATCAAAGGCACCCGCTTCTTTCACCTCTCCGCGCCCTGTCCCACCGGTTGGTGGTATCCGACGAAAGATACGGTAAAAATCGGCCGAATGATGGTTGAGTCATGCGTTTTTCCACTCTATGAAATAGAAAAGGGACGGCTGAGCCTTACCGGCAAGAGCCTGAGCATAGCAAAAAGCGGCAGGAAAAAACCGGTTGACGAATACATTGCCATGCAGGGCCGGTTCAGGAAGATTACCCCGGCGCAGGTTGCCGAGTTTCAGGAACGCGTGGATGCGAAGTGGGAGTTTATCTTGAAGAGAGCAGGGTTCTAGAAACTCTACGCACATTACTTCATATCCTGAAAATGGGTTCTCTCCGGAGAACCCATTTTGTTTTTCGCCATACGCTTCTTTCCTTCTTACCACCGGCGGGTGTGTCGAGTTTGACATAAAGGCGCAATTCCTGTACTGTTTTCACTGTCGGCGCCCCATATGCCGTTTCATCGCCCTCTTTGGAAAGGAGTCCCAGCAATGACAGGCAAAAGAATTCTCATTGTATCACTGGCCCTATGCATTTCTATTCTGACTCTTACCGGTACGGGCATCGCCCAGGAACCGAAGACCAAGGATCTCATACTTGCCACGACTACCTCTACTGTTGATTCGGGTCTGTTGGACGTGCTCATCCCGGTGTTTGAAAAAAAGACCGGCCACCGGGTGAAAACCATTGCGGTCGGCACCGGCCAAGCGCTGGCAATGGGTGAAAAAGGGGAGGCGGATGTCCTGCTCACGCATGCCGAGCAGGCCGAGAAGAAGCTCGTCGATTCGAATGCCGTCCGGAATTACCAACTGGTAATGCATAATGACTTCATAATCGTCGGTCCGGAAAAAGATCCTGCAAAGATCAAGGGAAAGCCCAGCACCGAAGCATTTAAAGCCATTGCGGACAGCGGCGCTATTTTCGTCTCACGCGGCGATGATTCCGGTACTCACAAGAAGGAACTCTCGATCTGGAAGAAGGTCGAAATTACTCCAACCGGGAAAAAATGGTACCAGGAATCGGGCCAGGGAATGGGACAGACGGTCCTGATGGCCTCCGAGAAGGAAGGGTATACTCTCACAGACAGGGCCACATACCTCGCACAAAAGAAGAACATCAAGCTTGCGATTCTCTCCGAAGGCGACAAGTCGCTTCTCAACATCTACCATGTGATGGAGGTGAACCCTGAGAAGTTCAGCAAGGTGAATGCCGCCGGGGCCAAGGCGTTCGTGGACTTCATGGTCGCGCCTGAGACCCAGAAGATGATAGGTGAGTTTGGGAAGGACAAATTCGGCGCGCCGCTGTTCTTTCCTGATGCAGGCAAAAAGATGTAATGATCGTCCGGGTGGCGGCTCCTCCTGATCGAGAAGAGCCGCCGCCATTTTCTTCGCGCAGGGATTATTCTTCTTCGAGGCCGGAGCTGAACAGGTCGCGGAACAGGTCGTCCGCGGCGTCGCAGGTGAGGGTCTGAAGCCTGTCAAATCTTCTTATCATTTCCAATGCAAACGGAGTCAGAACTGATCCGCCTCCCTGAATACCTCCGGTTTTGCGATGGAGCAGATCTTTCCCCAGCCTCTTTTCGGTTGCCCTGATCTTTCCCCATACCGCCCGATAGCTCATTTGGAGTTCGGCAGCGGCCGCATTTATGGAGCCATTTCGCGCAATGGCCTGCAATATATGCAAGCGCCCCGCCCCGAAGACTACTCCCCCGTTTCCGTCTTCGATCCAGATTTTAGATTTTACGGCAAGACCTGGAGATTGTGACATTTTCGCCTCAAATTTTCTTTATAACTTCTATTCCCACCATCTTACCAAGGCGCTCCCCCAAGTGAAGCCGGCCCCGAAGGCCGACATTACCACATAATCGCCTTTCTTCAGGGAATAGCGTTTTTCTACCGCTGCCTCATAGAGAGCAATCGGCAGGGTGCCCGAGGAGGTGTTCCCATACTTGTCGATATTCACTATGACCTTTTTATTGTCGATGCCCATGCGTTTTGCCGCCGCGTCAATAATGCGCAGGTTGGCCTGGTGTGGCACGAAAAGAGCAATATCGCCCCCGGTCAGATTGTTCTTTTCGATTATCCGAGCCGAGAGCTGGGCCATTTCCGTAACGGCGGTCTTGAAAACCCTGGCGCCGTCCTGGGTAATGAAGTGTTCCCTGTTAGTGACCGTTTCCAGGCTGGGCGGCTTCTTGCTCCCTCCAGCCTTCATGTATAGAAATTCTTCACCCGTGCCATCAACGTGGAGGATGAAATCCAGTATTCCATGTCCCGGTTCATTGCATGAATCCAGAAGCACAGCGCCTGCGCCATCTCCGAAAAGTACGCAGGTATTTCGGTCTGTATAGTCGGTCATGGAACTCATCACATCGCTGCCGATAACGAGCGCTTTTCCGATTCTCCCGGATTCGATCATTTGCGCCGCTGTCGCCATGGAGTAGAGAAACCCGCAGCATCCGGCAGCCAGATCGAAAGCCCAGGCCTTCCTGGCGCCCACCTCCCGTGCAACGGTGCATGCTGTCGCTGGAAAAGGAAAGTCAGGAGTTACCGTGCCAAGCAAGACGACCTCAATTTCTTCGGGATCGACTCCGGCCCTTTCAATGCACTCGCGGGCAGCCCGAATCGACATATACGAATTGCCAAGTCCGGGTTCAAGTATGCGGCGCTCGCGGATTCCGGTGCGAGTGAGAATCCATTCCTCGCTGGTTTCGACCATTTGTTCCAGGTCCTGATTGGTAAGCCGGCGTTCCGGAAGAAACCGGCCCACCGAGCGAATATAAGCGGTGCGATTGGCCATTATCTTAACCTCTACATAATCCCCTTGTACCATCCGCCGTCAATCTGGATTGAATCCCCGGTAATGAATCCGGCCCGCTCCGACGCCAGAAAGGCGACCAGTGCAGCCACCTCCTCCGGTCTTCCAAGACGGCGAAGGGCTATCTGGGATTCCCACCTTCCAATAACCTCCTCTGCCGTGATTCCCTGCTTGAGGGCAATTTCCCCGGCAAGGCTTCTCACACGCTCGGTCATGGTATAAGCGGGGCAGACATTGTTCACGGTAATGTTATAGGGGGCAAGCTCATTGGAAAGAGTCTTTGCGAGTCCAATTACCCCAAGTCTGATTGTGTTGGATAAAATCAGCCCCTCTATGGGCTGCTTCACGGAAACCGAAGTCATATTAATGATCCGGCCCCACTTCTTCTCCATCATCACTGGAACAGCCTCACCAGTCATCGCTATCGTGCTGAGCAAATTGAGGCGTATTCCAAAATTCCACAAATCCTCGTCTATTTCCAGGAATTTCTTATCGGGCGGTCCCCCCGCATTGTTTACGAGGATATCAATTGTCCCGAAGTGCTCGATCCCCCTGCGCACGAAATCTTTCGCCTGCTCAGATATTGTCAGGTCCGCGGGAATACCGATCACCTCGCCTCCCGTGAGCGCGTGGATTTCCTCCACAGCCCCGGGGAGTTCCGGATGCTCCCTGGCGCATATCGCAACTTTTGCGCCTTCCAGACTCAACTCGGCAGCGATAGCCCTACCCAGGCCCTTGCTCGCCCCTGCAACCAGGGCGACTTTATTCTTTAAACCCAGGTCCATTGAAGATACTCCGCCACGAGAGTGATTAAAACCAATTCCAGGAAGGAACGGAAGCGAAATGATGAATCATATGAAACATATAGGTGCATCATTTCCCGGCGTGCTATTCCGCATAGAGGGCGTCCATGGCTTCCGAATAGCAACCATTCATATCATAAACAAAAAAAGGTGGCTCCACGGTTAATTCTTCACCTCCGCCTCTTACCGATTCGAGATGAAGCAACTTTCCGGGCCCTCCGGGGTAGGAATAAATGATCGTCAATCTCTTGGGACTGAAGTCATGTTTGCGCGCGCAGCCCAGGAGGTGAGGCAGGCGCATGGCGGGATAGACCAGTACCGCCCTCCCCCCCTGGGGCAATAGATGCCTTGCCGCCGCGAAGATATCGCAGAGGTCCGCACACAGCTCATGCCGGGCAATGGCCTTTTGCTTCTCGACATTGATGCGGCCCGAACCGGGCTTTCTGTAGGGAGGATTGCTGAGCACGACGTCGAAACTGCCGGAAGGAAAGCTGGAAGCGCTCTGTCGTAGATCCATCTCCCGCACCTCAATTCGATCGTCAAGCCCGTTTTCATGCACATTTTGCCTGGCAAGATTTGCGAGTTCCGGCTGGATCTCCAGTGCGCATATGCGGTTGCTTGTCCGGTTTCTATAGGCGAGAACCAGAGGAACAACCCCGCATCCGGTTCCCAGCTCTATGACCCGGTCCTCCTTCCTGATGCGGCTAAGTCCTGCAAGCAGGACTGCATCGAGGGAAAAGCGGTACCCTTTCCTCTCCTGGCATACTGTAAGCTTGCCATTAAAAAGAGTATCGCAACTGAAATGTTCGGCCGCAGACGTCAGAATATTTCCTCGTGAGGGGATAGCGGGTTGATCACAAGCCCCGAGGTGACCTTTGGATAAAAATACGTAGACTTATGAGGCATGGTAAACCCGGCATTCGCCACTTCCCGAACCTGCTCGATTCGGGTCGAGTTGATGAAAAAACCCGCATCGAATTTCCCCGATTTTACAGCCTTAAGGGCTGCGCCGAAATCATGCATGAAGCTGATGTTACGTTCATTCGCAAGAAATTCTTCGGACAGGCCCAGCAGGTTTCGAAGCAGAAGCTGATCGAGCACAACAACGTCCAGGGTCCGCAAAGGGGAGGAAGCGCCTTGTTGCTCAAGCCAGTCCGAAACGGTCTGGCGCTTTGCAGTGAGGACATAGACGCAACCGGCCTCCTTGCAGTAAAAGCCGATCGCCGTATCTTTCCGCTCTCCTCCCGTTTGAATTGCCTCTTTCCACTTCAGTTCTCCGCCGTTTTCCGCATTGAACTTCGTAATCTCAAAGAAGCTTTGGGCTCTCTCAATGAATCCCAAAGGCTCCCAGGACGGCAATCCTCTCAGGAGCCGATGTGTGGGTAGGATGGAAAGGCCCTTCTGATTCATATCCGCCAGGTAGATCATTATATACTCATAGGAAGCATTGGGATTTGCGCTTCCATGGGTTTTTCGCAGGGCATTTCTGTAGTTGAGCGCGGTCTCGTACCGGTGGTGCCCATCAGCTATGAAAATAGCTTTATCCCTCATCGACTCACGCACCTGGCCCAGCAGTCTCCTGTCAGTGACCATCCAGATCCGATGCCCCATGCCGACGTAGTCCGTAAAGGAAACATCGGGGGCGTTCATTTTTGCGCAATCAAAGGCTTCCTGCACTTTGCTCTCCGGGTCGGAGAAAAGGGCGAAAACCGGGCTCAGGTTGGCGTTACAGGAGAGCATCAGGGAGAGCCGTTCATCTTTTATTGCCTGAAAGGTCTTTTCATGAGGCTTTACGCCACCGGATGCAAAATCCTCCAGGCGGAGCGCGCAGATAAACCCCCGGCGCGTTTTTGTTCCCCCCTCGTCGTTGCTGTAATCCAGTTCGTAATAGTAGATGGCCGGCTGAACATTCCGGATGAGAATCCGCTGATGTTCCCACTGCTGCATGAAGGCCGCGGCGCGGGTGTGAGGATTGTCTTTGTCGGTATCCTCCAGAGTCGCCAACCCCAACTCCAGGCGAATCATATTGTAGGGGTGCTTTTCGTGAAAGGCTCTCTGTTCCTCGCGTGAGATTACATCGTAGGGAGGAATGACAACTTCAGCAAGTTCGGGGATTATTTCCTTATTATAGCGCAATCCCCGGAACGGGGCGATCTCTGCCATGAGCCTGCGGATCCTTTCTGATGGAAATGCCGTAAGATAGTGGGAAATCGAGCTGAGGGAAAATGTGCTAGCACAGGTTGTGCCTTTTTACAAGACGGAAGTCAGGCGGAAGGCGGAGAACCGATAACGGAGGGAAGAGGGCTGAGAACGGAGAGAGGAAAGAGGAGGAGATGGAAGGGGTATTGTCGCAGCCTCATCAAAGCCAGAGATTGGCAAGTTCGATTTCTATTTCCTGAAAGGGTTCAGGCCGGGCTTTATCGTCTTCCGCATAAAAGCCCGCCACTATCCATTTGCCCGATTCCAGCCGAAACACATCAAGCGACTTCGCAACAGGATCGATGAGCCAGAGGTGTTTTACGCCGTTCTTCGCGTAAACCGGCATCTTCCTGATCTTGTCAATCCGCATCGTCCGGGGCGAGAGCACCTCGCACACCCAGTCGGGAGGGACAGAGATCCAGTTGGTCTGCTCTTCCTTCGGGAAACGTTCCTTTCGCCACCCGCCCAGGTCAGGCACAAGAATGTCCTCCCCGAGTTTGATCTCGGGTTCTACAAGAATGATCCAACCACCCGGCCCCCCTCCTCGCCCGAATTGATAAGGCGGGGTAAGTTCACCTCCGAGGGCGGACGAGACATACACATGGCGCCTCGACGGCCGGGGGGTGGCGATCATCTCTCCATCTATGATTTCCCCGGTCATATTTTCCGGAATTCCGAACAGGTCTTCGTAGGTCGCCCTGCTTCTTGTTGATTCCGCCATTAGAGCCTCCTTATTAACGGGCCATGCACCTTTCGCTCCCTGTAACGGAATACTCCGGCGACCAAAGATGTCTGATAAGTGCTTATTGTGATTAAGAATTTAAAAGATTGCCCCATTTATGTCAAGAACAACCCATCTCAGTTAGAAGGACTTAATTCAGGCCATGTTGATTCTACGGCAGTATTCCGCGGAGGGGCCGAAGTCGGGCCAAACCTGACCCCGGTCCGCTTCCGCAGATTGAAAGTACTTATTGAATGCTCACCGTCATGACTACCCGTGCCGTTCCGCTCCTGGCAGGCGTCTGAAATACCCACTTTTCCACTTCCCCGCGCAGGCATCGAATCAACTCATTCACGCCGCCTCCGTACGCTGAAATCTGAACGTCCTTAACGACGCCGTCTTTATCGATGGTCCACTTAAGAGTCATCTTATCCTTCTTGTGGAATTTCTCTTTTTGCACACACTGCAGCAGGTCGGCAGTATGCTGTTCCACGTACCGCCTTATTTCCCTGCGGTCTCTGCCTTCGACCTTCAGATCCTCGATGATAATCCGCGAAGTCGGGGCCTCTGACTTTTTCTCCTCACTGGAGGGGGCGGCCGAGGTTTCCTGCGCCACATCGAAGCGCGCCTTATACTGACCGCCGTATTTGAATCCCGTGGATGGCGCGGCCATAGGTCTGGGGAGGCCTCCCTGGCCGACAGCCAGGTCGGAGACACCTTCAGGCAGGGGCAAAGGCTGTTTCACCGTAGTGACATCACCATCCTTTCTCCGCGCCTGCTGGTCGATTGCTATAAAGGAGGTAAAAGCCGTGAGGAGGTTGTATTTCAGACCGAGTTCGGTTATCCGCCCCACCTTCTCCGGTGAATGCCGCAGACTGTTGTAGTCGGCCAGTTGTGCAATCCGCGATCTTGCCCATAGATACCGCAGAGCGGAATTTTCGGGCAGGGGCTTCGCTTGTGACACATCGAAAGTCTTCCTGTACTCCTCTTTTCCACTCGTACCGGAGAGCGTTATGAGCCCCTGCTCCTTACCCTTCCACTTCCCGTAGACGATGACCGGCCGTTCGGCAAAGAGGTCCGGCACGCCGGCGGGTTCAACGTCATAGGCTTCAAACTTTCCGAAATCCAGTTTGGTTCGCGTGAGCAGCGGATACTGAACATATCGCCTGAATTTTTCCGCCATCGCCGCCGCTTCGCCCAGTTTCGTTATGACAAAAGGCTCCCCGGCCCCAATCCGCGCCATGCCTTCGATCAGATGCCGGTTCACGCTTGTGCCGATTCCGAAAGTAAAGAAATTGGCATCACCTATATTATCCCGGATCAGGTCGAAGATCTCGGGCTCTACCGTTACATAGCCGTCCGTGGCGATGATCAGTGTGCGAGAGGCGCCTTCCGTTTTCGGCAGCGCAAAGGAGCGCTTAAGAGCCGGAAGCAACTCCGTTCCGCCCCCCGCCTGATGACGATCTATGACCTCTATCGCCCGCTGTATATTTTGAGGTGTTGCCGGTAAAGAGCGCTCAGCAAGGAGGTTGGAGCTTCCCGCAAACAACAGCACGTTGAAACTGTCTGTCGGGCGCAGCCCGGATACGAGATCTCTCAAGAGCTTCTTTGAAATATCGATGGGGTATCCGTTCATCGATCCGGAAATATCCACTATGAAGATATACTCCCGTAGGGGAATCGTGGCGTTTGAGGCTCTTTTCGGCGGCTGCATCATAAGCAGGAAAAAGTTCTCCTGCTCTCCCCTGTAAAGGAGCATCCCGGATTCTATCCGCTCGCCGGCCAGCCTGTACTTCAGTATGAAATCCCTGTTTCCGCCCTGCTTCTCCGATGGATCGAGTTCTATTGAAGCAGAGGTCTTGTCTTTGTAGTGAATGGCGGTCTTGTGGGAGGCGCAGGTCATTTCCTGAATCGGGACACCGGCGGCCATGCTTACTTTTATATCAAATGTGTAAGGAGGCGCCTCGCCTTCGTGAAGGTAGGGGTTTTGAGACCATTTCTCGGAGGGAGGCGCCGTGGAAGCCGCCTGGTTCGAATACCTCGGACCGACCACAGTAGGATAAATAAATTCATAGATGCCATCCGTCGGAATGAGAATCTCCGTGTAGCGAAGCTCCGTTTTGATTTCATCTCCCGGCAGAATGTTGGCCACATTCATCTGGAACACATTCGGCCTTTGCTGCTCGAGAAGGGATGCGCTTTTCCCCTCCTGTTTCGCCTTTTCGTACGCCTGGCGGGCTTCCTCTCTTTTCTGAATTTGCGCCGTTATCGTTCTCTCGCCAATGGTCATCTTCATTCCGTAAACGGCCGCCCTGGTTGAAGCCGGGAAAACGTATATGGCCTCCAGGGTCTTCTTCCCTTGATTCCTATAGACCTGGGTAACCACGACGTCTGCTATGATCCCGGATACATTGACTACCGCGGAAGTCTCTTTAAGAGGAAGCTGGTCCAGCTCGGCATTGTCCGACCTGACGAAAAAGTAGGGAGAGAGTGTCTTGTCGCTCTCCGCCTCGGGTCCGGAAGCGGACTGGACCGATTCAGGGGCAAAGCTGCAGAATATCGCGAGCAGCGCTGCGAGAATAATGAGGGAAGGAGTTCCTTGCCTGGAAAGCATGAATAAACGTTTCATTGTCGCCCTTTCTTCCGATTTGGGTTTGAATTCCTGTCTTCAACCCTCTTTGACAAAGAAAGAGCGAAAAGGTTCCACGGAAGCGAAAAAACCTCGCATTCGGCGTCGGCTGCCTGCTTTGCCTGCGCCTCTGGGCAACAGATTCGACACGGTCTATGCCTATGACGATCCCGCCTGCGGAGAGGCTATAGGCAGGCTCAGCAAGGTTACCGACAGCTCCGGACTCACCGTGCTCTACTACGATAACGAAGGCAGGGTCTACAGGACCAGGAAGCTGATCGATGGAGTGAACACTTCATTATCGAGTAGTCCGACACGGAATTATATACCTCCAACTCCGGACTCGTACTCGCCGGACACTGTGTCAACGATCTCTGCTCGCTCCCGTTCAAGGCCACGAAGACCTTTCCGGTAAGCCCCTGCAGCATTGGCATGGACGATATCCTGCGTAGTTACGTCGGACTCTTTCGATTGGGCAAAGCGATTTCGAAGCGATCACCAACTGCAGGGAAGATGAATATTTCAGGCAAGCCATGGGCATTAACAGAGTTCCTTCCGCTGAAACTTCGCGTCAGCGCCTGGATGAGGCTGCAGCTCATCTCATTGCTCTTGCCGATGCCGGTTCGGTGGAATTCCTCAAGAAAGCACGTGTGACCATCACCCCATTGAAGACTGGGCATGTCCCCTTGGACTGCGATGTTTTCGGCATGGATAATTCCAAGACCAAAAAACAAGGGGTTAGCTGCATCTGCAATGGCCGGGACGGCTATGCTCCTGCTCCCATAGCGGCTTATTTGGGAGCGGAGGGATGGTCCCTGGAGCTGGAGATGAGGGAAGGCAGCCAGCACAGTCAGGAAGGATTCATCCCGTTTATTAATCGGGTTATCGAGAAAGCCCGCAGTCTTACTTCCAGAAAGCTCCTGGTGCGCCTGGATTCCGCCCACGATGCGCTGGATACCCGTGTTGCCTTGGCGGGTCACAGGAATATCAGCTACATCGTAAAGTGGAATCCCCGAAGGGAAGACCAGAAAAAGTGGGCGGATCGAATTTTCAAGACGGGTGACGTTAGTGCGCCCCGACCGGGGAAAAGAGTTGGATTGCTCACCGTCCATATCCGCCAGGACCATGAAGGGAAGACCTATCAATTTAAACGGGTGATGCGGGCAGTGGAGCGCACCATCGACCGTTTTGGACAAATACTCCTCGCCCCGGAAATCGAAGGATGGTGGACCCCTTTGGATCAGCCGATGAAGCAGGTAATCGGCCTCTACGAAGACCATGGAACGAGTGAACAGTTCCATAGTGAGATCAAATCCGACCTGGACATGGAAAGGCTTCCTTCCGGCAAATTCGCCACCAACGCATTGATCTTGACCCTGGGCGGGCTGTCCTATCAAGCAACCGCATGATATCGGCGCGGTGGAGGCCGATGGTCGGCTCATCGAGGATATACAGGGTATGGTTCCTGTTGTTGCCCAGCTCCCCGGCGAGTTTGATCCTTTGCGCCTCGCCGCCCGAAAGAGTGGGGCTGGATTGACCGAGTCTGAGGTAGCGGAGGCCGAGGTTACTCAAATATCGCAAGCGGCCGTGAAATGCGCGAAAGCGGCGAGAACAGCTCTACCGCATCGTCTAATGTGAAAAAGGGGTCGCCCATTGAAAGACGAAGCTCATAGGCTACAGTTTCGGTGAAAAGTTCCAAATTCGGCTGTCATTTACGGCTTAGGGCCTATCAAAATCATCGTTCTAAGCAGTCAAGGAAAGGAAAAAGTCTTATTTTCCATCAGATCGGGAAATTCCGCGGCCTTTGGCATCTTTCCTTTACAACGTCCTTAATGCTGCGGAAGGAGACAAAGCGGCGTCATAGCAGTGGCGCATCAGAAGAGGCGGCCGAGATACTGGCGAGCGAGAATCAAACAACTTGAAGAGCGGAAAGGTTTGAATACCGAAGACTAATCTTCGAAAATCGGGACGGGCCAAACCAATAGTCTGTCTCGAAAAGTTTCCCACGCGAAGGCGCGAAGCCGCGAAGGAAAACCCTTTTCATGGTTTCCGGGTGTCCCAAACGGACGTGAAGAGCTGCTAGGAAATAACGGTGGGCAGAGGCTGCCCACCCTACGGTTTTCGACCTACGCTCTTGCTTGAAATTTGCAGCTCCTTCTCCAATATTTCGATAGTTTAGCGCCGATACTCTCTCCTGTTGACCTCAGGGTGTCAAGAGTGGGTGACCCAAAGTTTTTTCTAAGTGGTCGACGTCAACGCTGTCGAGTGCAGGCGGCAACGCGCTTCTCTATTCCTCCTGATCTATAATGCTCTGGAAGTGCTTGATGTCATCGATAAATCCCGGATAAACCTTCAAGGTTTCCTCAGCCCTCTCGATGATGAGCGCCGGAATGAGATTTGTATGATATCTTCCTCTGAAGACGTGCCTGAAGCCTCTAAGGTTGTCAGAGACAGGAATGTTACCTCAGAAATAATGGCCGGCCTTATTCCTTCGTTAGGATACTTAGCCCTGCGCAATAACTGGATGTGCTAGTCATCTCCGGTAGGAAACACTCCATCGATGTAGTATCAGATCTTTGAGGATTTTTTCCATGCCGCCGTAGATGCCATGGATACACCCGGCAATGGCCCTTATGTGTGAATCCTTATCTTCCACGTTTTCGGCCGGTTCCAACCTTCGGATTTTCCTCTGCATAACCTCAAACTCCCGGGTGATCTCCAGGATCTCGTTCTGAACATCAAGAAAGATCGCAAGCATAGCCTTTTCCCTTGTCCCTGATCCTTTTCACCAAATATCCCGGAGCATTTTCCAGGTAGACCAGGTCAAAGTGCATCCCCCCTACGATTTCTTCTATCTTGGATTCCACCTTGTAGATGTGTTCGCGGGGAAGACCCGAGACGGCAAGGTCTATATCCGAATGCTCACGGAAAGCCCCGGAAAGTAATGATCCGAGAATGAAGGACTCCTTCGCCCCAAGGCGGCACAGATACAGGCAAGCCGACCTCTCTGGGGTCGTATGGTTATTTTTCAGTCAAATTAAGATTCACTTCATTGTATTGTATGTTAAAAGTCATTTCGAGTTGTCATTGATTCGCCATTTCCCTGACCTAATCGAAGGGTGGTCTGTCGCCCCTCCCAACCCCAAATAACTCAACTTCCGAGGGAGTTCGGAGTGCAGGACGAGGACAAAACCAAAGAGCAGCTCATAACCGAATTGCACGCATTGCGTAATCAGGTCGCTGAATTTGGGAACAAGGCAGGACGCAAACGAGCAGAAGGGGCGCTCGCCGCAAGCGAGAAGTATTTCTCGATGTTTGTGGAGCGCTTACCCGTCGGAGTCTTCATCGCCGACCAAGCGGGGCGTCTTTTGTTTGTCAACCGGCGCTTTGAGGAGTTCTTCGGTTCGCGGGAGTGCGTCGGGAGAACTATCGAGGAACTCATGCCGCAGGGGGCCACCAGGCGGATGATCGCTGACGAACGGAAAGTTCCGGGCGGAGGGCCGATGGTTATTCAGGAGAGCGTTACCGACATTCGTGGAGTAGAGCGCTCCTTTGACACCTACAGGTTCCCAATCGAGGTAGAGGGCTCTCCTGCTCTGTTGGCGGGCATCATGATGGACACCACCGACAGAAAACAAGCGGAGGCGCAAGCCAGCCAAATCAATGCCATAAAGGAGCAGCTTATTGGCCATGGCTCTCTGAGCGAGAAACTGGGGATCATCACCGAGGCTGTCGTTAAAATCTACGATGCCGACTTTGCCCGTATCTGGATCACGAAAGAAGGGGATTTATGCGAGAAGGGCTGCTCACACACCCGGGGTTCAAAGGGTCCCCACGTATGCCGTGACCACAGCCGTTGCCTTCATCTTGTCGCCAGCTCCGGGCGCTATACTCAGTTGGACGGCAACCATCGCAGAGTACCTCTGGGGGCCTACAAGATAGGCAACATCGCATCCGGCAGAGATGCCTCCTTTCTGACGAACGATGTCATCCACGATCCCAGCGTTCATAACCATGAATGGGCTGAGACTCTGGGGCTGGTCTCGTTTGCGGGTTTTCGCCTGATTTCCCCGGATGGCAGCCCGATTGGGGTTCTGGCGCTTTTTAAGAAACAGCGTATTCCTCCTGAAGAACTGAGATTCCTGGAAGATTTGGCCAATACCACATCTCAGGTCATCCGAGCCAGTATGGCCGAGGAAGCGCTAAGGGAAAGTGAGAATCGCTTCAAATCCCTGGTCCTCAACTCCTCAGACGCAATCACTGTACTCGCGGCTGACGGGACAATCAGATACCAAAGCCCCTCTTTGAAACGGATCTTTGGCTACGAGCCCGAGGACCTGGTCGAGAAGAACGCCTTCCCCTATGTTCATCCGGACGACCAAACCACGGCTCAAGCCGCTTTTTCCCAAATCCTGGAACACCCCGGGACATCGGTTTCTCTGGAATATCGCTTTCGTCATGCGAACGGTTCCTGGGTCTTTGTGGAATCAGTCGGGAGCAGCTTCCTGGATGATCCAAGCATCAAGGGCGTGGTGTTGAACTCACGGGACATCTCCGAGCGCAAACGGGCAGAAGAGGCGCTGCGTGAGTCGCGACAAATGTTGAATTCGGTCCTGGATACCATCCCGGTAAGGGTCTTCTGGAAGGATCTGAATTTGCACTTTCTGGGCTGTAACCGCCCTTTTGCTCTCGACGGAGGTTTGCAATCACCGGAGGAGATCATAGGGAGAAATGACTTTGAGATGGGATGGGCGGAACAGGCGGAACTCTACCGTTCAGATGACCGTTTGGTCATTGAAACCGGCCAGCCGAAACTCGGTTATGAAGAACCTCAGACAAAGCCGGATGGAGGCAGGATTTGGCTGCGCACCAATAAGGTTCCTCTGCTTGACGCTGAAGGCAGGATCAAAGGGATTTTGGGGACCTATGAGGACATTACAAAAAGCAAGCAGATGGAGGATATGCTGCGAACATCCGAAACCAGATATAGGATTGTTGCCGACAATGCCTCCGACTGGGAGTATTGGATCAGTCCCGAAGGAGAATTTCTGTACACATCTCCCTCGTGCGAGAGGATCACCGGCTACGCGGCGAACAAATTTGAAACGGACCCTAAGCTGCTCTACAGTATCGTTCACCCCGATGATGTCACCCGGTTTGAGGCCCACGTAAAGCAGAGTCAGAGTATAGGCGCAGCAAGCAAACTAGAGTTTCGCATTATTGAGCGGAATGGTATGACGAGGTGGATAGCTCAGATCTGTCAACCAGTATTTGACGACCAAGGCCGGTTTCTGGGCATCCGTGGAAGCAACCGTGACATCTCTGAGCGCAAGCGGGCAGAGGAGGCCGTGCATGCCGCTTCACGGTACGCACGCAGCCTGATCGAGGCGAGTCTCGACCCGCTGGTCACGATCAGCCCGGAAGGCAAGATCACCGATGTGAATTCAGAGACAGAAACAGTAACCGGGTATGACCGAATGCACCTTATCGGTACGGATTTCTCCGACTATTTCACTGAGCCTGCACAAGCAAAGGCTGGATATGAAGCAGTATTCAAAGAAGGTTCGGTGCGGGACTATCCACTGGAGATTCAGCATCGCGATGGACACGCGACCCCGGTGTTGTACAATGCCTCAGTGTATCGGGATGAAAAAGGACAGATCGTGGGAGTGTTTGCTGCGGCTCGCGACATCACCGAGCGCAAGCGGGCGGAACGGGCCATACAGGACGCCTCTGAAAAGCTGAAGTTTTTTGCTTACTCGGTCGCTCACGATCTCAAAAGTCCAGCTATCGGAGTTTATGGGCTGACAAAACGACTGAGCAAATATGCCAGGGATCTTCTTGATGAAAAGGGCAGGACCTATTGCGATCAGATCCTGAAGGCATCGGAGCATATTGCAGCCCTCATTGAGAAGGTCAATATCTACATAGCGACCAAAGAGGCTGCTATGTCAATTGAATCGATAAACAGTAGAGAAATCTTCCGGATGCTGAGGGACGAATTCTCTTCGCAACTCAGCCTTCGCCGGATCGATTTACTTGTGCCTGAGTCTGAAGTGCAGATCAATGCGGATAGGCTTTCGATTCTTAGAGTCTTCAGGAATCTGATTGATAATGCGTTAAAATACGGCGGGGAAGGCCTCACCAGGATTTCGATCGGATACGAAGTCACGGAAAGCCTCCACATTTTTTCCGTAAGCGACAATGGCAAGGGACTTAAAGAGGCCGATTCCGAAAAGATTTTTGGGCTGTTTCAGCGGAATGAAACATCCAGAGGCATCGAAGGCGCGGGCTTGGGCCTTACCATAGTAAAAGAAATAGCCGACCAACATGGCGGCAAGGTTTGGGTGGAGCCGAGGGATAAAAAAGGAATCACTTTTTACGTATCCATTTCCAGGCGTCTACTACCGGTCAAAGATGCAGACCAGAACCCTCCGCCGCATTGAAGATGGTATAGCGCAGTATCACCAGGTCAGATTTTTTTCTCGAAATGAAGCCTCTTTGCACAGGTGACCCGTGCAGCCAAAAAGCCATTGCCCGGGCCACCCCGCAGTACCTGATCAATTTTTCCGGCCTTCGGCCTTTTTCTTTGACTTCGGCTGCTGCTCCCGGCGATATTGCAGGAGCGCCTGGCCGGTGAGCGATCTGTCGCCGGCATCGATTATCTGCTCTGGCGTTCCCTGTGCGACTATGTCGCCGCCCTCTTCCCCGCTTCCGGGACCGATATCGATCACGTAATCGCTCGACCAGATGAAATCGGTGTTATGTTCGATCACCAGCACCGTGTGCCCGTGATCCGTCAGGGCCCTGAGCACATCGAGGAGCCGCTTGATATCGGCGCGGTGAAGGCCGGTGGTCGGCTCATCGAGGATGTACAGGGTAGCGTTCCTGTTGTTTCCCAGTTCTCCGGCGAGTTTGATCCTTTGCGCCTCACCGCCCGAAAGGGTGGGGCTGGACTGGCCGAGTCTGAGGTAGCCGAGGCCGAGGTTGCTCAAAATCGCGAGCGGCCGCGAAATGCGTGAAAGCGGCGAAAACAGCTCTACCGCATCGTCTACGCTCATTTCCAGGACATCGGCGATGTTTTTGCCCCTGTAGGTAATGGACAGGGTCTCGGAATTGAATCTTCTGCCGCCGCACGATTCGCAGGGTACGAATACATCGGGAAGAAAATTCATTTCGACCTTGGACTGCCCCTGCCCTTTGCACTCTTCGCAGCGCCCGCCCTTCACGTTAAAAGAAAACCGCCCCGGTCCGAAGCCCCTGGCGCGGGAATCCGGCAGGAGCGCAAAGACTTTCCGGATTTCATCCCACACGCCGATATAGGTTGCGGGAATGGATCTCGGCGTCCGCCCGATCGGGTTGTGGTCGACCTCCAGTATCCTGTGGAGCTTTTCATGCCCGGACATGGCGGCGAAATTTCCGTTCGCCCGCTCGCCGAATCTGCGCCGGAGCACCTCGCACAGGCCGCGATAGACGACTTCGTTTACGAGTGTGCTTTTGCCCGCGCCTGAGACGCCGGTCACCGCAATGAGAAGCCCGAGCGGAATCCTGACGTCCATACCTTTCAGATTCCTTGCCCGCACACCGGTGAACTCCAGCCAGCCCTGTGCACCGGCTTCTTTTCTCTCCGCTATTCCGTAGAGATCGCCCAAGGTACCGGAAAACCACCTGCCGGTCAGCGTTTCGCGATCTTCTGCCAGTTGCTCAAGGCTTCCCATGGCGACTATCCTGCCGCCCTTCGCCCCGGCGCCCGGACCAAGTTCGATCAGCATGTCCGCTCGTTTCATCGTCTCTGGATCATGCTCGACTACGATGACCGTGTTGCCCTTTTTCTTTAACGTTTCGAGACTCTCCAGCAGTTTTGTGTTATCGGCGGGATGAAGCCCGATGGTGGGCTCGTCCAGGATGTAGCAGATACCCCGCAGATTGGAGCCCAGTTGCGCCGCAAGCCGTATCCTCTGAGTTTCTCCCCCGGAGAGGGTATCTCCGGACCGGTCAAGGGAGAGATAGCTCAGGCCGACTTTTTCCAGGAAAGCGAGCCTCTCCACGACCTCACGGGAAACAGGATCGACAATCGGCAGTTCTTCGGGCGCAAAACGCAAAGCCCGCCACGCCTTCCGGAAGTCCGTCACACTGAACCGGCTGAAATCGCTGATGGTAAACCCGTGAAAATAGACCGCCCTGGCCTGCTCGTTGAGCCTGCTTCCACCGCATTCGGGACAGGACGCTTCATCGAAAAGAGGCTGCAGGTGCTTCCAGGCATCATCTTCCGGAGATATTTTACCGAGCATCTCCACTACGCCCGGAAATTTTCCCCTCCTGCCGTGCAGAATTGCCTCCCAGGCGCCGCCCGGAAGGCTTGCCGCCGGCTTGTCAAGGTCGATCCCAAGCACCTTTACCCAGAGGCGCTGGAGTTTGAGCCCTTCCCCTTTCAGGCGCCCTCGCCACAACACCTGCCCGAGAAACGCGAGAAGACCCTCTTTGAGTGAAACACCCGGCGCGCCCGCGAGTCGCTCCGTATTGATCCGGTCAACTCTTCCCAGTCCCATGCATGCCGGGCAGAGGCCATGGCGGCTATTGAAGGAAAAAAGCCTCGGGTCGAGGGGCGGAAAACCCTTATCGCATGCCGGGCAATAGAGGTGACGGCTGAAGACTTTCGTCTCGCGCTCGCCGCCGACGTTCCCAGCGCCGCCAGATTCGAGCTTGAGTATTCCGCCGCCCATCGCCAGGCCCCGGCGAACGGCGTCACCCAGATCCTCAAATCCCGCTTTACCCCCATCCAGGCCGGGCAGAACCGCATCGATGTCGTGCTCTCGATGACGTGCGAGAGCGGGCATGGAATCAAGGGAGAGGTATTTGCCGTCGACCTTCACTTTTTCAAAGCCCATGCGGCTCAGGCGGGCAAAAAGGTCCCGGTAGATGCCTTTGCGTCCGTGCACCAGGGGGGTGAGCAGGGTAAAGGGCCCCTTTGCCGCTTCTTCGCGAATTCGTGACAATATGTTGTCAACACTGAGGGTTTCCAGCGCCTTCCCGCACCCGGGACAGTGTTGTTTTCCAAGCTTCGAGAAAAGCAGGCGGAGAAAGTGGTAAATCTCCGTAATGGTGCCGACGGTCGATCTTCTTCCGAACTGGCTGGTGCGTTGCTCGATTGCGATAGTGGGAGGAAGCCCGGTTATCTGGTCTACATTCGGTTTTTCCATTATTTTGAAATACTGACGTACATAGGAGGAGAGACATTCGAGATAGCGGCGCTGTCCCTCGGCGAACAGCACATCGAAGGCCAGGGTGGATTTCCCGGAGCCGCTCAGACCGGTCAGGACACTCATCTTCCCGCGCGGAATCAGGATTTCGTCCAAGGCGAGGTTGTGTTCGTGAGCCCCTCGAACCATAATATCCCGGGAATGGGCGGTTGGAGCGTCGGCGCCGGTTCCCACGGCCCTGCCGGGACTGTTTGAACCGAGGAGCGTAAGGCGCGGTCCGGACACTCTGTCTGAAAATTCCGCCTGTGGTTCCGCTGCCTGCAGGAATTCCTCCTCATACTCCAGCGGGCTTGCAACTTCCGTCAGCCGTTCCTTCAAAAACCCGCCGGTTATACTTTTCGGATGGTTCGAGATATACTCGGGCGCGCCGGCGCAAACCAGCTCGCCTCCCCGTTCGCCTCCTTCCGGGCCGAGATCGACGATCCAGTCGCAGGCGGAGAGAAAATCCAGGTTATGCTCGACCACCAGGACCGTATTTCCCTGCTCGACCAGTTTGTTGAGCACACGGATGAGCTTCGAGATATCATCGGGGTGGAGGCCCGTGGTTGGTTCGTCCAGGATGAAAAGCCTGCCTTTGCGCCCGCGCTCGCCGCCGTTCGCCGCCGATCCGCGTGCAAGATAATGGACGAGTTTGACACGCTGCGCCTCCCCGCCGGAGATCGTACTAAGCGGCTGTCCGAGCCGGATGTAGTCGAGCCCGATAGCGATAACCGGTTCCAGCGCCGCGGCAAGCTGCCGGTTGTCCGGAAAATGATCGAGAATCTCCCTTGCGGTCATATCGAGCATGTCCCCGATGGAGAGACCACGGACTTTAATGTCCAGGACTTCCTCTTTGAACCTCTTTCCCCCGCATTGCGGACATCTAAGAAAAACATCGGCGAGAAACTGCATCTCGACCCGCTCGAAGCCCTCTCCGTTGCAGGTGTCACACCGGCCCCCCGCCACGTTGAAGGAAAAGTGCCTGGTCGAAAACCCCCTGGCCACCGCCTCGGGGGTGGACGCCAGCATCTTGCGAAGCGGATCGAGCGCATGGGTATAGGTCAGCAGATTCGCCCTCGGAGTGCGGCCGAGAGGCTGCTGGTCAACCAGCAGCATTTCACCAATTGTCTCATAGCCTTCGAGATCATCATGAAGGCCCGGGCGCTCCGTGGGGCGGCCCGTTTTCCTGAGCCAGCCGTTGTAGAGCGTCTTTTCGATGAGGGTGCTCTTTCCCGAACCTGAAACACCGCTGACTCCCACGAGCAGACCCAGGGGAATGCCTACGTCTATTCCTTTCAGATTGTTTTCCCGGGCGCCCCGGATGACGATGCTTTTTCCGGGCTCAGGGCTGCGGCGCAGAGCGCCCCCCTCCACCACGGATTTTCTTCCGGAGAGATAGGCGCCGGTAAGGCTGTCCGCCGATTTCGCCAGTGCCTCCGGCGGACCCTGATAGATTACGTTCCCTCCCCTTTCACCACCGCCCGGCCCCATGTCGATCACTTCATCGCAGAACCGTATCATGCCGGGATCGTGCTCCACCATGACCACGCTGTTACCCATGCGCACCAGCCTGTTCAACTGGTCCATGAGCCGCTTCTGGTCGCGGGCGTGCAGGCCGACGCTCGGCTCATCGAGGACATAGAGCACGTTCACCAGGGCGGAGCCAAGGGCGCGCGTGAGATGCACCCGCTGCACTTCGCCTCCGGAGAGCGTCCGGGACTGCCTGTCCAGCGAGAGGTAATGGAGTCCCACAGCCATGAGGAACTGGAGCCTGGCCCGGATCTCCGAGACAAGCAGGGAGGCTGCCGGGTCCGAAATGGTCTCGGGCCATTCCCGGGCGAAAAACAACGAGCATTTTTCAATGCTCCATGCAGCGATTTCAGCGATGCTGACGCCCCTTAGCCGATACAACAGGCTGGCGGGCTGAAAGCGCGTTCCCCCGCACGAATCACAGGCGCTGTAGGCACGATACCGGGAAAGATAGACCCGCACGTGCATCTTATAGGTCTTCGTCTCCAGCCACTCGAAGAAACCCTTTATTCCGTAGTACTTCTTTGTGCCTTCGACGATCTTCTTCCGGTCGCTCTCCGCGAGGTCACGGTAAGGCACATCGACCGGGATGCTTTCCTTCTCGCAGAACCGTAAAAGTTCAAAGTACTCCTCCCGGTCTATCCCGAAAGGTTTTATCGCCCCCTTCTCCAGGCTCAGTGAGTGGTCCGGGATGACCAGGTCCAGGTCTATACCGATGTTCCTGCCGAACCCGCGGCATTTCGGACAGGCTCCAATAGGGCTGTTGAAGGAAAAAAGGTTCGGGGTAGGAGAAGGAACGGCATTGCCGCCGCAGTCCGCACAGCACAGATCGGAGCTGAATCGCCTGATCCGGTCGGGCATGGCGATGACGACTACCCTGCCCTCTCCCATGCGGAAGGCGGTAGAGATGGAATCGTCAATCCGGCTGGGTTCGCTCTTGCCCCAGAGCAGCCGGTCCACTACAACCAGGATCTCCTCTTCGGGATTCCCGGGCGCCTGCTCAAGGCGAAAATTCTCCAGGTCCTGGATGGCGCCATCCCGATAAATACGCATGAACCCCTGAGAGAGGAGCTGCTCCCTCCAGCGCTCCCCTGCCCTTGCCCGGAATGGAAAAGCCACCGCCACCCTGTCGTCTTTACCGAGATCGGAGAGTTCCCTGTAAATCGTCTCCGGCGTATCAGCGCTCACCGGCTGCCCGCAGGTGGGGCAGTAGGGAATGGCGAGCCTGGCGAACAGCAGCTTCAGGTAGTCGTTGATTTCCGTTATCGTCCCCACCGTGGAGCGGGAACTGCGCACCGCCGTACCCGATTCTATGGCGATGCTCGGAGGGATTCCCTCGATAAGGTCGGCTGCGGGCGGGTCCATTCTTTCGAGGAACTGACGGGCGTAAGGCGAAAAAGTCTCGATATACCGCCTCTGCCCCTCGGCATAAAGGGTATGCAGGGCCAGGCTCGATTTACCCGATCCGCTCACCCCGGTGAGCGCAATCAGCCTGTTCAGGGGAATATCGAGGTCCAGGTTTTTCAGATTATGCTGCCGAACGCCGCGAAGGCGAATAAATTCCTGACCGGGCAAATCTCTCTCCATTCTTTATCCAGTGAGCTGTAAACGCAATTTCAGTGAGCAGTGAGCAGTGAACGGAGATATCCAATTTGAAGAGAGCATTCAAGATCCAGTACAAAAAAAGTGCACCGGGACAATTATCGAAAAACTCGAATTCAAGACCTTTTCAAGGTCATAACACCAAACAGCAACGGTTCTTCACTCCTCACTCTGTTCACTGTTCACTGTTCACTGCTCACTGCTCCATCCCACTTCACTTCGTGGCTAGGATAGCGTATTATAACCATTTCCAGGGGCCTGCCGGTATTTGTTTGATGCTGCGGGCCGACCGTCCGTAAAAACAACAGAAAGTCGCCGATGAATAATCTGACGCCCATGATGCAGCAGTATCTCGAGATTAAAGGGAGATATCCCGAATCTCTTCTGCTCTATCGCATGGGGGATTTTTATGAAATGTTCATGGAGGATGCGGTAACGGCCTCCCGGGTGCTCGACATTGCCTTGACCACTCGGGACAGGCAGGCGGAAAACCCGGTTCCGATGTGCGGCGTTCCCTACCATGCGGCGGAAGGATACATCGCAAAACTGGTATCCGCGGGATACAAAATCGCCATCTGCGACCAGGTGGAAGATCCCAGGAAGGCAAAGGGCCTCGTCAAGCGCGAAGTGACCAGGGTGCTTACTCCGGGACTCAATGTCGACACGCAGAATCTCACCTCCAACGAACCCAACTATCTTGCCGCCGTTTCCTGTCCCGGGCGCGGCAGCCCTGTCGGACTCGCCTACCTGGATATCTCGACCGCGGAGTTCCGGGTCACCGAGGTGGAATCCGTGGAAGTCCTCCTGGAAGAACTGTTTCGCATCCGCCCGCGCGAGATACTGCTTCCGGAGGAGGCAAACCCCGAGTGGGCCGGAACGGCGGCCAATCAACTCGGAGCTGCCGTCACCCATATCGAACCGGTTCATTTCGACAGGCGAAGAGCAGAAGAGAGCCTCACTGCGCACTTCCGGGTTCATTCGCTGGAAGGTTTCGGCATTTCCGGAATGGATTCGGCCATCCAGGCCGCAGGGGCCATTTTTGCCTATATACGCGAGAACCTTTTCGGCGCCTGCGAACATATCAAAAAGATCCTGCCCTATAGCCGTTCCGAATTCATGGTTCTCGACGAAGCAACGGTCCGCAACCTCGAGATATTTTATTCAGCAAGTTTCCAGGGGCGCAAGGGCTCCCTCCTCGGCACGATCGATCACACCCGCACGGCGATGGGAGCGCGCCGCCTCCAGCAATGGCTTCGCTACCCTCTGCTCGACCTCAAAGCCCTGGAGAGGAGGCAGGATGCCATTGGGGAACTCGTTTCCCTCAGTGAAGCCCGGAATGCTATTCTGGCCGCCCTGGAGGGTATAAACGATATCGAGCGGCTCAACGGCAGAAACAGCACGGGCGTCTCGACCCCGCGGGACCTGATCGCCCTCAAGAAATCGCTTCAAATTCTTCCCGGCCTGGGAGAACTCATCCGTGAATTTGAGAGCCCTCTTCTTTCCGGCATTTCGAAGGAGTGGGACAGTCTCGATGACCTTGCGGGACTCCTGGAAGCAGCCCTTAGCGATCCTCCTCCCGCGGTCCTGGCCAATGGCGGAGCAATCCGCCAGGGCTTCAACGAGGAACTCGACCATTATATCCGCCTCAGCCGCGATGCAAAAGGCTGGATGGCCGACTACGAGGCGCTCCAGCGCCAGGATACGGGCATTTCATCACTGAAGGTGCGATTCAACAAGGTTTTCGGCTACTATATCGAGATCTCCCGATCCAACCTCTCCTCGGTTCCTCCCCATTATTTTCGCAAGCAGACCCTGGTCAATGCGGAGCGGTTCATCACCGAGGAACTCAAGACCTTCGAGGTGCAGGTCCTGGAAGCCGATGAAAAGAGGCTGGACCTTGAGCAGCGCCTGTTTCTGGAGTTGCGGGAGGCCGTCTCCCTTCAGTCCGGGCGTCTCCAGGAAGCCGCCGACAGGATAGCCCTTCTCGACTGCGCCGCCTCTCTGGCCGAAGTGGCGGCGGCCTTCGACTACTGCCGGCCGGAGCTTGACCCTGGCGACTCCATCCGCATCCGTGAAGGAAGGCATCCCGTGATAGAGCACTTCCTCCCGGCGGGAAGCTTTGTGCCCAACGACCTGGACATCGACCAGGAGAACCAGGAAGTTCTGATAATCACCGGCCCCAACATGGCCGGCAAATCCACCATCCTGAGACAGGCGGCGCTTATTGTTCTGCTGGCCCAGGTAGGCAGTTTCGTACCTGCCGCGGAGGCGCGAATCGGCCTTGCCGACCGCATCTTTACACGGGTAGGCGCCTCGGACGACCTGGCCCGCGGCCGCTCCACCTTCATGGTGGAGATGCAGGAAACAGCCAATATACTTCACCAGGCGACCACACGGAGCCTTATCATACTGGATGAGATCGGCAGGGGCACGAGCACCTTCGACGGAATGAGCATCGCGTGGGCCGTGGCGGAATTTTTACACGACTTCGAGGGAAAAGGGGTTAAAACACTCTTTGCCACGCACTATCACGAGCTGACCGAACTGGCCGGGAGTCATCCCAGGGTCAAAAACTTCAACGTCGCGATTCGCGAATGGCAGCAGGAGATACTTTTTTTCCACAAGTTCACTGCCGGAAGTTCAAGTAAGAGTTACGGAATCCAGGTCGCCAAGCTTGCCGGACTTCCCGAGGAGATCACCGCGCGCGCGCGGGAGATCCTCAAACAGCTTGAAGGCGGCAATTCCTCTTTTTTACCGGGTCCCGGCCCCAAGGCCAGGGAGTTTCAATCCTCCCGGGAAGCCCCGCCCGTGGTGCAGCTTGCGATGTTTTCGATAAACAGCGATTGGCTGCGGGATAGAATCGTTGAACTCGACCTGGACGGCATGACTCCCCTGTCCGCTCTCCAGACGCTGAATTCTCTAAAGGAAGAGATCCTGAAAACGAATGGAAACCGTGCCGGAGATAAGGTAAAAAAGTCTTCCCCGCGAAAAAGCAGAGGCGCGATAAGCAACCAAACCTCTTTGAAGTTTTAGGGTCGGGGCGCATTCTGAGCTTGCGGACCCGGGCGGCAAACCCGAGACTATTTTGACCACGAGATTGGAATATATGGAGAAATGTACATGAGCCGGCCGGACGCGCATGATGTCGTGCCCGGGACCGTGCTCGAGTTCTACGAATCGAAGGAAATCCTCTGCGGGGTGGTGCTGGCTGTAAAAGACAGCCGGTTCAACGTCATTACCGAGCGAAACCGTGAAGTAAACGTCACACTCTCCAGGATCATCCATTCCGGCAGAAGCCTGCTCAATCTGAAGACCGGTCGAGATGAACTGCTGAAGAAGCTGGGCGAGATTTCACAGGTGCGTCTGAAGCTCAGGCAGCAAATCGACATCGAGGAAATCTGGTCCCTGCTCGAAGCCGAGGAGGCCGGTTTTACCGCGCGGGAAATAGCCGAATTCATCTTTGCTTCTCCCATATCCGACGATCAATCCGCCGCCGTCCACCATGTGCTTCTCCAGGACAGGCTCTACTTTCTCACGAAAGATGGCAGGTTTTACGCCCGATCCGGTGAAAATGTCGAAGCCAGACGTATCGAACTGGAGCGTGAGGCCGAACGGGAAAGAAGAATCTCCGAAGGTTCCAGGTGGGCTGCCGCTGTTTTGAACAAGAAACCCCACCCCCCGGCCATAGAATTCCGCGACGAACTGGTCGAGGCGCTCAAAAACTTTGCCGTCTTCGGGGCCGAGACGAAAGAAGCCGTCTTCATCAAGGAATTGCTCAAAATCGCCGGCATTCCTCCCCACCCCCAGTCCGCGTTCCGCATCCTCGTCCGGCTGGGAGTCTGGCGTGAGGATGAAAACCTCATGCTCCACGAGCACGGGATTTCCCCCGATTTTCCCGAGGAGGCGACCGGTCTGGCGGACGCCCTTTCCGCCGCCGGGCTGAACGGCTATTCGCAGCAAAGAGAGGACCTCTCCACCCTCGATATTTTCACTGTCGACAACCTGCTTACCCGCGATTACGACGATGCCCTCAGCATACGGGATCTGGGAGGCGGCCTTTTCGAAGTCGGAATACATATTGCCGATGCCGCCGAAATGATACCTCCGGGCACGCTGCTCGACCAGTTGGCAGAGAATCGCGCCAGTTCGATCTATCTTCCGGACGAACGCATCTCGATGCTGCCTCCTTCCCTTTCCGAGGGCATCCTGAGCCTGCAGGCGGGAAAGGATCGGCTCGCTCTGAGCTTTCTTCTCACGGTGGACTCCGAGGCGAACATCTGTGAGACCAGGATAGTCAAGAGCACTATAAAAGTTCGCAATCAAAGGACTTATGAAGAGGTAAACGCGAGAGTCGAGGAAGAACCCGGCCTGAAGATCCTTTACGAACTGGCGAACAAGTTCCGTCAAAAACGGATCGATCTAGGCGCCATCATTCTTCCTCTTCCCGAAATCCAGGTATATGTAAACAACGCCGGGATGATCCAGGTTGCACGATACGACAAGGAGACTCCAAGCCAGATACTGGTTTCGGAATGGATGATAGCCGCCAATGCCGCAGCAGCCGACTACCTGGTCGAGCGCGGCATACCGGCGGTTTTCAGAAACCAAGCCGAATGCCGGCCCGAGACCGAGTTTACCCAGAGCGAGCATGAACTCTTTAAGATATTCCGTCAAAGGCGGCTCTTCTCACGCGCCGAACTGGGGACGGAGGCCAAACCTCACTGTAGTCTCGCCATTCCGCATTATACCACGGTGACTTCACCCATCCGCCGCTACTCCGATCTTATCGTCCAGCGGCAGTTGAAACACGCCCTGGCTACGGGTTCCCCTTTATATACCACTGAACAGCTCGGCGAACTCATAACGAAGATCTCAGTTGCCCAGTCCCGCATTTTTATGATCCAACGGAAATGGACCCGTTACTGGATCTTGAAATTTATAGAACAGGAAGACCTGGAAACCCTCAGCGCCCTGGTGCTGGACAAGAATTCCCGGTTCGCCCATTTGCTCATCCCCGATTTTCTCCTGGAGACAAACGCTCCCCTTGCGAAGGATTCCAAGATAAGACAGGGTGATAAAGTAAAGATCCATATCGAAAAGCTTATTCCGCGGGAAGATCTGGTCAAGGTACAGATCCAGACACCGAGTGAAGGGTGAAGAGGGAAGAGGGAAGGGAAAAGCAGGTAATAGAGCAAACGCGCGATGTGCGGCTGCCGTTTGAATATGAAGGAATCAGAGGAGTGAAGATCGACTCTCGATTATCAAGAGCGTAGACGCGCCCCCTCATACTAATTCATGATCGGCTCCACCTGCATATCGGAGGGATTTCGATGAACTCGAACAGCAGTCGAAAGGCGATGCGAAATGCCGGATCAGAGTCAATGCAAAGTCACCTCGATTTTGGCGAGTGCTTTGAATGCCTTCCTGTTTCCGCTGTAATCGTGGGAGATGATGGGAGAATAGAGAAAGTGAATCGACTCTGGCGTGATTCCGCCTCAAAAAACGGGATCACGGATTTGTCGTCGGTATGCGAAGGCGTCAACTATCTTGATGTATGCAGGCGGGTAATGGGGAAGAGCGATCAGCTTGCAGAAGAAGCCCATCCGAGACCTCGAGGGTGTGCTGTCTCGTGAAACGGCACACTTTGAAATCGAATTCCCCTGCCATTCTCCAGGGCTCAAGCAGTGGTATCTCTTGAAGATCAATCCCATCGAAAACGGTATGGTCATACTGCACATCGACATAACCAAACGGAAGCTGGCCGAGGAAGCCCTGGCGGAAGAGGAGAGAAAGTTCCGGCTCATAGCGGAAAACATCGAGGAGACTCTTTGGATAAGCACGCCGGGAGCTGAAAGGATACTCTACGTCAGCCCGGCATATCGAAGAATCTGGGGCGGGGATTTGGAAGAACTCTACAAAGATCCCGGACTGCTTTTTAGCGCCGTGCATCCTGAAGACCGGGAGTTGATAAAAAAAGGGTTCGCGGAACGCGCCGATGGCAAATGGGACAAGGTATACCGAATAATCCGACCGGATGGGACCGTCCGATGGATTCACGACAAAGGGTTCCCAGTGTACGACTCTCTGGGCCGCTTTATATTGAGGGCCGGCATAGCAATCGATATCACGCAGCGCAAAGAGTTGGACGATGAATTGAAGAAGTTCAGTAACGAACTGGAACACAGGGTAAGAGAGCGCACCAAAGATCTTGAGGAGGCCAATGCCGCCCTGCAGTTTCTTGTGAAACAGCGCGAGCGGGACCGGAAGGAATTCCAGGAAGCAGTGCTGGCCAACATACGGCATTCGATAAAACCTTACCTCAATAAGCTCAGTTGCTGCAGAATGTCAAATGAGGCAAGCGGCTCTGGATATTCGATATAAGAACCGGGTATCGGAAGCAACGGCGAAGCCCTTCC
>CAZIJV010000037.1:0-52945 GCA_964539645.1 uncultured Syntrophobacter sp.
CTCGATTCTATCACTTGCCTTGCCGAGTCAGTACCTGCTCTCGACAAGCTTCATTTGTTGTTTGGCATCGTCTTGATCGAGGTTGGGACTGTTGGTTTTGATCCCTTGGCAGAGGAATCGCTTCTATCGCGTGCAGAGCATTTGAAATGGTGATTCCTTCAATCTTTTTGTTGTTCAACCGAAGGTTTCATGAATGGCCGGATGGAAAGCAAATGGCACCCGAGAAAGGTTGATATTCCAATATATTGCTTTGCTCAGCCTTCTCAGACAGGAGAATCTAATTTCAATAAAGGATATCTCCCAAAGCCTCAAAATGCACCCTACAACTGTTCGCAGGTGGATAAACAGCATGTGTCTGGTGGCCGATCTGCGGATTGAAAAAGGGATAGTTATCATTGAACGGCAACACCCTGACGCTTTCAGGATGGTATGAGTATGCCGAAAGAACGCCTTGTTTGGAGATGCCCCAGGTGCGGCAGGAATCAGACTGAGATCATTCTTCCCGGCCAGGCCGATCTGATCTGCGAGGGCTGCGATACAATGTTTGCGGTAATTGAAATTCTCATCCAGGAGGGAAAAGGCACAAAGATAGGTTAGAGCGATTTATCACCCGCATTGTAGAAGCATTGCCTTGTTACTTTTTAGTTTGGAAGCCTCATTAGTGCTTCATAAACGAACACTTGGAGTGTTCTCTTTTCTTGACCACCTTCAATTTTCTCATATTGCCTGCCAAACTTCGCGACATTTGCCGTTAAATTGGTCGCCGAATATCTTTCCTAAGACAGGGGAGTCGCCGAATATCTTTCCTAAAGTCGCCGAATATCTTTCCGCCGATAATTGCTTTGGTGGTTTGTCGCCAGGAACTCATCCAACCAAAAGCAAAAGGGCTACGGCCGATTAGCCGTAGCCCTTTAATTTTCTGGTGGCGAGGCTCAGAATCGAACTGAGGACACGAGGATTTTCAGTCCACTGCTCTACCGACTGAGCTACCTCGCCACAACCCCGCGGATATTAGCGAAAGCCGGGGGGAGTTGTCAATAACTTTTAAACAGGTGCGATCCGGATGAATAACTTCGCTTCCAGCCGAGCCTGTCACTCGCTCTTGGGGCCGGCCGGCGCCGCCTCTTTGGGCTTTTCGCCCTCGGGCTTCTTACCATCCAGGTCCATGAGCAGAGTCTCGAGATCATCTTCCGACAGCTCGACCAGGAAATCGTCCTCAATTTCCTGCTGTTTCTGTCCGGCGACCTCCACCTGAGGCGCTACGGAGACCGGGGCAGCGGGCATATCGAGTTCTATACCGGAGTCGGGAGATTTTGCCGCAGTTGCGGGCGGCATATTCAGATCGAAGTCCAGATCGAAAGCGCTCTCCTTTACCTGCCCTTCGTTCACGGCCTGCCCGAAAGTAAATTCCTGCGCCGGTGCTGCAGTCGGTGTCGTCAAGTCCTTGGCGGCATCGGGTTCGAGCCAGAGATCGGGTTGTTTTCCGGAGGCCTCGCCCGGTTTCTTGTCTATCAGCAGTTCCAATTCTTCATCCGAGAGGTCGAGCAGGCTGAAATCCTCTTCTCCCTCGTCCGGGTTCGGAATGGCTTTCGACTCACCCTGTGCTTCGTTCTCATGCACGATCTGGAAGCCGCCTCCGAAGTCCTCTTCGAAGTCGAAAGAGGAAGAGCCGGGTCCCTTCTCAGGCGTCGAATCCTGTTCCACGGAATCGGCGCCGTTCTTGATGAGACTCCGGAGCAGGAAGGGGACAGCGGGCCTGGCGGCCGAGAAGCCCAGGCCGTCTCGTATCCCGTCGAGACTGGTTCCGCATTTGGAGCACTCCGCGAGATAGTCAAAACTGGTGTAACCACATTTAGTGCATCTCATTCTATTCGACTCCCTTGCCTTTCGCGTCTCCCATATCTCCCCAAAAGAGCTGGATCGAGGAAATCAGAGCGACAGCAGCAGTTTCAAAGCGCAAGATCCTTGGTCCGAGGCCCACAGCGTAAAAACCGGCGCCGGTGAGGCGACTGATTTCGTAGCCTTCCCAGCCGCCTTCGGGGCCGACAGCCGCCACAATGCGGGCAGGCGCCGGACTCCTCTCATGCAAATGCTGGAGGCTTTCTCCCGCCTCCCGCTCGCGCGCCACTATTTTTATTATTTCCTCTTCCGGTCCAGTTTCACGCTCGGTCCGGTTGAGGAAATGATCCAGGCTCTCGAAAATGTCGATCCGGGGCTTCTTTGTTCTGCCGCACTGGCAAATCGCTTCGGCGGCAATCCTGGACCAGCGCTCCTTTTTCTTTTCAGCCTGTTGTCCGGTAAGGCCGTATTGGCTCCTGGCCGCCCGGAAGGCGATGAGACCGGAGACCCCCAGTTCGGTGGCCTGCCTGATCACCATATCCATTGTATCGGAACGGGGGAGCCCGAGGACAAGCGTTATTTGGACAGGAGGCTCAAAAATCGCCGAATCGACTTTTTCGGTGAGCCGAACCAGCGCCCGTCCTTTCCTCATTTCGGATATTTCTGCCTTCCAGGCGCCGCCTTCTCCGTCCCGTAATTCAACAAGGTCACCCGGTTTCAAACGCAGTACGTGTTCCAGGTGATGGGATTCGCTCGGCGGGAGTTCGACCGTTCCCGCTTCCGGATTGATTCCCGGGGCGAAGAAACAGCTGCCCGTCACGGTTTTCTACATTCCGAGAAGATCGGAGAAGTACCAGTCATAGAAAAGCTTCCCCCAGAAGAGATAGCAGACAGCCCCAAACGCGAGGAAAGGACCGAACGGCAGGGATGAACCGAGCCCTTTGCCGCCCCGCACCATGAGGGGCAGGGAAATGAGCGTTCCGGTTACGGAACCGCAGAGGATCGTAAAGAGTACGCCCGGCCACCCGATAAAAGCTCCGATCATCCCCAGCAGCTTGACGTCGCCCATACCCATGCCTTCTTTTTTCCGGAGCAGGTAGTACCCGGCTGCAACGAGATAGAGGAGCCCGCCGCCAAGAAATATACCGAGGAGCGAATCGGTCCAGGTCAGCCGGGGAGTGAAAAACGAAAACCCCAGCCCCAGCACGATCCCCGGCAGGGAGAGGACGTTCGGAATCAACCCCGTATCCAGGTCGATAAAAGCAATCACGAGCAGCAGGGAGCAGAAGATGAACTCGATGGCAAACTGCGGGTGAAGTCCATAGCGGCGGAAGAGGAGCAGGGCGAGCAGTCCGGTAAGCGCCTCCACCAGGGGGTAGCGCGGGGAAATGCCGGTTTTGCAGCTCCTGCATCTCCCGCCCAGCAGGAGGTAGCTCACGACCGGGATGTTGTCATAGGCCGCTATTTCATGGCCGCAGGCCGGGCACCGGGAACCCGGACGGACGAGCGACTGCTCAAGTGGTAATCGGTGAATTACGACATTGTAAAAGCTGCCGAAGATACAGCCCATGATGAATGCCATGACTTGAAAGGTCGCAGGGAGAGATTCAACCAGGGACATCTTTATTCACCGCCGCTTGCCGCTTCCGGTTCAGGTTCTTCCTTCTTCTTGTACTTACAGGAAGGGTTTATGCAAAAACGAGTCCCGACCCCGGTTTTTCCCCCACGCCTGAAAAGAACGGGAGCATGGCAGGAGGGACAGCTTTCCTGGAGCGGCTCGCCCTGAAAAACCATTTTACATTCAGGATATTTGTTGCACCCATAGAAACGGCCGCGCCTGCTCATGCGCGCCACCAGTTCTCCTCCGCATCCTTCACGGGGACACTGGATGCCGGTGGAAAGCGGCCGGGCGTTCCTGCATCTCGGGTAGCCCGTGCAAGCAAGAAAATGGCCATATCGGCCATTTTTCAGCGCCATGGGCTTCCCGCATTTCTCACAAACCTCGCCGGTAAGGGTCGGCTGCTGTTGTTCGACGGTATGGATATGACCCTTTTCGTCCCGTTCGTAATTGGAGGTAAACGAGCATTCCGGGTAGCCGCTGCAGGCCAGGAACGGACCCGTGCGGCTGAAGCGGATCTTGAGCGGCTGCGAGCAGCGGGGGCAGTTCAGGTCCGTGGGCCAGCCGGCGCTTTTCAGGTTGATCATCCCGGTTCGCGCAGACTCCAGGGTCTTGGAAAATCCGGAATAAAAATCGCTGAGTAAATTAAGCGAAGCACTCGTTCCCCGCTCGACCTCATCCAGGTTCTTTTCCATTTTGGCGGTGAAGTCGACATCCACTATGTTGGGAAAACTGGCTTCCACGAGGTGGTCGATGATCATGCCCAGTTCGGTCGGGAGCAGCCGTTGTTTCTGGCGCGTGATATATTCCCGGTCCAGGATCGTGGAAATAATCGCCGCGTAGGTGCTTGGGCGGCCGATTCCCAGTTCTTCGAGCGTTTTTATCAGTGTGGCTTCGGTAAATCGTGGGGGCGGCTGAGTAAAATGCTGCTTCGGATCGATACCGAGAAGATCGAGCGGCTGACCTTCAGAGAGTTCCGGGAGAATCTCTTCCCCCTTCTCATCCTTCGGATCGTCGCGCCCTTCCTCATACAGGGCCAGGAAGCCGGGAAAGGTAATCACCGAACCATTCGCCCTCAGGGTGTAGTCGCCCGCAACAATATCCACCGTAGTCTGATCTATGAGGGCCGCCGCCATCTGGCAGGCAACGAACCTTTTCCAGATGAGCGAATAGAGGTTCAACTGGTCTTTGCTCAGATATTTTGAAAGGCTCTCGGGGGTGCGATATACGTCCGTGGGCCGGATCGCCTCGTGCGCCCCCTGCGCCGTCTCCTTCGATTTGTAGACATTGGGTTTTGCGGGAAGATACTTCTCGCCCCACTTCTTTGAAATGAATTCCCTGGCCGACTGCACCGCCTCCTGGGAGAGCCGCGTCGAATCCGTACGCATATAGGTAATGAGCCCGACTGCGCCGTCGGCGCCCACCTCGATCCCCTCATAGAGCTTCTGCGCTACACCCATCGTCTGCTTGGCCGAAAAGTGAAACCTTCGGGCGGCATCCTGCTGTAGCGTGCTCGTGATGAAGGGGGGCGCCGCTTTTCGCTGCCGCTCTTTCTTTTCGACCTTACCCACATGGTAGAGCAGTGAGCGGAGGGCCTGTGCGTGCCGTTCGGCTTCCTCGCCCGTGCCGATTTCACATTTCTTCTTTTTGCACCGGATGAGTTGGGCCGAGAAAGGCGCCCGACCCGTGGGAGCATCCTTGCGGGTGCTCAACCGGGCATCGATCGTCCAGTACTCTTCCTTTTCAAAAGCGTGGATTTCCTTCTCACGCGCACAGATAAGCCGCAGGGCCACCGACTGCACCCTGCCCGCGCTCAGGCCCCGCCGTACTTTTTCCCACAGTATGGGCGAGATCATATATCCCACCATGCGGTCGAGGATGCGCCGCGCCTGCTGGGCGTCGTAGAGCTTACGGTTGAGTTCGTTCGGGTGGGCGAGAGCCTCCTGGATGGCCTTCTTGGTCAATTCATAGAAGAGGACCCTGCGAACCGGTTTTTCTCCAATGCCTATTTCTTCGGCAATGTGCCAGGCGATCGCCTCGCCTTCCCGGTCGGGGTCAGGTCCCAGGTAAATGGCATCGGCCCTGGATGCGGCTTTTTTCAGATCATCGATTACCTTCTTCTTGCCGCGCATGACCTGGTATTCAGGTTGGAATTCCTTCTCCAGGTTGATTCCGAGCTTATTGCCGGGAAGATCCTTGATATGGCCGACGGAGGCCTTGACTATGAATTCCTTGCCCAGATACCGCTCAAGGGTTTTCGCCTTGGTGGGGGACTCAACGATGAGGAGCGATTTTGACATTTACGGATTACCTCTTTCTCTGTTTTTGCCGGTATCTGAAATAAAATACTTTCCCGGCAATTGTGCAACAAGTCCCCTGAGTTCGAGAGCAAGAAGTATCACTGCCGTCCTCTGGACCGGAATTTTGGCTTCGTAAGCTATATCGTCAATATGCTTCGGAACTTTATCCAAAAGCTTCAATAAAATTAATTCTTCCGGATCGCTGCATGCCGAGGGGGCGGCAACTTCGGCTTCAACAGGCGGCGAGAGGAATCCGGGGCGGATGAGCGGCCTGATTTCCTCCAGGATATCCTCGACCCCGTCCACCAGTTTGGCCCCCTCTTTGAGCAGGCGATGCGGTCCGGTGCTGCGCACGCTCTGCGCCATTCCCGGAACGGCGAATACTTCCCGTCCCTGCTCGAGCGCCATGCGGGCGGTTATGAGCGATCCGCTCTTCTCTGCCGCCTCGACAACGACAACTCCAAGTGAGAGGCCGCTTATAATGCGGTTCCTGGCCGGAAAGTGACCGGGCGCGGGCGGAGTGCCCAGCGGAAACTCACTCAGCAATACTCCGTGCCGGACTATCTCACGGCGCAGGTCGGAATTGACCGATGGGTAATTCACATCCAGGCCGCAGCCGAGAACCGCCAGGGTGCGCCCCCGGGACCTGAGCGCTCCCCTGTGGGCGGCGCTGTCGATCCCCACGGCAAATCCGCTCACTACCGTGACTCCGCTTCGCGACAGGTCGGCGCACAGCCTTTGAGTGAAAATAAGACCTGCCGGAGAGGCGAACCTGGAACCCACCACGGCCACCGAGATCATGTCCCTCGGCTCCATCGAACCCGAAGTAAAAAGAACCGTCGGCGGATCGGAGATTTTTGCAAGATTGTAAGGATATTCCTCATCGCCAAGACATACCAGCCTGATATTCCTCTCCTTGAGGGCCAGCCACTCCGACTGCGGATCACGGATAAATTGCCTCGCTGCAAGAGCCCGGAGCGGCCTTTCGCGAACGGCGTTCGTTGCGAGCAGCTCTTTCAGACCCGCGGCAAATATGTTCTCGGGCGATCCGAAGGCATCGAGCAGGCGCAGAATAGACCGGTTCCCCAAACCGGCGACGAGTTTCAACTGAAGCCACAGAATCCGGTTCTGTTCTGCCGTGGAAAGGCTGGAATGCGAATCGCTCTTGTCCTGGATGGATGGACTCCGTCTTCAAAGATTCGTACAGGCATGCATCCCGCATGTCGTTAAGCGATAAGTATATGGGGATGGCGGATTTGTCAAATGGTCACCTGCACTTTACAATCCGGCGGAGGGAAAAAATACCAGGCTGGGAAAGTTTTAGAGTAGTTCTTCTTAGACTCCCCAAAGATGCGGTTCACTGATGCCGCGACTTTTCAGGCCGGGGAGCATTATTCCGCCGGCAGGCGGCGCAGAGCCCCCCGGCGCTTCGTCGAAAGCGCGATCTACCACCACATCACGGCCGTCTCTCCAGCGTGGTCAGCGTAGTAGAGCCGCACACGCAGCACATATCGATGGTCGCGGGACAGGCGCATTTTGAGGTAGGCGTTGCGGTCTTCACCGCTGTCGTCATTGCCCCCGCGGTACTTCAGATCGCCGTCCACCTCCTCGAAAAGAACCATCACCGTGTCCGATGCGCCGAAGGTGCGGATCTCATAGGTGCGGCTGCGAGTCGGCAGCAGCCGGACGTCGATCTGCCGGCCTGCGGCGATGTTCAGCGGCATCGACTGCATCAGTTTCAGTTCCGGGAAGTCAGATACGGGTCCCTGCGGCGGGTAGAGCTGTTTAACGTAGGAGCAGTCACGGGGTGAGAGCCCCCCGGCAGGCTGCAGCGGCTGAGTCTTGTAGATCTCCGGGTGTATGATCAACCCGGCCTCGAACGGGTAGTGCATCACGGAGTTCGAGTCCCATTGCGTACCGGCTATGGTGTTCTCCGGAAGCTTGCGGATGATGTTGTAGAAGGTCTTCTGGCGCGGCCAGTTGTTTGGCGGCTTGGCAAGCGCGGCGTAGACCTTCTCCTCATCCCAGACGATACCCGAGAACGGGTTTTGATGCTCGTGCTCGAAGCCCAGCGTATGGCCGATCTCGTGGATCGCCGTGTCGAGGTCGTTGGCGATGTTCCAACCGAAGTTCATCGTGCGCTGGTCGACGGCGATATTGAGTATGGCCCGGCCCACATAGGACCAGGAGCCATCGCCGGCCATGAAGCCGATGCGCACCATTGCCTGTTCTCGCGAGGGGACTTCCTTGAACGTGATCCCGATGCCCAGGTCGGCCCAAGCCTTGAAGCCCTTGCGCACCGCCTCCATCTGACTTGCTGCGCCTTTCCACGGCACAAATCGGACGCTGCCGTCGGTGAAGGCGACGTTCTCGCCGTCTGTAGCCTTGTCAAAGAAGTAATAGCTCAACTCCGTGCCGTTGACCCATTTGTCGTCGAGCGTGTTTATCGCCCTTACGCGGTCGGCGCTCACGCCCGGTCCGAACTCACGCGGAGTCGTGGACTTCACGCTGCAGTAATACTTGCCGTTGCCTGGTTTCTTGTCCATGTTGCCGTCAGTGGGTTTCTGTTTGGTTGAGTGTGGCATGCTGTCCTCCTTTCTCGGCAAGGTTACGGTCATGAACCCCATGTGCGCCGCAAGCAGGCTCAATGGAGTATCTTCAGGCAGGGATGGACCCGCCTTCGCTGAACAGGGGTTTCCCTTACCCTCTTATTAGCCGCGGGGAGGTTAACAAAAGGTTACAGCACGCCTCTTCATGAACACCGGGAGAGAGCGCCGTAAGGCATGAGCGGGCAAGCGCCTGCACTATTTACAATGGAGTTCAAGTGGGGTAGTTTTGAGGCCTATTTTATCATGTCCAGATTATACATATTTTCCTGCAGGCGGCGCCGGGCTTCGTTTTTCTCAGCCCGGGAACCGGATTGGATTAGCCGGATGAATATCTTAAGGCGCGCTTCCCCAAAATTGCATACCTGCCTTCCACTTGTGGCGCTTCTGGTTTCTTTTCTCTTTTTGGGCCTGCCGGGTACGAGCGGCTGCAATCGAGCGCCGCGGGACGCCTCTTTACCGGTTGGCGGGCAGGCAGCCCCAGCCAGGGTCGGGATAATTCAGGAACAGACTCCTCCCGAAACCGGGCAGCTAAGCGATCAATCGCCTCGCAGCTCCGATCCGTCCAGGGAACAGTCGGTTCAAGATTCCGCACCCCCTCAGGATCAGCCGCCCGTAAAAACCGAATCGCCTCAGCCACGGACTTCACCGGCAACTCTCATACCGGCCCCGCATACCACCTGGGAAACAGCAGGTGATACCAAGCACTGTAGAGTAGCTCTAAGAACGCTATATTCAAAACACAGGTCCAAAACGACTCATTATTTTGCATTTGTCCCCCACTCCTCTGGAAATGAGAGCCGATTTCCAACCATTTATCTTCTTCATGGCGCCTATGACGACTACAAAGCCTGGAGTACCAACGCAAGAGATCTGATATGCACGCTTGTGGAAAAATATAGAGTCATAATAATCACGCCCGATGGCGACAGGTTCGGCTGGTATGCGGACAGTCCCTTCGATGCGGCAAACCAGATCGAATCCTACTTCATTCACGAATTAATAGAGGATGTGGAAAAAGAATTTCCTGCAAATGGAGAACGCGGAATATCCGGTTTATCAATGGGCGGCCACGGCGCCATGGTTTTGGCTCTCAGGAATCCGCGCAAGTTTTCGGCCGTCAGTTCGATGAGCGGGATTCTGGATATCACCGGCCATCCAACTCAATGGCAACTGAGCAGGGTGTTCGGAAAATACCAGGATGAAAACAAAAGACACTGGCATGAACACTCGGCATTGAAGCTTCTGCCCCGGAGCAGGGAAAATCTCGAAAGGATGTCCATTTTGATCGCAGTCTCCACGGGCGATGAGTACTGTTTCGCGGAGAATGTAAAACTCCACCAGGAACTCACCCGGATGAAAATAGACCATGAATTCCTCAAGAGTCCGGGAGGCCACACCTGGACTTACTGGCTAGCACAGTTGCCGATCCACGTACGCTTCCAGGCAAAGCATCTTGCGAGGCAAGAGGAAAACAGGGAAAGTGTAGTCCTTTATTAATGGAAATGTCGGGCATTCAAGATGGTCTTAACAAGTTTTCCGTTTGCAGCTTTTTTTCTGTTCGTACTGGTGGTGTATTGGGCGTCCGAATCCCGAAAGTCTTTCCGTAAAGCTTTTCTGTTCTGCTGTGGGCTCTTTTTTTATGGGTCGATTAATATATTTTATCTTCCACTGCTTCTGTTCGTCGGCATGTCCAACTATCTTTTCGCTCTCTGGATGGCGCGAACGGATACTCAGCGTCTGAGACGGGTTCTGCTGGCCGCAAACATAACCATCAATATCGGGCAGTTGGCTTTTTTCAAGTATTATGATTTTTTTTACCGGTCCGCAGCTTCTCTTCTGCTGCTGGCAGACATCCAGGTTCCGCCTCCGGAGCTGCAAATAAGCCTGCCTGTCGGAATATCCTTTTTTACATTTCAAGCGCTTTCCTACGCGATCGATGTCTACAGGGACCCGCGCCAGGCGGTGCGCAGCCCGCTCGATGTTCTGCTTTTCGTATCCTTCTTTCCGACACTCCTCTCCGGCCCCATCATGCGAGCCCGGGATTTCATCCCGCAATTGAATGCCGATACCCGTGAACCGATCAGGTATCAGGATGGCTATGCGCTCATCCTGAGCGGCCTTTTCAAAAAGATCGTGATTTCCAGCTATCTCTCCGAGCATATCGTAAGAGATGTGTTTCAGGTCCCCGCCGACTATTCTTCACTGACGGTCCTTGCGGCGGTCTATTCCTATTCGATCCAGATCTACTGCGACTTCTCGGGCTATACCGACCTGGCCCTCGGAATGGGCATACTCCTGGGCTTCAAATTACCCGAAAATTTCATGGCCCCGTACCGCGCCATCGGTCTGATCGATTTTTGGCGCAGGTGGCACATAAGCCTTTCCTTGTGGCTTCGAGACTACCTATACATACCTTTGGGAGGAAACCGAAAAGGGGTATTGCGCAAGTATGTGAACCTGATGATCACGATGCTCCTCGGAGGACTCTGGCATGGGGCGGACCTGAAGTTTTTGAGTTGGGGCGGCCTTCATGGACTGGGACTTGTCGTGACGCATCTGTTCAAGGATTTGGCCGCCCGCGCGGGGTTCAACGCTGAAGGACATCCCGGGCTTTTATTGCCCGCCAGGATTTTGGGCTGGTTCTGCACCTTTAATCTGGTCTCTTTTTTATGGGTCTTTTTCCAGGCCGAGGATTGGAACAGGGCGATTGAAATCATCGGTTCGGCCCTGTCCTTCGGCTCATCCGGAAAAGGATTCGAGTTCCTGGTGATTCCAGCCATCCTGACCGGCCTGGGAATACAATTCCTGGGCAAATATTCATATGAACTCTACCTCAAGCTCCAGGAAAGGTTGCCCGTCCCACTGCAAGCCGCGGTGGCGGCAATGCTTGTAATCATGATCCTGAAGCTTGGCCCGGTTGGAGTGCCCCCATTCATCTACTTCAGTTTCTGATACCGGAAAGGAAAAACGGCAGGCTGATATGTTTCGGAAACGTAAAGAGCTTACAACCAGGGGCATGATAATCGTATATATTCTGGCTTTCTGCCTGATTTCGGCCTACGAGTCGGACAGAATTGTGAATTCCCTCCAAAATTCTGGGCTCAATGATGAAGTCATGAATTCCGTCCAAAGGGTCGTACGGGAAGTAAGAGGCGAATTCAGCTTCCCCACCCTGGCGCGCGCGGAAAATGTGATGGTGGAATTCGTCCGGGGATTACCCGAAATTGGACAGGTAAAGCCCGCGGTCTACGCAAAACAATTCCCGGTCGATCCGCTTTCTGCCGTGAACTCCGAACGGAGCCCCGAGGCGGAAAACACCCTGGTGGAGGAAAAACCCGAGAAAACCGAATCCGAGTCCACAGAGGAGAAAGCAGCGGCGGATCTGCCTGCGCCGGGCGCGCCCGCTGCCGCGGTTGAGGAAGCAAAAGTCGAGGAGGCCGAAAATCTATCCGTGCCGGAACCTGCAAAACTTTCGGAAATACCGGCGGAAGCCGACAAGCCACCGGAAATCGCCCCCGCCGAGCCCGAGAAACGCCTTCGCCCGAAGCGTGTCCTGATCATTGGGGATTCCTTTATCGCTGAAGGGTTTGGTCCTGCCTTGCAGCGGGAACTCAAGAAATACCCGGGGGTCGAGGTCATTCGAAAGGGTCAGTATTCCAGCGGACTGGTCGGCGGGGAGGATTTCAACTGGGCTTCCAATCTGGCGGATCTGCTCACTAAGCACAAGCCCGACCTCCTGGTTATCCACATGGGAGCGAACGACCCGCTGGACCTCAAGGATACCAATGGAAAACGCATCAATTTCGGACAGGACAAATGGAAAGGGGAGTACGCGGCGAGGGTGAACAAGCTGCTCTCCATTGCAAAGGCCAAAAAGGTTCTCACCTTTTGGGTCGGCTTGCCTATAATGGGCTCGAAGACTTACTGCGCCAAAATTGAGTGCATCAATTCCATTGTGTCGGAGGAGTGCGGTCGAAGCGCCGGGTGTTTCTACCTGGATACCTGGCATGCTTTGAGCGGTAAGGAAAAAGGCTACATGTCGCATATCAAAACAGCCCAGGGCAAGCAGGTTCGTATCAGGGCAAGCGATAATGTGCACCTTACCGAAGCCGGCGGGGTGATCCTCACACACTATTTTCTGGAGTCCATTTCAAAACATGTGAAACTCGATTTGGGCAGTTAGCGCCATCGGCTGGAGGCCTGGGGCCGGTCCCGGTTTGCGCGACTGCGGGGAAAGGAATTAATGAGACATTACAAGGCAGTACTTTTTTTGCTGACGGTCCTGTTCCTGCAGGCCGCCACAGTGTTGGGCGCAACCGGTGTATTTGCGCCGGTCCAAAAGAAACTTGTCGCGGACGGGTATCCCGGCGACCAGGTCGCCCGGCTCTACGAGAGCGCGGAATCAGGCCCGCTCTATAAACTGGTGTCCAAGACGCTTATCATTCGCAAGGGCCCGGGCGTGTACATCCATGAGCAGTATCTCAGTCCTAGGATGATAGCCAGGGCGCAGGAGTTTCAGAGGATCAATAAAGCGGCGCTCGACCGTGCCGAGAAGGTCTATGACGTCGATCCAAGCGTCATCACGGCGCTTCTTCTTATAGAGACCATTTTTGGAGACTTCACCGGAAAGACTCCCGTCCTTGCGGTTCTGTCCACCTTTGCTTTGATGGATCAAAAAGCTTCGCGCGACAAAGTCTGGGAATTATTGCCGAAGAAGGAACGGGCAAAGTGGAGCCGCGAAGCCTTCGATCTGAAGCTCCTCCAGAGGTCTGACTGGGCATATAAGGAATTACGCGCCCTGCTCGAACTTCAGAGGAAACAGGGCATCCGGGCCGAATCTCTCCGGGGATCGTACATGGGGGCCGTAGGCTGGCCGCAGTTTCTGCCCAGCAGCCTCGTCGATTACGGAGCGGACGGGAACGCCGACAACCGAATCGATCTCTACAACGCGGAGGATGCTATTTTCAGCACGGCCAACTACCTGCGCGGACATGGCTGGTGTGAGGCCCGGACCGCCGCCCAGCAGGAAGAGGTAATCTGGGCCTATAATCACAGCAGGGCGTATGTACGTACGGTCCTGGCGATTGCGGCGCGGCTGCGCGACTCGGAGAGATGATCGTTGCGGAAAGACCGCTGACTCTCTACCCCTTATGCCGGGTTGGATTCAATCAAGTAGTGTAGGGCCTTGTGCCCGTCCCCTTCCCAAACGCCCACAATCATAAGAGCAGAGCCGCTCCGTTTTGGGACGGGTTTTATCGAGGACAAAACTTGGATTTTTTCTCACTGGCGTGATCTTTTAAATATGCAGTTTCATATAAGCTTGCACTTCCCCACCGAGACACCCTGCAACCATGTAAAGAGCGCCGCGTAGCCTGGCTTTTTCAAGCAGTTTAAAAGAAGACCCGGATGTAGCTCCCGGGCTGGATTCCGGCTCAGCAGCCCTGCCGGAATGACGGAGTGGGGGGCCCTCCCGGGCAAACCGGTTTGGCATAGGAGAGGGGATCTACAACCATGGGACCTGGCCTTTTGGCAAATTCGGCCGACATCGTTGCGACGTAGATTGTACAGGGCAAACCGGCGTACTTTACTCAGCCGACGGCGATCTTCCCGAGCAGCTTATAGCTGACCGTACGCATGTCGCCGGAGAGCCCGACTCCGACTACGGCTCCGATGGTCGCCTGTGAAGAGGAGACATGCGCCCCCGCGGCTCACGAACCTGTCAGGCGACTTCACCTTGCCAGGCCGAACCCAAAGAGTGCATAATACGGTTTAGATTGTGAGGAAAGCACCTATGCTTCAGGAACAAAAACGCATCTACAAGTCCATGACACCCGAGCGGAAATTCGCCGTGGCGAACAGCCTTTACTGGTCCGCCAGGCGCGCCAGGGAGGCGTGGCTCCGGTCATTGCATCCCGAATGGACCGAGGAGCGGACAAGGCACACGGTCAGGGAGATCTTTCTCCGTGCGCGAACCTGATTTGATCTGATCCACCATGAGACGGGCTTCCGGGCGGATGTCTATACTTCCGGCGAGGCCCCGCTCCACCTTTGGGCGCCTGCAAACAGAAGGTCTTTCGAGATAGGGGAGGAACAGGTCTGGCTTGCTCCGCCGGAGTATGTGATCCTCCGCAAGCTGGAATTCCACAGATAGAATAGTCGTAGTTGGGCAGAGCTTCTCATGCCCAACGATCTCTTCTGCAAATCATCACAGTGCTATGGACAAGCGTAGGGTGGGCACGGTTTTTCGTGCCCACCGCTTTCGAGCAGAGTGTGTTGCTTGCTTGCCCTTGGCTAGGGTGGAACAAGACCTGAGTTGCTAAGCTATCCCCGATGCTGCTTCCCATCCTGGAAATCTTCAGGATGGGTCCCCGCTTTTGGATACACACTTCCCCGGCCGGAGGTGGACCCATGGGATTTTCATCACCGGGCGCCCTGTCGAAGTATCGCGCAATGGCTGTTGAAAAAGAGAGCCGATATGCTAATCTTGAGGTAAGAATTCGGGTAAACAATCATGGAGGCGCCGGTGAGCCCGGAAGAATTGAAGGCTGAAGCATTGAGACTTTCGCCGGATGCTCGGGCAAAGCTTGCCCGGGCTCTCCTGGAAAGCCTTGAGAACTTCTCAGAAGCTGAAATAGAGAGCCTGTGGATTGAAGAGGCTCTTCGCCGAGATAGGGAATTCGACAGCCATAAAGTCCCGATGAGGCGTGCAGAGGATGTGCTTGGTACGGCTCCACTCAAGAAGTGACCATTATGCCGAAGCCTTCAAGTTCTCAACACAGGCCATCCCCTTCGCTTTTGACTTGAGGTCCATTTGAAAGGCAGGAGCTTGGGGCCATTGCTAAATGACAGATAGAGTAGTCGTAGTTGGGCAGAGCTTCTTATGCCCGAAGATCTGCTTCTGCAAAACATCAGGGCGCTATGGACGAGCGTAGGGTGGGCAAGGTTTCTCTGCCCACCGCTTTCGAGCGGAGTGTGTTTCTTCCTTGTTCTTGGGGTGGTGGGCACGGAAAACCGTGCCCACCCTACGGTGGAACAAGACCTCGTCAAATCTCTGAAATGCATCGCTACAATACTGCCCCATATGATAAAAAAGTGACCAGGTATCCCCGCTCTAAAGCAACCTGAACAGGATGCAGACTTTTCCTGTCTTACCAATTGTGTTAGGAGTTGGGAGCACGTAGAAAATCATCTCCTGAGAGAATCAACTGCGATTATGTCCGATACTCGTGAAAAATTGAAACATGGCTCATCTCTGCCCGAATTGCTGGCCCCCGGCGGCAATCTCGAGAAATGCAGAACCGCCTTCCTCTACGGCGCCGATGCGGTCTACGCCTCCGGGAAAGACTTCGGGCTGCGGGGCTTTGCGCATAACCTCGACCACGAAACACTGGCCGAAGCCGCCTGCATTGCACACCGGATGGGCAAAAGGATCTATGTCACGGTCAATGTGTTTGCCAGGGAACCGGACCTGAAGCGCATACCTGCATACCTGGAGTATCTTGGCGAACTGGGAATCGATGCCCTCATAATCTCCGATCCGGGGGTGCTTCGGCTCGCCCGCAAGTACGCTCCCGGTATTCCGATCCACCTGAGCACACAGGCAAATACGACCAATTCCTCCAGCATCGAGTTCTGGCGCGAGCAGGGAGTAAGCCGGATCAATCTGGCCCGTGAGTTGAGTATCCGGGAAATAGCGGAAATTGCGGAGCGCTCTGAAGTTGAAATCGAGATTTTCGTGCACGGCGCCATGTGCATGTCCTACTCCGGCCGATGCCTCATGAGCGCCTTTCTCAACAACCGGAGCGCGAACAGCGGCTACTGCACCCAGCCCTGCCGCTGGTCGTGGAACCTTGTAGAGGAGAAACGGCCCGGACAGTTTTTCCCGGTAGAGGAGGATTCGCGGGGAACATACATATTCAACTCCAAAGATCTTTGCCTGCTGGATGATATCGGTAGACTGAGCAAAATGGGAATAGCATCCTTCAAGATAGAAGGGCGCATGAAGGGCGTGCTCTACGTTGCGAGCGTAACGCGGGCATACCGGCAGGCGATCGATGCCTGCGGCGGGGGCAGGGAAGTCCTCAACGCTCAGGCCGGCTGGATGGAGGATTTGCATAAGATCAGCCACCGCCCGTATACCAGGGGACTCCTTTTCGATGAGCCGGGGGCTAACGGGTCGGAGGTCGAGACAAAAATCAGCTATATTCAGAGCCACACTCTTGCGGGTATCGTTCGCTCCAATCCGGACCGCGATACGTTCCGGGATCTTTCCGAGAAGCCGATATGCGGGGAAAGACTCTTCATGCAGGCAAGATCCCGCCTCGTACCGGGCTGTGAACTGGAATTTCTGTACCCGGACGGCGCCTCGAAGTTCCACACCCTACGATGTTTTGAGGACCTGAACGGATCTTCTCTCTCCGAGGCCCATCCAAACAAGTGGATCACCTTCTCTGTCGATTTTCCGGTATTTCCATTCCAGGTGGTGAGGTCTGAAAAAATCGAGAATCCACGGCCATCGGACAAGACAGGCCTTGAAGTATGCGAGACGGCGGTATAAATAGGATTTTTATCCTCGTCGAATCGGGAGAAGGTGTTGAAAAAGCCGGCGGAAATCGAACAACAGTGCAGGGAGAAGGGGTGCACCCTGGCGGAGGAACTGGCTCTCCTTCGCGATCGATGCCGGAAGCTCGAAGAACTCTCTTATGTCGATGCCCTCACCGGCCTCTACAACTTCAGGTACCTGCAGAAGGCCCTTGAAATGGAGATGGAGAGGACCCGGCGAACGAAGCTCCCCACAGGCCTTATCATGGTCGACCTGGATCATTTCAAGAATATCAATACGCAGTACGGGCACGAGAGCGGCAATATCGCTCTTGCCTCCGTGGGCAAAATCCTGCATGAAAACGTGCGGGTGATCGATGTACCCTGCAGGTACGGCGGCGAAGAATTTTCGATCGTTCTGCCCGGTTCCACCCTGAGACAGTCGATCCAAATTGCGGAACGGCTCATGGAAGTGATTCGATCTACTCCGGTCGTATTGAAGGACGAGGTCGTCACGCTCACCGCCAGCTTCGGGGTGGCTGTCTTCCGGTCCGGCGACGACTGTACGCCGGAGAGGCTGCTGAGCCTGGCGGATTCATTTCTCTACCAGGCGAAGGCTTCCGGCAGAGACCGGGTTTGTGCGGAGGACATCTGCACCCTGCCGCCAATCGACGAAGTCACACCCGACGAAAAGGCGGGCCTGTTCGCTCAGATCGAAGATGACGAGTAAGCATTGGAAGAAAAATGGACTATCCTGCGGGTCCTGCAATGGACAATGGAATACTTCAGCAGCAAGGGGATCGCTCAGCCGAGGTCCGAGGCGGAGGTGCTTCTTGCCCATGTCCTGGGACTGGAACGTATCCAGCTCTACCTCAACTATGACAAACCGCTTTCCGCCGAAGAGCTCGCACGATTCCGGGTCATCATACGCCGCAGGGCAGCCTTTGAACCGACGCAATATATAACGGGCAAGCAGGAATTCTGGTCGCTTGAATTCGAAGTCACCCCGGCGGTTCTCATTCCCCGCCCCGAAACGGAAATCATCGTCGAAAAAGCGCTCGAAATCATCGGAGATGAACCTTCTCTGGTTCTCGACTTGGGTACCGGGTCCGGCGCAATAGCAGTTGCACTTGCGCATGAGCGGCCGGGAATTCGCGTGGTTGCAGCGGATAAATCCTGCTCTGCTCTTGCGGTGGCGAAGAGAAACGCTGCCCGGAATCAGGTTGCCGACCGGGTCTTTTTTGTAGCCACGGATCTTTTCGAGGCGTTTGTGCACCGTCCGGCCTTTGACCTTATAGTCTCAAATCCCCCTTACATATCCGACGCAGAATTTCTTGACCTGGCGCCCGAAATCGCCAATTATGAGCCCGAATCCGCCCTTCGCGGCGGAGGTACACGGGGCCTTGGCATGATTCGAAAGATTCTCCAACAATTTCATAACTTTTCATCACCGGACGGCGCCATTCTCGTTGAAATCGGCCTCGGCCAAGCTGAACTCCTGGACAGGGAATTATCCGCCGGTCGGAGGAAGTTTGATTTCATCGAGGACTATTCGGGCATAAAACGTGTCCTGTACGTCCGAAGCACCGAGGAATAAGCAATGGACAAGCTGGTCATCGAAGGAGGGGTCCCGCTTCAGGGAGAAGTGCAGATCAGCGGCGCAAAAAACGCCACTTTGCCTCTAATGGCTTCGACCCTCATCGCAAACGGAAAACATCTCTTCCACAACGCTCCTCACCTGCGCGACATCAGGACTATGCTGAACCTGCTCGGGCACGTGGGCGTCTCCTTTGAGCACAACAACGTTCTGCAAATCGACTCATCCGACATCCACATGCTCGAAGCGCCCTACGACCTGGTAAAAACCATGCGAGCATCCGTCCTCGTGCTCGGCCCGATGCTCGCCCGCTATCGCCGCGCCCGCGTTTCCCTTCCCGGTGGATGCGCCATTGGAGCACGGCCCATCAATCTTCATCTGAAAGCCCTGGAGCAGATGGGCGCCGAAATCAAGCTCGAACACGGCTATGTGCTGGCGCGCTCCAACCGGCTTCGCGGCGCTGTCATCAATTTCGACCAGGTAACCGTGACAGGCACCGAAAACATCATGATGGCCGCCTGTCTGGCTGACGGAGTGACGGTTCTGAAAAACGCGGCCCGCGAACCCGAGGTGAGCGCACTGGCCGACTACCTCGTCGCCATGGGTGCGCGGATTCAGGGCGCAGGCAGTGACAGGATCGTCATAGAGGGCGTCAAGGAACTCACCCCTGCCAGTTGCACCGTCATACCGGACCGGATAGAAGCGGGCACCTATCTCATAGCGGCAGGGATCACCGGCGGGAAACTCAGGTTGAAAGGATGCAGGTCCGACCACCTGGAAGCGGTCCTGCAAAAACTCACCGAAGCCGGCCTCGGCATTGAGACAAATGGTGAATCCATCGATGTGTGCGGTAAGGGGATCATCAACAGCACCAATGTCAAGACTCAGCCCTTCCCCGCATTTCCCACAGACATGCAGGCCCAGTTCATGGCCCTCATGGCGCTCGGCAATGGAGTCAGCCTGATAAAGGAACAGATTTTCGAAAACCGCTTCATGCACGTGCTCGAACTCCAGCGAATGGGCGCAAATATCGATCTGGAAGCGCGCACGGCCATCGTCCGGGGCGTTGAGAAACTCTCCGGGGCGCCGGTGATGGCGACCGATCTGAGGGCCTCCGCCTCGCTCGTGCTCGGCGCCCTTGCGGCGGAAGGCACGACGGAAATCACCCGCATCTACCATCTCGACCGCGGCTATGAGGCCATTGAGAAAAAGCTCTCGGCGGTGGGCGCAAAGATCATGAGGGTGAAAGAGTAATATCAAGTCATGGAGATCAATTGATCCAATTTATCCGACCGCCTGGTCCCGTTCTTAAGGAGCTTTAAGATGGCGGCACGCCGTTCCGACTGGAAGCCCGTTGATCTGTCCGGACTCGAAACCACCAGCCTCAAAGAGAGGCAAAGCAAGGTGAGCGTCGAGCATTTTGCCAAGCCGTGGCTGCCCGGTGGCGCCTTCAGGCGCTTCATGGACTGCCTTCCGCCGATTCTCGGCGCTGCCGATCTGTGCAGGAGCGCCGAAGCAATAGCACGGGCAGCCGAAAATGGAAAGACGGTCCTCCTGGGCATGGGAGCCCACCCCATCAAAGTGGGCCTCAATCCGCTGATCATCCACGGCATGGAGAGCGGCCTTCTTTCCGGCATAGCCATGAACGGGGCCGGGATCATTCATGATGTGGAGATCGCCCTGGCGGGCAAGACTTCGGAAGACGTTGCGGCCCATCTCGGCCGCGGCCGCTTCGGCACGGCCCGGGAGACCTCCGAATTCATTCACGGAGCTGTCCGCAAGGCGCACATGCAACTGGGAAAGGGCCTGGGACAGGCGATCGGGGAGGCGCTGCTGGCGGAAGAAGCCCCGTACAGGGATTCGAGCATCCTCGCCGCCGCCGCCCGGTGTGGAATTCCGGTTACAGTGCACGTGGCGATCGGAACCGATATCATCCATATGCATCCCGAGATGAACGGAGCGGCGACCGGAGCGCTCAGCCACCTTGATTTCAGGCTGTTTTGCAGCCTGGTGGGCACTCTTTCGGAAGGTGTCTTCCTTAACCTCGGTTCGGCTGTGATAATTCCCGAGGTCTTTCTCAAAGCGGTCAGCGTGGTCAGAAACCTGGGCTTCCCGCTCACGGGACTCACTGCAATCAACATGGACTTCCAACGCCAGTACAGGCCGCTTACCAACGTAGTCTCCAGGCCCGTGCAGGATGGCGGAACGGGAATAAATCTTACCGGACACCATGAGATCATGTTTCCGCTTCTGATCGCCGCGGTATTGGAACTTGTGAAAAAGGAGGGGTAATGGGCTGCCGTATTCAGATACGCTCCGGTGCAATAGCGATGCAGGCCGAGTTGAACGATTCCCCTACCGCCCGGGCAATGTTGGACATTCTTCCCTTTTCTATGAAAGCAAACACCTGGGGAGACGAGATCTATTTCTCTATTCCCGTATATCAAAAGCTCGACGACTCGGCAGCCGAACTGGTCCAGCTCGGAGATCTCGGCTACTGGCCCTCGGGACATGCATTCTGTATCTTCTTCGGCCCCACTCCCGCCAGTCGAAGCGAGGAGGAAATCCGCCCGGCAAGCGCCGTAAACATCATCGGCAAGGTGCTCGGTGACGCCCGGGCTTTCAAGGCTGTTCGTGACGGTGATCTTATGGAGTTGGAGGTTGTGAGCTGACGTGTTATCTTTATGGGTCATCCGCTGTTGCTGACGCTCAGTTGGAGCAGCTATGGTCAAATATCACCCGGAGGTTGGAAATGCCGATATACGAATACGCATGCTGCGATTGCTGCGAAGAATTCGAAACACTGGTTTTCAGGAGCGATGAGCCCGTCAGTTGTCCCAAGTGCACATCATCGAATGTGCAGAAGAAGATGTCGGTTTGCGGATTCAAAAGCGGCGGAGACAAGGGCGCCGCAAGCAGCAGGATGGGTAGCGCCGGCGCCTCGTCCGGGTGTTCCGGATGTGCGGGCGGAAGCTGCAGCACCTGTCACTGAGCAGGAATAAAGAGGCGACTATTGGCTAAACAACGGATACGGATCGGGACCCGCGGGAGCCTGCTGGCTCTCAAACAGAGCGGGATGATGAAAGATGCGCTGGAAAGACTCTGGCCGGGCATAATCGTCGAGCTTCAGGTCATCAAGACCACCGGAGACAAAATCACCGACGTGCCGCTGGCAAAAGTCGGCGGCAAGGGACTTTTCGTCAAGGAAATAGAAGACGCCCTTCTGGATGATTCGGTCGATCTCGCGGTCCACAGCATAAAAGACGTACCCGCTGCGCTGCCCGAGGGCCTGGAGATCGGCATCATTCCGGAGCGCGAAGATCCACGGGACGCGCTCATCATCCGGCAGGCGAGAGATATGGATGCCTTGCCCAAGGGTGCGATCATCGGCACGAGCAGCTTGCGCCGCGCTGCGCAAATGCGCAAGATGCGGCCCGACTTTGAAATTCGAAATCTGCGCGGTAACCTGGACACACGCCTCCGCAAGCTTACGGAAGGCGAGTTCGACGCCATCATTCTGGCTGCCGCCGGGCTGAGGCGCATGGGTTGGCAGGACCGGATAACCCTGTGTATGGACCCGGACGAATTCATTCCCGCTATCGGGCAGGGAGCGCTGGGGATAGAAATCCGCTCGGCTGACGACAGGATCAGAAGATTTCTTGCTCCCCTCAATCACCCGCAAAGCGCCGTCGCGGTCTGCGCGGAACGCAGCCTGTTGAAGGAACTGGAAGGCGGCTGCCAGGTTCCCATAGGTGGGCACGCCAGGGTTACGGGAACTATTATCGAATTGTCCGGACTCGTCGCCTCGCTTGACGGCATGGAGGTATTCCGGGTGGTTCAAACGGCGCCCCTGGAGGAAGCCGTGGAATTGGGCAAAAGAGTCGCCGCGGAGTTGCTCGACCTGGGCGCCAGGCGTATCCTGGACGAAGTCTATAAATCAACGGCCGGACCGGCGATCACTTTGCCTTAGTGACAGGCGTGGCATCAAATTCTATTTAACCACGAAGAGCACGAAGGAGGCACGAAGAACACGAAGGAGGACCTTCTCTATATCGGGGTGAGCGCCGCAACTTCCACAAGGGAGTCTCGGCATCATAGGTCTCCAGCAGCAATTTTTTATATCTTCGTGCTCTTCGTGCCTCCTTCGCGATCTTCGTGGTTAAGTCGTAGCTATTAGGCGGAGCACCAGATAATAAAGTAACCGGCAATCATCCTGTCCCGTCATTCCGGCGGCGCTTCTGAGCCGGAATCCAGCGGGGCCGCCGGTTTTCGGCCTGTTTGAACGAGACTCTGACTTTGAAGTCAGATAAGAGCCGGGCCGCCACGCCCTGGGCGTGGTTTGAACGAAGATGAGACTCTCAATCTTGCCACGAAGTCTCATAAAAGAACCGAACCACGTAGAAGGGTGTGCACGGCGTTATCGAGCACACCGGGTCTTGCGTCACAATCAGGTTGACGGTGGGCGCGATGAAACCGCACCCACCCTACGGACGGCCGCTTGCCGCTTTCTAAAAAACAGCGGTGTGTAAAAGTCATAACCACATAGAATTGCAGGTCCATAAAAGTGAAAACCAAAAAAGGCAAAGTCTACCTGGTGGGCGCGGGTCCGGGTGATCCCGGTCTTATGACGGTTAGGGGGAAAGAGCTTCTCGAAAGAGCCGAGGTGGTCATATTCGACTACCTGGCCAACGAGGCCTTCCTGAAATATGCCCCTGCAGGCGCCGAACGCATCTACGTCGGCAAGAAAGGCGGAGATCACACACTCAGCCAGGACGGCATCAACGCCCTGCTCGTGGAAAAAGGGCGTGAGCACATGGTTGTCCGGCTCAAAGGCGGAGACCCGTTCGTGTTCGGACGAGGCGGCGAAGAAGCCCAGATCCTTGTTGAAAATGGTATCCCTTTCGAGGTGGTGCCGGGGATTTCTGCGGCCGTCGCCGTACCGGCCTATGCGGGCATCCCGCTTTCCCACCGGGATTTTACCGCGAGCATTGCATTCATCACAGGGCACGAAAGAGCCGATAAGGACGACCAGGATTCCAAGATCGCCTGGGACAGGATATCCACCGGGGCCGGAACGCTCGTCTTTTTTATGGGCGTGAAAAATCTGCCTGAGATATGCGCTAACCTGGTCAGGTACGGAAGATCCTCCGATACGCCGGTTGCACTCATTCGCTGGGGCACTACCTCCGCACAGCAAACCGTGACGGGCACTCTCGCCGATATCGTTGAGAAGGTAAAAGAGGCGAAGCTGAAACCTCCTGCACTCATCGTGGTCGGAGAAGTAGTGAGTGTGCGCGATGAGTTGAACTGGTTCGAGCGCCGTCCCCTGTTCGGACGCAAGATAGTGATAACGAGGGCGCGTGAGCAGGCGAGCGAGTTCAGCGCGGAACTGGAAGAACTCGGCGCGCAATGCATCGAGTTTCCCACTATCGCCATATCCCCACCTCCTTCATGGGAACCGCTCGACAACGCCATACGGCAACTCTCGGCCTACGACTGGGCCATCTTCACCAGCGTAAACGGCGTGCGGTTTTTCATGCAAAGACTGCGCGCAGCCGGAATGGACGCCCGGGACCTCAAGGGAGTGCGCCTCGCGGCGATCGGTCCCAAGACTGCCGAGGCCCTTGAATCCCTTATGCTGAAACCCGACCTTGTCCCCGGCGAGTACAGGGCCGAAGCCATCCTCGAGGCCCTTTCCGGCGATGAATTGAAAGGAAAGAGGTTCCTCATGCCGCGGGCAATGGTCGCCCGTGAGATTTTACCGGAGAAACTCACGGAATGGGGCGCCCGGGTCGATGTCGTCCCCGCGTACCAGACGGTTCTTCCCAAAGAGACCGCTCCGGAGATCGCCCGACTGTTCCGGGAGGGAGAAATCGACTGCTTGACGTTCACCTCTTCCTCCACGGTCACCAACTTCTTCTCCCTGCTTCCCAAAGAGGAAATCCTCCCTCACCTGGATAAAACAACCATCGCCTGCATTGGCCCGATTACCGCCGATACGGCATCGGAATTCGGCCTGAAGACCGGCATCATGCCCTCCGAGTATACGATTCGAGGATTGGTGGACTCCATTGTTTCCTATTTTGCGCGGAAATGATGCACCGGCTATTGAGCCAGGCGCTTCACGACAGGAGTGACTCATGCAGGGCGCACTCAACGGCTTGAAGGTACTGGATCTTTCACGGCTCCTGCCGGGGCCTTTCTGCTCAATGCTCCTGGCCGACCTGGGGGCTGACGTCATAAAGATAGAAGACCCCGGAATGGGGGACTACATCCGCTGGTGGGATCCCAAAATCGGCAAAAACAGCGGCTTTCACGTCGTTCTGAACAGAAACAAACGCTCCCTGACCCTCAATTTGAAAACTCCCGAAGGCAAGAAAATACTTGAACGCCTGGTCGCGGAATCGGACGTGCTGCTCGAAGGATTTCGCCCCGGAGTCATGAAAAAACTTGGGCTCGGCTTTGAGAGCCTGGAGCGGATCAATCCGCGCCTGGTCTATTGTGCGATTACCGGCTACGGGACTGAAGGGCGGCTCTCCCAAAAGGCGGGACATGATATAAATTACCTGGCGTTGACCGGAGTGCTTTCCTATAACGGCAGAAACACACCAACCTTGACCGGTGTTCAGATTGCCGATCTCGGAGGCGGCGGCCTGCTTGCCGCCTTCGGTATCATGGCCGCGCTCTTTGCGCGTGAGAGGCTCGGGCGCGGCCAGTTTGTCGATATTTCCATGGCGGATGGATCGCTTGCCTGGAATTGCCTGCGCTGGGGAAAGTTCATCGCCGACTCCAAGGCGCCCTCGCCGGGAGACGACTTCCTCAATCATGGCTTTGCCTGCTATAACATTTATGAAACAGCCGACGGGCGGCACATGAGCCTCGGCGCCCTGGAACCCCGCTTCTGGAAAGCTTTCTGCAAGACCGCAAACAGGCCGGAATGGGACAGCCCCGCTTACTTCGAGCCGGGAGAGCATCAGAAGGTGCTCGAAAAAGGCATTGCCGATTTCTTTCGCCAAAAGAGCCTGGCCGAATGGGTGGAAATATTCCGGGATGCCGACTGCTGCTGCGAGCCGATCCTGAATCTTCGGGAAGCTATGGAGAGCGAGGCGATGAGGGCGCGCGGCATGGTCGTCGATCTGGTTCATGAATCCTGGGGCGCCTACCGCCAACTCGGGATTGCGCCCAAATTCTCGCTTACACCGGGCGCCATCCGGTCGCACGCGCCGGAACTCGGTGAACATACGCGGCCCATCCTCGGAGAGATCGGTTACTCGGCGGCGCAAATCGAGGAACTGGCGTCTTCGGGCGTGATCTAGCGCATTCACCTGGTCTGTAATCTACCAAATACATGAAAGTTCGTGATTACTTCCTAAGAATCCCACCTGTTTCCCTTTCGAAAAATATAGTGTGCCTGCCGCCTGACTGAAGGGGCTGGGAAATTTGCCGCCCCAGCGTTGTAAGGCGATGTTTTTAATGCAAATTTCACTTTTCTGTAAAAAGTGCTTGACAAAAGAATGCCGAAGGTATGTAAATGATATCCAGATGGAGTACAGTCTGTATACAGGCGGTATTTGGCTTGCCGGCCCAATGCCGGAAGCTCCGTCAGAGTTGAGATGATCTCACAGGAGGATGCCCCCATCATGAATCGAAGATCTTTTCTGCACAAAACCATCTTGCTTTCCACTCTACTCGTTTTCGGCATGGTTTCCGCCGGCCTGGCCGCCGGAGAGTACCCGTCGAAACCCATCAACTACATTGTTCCTTTCTCGCCTGGAGGCGATACCGACCTCTCGGCGCGCGTATGGGCCCAGTTTGCCCAAAAGCATCTTGGTCAGCCGGTGGTCGTGATCAACAAGACCGGTTCCGGCGGAGTCATCGCCACCGATTATGCCGCGAAATCAGCTCCGGACGGCTACACCATTTTCGCTGGAGGCCCGGGACCGAACTGCCTCAGCATGCAAATCAACAAGGTTGACTATGTTGTCGATAGTTTCATTCCTGTCGCTCGGATTATGGTGGGACAATGCGGGTTGTTTGTTCCCGCCGATTCCCCCTGGAAAACGGAGCAGGAATTCGTTGCGGACGCTAAGAAAAATCCCGGCAAGTATATTTTCGGCGCCTCCGGTGTTGCATCCTGGCCCTTTTTCGCCGGGAAGCAATGGGCGAACCTGGCCAAGGTAGATGTCAAATGGGTGCAGTATCAGGGGAGCGGCCCGATCGTGACCGCAATGCTGGGCAAAAATGTTGATATTTCTTTCGGGTATTCCGTGGCCTGGGCGCCTCAGGCAAAAGCAGGAACACTCAGGCCGCTTGCGATCGATGCGCGGGTTCCAGGAAACGAGTGGCCCGGTGTTCCGACTTTCAAGGAACTCGGGTATTCCGGGAATTACACCGGATGGGCTGGGATATTCGTTCCAAAGGGAACTGATCAGAAAGTGGTAAAGAAGCTCGCCGAGGTAACGAAAAAATTGATGGACGACCCGGAATATCTGCAGGCTATGAAGAACGTCAACTGTGTCGCCTCCTACCTGGGGCCGGAGGATCTGAAAAAAGAGGTCGATCAGCAGCATGCCGATCTGGGAAAGATCGTCGACGAACTGGGCATGAGGGCAAAATAGCCCTTTCGAGGGGTGGACGAGGGCAGAGGTCCGGTTCACCCCTCAGTCTGATTTAAAAGATGAAAGGCATAGAATATGCCGTCACCACTTACAATCAGCTATTTTGCATTTCTAATCCTGTCGCTGTTATTTGCCATCGGCGCCCTCTCTCTCGGCATCGGCAGCGCACGCGAACCCGGCCCCGGCTTTGTACCCTTTATCGCCGCCGTTATTCTCGCCGCCTGTTGTTTGTTCGCTCTCTTTAAGAATACCAGAGCCATCCGAAATAGAACCGAAAACCTGTTCAAACTGGTTTATCTGAAAAAGGCTGCTCTCGTCTACGCCGGGATAGTCTTCTACATGTTGGCAATAAAGCACCTGGGGTACCCGATCACCACCTTCCTTTTCATGCTGTTCCTGATGAAGGGAATTGAACCTCAGAAATGGAGCAGTGCGGTTTTATACTCCGCCTTGGCATCCGGCTTTTCCTATCTCATTTTCGTGGTCTTTTTGAAGGTCCAATTCCTTTAAGCAGGGGGCGCCGCAATGGATTTCATGTCCTCAACGATGCTTGGACTCAGGGTGGCGACTGACCCTTTGAACCTGTTGTATTGTTTTATTGGGACCATTCTTGGGACTCTGATCGGCGTGCTTCCCGGCATCGGGCCGGCCGCCACTATCGCCCTTTTGTTGCCGATCACCTTCAAGCTGAGTGCGGTTCAGGCGGTGATCATGCTATCGGGCATTTACTACGGCGCCATGTATGGCGGCTCTACCACCTCGGTTTTGGTAAACATACCCGGTGAAGCCTCCTGTGTAACCACATGTTTCGACGGCCATGCGATGGCCAAGAAAGGAAAGGCAGGGGTCGCCCTGGGCATATCGGCCTTTGGCTCGTTCATCGGTGGAACCGTTGGGGTCATCGCCCTGCAGTTTCTTGGCGCCCCGTTAGCCTCTTTCGCTCTCAGGTTCGGACCGCCGGAATATTTCGGGCTTCTGCTGATGGGCATGATCCTGGTGATCTACCTCTCATCGAAGAGCGTTGTCAACGGCCTCATCATGGGCGCCTTCGGGATACTGCTCGCAACAGTCGGGATTGACGTCATCACTGCCGACAAGCGGTTTACCTTCAATATAAATGAGATCTCCGACGGGATCGAAGTGGTTTCCATGGTTATGGGACTTTTCGGTATTTCCGAGGTGCTGCTAAACCTGGAGAAGGAATTCAAGGTTGAGGTGGCGTACCGGACAAAGTTCAAAAATCTCTTTCCAAGCCTGGCGGAATGGGGACAAGCCAAATGGGCCATTGTTCGCGGCACTCTGGTGGGGTTTCTGCTCGGGGTGCTTCCGGGCGGGGGGGCAATGCTTTCGAATTTCGTGGCCTATGCGGTAGAAAAAAAGGTTGCGAAAAACCCGGAAGAATTCGGAGAAGGGCGAATAGAGGGCGTTGCCGCGCCTGAAACAGCAAACAATGCAGCCTCTACGGCATCATTTATTCCTCTTCTCATTCTCGGCATACCACCCAACATTGTCCTGGCTCTTTTGATCGGAACCTTCATGATTCACGGCCTGCAGCCGGGCCCGCTGCTGATAACCGAGCACCCGCAGGTATTCTGGGGCACCGTTATGAGCATGTACATAGGGAATGTGATGTGCGTGGTTTTCAATCTACCGTTGATAGGAGTATGGGTACAGCTTCTGAGAGTTCCTTACAAGGTGCTGTTTCCTTTGATTATTCTCTTTTGTACCGTCGGTTCCTACAGCATCAATTCGGGCTTTTTCGACGTGGTGATAATGTTGATTTTCGGCATCGTCGGCTATGTACTCCGAAAACTCGAATATGAACTTGGGCCGCTGGTTTTAGCCTTTATCATCAGCAGGATGCTCGAAACAGCACTCCGGCAAAGTCTGACGATGTCAGGGGGGGATTTTTCGATATTCTTCTACCGCCCCATTGCCGCGGTCACCATTGTGGCCGCCATCGTCATCAGCATTTTCATAATAGTACCCAATTTGAACAGAATGCGCCTTGTGGTGGCCGAGCAGGCGGAGGACTAAGTTCGAACCATTGAATATGCAGGTGGTTCCAGCATATCAGGAATGAAAAGGATAGGACCGATTCAATGAAAACTACCGAAACACTTTTTCTATCTCAAAAAGACGTTGTCGATGCGGGTATGACCATACGGGATGCAATTGAAGTTGTCAGCGAAGTGCTGGCCGAGCATGGCGAGAAGATGATCGAAAACCCGCCGAAGCCGGGTATCCACACCCGCAAGGATGCATTCATTCATGCCATGCCCGGATACCTGCCCCGCAAGAGGGCGGCCGGCATGAAGTGGGTTGCCGGGTATCCGGGCAATCCCGGATTGGGACTGCCCTCGATCATGGGAGTCATAGTCCTCAATGATGTGGACACCGGAGAGCCGATCGCCATAATGGACGGCACTTATATAACCGCTTTGAGAACTGCCGCGGTTTCCGCACTGGCCGCCAGGTATCTGGCACGGGCTGACAGCAGGATAATCGGCGCGGTGGGCGCAGGGCTTCAGGCCAGGTACCACCTCGTGGCGCTCAGAGAGGTCCTGCCTCACCTGGAAAGTGTCAGAGTATTTGATGCGAACCCGGCAGCGGTAGAGAGATTTGTTGCGGAAATGAGCGAGCTTGTGCCCTTCAGAATTGAGCCCGTGAGTTCCGTGGAATATGCTATTAAAGGCAGCGACATCGTACTTACTGCAACGGGACACCTCGATGAACGCCTGTTCAAGTCGGTTTGGGTCTCGCCGGGCTGTCTGGCATTACCGATCCATGCTCGTGGCTGGGACCTGAAATCGCTCCGCATGGACAAGCTGGTTGTGGATGACTGGGAACAGTTCAGGACGACACAAGGCGGCGCCGGCGGATACTATTCACCTTTGCCGGAAGCGCCCTATGCGGAACTCGGCGAGATAGTCTCCGGGAGAAAACCTGGTCGAGAAAACAGCGAGGAACGGATCATCAACTTCAATTTTGGAATGGCGGTGCATGATATCCTCATGGCCACGAGGGTTTATGAGAAGGCTAAAGAAAAGAATATGGGCCAAAAACTGGTTCCATTTGATTCCCATCTCCAGTTTTCAGCTCTGCCGATAGCCGGGTCACATCACCGATTGCTTGCCGATTATGGCAATTAACTGAGAGGTGAGATGAGAGAAGATATCTACAATGTGCTGAAGTCCAGAATAGTCAATCTGGAATATAAACCCAACGATTGCCTTACGGAAACTGCCATAGCCAGGGAATTCGAGGTCAGCAGGACCCCAATCCGGGAGATATTCATACACCTGGCCTGCGAGAATCTGGTTACTATTTCTCCAGGTAACAGCATTCGAATTCCGGACATAAACATCCAGGGCCTACAAGAGTTGATAAGCTATCGCATTATTCTTGAAAAGGGTGCGGCAAGGTTGATCGGCATGAATGCCAATGAAGATGATTTGGCCGCCCTGTATTCACTCAGGAAGGTTATCGATAGAGTTGAGGTTGAGGGAAGTGTTGACGATCTTATAAACTGCGACACACAATTTCATCAGATCCTCAGAAAAGCCACTCACAACGGTCTGCTGGACAAGAATCTTGAGTCAGTACACCTTCAGTTCACACGCATTCAGAAACTCATAGAACATAAACCGGACAGAATTATATTTCATCTCGATACCATCATCGAATCAATCAGGAAGAAAGACCTGGAAAGGATCGAGAACTGCCTGGTGGATCATGTCTACAATTTTGTCGGGGTAATCAAGAGAAATTTCGAACTCCTTTAACAGATCGGGAAACAATCATGCAAAATGAAAAGATTATGCTTATCGGTGTCGGCGAACTTGGAGGGATATTACTTGAATACTTATGCCGCGTTCCCAACATTTGCGAAATAGTGGCCTGCGATTCAAATGTGGACTGGGGAACCAGAAAGACCAATAGCGCAATTGAAGGCGCTGCTCTGATGGGCTTTTATCCCAAAATCTCATTCCGTCATATTGATGTCACCAAAATCGAGCAAACGGCCGAACTCATAGCCGCAATAAAACCGACCGTAATCTTCAACGGAACTACTCTGCAGTCCTGGTGGGTTGTCAATGAGCTTCCTGTCGATGTCAGCTCAAAACTCTACAAGACCAGATGCGCACTTGGGCCCTGGGCGGCGATGCACCTGGCGCTGGCCTCGAAGATCATGTTTGCGGTAAAGGAATCGGGGGTCGATACGCACGTCGTCAACTCCTCCTTCCCGGATGTCACCAACGTGAGCCTTGGCAGAATCGGACTCGCTCCAACTGTCGGCATTGGCAATATGGGCCTCGTTATTCCCTACGTTCAAAAGGCGGCCTCAGAAATTCTCGATGTGCCGATGAGGAATATCGGCGTGGAGATGATCGGGCACCATTTTCACTGTTACTACTGGTGCCGGGCAGGTGAAGGATACGGCGCGCCCTACTACCTCAGAGTCTACCATGGCCAGGAAGATGTAACTGAAAAGCTCGGTTCCCCGGAGTCCTTCATCGCCGAGCTTCCCAAGAGAGGGGCGAGGCCTGCCGGGAGGCACGGGCAATTCGTGGTAGCCGCCTCCTGCGCCAGGAATATATTATCGATTTTTTTCGACAAGAACGATATTGTCCATTGTCCCGGGCCGCAGGGACTCGAAGGAGGCTACCCGGTCCGATTGAGCCGCAAGGGAGCGGAAGTAGTCCTTCCAAAAGGAATCAGCCTGGAACAGGCGCGGGCAATCAACGTCGCTGCCCAGGAATTCGACGGGATCAAAGAGATCCTGGAGAATGGCGATGTCGTGCTGACCGATGAATCCTATGATACCTTCAAGAATATGCTCGGTGTTGATTGCAGAAGGATTACCATTCGGGATTCCTTTGACCAGGCAATGGAACTCAAACGGAAATTCTATGAGTTTGCACGGAAGCACAACGTAAATATCTGAGATGCCACGTAAATAGTGTGACATGGTACGATGACCTGCGGGGAAGTAGTTGTAGGGTGGGCAAAAGCGGAGCGTTGCCCACCGATGGACTGCGGGAGGTCAGATTAGAGGGGGTTGCGAATGATCATGAAAGGGGGAAAGCTCTACTACGATACGCCGATAGGCGTGCTTTGCCTCGAGTCTTTATTTCCGAAGCCGCGAGGTCATGTGCGCAATCCCAGAACCTTCGACTTCCCGGTGGTATGCAAGGTTGTCGAAGGTGTCGATATACCGAGACTTCTCTTCAACCCTACCGAGGAGCTGGTAGAGCCTTTCATCGAAGGCGCGCGGGCGCTCGAGCGTGAAGGTGTCCTGGCGGTGACGGGCAGTTGTGGTTTCCTGGCCAGATTTCAGATAGACATTGCTTCAGCGGTGAGCATTCCGGTATTTACATCCAGCCTGGTTCAAATACCCATGGTGCGGACGCTGCACGGTCCGGGATGCAGGATAGGGGTACTGACCGCAAGCTCTTCAGCCCTGACGCCGTCTCATTTCAGCAGTGTCGGCGCCTGCATCGATGATGTGTCGATCAAAGGTATGGAAGGTTTTCCTGAATTCTGGGAAACCATCATCGAGAATAAACGTGTTGATTTTGACATGGACAAGCTGGAGCGGGAGATTTGTCAGGCCGCGGTCGATCTTAAGCGAGAGAATGATCTGGATGCCATTGTCCTGGAATGCACGGACTTGTCCGCTTTTTCTCAGCCAATTCAGGAAGCTGTTGGACTTCCGATATACGACATTGACTCGCTGGTTGAATACGTTCATTATGCCGTGTGCCGAAAGCGTTACTGAAAGCTCGTGCCGGGAACCAGTCGGCAGTTCCGCCTGCTATTGTGCAGGGGCGAATGACACATAAGTCGGTGGATATCCCTCATTGTCTTTAGAATTCGAGAAGAGTCTTGGGAAGCAGTCGCCCGCTCCGGTAGCCGGAAGTGGGCGCTTCTTCTATGGGTATGCAATTGTCATCGCCAGTTTTTGCATCTGGTTGGTGCAGTGGGGCTCTCTCCAAAGCTTTGGCGTTTTCTATAAGCCTCTGACCGAGGAATTCGGTTGGAGCCGCGCCGAGACAGCCCTGGCCTTGTCCATGGTTTCAGTCGTTCATGCGGCGGCGGCTATCATCATGGGCAGTCTCACCGACAGGATAGGCCCGAGAATCATAGTAACGATCATTGGCTCTCTGGTGGGTATTTCCTATCTTTTGCTCTCTCAGATGAACTCCCTGGGGCAATTCTATTTCTATTATGCAGTTGTGGGGGCTCTGGGAATGAGCCCCGGCAGCGTGCCTATAATGGCCACTATCTCCCGGTGGTTCGTAAAGCGCCGGGCTATGATGGTCGCCATAGTGCAGGCAGGCGTAGGAATAGGCGGGTTCGTCTTCGCCCCTTTTTCGGCATGGATGATCGTAAGCTATGGTTGGCGGCAGGCTTATGAAGCCACGGGAGTTATAGTTTTGGTTGTCGGCATCATTTCCGGATTGATTCTCAAGCGGGACCCGCAATCAGTAAGTCAGTTTCCTGATGGTATCGCCCGGACTGAGACTTCCCCGGCGCCTACCGGAACCGGCAAAGGCGCCCCGGGCCTGTCTCTCGGGAAGGCTGCCGGAACTCAGCAGTTCTGGATCGCAGTCGGACTCTTTTCCTGTTTTGGCTTTTGCCGCTCCGCTTTTCTGCCTCATATCGCCAACCATGTCCAGGATCTGGGTTTTTCGATTTCGGACGGCGCCAATGTTATGGCTGTACTTACGGTCTTCAGCATTGTCGGAAGAGTGTGGCTGGGGTGTGTGGAAAACCGACTGGCATTTGTGGCCAGTTTTGCGGTCACTACCGTTTCCTTGATATGGGCATTATTTGCAAGAGAGCTATGGGGGCTTTATCTGTTTGCAATTGTCTTCGCCTTCGGCTGGGGCGCCCAGGCTGTTCTCAGGTTTACCGTGACTGCTGAAATCTTCGGATTACGTTCAATCGGTTTGCTGCTGGGCGTTCTTGGCTTCTGTGAGGCGGCGGCAGGAGGATTCGGGACATACTTCTCAGGTCTGCTCTTCGATGTGAGCGGCAGCTACCAGCTTGCGTTCTGGATCAGCATTCCTGTTTCAGCGCTGGGAATAATACTGGCGCTTCTTATAAAACCGATCTCGCCGGAAGACTATAAAGAAAGAGAACAGGGATGAAACAGTACCCCAGCATTTTTAATCACGCACTGGCCCCCGTCACGCCGGGTCCTTCGAGTTCCAATACCAGCGGCCCTTATCGCATCGGACGGTATGTGCGGCAGTTGACTCTCGGAACGCCCAGACACCTGAGGATGGACCTGGCGGCAGGCACAAGCTATCCCCGGACCTTTTTCGGGGGCAGGAGCGATCTCGCTCTCCTCAACGGCCTGCTGGGTAAGGAGCCAACTGATCCCGGCTTTGCGAACGCTTATGCCGATGCTCACGCGGCGGGCCTTTCGGTCGAGTTTGACATGGAACGATGGACCGGCGAGGGCACCATAAAGGGTCAGCGCATGTTTCTCACCGGTCACAACGGCGAGGAGTTTGTTCTCATCGCCGATTCCACGGGCGGCGGCGCCATACGGATCATCGAGATCGACGGCTGCCCGGTGGATATCCTCGCCGACCACTACGAACTCCTGGTTTTCACCCGCAAGCTCGATAAGGAAGCCCTCGATCGACTATCCGCCCGGATCGCCGCCCGCGTGGAAAACGTGAATGAAACATTCTGCACAACGGGTACGGGAGCGTACTCACTTGTTGAGATCAAGAGCAGCATGCCCGCCGAAGAAGCGCTCATTCACGAACTGGACCAGTGGGAGGATGTGGTCAGGGTGAGATCCCTGGCGCCGGTGCATGAAGTGGTGACAGACAAGGCGGTAAAGCCGCTGTTTGAGGGTGCGGAAGAGATGCTGGCCTACACCGGAGCCAAGCATTGCACATTATGGCAGGCTGCCATGGCTTACGAGGCCGCCCTGAGCGGCTGGAGTGAAGCACGGGTATTCGAGCATGCGCGCGGCTTGTGGGATATTATCGAGAACTCGGCAAGCCGTGGGCTGGAGGGTGACTTTGACATGAATGGGATCGTGTCGCCCAAGGCCGGCCTTCTCTTGAAGAATTTCAAGCAGCCTGGCGCCCTGCCGATGGGAATACTGGATTTCGCCGTCCCGGTCTCGCTGGGTGTAATGGAATTCAGCAATGCCTCGGGCACAATTGTGTGCATTCCTACCGGGGGTTCCTCGGGGATCGTACCCGGCGCCATTTGCGGCGCTGCGGCCCACCTGGGTTCGGATAAGGACCAGAAAGTAAAGGCGCTCCTGGCTGCCGGGATTATCGGCGTCTGCATGGCGGAGGGCAACAACTTCATGGGCGGCGAGTTCGGCTGTCAGGCTGAGGTCGGCTGCGGCGCGGCCATGGCTGCGGGAGCCCTGGTGCAGATGATGAACGGGACGCCGCGGCAGGCCTGTGACGCAGCTTCCATGGCCCTGCAATGCCTCCTGGGCCTGGTGTGCGACCCGGTGGCGGGTCTCGTGCAGGTTCCCTGCCTGGCGCGGAATATGGCATGTACGGCCATTGCCGTCGTATCAGCCAATGCCGTTATGGCAGGCTTCGAAGTGGCAGTCCCGTTCAACGAGATGTTCGATGCAATGAAAACCGTTGGCCGTATCGTGTGCAAATCCCACGGAATCGGCGCCGCCACCACGCCTTCCGGACGACGGATGAAAGAAGAACAGGCGGAAAGGGACAAAGCGTTACGCGGGTTCAATAAATGACGGCAAGCTTAAGCATGCGGAATTACGATCAACGTCACAACCCCTATCGAGTAAAATGTTACCCGGCTGCCCCACTATGCAGAGCAGGCCGTAGGCTGTAGGTTGGGCAGGCTTCTCATGCCCAACGGGTTTAATATAGCAGATCGGGGCCAGACCTGCTCTTCTGATGAAGATCATTTTCCCGGCTGTTGTGAAAGTTTGGTCAGGGAGGCGCGTTCAAAAGCTGTTGGGCATGAGAAGCCTGCCCAACCTACGGCGTTGCCTCCGGGCACGCGGCGGCTGGGCTTATATGAATGTGTCCCAGGAAGTTGCGACCCCGATAAGACCCCGTTTCTCCTCACTATAGTAGCGCGCCGCGCGCTATCAGCGGCAAGCGGTCCGAGCGTCATTTGCATGCAGGTGAGTACACGAACGGCGATTTCAATGAGGTTCTTGGCGCTGATTAAAGAAGGTATGCAGGGGACAGTAGTATCGGGCCTTGCGCCCGTGTTCGCAACGACATTGGCCGAACTTGCCAAAAGGTCAGGTTCCCATGGTTGCAGGTCTCCAATTCCAAACCGGTTCGCCAGGGGGCTCCCACTCCGTCATTCCGGCAGGGTTTCTGAGCCGGAATCCAGCGGCGCCGCCGGTTTTCGGCCTGTTTGAACGAGACTCTGACTTTGAAGTCAGATAAGAGCCCGGGAACTACACCAATTCGATTGCTACTCGGCGCCTTCCTTGCCCGCAGGCTCAGCCGCGGGTTGCGGCGCCATGGTGAGTTTTTCGGCCTCGATCACCCATCCGCCGCCCATGGCCTGGTAGAGCGTAACGTAAGAGGAGGCCAGCGATGAACGTGTCAGGGCGTAATTCAGCTCCGCGGGAAAAAGCTGCTGTTGAGCGTCGAGTACAGTGAGGTAGGTCGCGTACCCGCCCTCATACTGCTTCCGCGCAAGATACTCGTATTCTCTCAGGGTCTGGACGAGCTGTTTTTGGGCATCGAGCTGGTCGGCTAGCTTTACCCGTGCGACCAGCGCTTTTTCCACATCGGCGAAAGCATTTTGAATAGCGCTCTGGTAGCTCAGTAAGGCCGCATCCCGGGCTGCGGTGGCTTCTTTTACCTGGCCGGCGGTCAGTCCTGCAGTGAAGATCGGCCCCGTGATAGTGCCGGCATAGCTCCAGATTCGAGAGGGGCCCGTGAAGAGGTCGCCCAGGTCCGCGCTTGAATTCCCGATTGCGCCGGTGAGGGTAATAGTCGGGAAATAGCGCGCTTTGGCCGCTCCGATCTGGGCATTTGCCGAAATCAGGTTCTGCTCGGCCTGCAGGATGTCCGGCCTGCGTTCGAGCACCTGGGAGGGCAAACCCGCCGGAATCTCGGGGAGCGGAAGTTCGAAGATCGTTTTGCCCCGCGGGATGGGGCCTGGATTGCGCCCGAGAAGGATGGACAAAGCAACTTCGGCCTGGGCGATCTGTGACTCGATCTGGGGAATGGTTGCAAGGGCGGTGTCGTATTGGGATTTGGCCTGAGCAACGTTCATCAGGGATACCTGGCCGTGTTTGAACTGCAGTTCAAATAGCCTGACCGACTCAGCGTAAGTCGCCAGGGTCGCCTTGGCTACAGCAAGCTGGCCATCGAGACCCCGAAGCGTCACATATGAGCTGGCCACCGAGGCCACCAGGGAGAGGATCACGCCGCGGCGGGCCTCTTCGGAGGCGAACAGGCTGGCCCTGGCCGATTCCGTCAGGCGGCGAATACGCCCCCAGAGGTCCAGTTCCCAGGTAGCCCCGGCAAATATCTGGTAGGTGGTTTGCGGATTTGGGAGCAGGGCCGATACCTGCGGGGATGCGCCTGCCTCGCTGGCCCGCTCCTCCGTGCGGCTTCCGGTATAGCTGATCTGCGGGAACAGGGGCGAGCGCGTTTGTGTGAGCACGGCTGCGGCCTGCTCAATGTTGGCGGCTGCTATCTTGACGTTCTTGTTGTTTGCCAGCGCCTCATTGATCAGATCTTCGAGGACCGGGTCTTCAAACTGCTTCCACCACAGAGTATTAACGGTCTCCCTGGCTTCCGCGGATTCATACCTGAACGCCTGCGGCGTATCCACGGAGGGTTTGCGATAGTCGGGGCCGACCATGCACCCGGCGAGCAAAACGATAAGAGCGGGGAAGATGAATCTGCGCATGTCAGTCTCCCTTCTGGGGGGTGGCTGCAACCTCTATCTCAGCGGCAGGCGGCCCCTCGGCGTGCTTCCCGGCCTGCTTTCTTTTCTCCGACCACTCGCTCAGTTTGTCGAAAATGTAGAAAAACAGGGGTACGTAGAGCATGGCCAGGGTGGTTTCGCCGATCATTCCGCCTATGATGCCCGTGCCGATGGAATGCCTCGCATTGGCCCCAGTTCCGGTTGCGATCGCAAGGGGCAAAACGCCGAAGGCGAAGGCGAGCGAGGTCATGATGATCGGTCTGAGTCGCTGTTCGCCTGCCTCGATGGTGGCGTCTATGAGAGATTTGCCCTGCTTGCGCAGTTCAACGGCAAAAGAGACGCGCAAGATGGCGTTTTTGGCCCCGAGTCCGATCAGCACCAGGAGGCCGATCTGGAAATAGACATCGTTTTCCAGGCCGCGCAGCCAGTTGGCAGTCAGTGCGCCCAGGACTCCAAAGGGCACCGCCATCATGACGGAACCCGGAAGGGACCACGATTCGTACTGTGCGGCAAGAACGAGGAAAACAATGAGAAGCCCGAAGCCAAAAGCCATGGTGGAAGCAGCCCCGGATTTCTTTTCCTCGAAGGCAAGGCCGGACCATGCAAAGGTGTAGCCTTGCGGAAGCACCTTTCGGGCGATTTCCTCCATTGCCAGGATCGCCTGGCCGGAGCTGTATCCGGGCGCAGCGTTTCCATTGATCTTTGCCGCGGGGAAGCCGTTAAAGTGCGGAAGGATGTCCGGACCCTTGACCCAACTGATGTCAACCAGCGCGGAGAGGGGGATCATCTGCCCCTGGGTCGAACGGGTGTAGAGCCTGGTAATATCGTTGGGGTCTTGCCTGTATTTGGGATCCGACTGGAGAATAACCCACCAGACCCGGCTGAACTGGTTGAACTGGCTCACGGTAAGTGAGCCGAACTGAGCCTGGATTGCGCTGTAGACGTCCTGCACCGGCACTCCGAGCAGGTTGGCCTTGTCACGGTTCACCTCTGCTCTCAACTGCTGGGTGTTCGCGCGAAACGTGGTATTCATCCTGGTCAGTTCCGGGCGCTTCTTGGCCTCGGCCAGGAACAGCTTCGTCATTTCGTCGAGTCTTGCGGGATCGCCCGCGCTCGTGTCCTGGATCCAGAACTCAAAGCCGCCGGTGCTTCCAATACCCGGAATCGCCGGAGGCGCAACGGGTATGGCAAGTCCTTCCTGGATACCCTCCGTTTCCATCGCCACCTTTGTCAGCACCGCCTCGGCGTTTTCATCCATCATCTTCGCGGTAGTCGAATAGCGTTCTTCAAAGGGCTTCAAATTGACAAAAAGTGTCGCGGTGTTCGACTTGAAGCCGTTGTCGATGAGGCTGAAGCCGGTTACTTCGCAGCGGTCCTCGACTCCGGCCGTCTTTGCAAAAATGGCGTCCACCCGATCCGATACTTTCTCGGTGCGATCCAGACTGGCGGAGTCGGGCATGATGATCGCACTCATCACGTATCCCTGGTCTTCATCCGGGATGAAGCTGGTCGGAAGTACGTTGAACAGGTGCCAGATCGACCAGACGAGCACGCCGAGAACCACGAATGCAACGCTCATGCGCTTGATGACGAACAATACTGCGTGGCCGAACCCCTGGGTGACGTGATCGACCCCGCGATTGAACCAGGCAAAAAAACCCTTCTGCCGAGGGGGAGTGTGCTTCAGAAGGATTCCGCACATTGCGGGAGTGAGGGTGAGTGCGACGAAGCCGGACACTGCCACCGAGATGACGATGGTGATTGCAAACTGCTTGTAGAGCTGTCCGGTTGTGCCCGGTATAAAGGCCGCCGGTATGAAAACCGAGGCCATTACGAGCACAACCGCTATCAGGGAACTGGATATCTCTCCCATCGACTTGATGGTGGCCTCTTTGGGCGGCAGGTGGTAGAGGGCCATATTTCGCTCGACATTTTCCACCACCACGATGGCGTCGTCGACGACCATACCAATCGCCAGGACGAGTCCGAAAAGCGTCAGCAAATTGATGGTGAATCCGAGTGCGAGCATGCCGGAAAACGTGCTGACCAGGGCAACGATGATTGCCGCCGTGCAGATGATCGTGGTGCGAATGCTCTGCAGGAAGAGGTAGACGACGAGCACTACGAGCACAATCGCTTCCAGCAGGGTCTCTTTCACCTCTTCAATCGACAGCTTCACAAAGTCGGTCGTATCGAGCGCCACTTTGTAGTCGATTCCTGCGGGAAAACGGGATTTCATCTCCACCATGGCGGCCCTGACCGCCTTGGAGACATCGAGCGCATTGGCGCCCGGCTGCTGATAGATCCCAATAAAGGTGGAATCTCTGCCGTTGAGCTTCGTGTCGACGATATATTGTCTCAGGCCCACCTCGGGGCGCGCTACATCCTTCAGGCGTACAATGGCGCTGCCGTCCTTGCTGGCCCGCAGGATGATGTTTTCATACTCCGAGGGTTCGGTGAAAGGGCGCTGCGTCACCACTGGAAAGGTCAACTGCACGGGGCCGGATGTCGGCTGCTGCCCGATGCTTCCCGCACCGAACAGTGTATTCTGATTGGCGACCGCCGACTGGATATCGCTGGTGGTGATTCCGAGCGAAGCCATCCGGTCGGGGTTCATCCAGATGCGCATGGCCTGGTCCGGAGCGCCGAGAATGGCTGCCTGGCCCGCGCCGGGAACCCGCTTGAGCGCATCCAAAACGTATACATTGGCGTAATTGGCGATGTAGTCGGCGCTGTAGCGGCCTTCCTCGCCGAAAATAGCCACCAGCATCATGATCGAGGAGGATTTCTTTTCGACCGAGATACCTTGCTGCACCACGGCGGAGGGCAACTGAGGCTGCGCCAGGCTGACACGGTTTTGCACCTGCACCTGGGCGATGTCGGGGTCGGTGTTTAGTGTAAAATAGACGGTGAGCGAGAGCTGTCCATTCGAGGAACTGGTGGAGGTCATGTAAATCATGTTGTCGACACCGTTGATCTGCGCCTCTATCGGCGCGGCAACGGAATCGGCAAGGGTCTGGGAGTCGGCGCCCGGGTAAACGGCGGAGACCGATACCTGCACCGGGGTGATCGTCGGGTATTGTTCGACCGGCAGGGCTCTCATGGAAACCAGGCCTGCGAGGCAAAGTATCATTGAGATGACCGTCGCAAAGATCGGCCGTTCTATGAAGAATCTGGAGAACATGCGTCCGGCTCCTCTACTTGCCTTTGGCTTTATCTGTTTTGGCGGCTTCCGCTTTCGCCGGCGCCTGCTGTGGTGCTGCCGCAGCCGACTTTACCGTGACCGGCGCCCCGGGTCTGAGCAACAGGGCGCCATCGACGACTACCTGGTCGCCCGCCTGCAGCCCCTCATCGATGAACCAGTCCGTTTCGTGCCATTCACCGACATCCACCGGGTGCACCATGGCTTTGCTCTCTTTGTCCACGACCCAGACAAAGTGCCCCTTGGGTCCCTGCTGGACGGCGCGCTGCGGTACGAGAATGGCATTGGGCCGCACGGAGCCCTTCAGGCGCACGCGCACGTACTGGTTTGGCCGTAACACTCCCTTTGGATTATCGACGCTCGCACGGACCATAAAAGTCCCGGTCTGTGAATTGAAGGATGGCTCGGCAAAAGTCAGCATGCCGGTATGTGGAAAGATGCTGCCGTCCACCAGTACGAGTTCCACGGTGTATTTGTGACCTTCAGGCAGACGCAGCAGGCCCTTGGCGACCTGATCGTTGAGCTTGAGCCATTCGTTTTCCGAGACACTGAAGTTGACCCACATGGGTGTAAGCACGGCTACCGTGGTGAGCAGGCTGTTTTGCGTATTGAGGTAGGTGCCGTCTGCCTGGACGGCATAGCTGGTTACTCCAGTGACCGGTGAGGTGATCACCGTGTAGGACAGGTTGAGCCTGGCTGTTTCGACCTGCGCTTTTGCCTGTTCGACGGCGGCCGCGGCCCCCTGGTATTGGCCGGTTGCGTCATCGAGATCTTTCTGTGAGAGGGCGTTGAGCTGGGTCAGGGGCTTGACTCGGGCCAGGTTTGCTTTTGCCGTTGCAAGGGCTGCTTCCTGCTGGGCAAGTGCTGCGAGGGCAAGGTTGAGCTGCGCCTTAAACGGCTTCTGGTCCATCAGGAAGAGTTTTTGCCCCTCCTTGACAATTTCGCCCTCGGTGTAGACCCGTTTGTCCAGAAAGCCGTCCACCCGCGCCTGGATATTTACCTGCCGGGAACTCTGGGTCTGGGCGATGCTCTCAAAAGTGACCGGCGTGTCCTTTGGGGTAACCGTTATGGTGGTGACTTCAATCCGCTGTTCGGCGGGAGCCTTCTTCTCATCGTGTTTTCCACACCCGGCAGTCGCTGCCAGAAAGAACAAGATAATCGCGATGGCTGTGAATGATACGCGGCGCACAGACCTGCACCAATGCCCCGATAGAACAATCCCGGATAAGGCCGCATTCAGCACGATGGTTTCCTCCCTGTCCTCTCATAAGGTGACTCTTCCCCAGTCTCTATCCTATTATTCTCCACGGCTTAAGGTTCCACCGTCGAGTGGCAGGCATTGATTTTCGATTCGTGAGGTTGGATATGCAGGGTACCATTTTGAAGGAAGAAACCATAGGTTTTTAAAAGACTCAAACTGAAAAATTAGAGTCCCGGAATTGCCGCGAACTTCATTCATTGCCGTAAACGGCTGAGGCCACCTGCATTCTTCGGCTCACTCCCGTGGCGGCTGTGGAGCAAAGAAGCACGCTATTCCATTTGTTGACAGGATTGCATGATGCGCATAAGCTGAATTCCGTCGGCCTGTGAATCTCACGTTTTAACCTCAGCCCCCGCAGGAGGTTGCCGCTATGTATATTTCCAGCTCTTCCAGAGTAGTTCTCTGCTTTTTTGTTTTCTTCTGCATTGCCGTGAATGCATCGGCTTATGAATCCCTTGACCCGGTTCTCAAACCATACCTCGATGAATACCGGCTGCCCGCCCTTGCCGCGGCGGTGGTAAAGGAGGGAGAGATCGTCTCAGCGGGAGCAGTCGGAACGAGAAGATTCGGCGCCGACATACCCGTGAGACTGGATGACCGCTTTCACATCGGGTCCGATACGAAAGCCATGACCGCGCTCCTGGCGGCGATCCTGGTAGATTCGAGCAAACTGCGGTGGGATTCGACCGTGGCGGAGGTTTTTCCCGAGTTGGCCTCCACAATGAATGCTGAGCTGAAAAAGGTGACTCTCCAGCAGCTTCTGTCCCACTCCAGCGGGATGCCGAGTGATAACGAGGCCATGGGGATTGTCCTGGATCGAGCCGGTCTGCAGAAAGGGAATCTTGACCAGATGCGCTATTGGATTATCCAACAGTGGAGTGTTCAGCCGCTCGCATCTGTTCCCGGCGCCGGGTTTGCCTACTCCAATATTGGGTATCTTTTCGCCGGCGCCATGATCGAACGCGCCGCTGGCAGAACGTGGGAGGAACTGATCTCCGAATGGATTTTTGACCCGCTGGGTTTGAAATCCGCCGGACTGGGGCCGCAGGCAAAGCTTGGCAGGATCGATGCGCCCCTCGGTCATACCACTGTGGACGGAAAGACAACAGCCTGCCTCTCAGGCCCCAATGGTGATAACCCACCTGTAGTCGGACCGGCCGGCACGGCGCACATGAGCGTTCTCGACTTCGCACGCTGGGCCGCCTGGAATGCGGGGGAGGGCAAGCGTGGACCGAAGCTCGTCCTTCCGGCTACATTGAAGAAGCTGCACACGCCGGTCATAGCCATTCCACCGGAATCGAATGCGCCCGCCGGCGCGCCTCCCGTGGGCAAGTATTGCCTGGGATGGGGAGAGATAAGGCCCGATTGGGCTCATGGGCCGTTGCTTACCCATTCCGGTTCGAACACCAAAAATCTCGCCATGATTTTCGTGGAACCCGCCCAGGATTTCGCAATGGTGATCATGACCAATATTGCAGGAGAAAAAGCCGACGCAGGGCTGAAGGCTCTTTCCCGCGAATTATACAAAAGGTCCCTCACTTCCGGGATGCACGAGGAGCGCCTTGCCGGTAAACCTCCGGCAGGACCTCTCTTGCAACATCCATGAACGCATTCAAGGTTGGTGAAAGCCAACGATTCTGATACCATATCATGAGCGTCGCCACCTCGAAGCTTCCCTCGTCCCATGCGAGCCGGACCAGCCGCCCCTGTGTAATGTCCTCCTCCACGGTGACTTCAGGGAGCAGCGTGATTCCAACCCCAGCCATTACGCACTGCTTGAGAGCGGCGACGCTGTTGAACTCGATTGCCGCGTTATAAGCGACTTTTCCTTGTCCCAGAACCGATTCCAGGCTTCTCCGGTAGCTGCAGTCCACAGTGGAGAAGAGTATGGTCTCACCTTTCAGGTCACGGGCCTGCACACTGGATTTCAGGGCGAGACCGTGTCCGGGAGCAGCCACCAGTATGAGCGACTCGACCCCCAAGACCTCAAAGGAGAGGTCCGCCGCACTCAGGGATTCAGTCAGCAAAAAGGCCAGATCGGTAGTACCTGTGCGAAGGTCCTTCTGAAGGCCCTCGTGACTGCATGAAGTGAGTCGCAGCCGGACCCTCGGATATCGGGACCGGAATTCCTTAAGCATTCGCGGGAAACGGTGAACCCCTATCGTCTCCGGCACCTTGACCGTCAGGGACCCTCTCAACTCCTGGGCGCCCATCACCTCCGAGCGGGTTTCGTCCGCAAGATCCAGCATCTTTTCGGCATACTGCATCAATTTCGCGCCGGCCTCGGTCAACAGAATACGCCTGCCGAGGCGATCGAAAAGCTGAACGCCCAATTCGGCTTCAAGCGCCTGGATTTGAGCCGAAACGCTCGACTGGGCATAGTTGAGTTCCACTGCCGCCCTGTTGAAGCTGAGATATCTGCCGACTGCCTGGAAGGTGGCAAGATGACGAATCTCCATGGAGCGTCCTTTCCGATCAGAAAATCCGATCTGTCGAATCGAAATAAATCGTTTGACGCGATAGTAAAACTCAAAGATCATGTATTCCGATTGAACACCGGTGTCAAGAAGTATCGATAATCGCCAGTTCCAGCATCCCAACATCAGCGTCAAAACGGAGGGTACCGAAATGATGCCGCAAAAACTGAAAAAGAGTTTCAAACAGTATCACGAGGAGATAGTCGAAAATGGAATCATAGATCCGAAGACGACTTTCATGATCCAGATTGGGGCGGCCATGGCTGTCGGCTGCTATCCGTGCATGGAGATTCTCACCGGCGTGGCGCCCGAAAAAGGGGTGTCGGATGAGGAACTCGGGACCATTCAAGCTATCGTCATGGCCGTTTCCGCGGGCAGGGTCTTCAATCAATACCGCGAGGTATGTGCAAGGATTGAATCCGGGGCGGCTGCCAAAGCAAAAGCGAAATGACGCCGGCTTCAGCATTCTCTATCGCCACGTACACTTAATGAATTCGAGGCTTGCGCTCAAAGCCTCCGAGTCCTCACCTAACGCGGAATGACGAGGCGGGGGGAAGCGTGATTTCAAACGACCTCCCGCTTCATGAGGTGAATGCAAAGACATTGGGTTCCCGCCTGTGACGTTTCCGCCTTTCGACTAAGAAACCCCCAAGGTCCGGCCGGCATCCGTGTCCCGTCAATTCGGCGGCGCATCTGAGCCGGAATCCAGCCGGCGAGCCGAGTTGCGGACGGGTTTGAAGGAGGATGAAACTATATTTTACCCTCTGGCGTGATCCTTTAAAATGAAGTCTCATATAAGCCCCTCCTGGACACCCTGAAACCATGTAAAGGCGCCGCATAGCCGGGCTTTCGAAGCAGTTCATAAAGAAGACCTGAATGCAAGTTCCTGGGCTGGATTCCGGCTCAGAAGCCCTGCCGGAATGACGGAGTGGGATGCCCCCCCGACAAACCGGACATGGCATTGGAGAGGGGACCTGCAACCATTGGAAGCTGGCCTCTTGACAAGTTCGGCCCATTTCGTTGCGATGTAGATTGTACAGGGCAAACCGGCGTACTTGCGCTCCTCGGGCCATCGCAGGATTTCACCTGCCCCGTCATTCCGGCGGCGCATCTGAGCCGGAATCCAGCCGAGACCGCCATGCGCTTTGACGTGGTCTGAACAGGAATGAAACTCTCAAGCTTCCCACGAAGTCCCATTGAGAGCCGGTCCGGTTTCGGGCGTCCTATTGCATGCAGCAGCACTTGGGGAACAGACCCTCACAGATTCACGTCGACTCGCGTATCCACGCATCGTCATTCCCGCGGCTTCAGGCGGGAACCCAGCGTCTTTTCGTTTGTTTATCAAGACAAGAACGCAAGGTTGAAACCAAAAACCGCAGGTTGACGCAGTTTAGGAATTTTAATTATCAATGCCTTCCGCTTCGGGCCGTGAATGCAAGACACCGGGTTCCCGCCAAAAGCACGCCAGAATGACGGGCTGGGTGGCTAACTGGAGTGTTTCTTAATGCGTGAAGTTACATATAAGCCGAGGCATTACCCGCTGTCGTGATTTGAACGAGAACATACTTTATTGTGCAGGGCGGCACTGAGTATTATCAGTCTTTGAATAGAGTGAATATATTTGAAAATCTACCCGGCTGCCGGTATTGTCGCCGGGTGGGCCGGGAAGTAATGAGCAGGTGATATCAGGTTACGTTCGAGTTGCAGTAGCATAGGGCCTTGTGCCCGTTTATTTCAACGCAAGGACTATGTTGCTTTGGCCTGTGTGTCCGTCGTATGTTTCTTAGCGTCGCTTGTACGGTGGCCGGAGATAATAAAGGATATTTACACTTTCCGTGAGGATGAAAGAGCGCCTATGCCGAATTCAATCTTTTCACAAAGAACCGAAAGATTTCGCCGGATCATGTCGGAAAACGACCTGGATGCATTCCTGGTGGCGGTTCCTGAAAATCGCTACTACCTTAGCGGCTTTGAAGCCGAAGACCTTCAGTTGACGGAAAGCTCCGGATGTCTTTTACTCACTGACGATTACAACTTCCTCCTCACGGATCCCCGCTACGAGGAAGCCGCCAAGCAGGAGACCCCTGGTTTCCAGGTCGAGATTTATACGGCCGGACTGGCTCAGTTGCTGCCCGACCTGCTCTCCGGGCTGGACATAGAGAAAATGGGAGTGGAGGCGCATTTCCTCACTCATAAACGCTACCGGGAAATCCAGGAGGCTGTCGCCAAAGCGCATCCTTCCTCGGTGGTGATTGCGACTGAAGATTTGATCGAACGTCTTCGAGTGGTCAAGGATGAAGATGAAATCGAGCAGATAAAGGCTTCGGTGAGGCTGACCGAAAAAGCGCTCCATGCTGTCTGGAATGCTCTCTCCCCCGGCAGGACTGAGAAGGAAATGGCATGGTTGATCGAACGGACGATCCGGGAAGGCGGAGGGCAGGCGGTTTCGTTCCCTCCCATTGTGGCGGCCGGTCCCAACGCAGCGCTCCCCCACGCGGTCCCTACAGACCGGAGGATCGCCGCCGGAGAGTCAGTCATTCTGGACCTGGGTTCAAAGCTGGACGGCTACTGCTCCGATATGACCCGTACCTGGGTGACCGGCGACCCCGACCCGAAGCTGCGTGAAATCTACAAAATCGTGCGGGAGGCGCAGATTGCCGCCCAGAGCGCAATCCATGCCGGGGTGGATTCAGTCTCAGTCGATTCCTCCGCGCGTGAGCTGATCAGCAAAGCCGGTTACGGCGACCACTTCGGCCACGGACTCGGGCATGGCGTGGGCCTTGCGGTTCACGAAAAGCCCGGACTCAGGAGAATTGACCCTGTCATCCTGGAAGAGAATATGGTCATTACGGTTGAACCCGGGATATACCTGCCCGGTTTCGGCGGCGTTCGCCTCGAAAACATGGTGAGAGTGACACGAACGGGTTGCGAATTGCTCAACAGGGAAGATCTGTTCTTTGAGTGGTAGATGATGAAGTTTTCGCTCCCGCCGCCATGCAGCGAATTGATCTGTCGAGAAGGCGTTGCCCAGGAGAATCGTACCATGAAAAAGCTTCTCAAGATCGTGCCGGGGCTTGTCATAGTCATCGCAATCGCTGTCGGGGCTGTATTCTACTTCACCTCCGACATGGTCTCGGTGGCCGAGGATTTTTTCTCCGCTGTGAAATCCGGGGAGATGCCCAGGGCATATTCCTATCTTTCGGAGGATTTCAAGGCAAACACCTCTGAGAAGGCTCTTGCCGCTTTTCTTTCCAAAAACGGGCTTACCGGTTTCAAGAAGGCAAGCTGGGGCGAGCGGTCCATCAGCGGCAGCCGGGGACAGCTCACCGGATCTATAACCACCGAGTCTGGGGGCGTCGTACCGATAAAAATGAGCCTGGTCAAGGGAGAAACCGGCTGGAAAATATATTCGATTGAAAAACCGGCCGCCGGTGTTCAGGAGGCGGCGGCGCCACGCCAACTGCCCTCGGAAGACGAACAGGTAAAGCTGGTGGCGGGATCAATGCAGGTGTTTGCCCGGGCCGTTAATGAAAAGAGCATGGCCGGATTTCACGCCTATTGCTCCAACCTCATGCAGAAGCAGCTCTCAATCGCCAAACTCGACGAGTCTTTCGGCGTCTTCTATACCTCCGGCCTGGATCTCACTGTCCTGGAGGGGATGAGCCCGGTGTTCGATGAAAAATCCACAATAAACGAAGATGGAGTGCTCCTTATCAAGGGACAGTATCCCACGAAGCCCAGCCGGGTCTTCTTCGAACAGAAGTATATCTATGAAGGACTTGGGTGGAAGCTGCTCGGGTTCAATATAAATGTCAGGTAGAGTTACACGGCGATTATCTGCCGGGAGATAAAAAAGGCAGGGCCATTGCTGGGCCTGCCTTATGAGTATACGTGTTTTTCGTTTGGCGATTCCGGTTAGATTAACCTTCCCCTATCGGCGCCCGGACAGTAAGAGGGGTGAAAAGCTTCTGCCTGGAGTTGCGCCAGAGAACTTGTGAATCTGTTAAGCGCATCCTCGTAGGACTCATCACTTCCGCAAAGGTCCTGCCCAAATATGGAAAGCGAGAAAGCAAGCTCAAAGCACGGCATTTCATAATTGAAGGGAAAGGCTTCCAGTTCGGAATAAGCCGGTTTCTGGTTGCAGACCCACACTGCTTTTCCGCGCAATTGCGTGTCGTACTCCAACATCAGGTGCCTGCAGTTCTGACAACTGAGACCGAATTCACGGTGGTGCGGAGCGATCAGGTCCTTTAGATCCATGGGAAACTCCTTGTTTGTTACTAAACTATCAACCCGGCGGCCAGGCCGTGTCCGGTTATCATCCTTATAGCGACGGCACGCTATTTTCTGTGAGCCTGCCGGCAGTTGCCGGCCAGATGAGCATAGACCGTGCCATGTCTGCAAATCCTTGCCTGCGGCTGTATCAGGGGTTTTCAAAACAGCAAGGGTTTGGGTCCGGTTACAATATTTGCACATTCAGCCGCAATTTTTTGCACTCTGTGCACACTCTCTTAGAAGACCGCCCACTTTTCAGTCAACAGGCGTGGGCCATTTCGGCCCCGCCTGTTAAACGAAAGGCGCTTTTTCGCCGCCTTGTCGGTTCATGCCTTCTACAGCCCGATGAAGAAAGAAAATCCAGGCAAGAAGAAGTTGAACGGTGAAGCATAATAGCCGTAATGGGACCGATGGTCATTCCAGCCCCGGCCGTTATGGTGACGATAATGACCTGCATTGTACCCATGGCCGTAAGAGCCGCTGTGATAGGTCCGGTAGCCGTTGTGACGCCCGAAGTTCTGATCATGGGTCCAGGAATATCCCGTTGCAGGCGCCAAAAGCAGAGCAAGCATTCCAGTTAACACCAAAGTCTTCTTTATTTTCGCGATGAGTTTCATGGCCTTTGCCTCCTATATCGCTGCTACTGGTTAAATCCGATCTGAATAACTCAACTTGACATGAGGATAGAGCATAACGCGTGCCATGCCCGTTTAAGCCTTGCTGCAGGCTGTTTTATGAGGCTCTGAAGTTTCAGCCGGGAGGGCGGTTACAATAATTGCACGGGCGGCAGCAACTTTTTTCGCTCCGCCCTGCACTTTTTGTCATCCGGGTATTCCGAAATGCATTCCTTGACCTTCCCCGCAGCTATTAGATACAAAGGCAGGAACTCTAAGGTGTGGTACAATGGCGGCGGGTAGGTCCGGATGCCTGGGGGCAGCGCTTGCCGGGTCCAGGCTATCCTGAAGAAGCACGAGTGGTATAGCCAACATTATGATCGGCTGGAGAGACAAAGCAGTCAGGATTCAGAAGCAGAATATTATCGTCAGCCTGTTCTTCAGCGAAATGGGCGTCCGGCTCATGAGGATATTTGCCGCCGCGGATCGGGAACGAAGTGCGCTTGCCGGTGAACTGTCGGCGACGAGTGACTGGACGGAGGCCCGGTTTCGAGACAAGGCGCGCGAATTGCCCGGATTCCGTTTCGAGATACAGGTGGACAAGCTGGATATGGAGAGCTTGAGGCATTTCGTCGCCTCTAAAGGAGAATTTCTGCTCAGGCTTCTTGAAAACCCTTCCCTCCTCGAGCAGGAATCGTTTACCGAAGTCCTTCGGGCGATCTTTCATCTTCGTGATGAACTGTTGAACCGGGATGACCTGGCCGAGTCGCCGGCCTCGGACAAAAAGCACCTGTCCGGCGACATGGCAAGAATCTACAGGCTGCTCACCGTACATTGGCTTTTTCATATGGGATATCTCAACACCCACTATCCCTACCTCTATTCCCTGGCGCTCCGAACCAATCCCTTTGACGATCGCGCATCCGCCGTCATTAACGACTGACGGCGCTGAGCCAATGAACTGAATGAACCTTAGAATAGAATGAAGCGAATCCTTTACGGTATCAGATAGCTGGGTAGCTTATGAAAAAATCGATTATTTTTCTCGTACTCGCTTTTCTGGGGGGTATCCTCCTGCTCTCCTGCGTGCACAACCCCGCTCCTTTCGATGAAGCGAAATGGCGGCGGCAGGTCGAGGAACAGAACGTCGAAGCGCTCTACGCCGCGCATTACAGCGACGGGCGGTACTTCAATCCCTGGCTGAGCATGGAGCATGGGGGACTCTGGCGCGTGCTCAAATGGAAAATGTCGGCCAGGGCGGAGTATTCGGAGGAGGAGAAAAAACACCTGCCCGGGTTCATCCCTGATCTCAAGGAGCGGATTCTCGCGAGCCCCGAGGGGGATTTCATCGCCTGGATCGGCCACGCCACATTTCTCCTGCGTATTAACGGCGCCTACTGGATCACCGACCCGATATTCTCGGAAAGGGCTTTTCTCCCCAAACGGATAATTCCTCCCGCGATCACCGGGGAGGAATTGAAAGAACTATCGCCCTCCTGGAACGTGCTGATTTCCCATAACCACTACGACCATCTGGACGCGAAGAGCATCCGTTCCCTGCCTGAAGATTCACAGATCTACGCTCCTCTCGGTCTGAAAAAGTACCTCGCCTCACTCCACGACGGCAAGATCCGGGAACTCGACTGGTGGCAGGAAATCGACCTCGGAGAAGGAAAAAAGCTTGTCTGCCTCCCGGCGCAGCACTGGTCCAGGCGAATCGGCCAGGGCGTCAATGAAAACCTGTGGGCCGGCTTTCTTTTGATCACCCCGGAGACGACCGTCTATTACGGCGCCGATAGTGGATACTTCGTCGGCTACAGGGAAATCGGAAGACGATACCCAAAGATCGATTACGCTCTGCTGTCCACTACGGCCTACCACCCGAGATGGTTCATGCATTATGCCCACAAGAGCATTCCCGAAGCCCTCGATGCCTTCCACGAACTCGGCGCGAAGTATTTCATCCCGACCCAGTGGGGAACGTTCCGGCTGGGGGATGAACCGGCCGGGTATCCCGCACTGGACCTCGCGAGGACGATCAGGCAAAGAAACCTCGATCCCTCCCGCTTCCTCATCCTGGACATCGGACAAATCCAGCCCATCGGACCGGCGCACGCGGCGCCCGGTCTGTAGGGGCGGACAGCGGTTTCATTCCCGGAAAAAGGAGCCGGCCGATGCAGGGCTTTGACCTGGAGCAGCATAGCCGCAACCAAAAAGAAGGCTAGCCAGGTTATGCGGAGTGTGGGTTCTTAACCACGAAGAACGCGAAGGAGACGCGAAGCTCACGAAGAAACACCAGGCAAAATCCAGACCTTAAGTACCGCTCCGCCCTGTTGCCGGCAATCATTATCCCCGTCATTCCGGCAGCGCCCTTGAGCCGGAATCCAGCCGAGGCCGCCGGTTTTCGGCCTGTTTGAACGTAGCCTCTGACTTTGAAGTCAGATAAGAGCGGCGCCGCCCCGTCTGGGAAGAGGTTTTATCGAGGACGAAACTTGGAAAGCATGCAAAGAGTGCAGCATAACCGGGCTTTTTAAAGCAGTCAGAAGAACACTTGGATGCAGTCCCCGAGCTGGATTCCGGCTCAGATGCGCTGCCGGAATGACGTGGATGGGAATCCATGGCAAACCGGTTTGACATAGGAAAGGGGACCTACAACCATGGGAACTCTGGCCTTTGGCAAGATCGGTCAATATCGCTACGATGTAGATTGTATAGGGCAAACCGGCGTACTTGCACTCCTCGGGGTATCGCAGAATTCGCCTGCCCCGTCATTCCGGCAGGGCTCCTGAGCCGGAATCCAGCCGAGGAGCCACGTTCCAGGCCACGCTTTTAGCCACGCCTTTGGCGTGGTTTGAACGAGAATGAAACTCTCAATCTTGCCACAAATCCACACAAGAGAACCGAACCACGCAGGGTGCGCACGGCGTTATCGTTATCGTGCACACCGATCTTGCGCCACGATCAGGTTGACGGTGAGCGCGATAAAACAGCACCCCCCTTCTATGGCTCGCGGTATCCACGCATCGTCATTCCTACGAAACTTTCCGAGAGACTTAGGGCGCAACTAT
>CAZIJV010000038.1:0-52477 GCA_964539645.1 uncultured Syntrophobacter sp.
TTCAACGGGGTGCAACCCCTTGCATGGATGATTCCCGCGGCTTCAGGCGGGAACCAGCGTCTTTTCGTTTGTTCATCAAGACCAGAACGCAAGGTTGAAACCAAAAACTGCAGGTTGACGCAGCCGCCGTGAACAATTGCAAAATTCAAGCCTATTATGATAGCTTGATTACGAACAGTTGGGGCATCTGGGTTGGACCAAATGGAGCATCTGGGTTTAAATTACAAAACGACTATTTTTTCTTGAATGAAAATTGCGCCACAACCATTGCAGAAGGGCTTATGCAAGGACTTTCCGGTACCGATGTTTGGATAAATTCATTTATGCCATATCAATTATAGCTTATGATTAGATCATCAGATTGGCTTGTCACTGACGTTATTTATTATTTTGGACTTATGTATTCTGATAGGAATGTATTTCCTGGAATCTTCTCTTACCATGATTTCCATGAGAGGTCCCAAAGGTTTGCTCAAGTAGTTGCTGAGAGATTTTTTTGAACGAATCTCCAGGGATTTTGATGATGTGCTCTACTTTTGTGGAGACCAAATGAAAAGACCCGGAAAAACAATCCTTTTTTGCTCGCTAGTTGCTTTGCCTGGTGCTGTGCGCTGCCGTGTGCGGCAGTGCGGATGTCGAGTACATCTACGATGCCCGCAACCGGCGCCGGGTTGTGTTCAGGAATGTTACAGGGCGCACGGAAGGTGGTAGCATAGCCCCTTGTGGGCGTTTTTCTGCGGGCAAGATGAGGATTGGGATGCAGAGCTTCCTGTGCTATCCCGCCGGTTTTGGACCTCGTTCCAGGAACGGGCGCAAGGCCCTATACGAGAGTGAGCCGGTTTATCGGTCCGAGAGGGTCTTCAGAAACTCTACGATCGCGACCTCCTCTTCATAGTTGAGGCCGAGATTGCCGAGTTCTTCGGTATTGACGTTCAGCGCGACTTCGGGAGGTCCCCACATCCCGCCGGTATCCCTGGTATTATAAAAATGCACTACTTCATAAAGGGTTCCGAAGAGACCGTTGTGACCATAGGGGGGATTCTTCGCTATATTCCTGAGAGTGGAGACCTTGTGCTTGCCGGCTTCGGATGCCACCACGGATACTTTCTTTGTGCTGCTTCCCCTGTATTTCTTCATGAGCACCGGGGGCTCGGAGTTTGTCAGGATGGCGGTTTTCGCGCCCAAGCCGTAATCGATCGGCTGAGGCCCGCCCATGGCGGCTATCCGCGGATTAAAAGGAATGCCGAGATTGTCAAAGCTGAAGTCGGTAAGCAGGGGCGGCGCGTTTTCATCATGATTGCCGGTAGGATGGCACAGGGCGCATTTACCTTTGTCTACTGCGTTGAAAAGGGCCAGGCCCTTTGCCTGGGTCTCGTTGAGAAACCAGGATTGAAAGTGTTCCGGCACGCCCACGTAATTTCCGTTGGCGTCCACTCCGAATGAGCTGACATCGCCGCCCTGCTCGAGCTGAAAAGCATCGAACATTGAATTGAATCGCGAGAAGTGGTCAGTCCGCTCGAAGGCGGCCACTGCCTTGCCGATGCAGTCAAAGGCTGCTTCAAATTCTGCGAACGTCGCGGGGTCGCCGCAGGCTTTCTTGAAGAGGCCACGATAACTCGACTGCATGACCCGGTTTACGACTTCCTTGCCCTTCGGATCTCCAGAGGCCTGTGTCAGGGCCATTTCCACCGGATTGAAAAAGGGGCCCTGGGCCTGTTCGGCCAGGGGATCGTTCAGGGTCTTGCCCGTTGCCCTGCCGTCCCAGAAAAGACCGCCGATATAGAGTTCATCGACGGCGTTCCATTCGAAGACCGGGCTGAAGCCGGCATAGGCCGCTGTCGGCGCATTTCTGCCGCCGAAAAGGGTAGGGTCCGATCCCTTTGAGACGGGACTCAGAAATCGACCCTGCCTGTTATCGGGATCGGCGAAGCCCGCCGATCGCGTGTGGCAGCTTGCACACGACTGGTTGTTGTTCTTGGATAGATTCTCATCATGATAGATCTTCTGGCCCAGTCGTTCCAGGTCCGTGTACGCATCTGCCGCGCATGGCAGGAAAAGGGCGGCTGCAATCAGGACGGATGTGAATTTTTTCATTGTTTGTTCCTCCTTGTCTGGGGATGTTGCGCGGCAGGGTCTTTCACCTACGGGCAAGCTGTTTGAATGAATTGGTGTTGTGTTGTGCTGATCCAAGGAACGTACCGGGGGAAGCAAGAGGGTGAGTATTTCTGATGTTTTCAGGGAAGCTGGCGGCTTAGTGACAAAACAATATTGATTATCCGTAGTCTGAGAATACCCTCGACCGGGACAATGTCCTGAAACCATGATGTCACCGGCTCTGCTCGGGCAAAGAGGATGATTCAGACGGTTTCAGGACGCAAAGCGGTAATTACCCGGCGCTGCCGGACGGCTCCAGAACGAGGTCAAAGAGAGCCTCTTTTTTTCCCTTGCCCGGATAATGTTGCGTGACCAGATCTTTATGCCCCGGAGCGCTCACTTTGATGTGGATATGTGAAGGACGCGACATATATGGAGGCGGAAAATTGCTCTGGAAATGATATTCGCCGTCTGCATCGGAATATAGCGTAGCACGGTGGGCGTCATCGTACTGCTTGTCCGGCCCGGCCAGCCAGAATTCAATTTTTGCCCTCGACAGCGCGGAACAATCCGCGGCCGACCTGACCAAACCCTTCAGCACATACCCCTCACCCACTTTTTGACGCTCGGGGGCGCCCGGCTTGTAGAAGGGGCCAAGGCTGTCCCGGGGGGTCGGAACACACTTGCGCCTTTCAATTCCGGAGTCCGCCGTGTAGGCGAAAGATGGCCAGAATAGCAGCATCAGCATAAACAAACCCGCAAGAACAGGGATACTCCATTCAAGATAATTCAGGGGATTTGTCGAATTCGATTTCATGGAAAAACTCCTTGCGTGATCTCGAAGATGCTCGGTTTTGGTAATCATGGCGCTCGGCATCATTTGTGTTGCTGTATATCAATATAATGGCCCTGTTGATACAGTCACAGCTCCTCAAAATGTTCGATGCGGTTGCGGAAGTGTGAAAGACTCCAGTGATGATCCGAAGTACCCGATATAAAACGTGTGGTGGAATTATCAGTATAAGAGGCCGGCAAAGACAATCGCCTGCGGAGCATGAAATTCGGGTGATGTTGCGATAATCAGTAATGAAGAGGAAGGTGAATGGAGCGCGGCGCCGATAGTGAAGACACCCAGTTTGCCACCGCAGAGCGGGCTGCCGACGAGGTGGTGGAGAGGCAATCCAAAGTTGTGAGAGAGTTGGACAATCTGGACAAACTGCTTGGGGCGGTCACGGATATGGTTATCATCCTTAACCCGGAGCGGCAGATTGTCTATGCGAATGAGCGCTTTGTCGAGGTGGCTCAAATGCTTGGCTCAGGTCCCGTAATCGGACTTCGACCGGGAGAGGCGCTCAAATGCACCCATGCTTTCGAGTCGGCGGGAGGATGCGGAACCACCGAGTCCTGTGGCACCTGCGGCGCGGTCAAGGCAATTCTGCATGCGCAGAGGGGGTTTGAGGATGTCCAGGAATGCCGGATCATCCAGAAGGAAACGGCGGATGCTTTCGATCTCTTGTTTAGAAGCTCCCCTCTGCCGATCTGCGGTGAGCGATTCACCATGGAAGCAATACGGGACATAAGTCACGAAAAGAGAAGAAGAATGCTCGAAAGGCTGTTTTTTCATGATGTGATGAATACAGCCGTTGGTGTAAGGGGGCTCTCGGAGTTGTTGAGCCTGGCGAGTGAGGAAGAACTCGACGAGCTTAGAAAAATGATTCACGGAGGAGCAGCTCTGCTCGTGGACGAGATCAGGGCTCAAAGGGACTTCACGGCGGCTGAGAACAATGAACTCAAGTGCAACCCGGGGCCGATAAACAGCTTGGATATTCTCATGAAGCTGAAGGACCTGCATGCTTTGCGGGAAACGACCCGGGGAATGACAATCCGCCTGGGCGAGGGCGCAGAGTCCATTGAGCTGCAGAGCGATCGGGTTCTCCTGATGCGCGTTATCGGCAACATGCTCAAGAATGCGCTGGAAGCGAGCATCGAAGGAGATACGGTCACCATGGGGTGCGAGCGCTGCGGAAATGACCGGATCAGGTTCTGGGTGCATAACCCGGCCTACGTCCCACGTGACATTCAGCTTCAGATTTTCCAGAGATCTTTTTCGACGAAAGGAAAAGGACGCGGCCTTGGCACGTATAGCCTGAAACTGTTGAGTGAGCGCTATCTTGGCGGCAGCGTTTTCTTCGAGAGTACGCAAGATGGGGGAACCGTTTTTTCAGCAGTCTATCCGCTGGCCTGGCGACAGGATTTAAATCCTGCTGCGGAGGAATAATCCGGGAAGCAGCCCGGGAGGGAGCGCAATGCAACCAAGAGCCATTATCTGTGATGACGAATCTCATATCCGTTCGATGCTCAAGCTTACGCTCAAATCAATGGGGGTGGAGGTTGTTGGCGAGGCGCGCACAGCCGGTGAAGCAGAAATCCTTTTCCAAAGGGAAATGCCTGATATGGTTCTGCTCGATATAAACATGCCGGGCAGAAGCGGAGACGATGCTCTCGGCAATATCATTCGGGATTTTCCGTCCGCTTTCGTAATCATGCTTACGTCAGTAGCCGATATGGAGACTGTCCAAAGGTGCCTTCAAAAGGGAGCGGCCAATTATATCCTCAAGGATACTCCAATCGCAGGCATTAAGGAGATTATCAAAGAGACCTGGGTGGATTTCAACAGGAACAGGGGGAGCGGGCATGGTGGTCGAGAAGTATGACCTGGATAAGATGCTGGCGGAAGTGAAGCAGGATGAGGAGTTCGACAGGAGTCAATCAAGTTCCAGGGTGTCCCAGGCAGATATCAAGCGGATGCTTCAGGAAAAGAAGAAAGCTCAGAGAAAAGAATGATCAGTCAGACACGATTCATGGAATTGGTTGAAAGAAGAGGATTCCTGACCTCGACCGACTCCCAGCGGCTCATTGCCCGGTGCAAAGGCGATGCGTTCGCCCTCCTGGAGTACCTCGTCCGCGGAAATATCGCGCCCCTTCCGGTGCTTGGGAATCTATGGGGGGAATCGATCGGGGTAGCCTACGTGGACCTCGATAAAACCCTTTTTCAGACCGGCGCAGTTAGAAAGCTTTCTCACGAATTCGCTTCAAAGCACCGGATGATTCCTCTCTATGAAATCGATGGCGTTCTCACCGTGGCAACAGCGACCCCGAGGGACGAGGTTCTGATAAGAGAAGCTGAAAGACTTGCGGGGCGGCCGATCAGCGCGGTGTTCTCCCTGCCTTCCCAGATTGCGGATGCAATCGACATACAATACCAGTTCGGGGAATCCCTGACAGCCATGATGACCCGGGTGGCCGAAAACGGGACTCCCACCCGTGCGGAGGAAATAACCGCCGAGCATCTGAAAAGGCTGGCGGAGGGCAAGTATGTCGTTGAGGTGGTCCGGTGCCTCATGCTGTTGGCCTTAAGAGAGCGAGCCAGCGATATTCATATCGAGCCCGAGGAAGACATGGTCAGGGTAAGATTCCGTGTGGACGGCGTGCTCCAGGAGAAGATGAAATTCGAGAAAAGTGTTTTGCAGCCTGTGGTCTCCAGACTCAAGATAATGGCCGATCTTGATATCACAGAAAAAAGGAGGCCCCAGGACGGGCGTGTAAAGCTTGAGTTGAGCAACAAAACCGTCAACTTCAGATTGTCAACCGTTCCGTTCATATATGGTGAAAAGATCGTCCTCCGCCTTTTGGGGCAGATTACCTCAAAAGATGTTCCCGATCTGAAGGCATTGAATCTTTCCGAGAGTAATTTCAGCAAAGTCAAACGCGTGGTCGGAAGCCCAAACGGGGTCTTTTTCGTCACTGGTCCTACCGGCAGCGGTAAGACTACCACGCTATTCTCCATTCTCAAGCATCTCAACACACCCGGAATCAACATCGTAACGGTGGAAGACCCGGTGGAATACAGACTCAAGGGCATCAACCAGCTCCAGGTCAATCACGAGATAGGCTTCGATTTCGCCAAGGCCCTGCGTTCTTTCCTGCGCCAGGACCCGGACGTGGTCCTGATCGGAGAAATCCGTGACGGCGAAACCGCGAAGATTGCTGCCCAGGCCGCCCTGACGGGACATCTTGTGCTTGCGACGATGCACACCAACAGCGCACTGCAGGCAATTGTGAGACTGGTTGAGATAGGAGTGGAGCCTTTCCTGGTTGCCCCTTCCATCATTGGGGTAATGGCACAGAGACTTGTTCGCAGGATATGCGATCGGTGCAGGAAGGCTTATACCGTTTCAGGGGAAGAACTGGCGAAGTACTTTGACGGAGACCTTTCAGGGAGATCCGCAACCTTTTTCAGGGGAGAAGGGTGCCCGGAATGCAGTGGAACCGGCTATTTCGGCAGACTGGCTATTCATGAGGTATTTGTGATGAACGAGCGCATCAGGTCGCTGATAGCTCGGGATGCATCAATTCTCGATATCGAAGCCGAAGCCGCCAATATAGGATTCAACACCATGCGCCATGACGGCCTGAAAAAGGTACTGCGTGGTATGACGACAATCGACGAGATTGAAAGGGTCCTCGCTTTTCACGAGAATTGAGGGCATGGTAAAAATGAAATATCGGTGTCAACGAAGACTTTCCCGGTCATGGAGGGCCTCCCTTGAAGCAAGAGCTTTACCACCCAGGTGGTATCCCTTCACGTATTTTACTCACAAAAGATCCATATACTTCTTCATGGTGGGCAGGTTTCGAAAGAAAGTGTGTGATGAAAGAGATTTCTTCAGCCGGCTGGTATCATACGGGATACGGTACAGGGAGATGGTCCCGGCTGCCGAATCGTAGAGGGCGGAATTGGCGACAGGCACTCCGTCACGGTACGGCCCGCCGACACTTCCGGCTTTCACCCAGTAGCGTGAACCATCGGTAAGCGGTAGAGTGAGAGATTCCACCAGGCCGGGCCGGTGAATCTTCAGCTCTGCTTGCCTGGTCAACTCGAAAATAGACGGAACGTGATCGTGGCCGCTGAAGATGAGCCTCACAGGGTACTCTCGCCATCGGGGAACAGCCCGCTCAAGCGCCACGTCGTCGAGGTAATCGAAGCAGTGAATGCCGAGGGGAGAATCCGCCCCGGGTAGATCGAACGGGGAATGATGCACGACGGTGAAGTCGTCTTTTTCGATGATCAGCGGCAGGCTAAGAAGGTAGTCGATAGCGCCTTCCATGTTGAACAACAGGCCTGCGTTGTATGCGGTAGCCTGCATTCGGTCTATTTGATACGGCCGGTCGGTGATCGCTCCAGCTACCAGGAGGTCGTGATTTCCGGCCACTGTCGGGATGCCCGTGGAGCGAATCCGCTCCAGGGTCCGGTCCCCGAAAGGGAGCCATCCCGCCAGGTCGCCCAGGCAATAGACCGCGTCGGCTTTTTTCTCTTCCAGGTGTTTCAGGCATGCATCCAGTGCATCCGGGTTGCCGTGAAGGTCTCCGAAGAAATAAGTGCGCATAGTCTGTCAATCTCTCGCTTCTGTTGTCAGCGACCATTGCCGTCCATCGGAAACGGCGTGGATCGCCCCGTGAAGATCCGTCCTGTAGATAGGTATATTGCGTTCGGTGCACCGCCTGATGACGCCGGGGGCCGGAAAACCGTATCGGTTGTCATGGCCGCATGGAAAGATTACGGCACAGGGACGAAGGACGTCCAGCAGTTTTTCGCTGTTTGACGATTCGCTGCCGTGATGAGAAGCGACAAGGATAGTCTGGTTGCCGCCCTGGAATGTGGGAGCGATTTCGCTTTCTACATTTGCTCCGATGTCGCCGGGCAGGATGATCGAGGTAGCGCCATAGGTGATTTCTAGAACGAGCGAAAGATCGTTCAAATCCCAGCCGTGGCGGTTTTGCTGAACATCCCGGGTTGGGTGGCGCAGGTGAACTCGGCTGTCGCCGAATTCGAGAGTATCCAGGAGTTCGGGGAAAGTCCTCATTGATATCCTGCGTCTCAATGCAATTTCCTGAAGGATGGAATCGATACCCTCTGAACCGGTCGGGCCGGTCCCGCTCGTCCAGAAAAAGCCCGTATCGAAGTGTGAGAGAATGAACCGAAGTCCGTTTGCATGATCGGGATGAGCATGAGAGAGGACCACGTGGTCCAGAGCGCGCACGCCCGCATGCCATAGAAACGGCGCCACTACTCTTCGTCCGATATCGAATGAGTTGTCGGCAAAACCTCCTCCGTCCACGAGCATTGTCTTCCCTGAAGGAAACCGCACCAGGGTTGAAGTCCCCTGACCGACGTCGATCACATCGATCCGGAGCATTTTGCCTTCTTTCGCTCCGCTGACAGCATTTATTGCCCAGGAACAAAGAAGTAGGAAGGCAAGTGCGGTGATGCCGGCAGTCCGGGTCCTCCGCGAGGTGGGGAAAAGCAGAAAGAAAAGAGCGGCATAAATCACCAGGAGCCACGCCAGGGGAATGCTTCCGGTCCAGAAATAGCTCCAGGATAGGTTCCCGAACCACTCGATGAGCCACAGCGCCGGAGAGAGAAGAAATTCGCAGGCAATGGTAACAGGATAGGAGAGGGTTTCGCTCAGAGCGAAGAAGACCACGCTCAATAGGCCGGCAGGTAGGATGACGAACCCGATATAGGGCACCAGCAGGATATTTGCGGCAAATCCGGCGAGAGAAAACCCGTTGAAGTAATAAACCGTGAGCGGGAGAACGAGCGCGCTCACAGCGATTGAGACCCAAAAGGCGTCCTCGAATTGAGAAATGATCTTTCCCTGGATGGTATCGCGTCCGAGAAAGGGGAATGTCCCCGATACTCTGAGGTGTTGAAGCCTCGGATATACCAGGATAATAGCCAGAACGCATGCGAAGGTGAACTGGAAGGAGATCTGCCGAAGAGAATCGGGGGCCATTGCGAGGATGACAAGAGCTGCCAGTGCAAGAACGGTCAGCGAATCCGCGTGCCGATACCGGAAACTTGCCCCGAAGCAGACGGCAAGCATCAGGACCGATCTCCAGATGGGCGGGACTGAAAAGCCTGCCAGGAAGGCGTACAGGACTGCACAAAGAAGGGCCGGCCATACTGCAATCTGTTTATCGCTTATCCGGTTGAGAATGGAAGGGCAGCAGACGCGTACCGCAAGTCGGACGAACCAGAAAACGATAAGGCTTACCAGTCCGAGGTGCAGCCCGGAAACCGAGAGCACATGATTCAGTCCCGTCCGGCTGATAAGTTCCTGACGCCTGGCATCGAGTTGATTCTGGTATCCCAGGACGAGTGCGGCGTAGAAACCAGCGGAATCCGGATTGAGTATGCGCTTGAGCCAGATGAGCGCCTGCTGGCGGAAAAGCTCTATGCGCCTCCTGACATCATTTATAGTGGAGTAGGGAGAGAATTTGTGTTCCGGAGCAAGCTTCACGACCAGCCGTTCGTCTCGTAGGAATCCCTGAGCATGGAAACCCCTGTCTGCCTGGTATTGAACGTAATCAAAGCCGCCAGGGTTTCTGAAGCTGCGAAAGGGCTTGAAAAGGGCCTGGACGATCAACCTGTCTCCAGGCAGGTAGAAGATCGGTGGTGATGAAGGGTTCCCGCGCGGAATAGTCAAAAGAGCACCGGTGTCGACCGGGACCATTTCCTCGGCTGATAAGGCATAGAGAAGGCGCAGGGGGATACGGATCTTATCCGGATGATATTCCGGGGGCGCCGAGACCTCAGAGATATAAGAGAGCGGCTGCCGATTGAGGAGCAACTGGCGCCCGGAAGAGATTCGAGGTCCGGAGCAATACGCGGCCCAGGTTCCAAGTACTGCAAACAGTACAATCGAGAGTACGAACTGCGCCTTTTTCAGGCGGAAGTAAGCGAGAAATATCAGGATAAACAGGAGAAAAAGCGAGGCGAGAGCCAAGGGGCAGGCGGCGCCGGGCAGTTTCCCGCCGATAAGGCGATCAGCCGCGATTCCGAGCATAAAGGAGAGTGTGAGCCAAAAAAGAGGTCGAGCGGGCATGACACCCCATCACAAGGGCGGCCGGTCAGTTCACAGGTCTCTCATTCAGCGTGCTCTCGGCGCCCGTGCCGATTCAGGGCCGCACCGGCGTGAACATGTCCCGGTTGCTCGACTGGTCTTCAGTAATAAGGTCGAGCAGGCGCCGGAATACCTTTCCGGGATGACCGTCGCTGATTACTTTACCGTCATATTTCACGATCGGAAGTACGCCGAAGGTAGTGCCGAATGCCAGAATCTCCGCGGCATCATAGGCTTGCTCGCGAGTGATGTCGGCCTCGGCGACAGAGGCGAGTTCGTTGCCCGTTAATTCGGCGGCAAGTTCGAGCGCCCTCGTCACCGTGGTGCCGCGAAGTATCCGTGAGAAGCGCGGTACGAGCAATTCGCCATGTTTTGTCACTATACCGATGTTTTCCGTGGCGCTCTCGGCCAGAAATCCATTCTCGTCCAGAGATACCGGGAAATAGGCGCCTTTATCGGTAGCTTCTTTTTTCATGAGTACGTTGGGCAGGTAGTTGCAATGTTTTGCGGTAGCAAAATAATCGCTCTTGATTGGAACGCTGCTGGTGGCGAGTGTTATCCCTTTGCGGTATTTTTCCGGGTCGGGCGGATTGTAAGCGGTTATCACAACATAGAGCTGGTTGGCGATGGATTCGTAGGGGCTGACTCCAAAGCTTCCAGGTCCGCGTGAAACGAAAATTCGAATAAGGCAGTCGCCTGAGTTGCCCGCCAGGATGGTGTCGCGGACAATCCCGATAATGCCGGAACGGTCTGCGGGCGCCTGCAGGTAGGATGTCGCCAGGGAGCGGTCCATTCTGTCCAGATGGCGTTCAAACAAGTAAATGTTCCAGTTTGTGCACTGTATGGCTTCAAAGACTCCATCGCCCCGATGCACCATGTGGTCGTCCAGCGGAATCATCATGAGCGCCGGATCGGTGATGATGCCGCCGTACCAGCTTGAATACATCGCCAGGTAATTGGAGTAATAGGGGTGCTTTGTGGAAAGAAGACCGTCAATGATCTGGTCGAAACTCAAAATTGGAACCGGCATTATATATACTCGTTCAGGAAAGCCCCGCAGCAGGCATTTGAGCTTGTCCACCCTTCCTCTTGAGATTAGTATGGCGCCCGTTGACCGGATGCTGTAGTGAACATAATGCAGACAAATGCGCTTTCGCAACAGGAATCAGCATCTTTCATTAAACTGTATGAAATAGTTGGAGTTCTGCACGGTCTTGAAGATAGAGTCCTTCATTTTCGATTTCGACGGTACGCTGGCTGAGCTTCATATTGATTTCACCGAGATGAAGCTCAGATTGAACGCCCTTGCCGGGGAATTCCTCGCCCCTGCTCCGCCACCGCCTTCTCTCCCCGTGCTGGAGTGGCTTTCCTGGCTTGAGAAGAGAATCAAAGAGTCAAATGGAGGCAGGGCTATCGTATTTCGGGAGCAAGCACTTGCACTCATTGCCGAAATTGAAATTGAAGCTGCCGGGAAGGGAGCGCTTTTCACTTTTACGCGTCCACTTCTCAGGGAGATCGCCGGCAGGGGACTGAAAAGTGCAATAATAACCAGAAATTGTGCTGCGGCAGTACGTATGGTATTTCCGGATATAAGCGATTGCTGCGCTGCATTTCTCGCCCGCGACCACGTGCCGTCCCCGAAACCCGATCCGGTTCATCTTGTGAGGGCTCTGGAAGCAATCGGCGCCGATCCGGCAACGGCCGTCATGGTCGGCGATCATCCGTTGGACATTCAGACGGGAAAGGCCGCCGGTGTTCGCACCGCCGGAGTCTGCAGCGGCAGTGCGACAAAAGAGCAACTCCTCGAGGCCGGAGCAGACTGGGTGGCGCAGGATTGCGAGGCCCTGGCGAAATTCTTATTAGAAAAAGGAATGGTCTTTTAAATCAGGGCGAGCTAAGCTCTCAACAGTTCGGAACCTGCTATGTCGACGATGCCCAATCTTTCAAAATGTCTCCTTTTGCCGATAGACGGAACCGATGAGGCACTTCGGCCCATCAGCTTCGTTCAAGCGCTCTACCCCGACTTCAGGAGTGTGAACCTGATCTTGTGTTATTTTGCTCAGCCTCTTCCACCGGCTTACTCCGGAACGGCTGCCGAGTCACCCGCACTGTTGAACAAGAAAAGAGAACTGATGCAGTCGCGCCACCAGGAGACACGGCGGATCTTCGATCATGCCAAAAAGGTTTTGCTCCGGGCTGGGTTTACCGAAGAATTGATACAGGAACATCTTCAGCAAAAGGAGATGACGGTGGCAAGGCACGCCTGTCTTCTTGCAGATATCAAAAAAGTCGATGCGATCCTGGTGCAGCGGAGGATAACGAGCAGCCTGGAGGGTTTTCTTAAAGGAGACTCACCATCGGCCCTGCTCCAGCATTGCCTCACCAGCCCCTTATGGTTCACGGAAGGGGAAGTCTCAACCGGCAGCGCCGCCATCTGCATCATAAACGAGGATGCTTCCCTGCGGGTTGCGGATCATGCAGGATACATGCTTTCGGATACAGGGATAAAGATCACGCTGCTTCACGCATCTAAGTCCATCTCCACGCCACGTTCATTGCCACTGGATGATCTGAAGGAAGATGCCGCGGGTTGGGCGGGGGCGCCGGGCGGTCGGGAAATGACCAAATACCTGCGTGAGGCAGGGGAGATCCTCACCGGTTACGGGATCGACAAAGGACGGGTCCGCATCGCGCTCATTCCCAACAGGGGCGATGCTGCTCGCGAGATCCTCTCCTGGTGCCGCGAAAATGACACCGGCATAGTGTGTCTCGGCCATTCGCAACCTGAGGGAATGTGGAGTTTCCTGAAGACTTCGGTCACCCGGAACGTGCTGAGCGAGTTCAGGAACATGGCCGTCTGGGTGATGCAGTAAGTGCTGCACGGTAAAAAAAATTGACCCTCAAAAGCGGTGGGCACGGAGAACTTTGCCCACCCTTCTACGCTCGTCTGATGCGCTGTGATGATTCGCATCCGTATTATGAAAATGCCTACCTGCCTCGCACAATCCTTGACTTCCGCCTCGAACCGGGCATGGCAAGACTGGCCAGGGATCTTCAGTAATGATTCAACACTTACCTCAGCATCCAGGAACCGCTAAAGAGAGAGAAGTATTCTCAGATCGAGCGTAACAAAATGTCATCATTGATTTAATTATAATAATCGGCTATTTCTTAGTCGTGATGACGGCCGAAGCACAAAGTCGAAACGCAACTCGGTCGACCGGTAGCGGATTGAGAGTGTTTGAAACTCCTGTTGTTCAGAACGCGAAAAAACTCGAGCGGCGGCTCTTCCTGAATACACTCTGAAGCATAGTCGAGACCCCCATGAAGGGGGTCGGTATTTAAAGTATCAACCTAAGGAGAGATGTATGAGAATGCTGATGCTGATCCTGGCTTTGGCAATGCTGGCGGTTCCGAATGCAGCGGACGCCAAAACGGAGACAGTCCAGGCCGACTGCGCCGCGATGGCCGACTGGTACGAGTGCAGAGACGTTAAGAGCGCATCCCTGCTGGTGCAGGATGGTTACGAAATGATCCACAATACGCCGGTTACCCTTGGCCCGTGGGGCGACCATAAGGGGCCGGACGGCGGGCCGATCATCAAGACTACCCTTTCCTGCGATAGCTGCCATTTCGCCGGCGGACAGGCTGAGGGCGGCATCCCCTTCTTCCAGGTGCGCGACAAGTATGCTCCTCCCGGGCAGTACTGGAGGGCGGGCAACCACAACCGGTTGATCGCCGAGCGCATCAACTGGTGCATGGTAAGCTGTGCGAATGGGCAGATGATCGATGAGAATTCTTACGAAATGCAGGCCATGATAGCGTATATCAACTGGGTGGCCGAAGGCATCAAGGACCTCGAAATGCTTGCGCTGCCCGACGGCTGGAAAAAGATCCCCGGCCACGATTTGCCGCTCATGAATCCGAACGGCTTGAGCATGACCGCCAATGCCGACAACGGCAGGCGCGTATACCAGTCGAGGTGTGACGAATGCCATGGCGACAGGGGCCCCGGCCAGGGCCGCTATGATGAGGGAGAGGCGCGTGCCAGGGTGCCTGCCCTGTGGGGAACGAATTCCTTCACCAAAGGCGCACAGGGAATGTACACCGCACCTCTTCTGGCCACTCTCATCAAGAGATTCATGCCGCTTGGGGAAGCCAATCTGAGCGAGCAGCAGGCGCTGGATGTCGCGGGCTACATCGATTCGATGCCTCATGACATGGGCTTCATGACCGAGACTTTCTTCGGCGGGAACGATCCGGCGACAGGAGTTCCCAACTACTACTTCAAGCCTTCGTATTTTCCGATTGGTGTTGCGATTCCGAACGACCCCTTCACCTTCGAGCAGCGCCTGCTTGGACCGTGGAAGCCGATCGAGGATTGGCAGGCCCAGCAGCGGGCCGCCTTCCAGGCCGCGCCTGTGAAGTAATGTAGCGTTAGCTACAAAGCACAAAGGCTAAAATATTAGCCCCATGAGTAAACAAAACCCCCCGTCCGGAACTCGGACGGGGGGTTATTTGCGAAGACGTGCCATTAGCTTGGGTCTCTTTGTAAACCCCACCTGTCTATTTGAAGATCCATTTGAACACGGAAAACTTCAAAGCATCGGGCCGGGTGACTTCAGGTACCCCTCTCGATGTATTGCTCGTGGTTATGATGAGTATATCATTTGTGCCGGCAACCGCCCTCGATGCCGTGATTATTCTTGTGTTGCCCGCTCCTCCTATTGTGATGCTGTAGTATTTCCCCACTGAGGCAGTGTTTCCAAATGATGGAAGCAGGCTGAGGGTCCCAGCGTAGCGTCCATTTTCGGCTCGAAAGGACTCCTGGTCCATCCTTACTCTCATAAGGACCTCGATGGCTTCGCTCTGTGCTGCGCGGTTTATGTAATTGATATAAGCGGGGGCCGCAACACTGGCTAAAATAGCGACGATAGCAGTGACAACCATAAGTTCTACAAGGGTGAATCCTGATTGCTTCGACATGAATAAATTCTCCTGCTCGCCGTTCCGGTCCAGCATGATGCCCCGGGATTACTCTTCCTGCTCCCAGGAAAGGTAGCCGCTCTTTACGATTCCGGGATTGATTTGCTTGATGGTCGCAATTCCTCCGGTGCTCTGTTGCACAAACGCGGTCGATCCGTCATCCTGCCCAGTGCTCAAATTGGGGGTAACCGAGAGGCCTTTGCCCAGGGAGATGCTTTTCAAAACGTTAAATTTACCGCCGGACTGATCGTTGCTATCCAGTCCCAGGACCGATTTCTTATAAGCGGTACCGGTCTTGTAATAGAGAGCATACAGGTTGGATGTCCCCTCGTAGGTACAATAATCAGGACTGGGTATATAGGTCGTGAAGGTTACGAGCTCACCGAGGACTGCCGCCTGCCCCAGGTTTCGCTCACCAGTGCCCGGAAATTCCATTACCCACCCTTTAGCACTGCCGACCGTGTTCATCAAGACGTTGAAGTTGCTGATTGCCGTCACTCCGGTTACCGTTGCCCCGGTCTCATAGACCTTCGCGTTGGTGACGTTCACCAGCTCATTTAAAAGAACAGGATTGTAGGTGAGTCTGTATGGAGAAGTTGTAGTTCGGGGCTCTTTGATGCCGTAGAAGCTCTGTTTGTTTTCACCCCTGGTTCCTACTGCATCGTCACGGGTAAAGAAGCGGCCTGTCCCGAAGAAAACCCAGAAACGCCCATCGTCATCTTGTGCAACAGATGGAGCAGCCATGACGGGTTGCCCCTTCTGAACGTTCGTCAGGTCGATCAGGGTGCTGTCCTTTACCCAGGTGCTTGGAACAAGCGGTTTGATGGTTTTGGCGCCTTCCGGATAGCCGTCGTCAAAAACAATGCGCCGCAGCTTTCCGCCCCAGGCGTCTTTGACTGTCTTCCATACAACGGTGTTGTCGTTAGTTGTCCCGCCAACGGTAGTGCTCCAGGTGGGCTCGTCGCTGTACTTTTTGATTGTCTCCCATTGAACTGCATCCGAACCATACGTGTCGTAGGTGATTGCTCCAATTGTTGTTTTCCAACTTGGATCGCCGGATTGTCTCGTTTTTCCTGCCTTGACACATTTATAGAAGTACCCGTTAGGTGTCCTCGGCTCAACGACATCCCCGAGCGAATAATATGTGTTCCTTTTATATCTCGATGGGTAACTTAGCGACGTTCCAGCGGATATACACTGGTAGATATATCCATTGGGGGTAGTCGGCGTCACCAGGTCACCTACCGCATATACGGTAGCCGACGACCACTTGTTGGCGGTGTACACAAGTCCGCTCATTGTGCCGAAATAAATAGCGTCCGCGCTGTAGCTGAGGTCGAAATCGACGGAAATGGGATCAGAAATGATGGTGTTTTCATCCAATGCTGCGTAGTAGGCGTCAGTTGTGCTGAAGGATGCCTGGGCGCTGCTGCCGTCCCCCCTGATTGTGTTGATTGACGCAGATCCTGTGGGATTGGCGATTTCTTTCAGGTTGACCATATATATTTTGCCGCTCTTGGTGCTCGTAAAAGACGAAAGAGCGGCAGATCCGGCGCCTTCAGCCTCGTCTATGGGACCCGACCCGAAAACGAGGTGCCAGTTCTGGCTGAAACTGGCAGCCGGTGCGCTTGGCTGTGTAGTCAAGAGCACGGTGGGGTAGCAGGTCGTAAAACCCTGTTCAGGAAAGGAAAACTCGGCCAGGACAGTGGGAGGAACTTCAGGGTTGGTGATATCCAGGATAAAGTAGGACGATCTCATTATCGGATCTCCGGCATCGAGAGTATCATTCTTGTCGATGTCGGCGTTGATCACCCCGCCTCCGAGGCGCATGCCGCAGACGAGGACTGTTCCCCATCCGCCGGGATGAGTTCCGGTAGGTCCGTCGTCCGGGAATATCCTCGCATCGAAGACCCTCGGCTTCAGGTCTACATAATAGACATGAGAGTAATTTGGGTCGGTCAACCAGTAAAGATGAGGCAGGAGATTGAAAGGGATGTATGCCCACAATTCGCTGCCCAGTTCGTGCTCGGATTCGCTTGCAAGCTTTTTGACAAAGCCTTTGTTTTCCTTATTGTAGAAGCCTCCGTTAAAGGCGTGCAGCATGCCGTCATTTGCTCCGGCGTAGACGACGGTCCTTCGGTCCCTATACTTGGAATAGAACGCCTGGTAGGAATCATCCCTATAGAGAAGGTCGAAATTTTCTGCGGGAGTACTGACCACTGTAGGCGTGGAGTGGACAATGTCTCCCAGGCGCCAGGTTTTCGCCGTACCCGTTCCACCCGTATAATCGACCTGTCGGCTTCTGAAAGCAGGTATGGTCGATGTCCCTACAGAGGTATCCTTGGCTTGATCCTGGCCCCGAATGAAATTGACTACCCGCTTGGTCTGGCGGCGCTTGAATGCCTTTATCTCACTGGTCGTGTTCGTGATTCCCATACTGCCCGCAGGAGAGGTAAAGGGCGTGTGAGTGTGCAAATATGGAAAAACTGTTGCGGTATTGGTAAGGTCCGAGTCGCTGGGATCGGTAGGACAGGTAAAATCCACGGTGGAATCGGGGATGCCGTCTTTATTTGCATCTATGCTTGTGAAAATGTATCTCTTGCGATCTGCGGAAGCGTATGTCCTCTGGGTGATAACGTCCGAATCGGTGATTTCATTGAGCCAGTTCGAGGTATTCCACAGATATTTTATGCCTTTAATATTAGTGGGCGGTAAGATGAGTGTGGTCTCAGTGCTTTCTATAGTGCCGTTTCCATTTTCATCAAGATAGATCTCTGTGCTTTCCAGAATGCAATTTCCATTATCATCTTTAAACCTGAGTACCTGGGTGGTGCTATCGGCGAGCACTTCGTAGCGAATTATCAAGTCCTCTTTGAGATCCAGAACCCCATTGCCATTGGTGTCTTCCCGCATGTTTCCATAGGGGTCGAGAAAAAGTGCATGAACTTCGCCTGCCCAGGAGGTTTTGTTAAGAAGACTGTCTTCAAAAAGGGGGTAAAAGACCGCCTGGTAGACGGCGCCTTCGCCAGACCGTGTATTGGAGATGACCGAGGCTGCTGTTGCGGATGATACCCTTGCCAGGATAGAGTTGATCGCCTTCAGAATCGCATTCTCAAGGTCCTCGCCGGATTCCGCGGTGGCGTAATTATCCGGAGAACCGTCTCCATTGAAGTCCCATTCCCTGAGACTCACAGAAGCGCCTTGTTCCTGATCCTTATTGTTGGGTTCTCCATTATGATTCACGTCAACATAGCCGCCGTAGCGGGCTGTCTCCTTGAGCAGGTCGGACCCGGAACCGAAAGCGAGGATAGTATATGTTGACAGGTTTTGCTCACCTTCGAGATCGACCCTGAGGTCCTCTTTGTGAGCATAATAAGCCACGTGTTTCAGATAGTCGGTGCCTTCGTTGGGGTAAGTGACTGTTGTGCCGCCTGCATAATGCTTCAGATCATCCGGGACATTCTGATCCTTGGTAGGTTCGCCGTCAGTTATGAGAATGACAAAGCTTTTTGCGCAAGGCACGAATTGTTGAAGATCATTGAAGTAGTAAGGATCTATAGAATTATTATGGGCCGTATTGGAGGAGTCAGGATACAGATAGCCATTTTCATCAGACTCGTAGTAATAATATCGGGTGGAGTAATCTGAGCCTTTGCCCCGCATGAAATAATTCACCACTGTATACAGAGTCTCTGCCAGCGGCGTATTGGTGTTCGGGTAAACCGAATTAATGGATGAGACAATACCGTTCGTTGCGCTACCTATCGGTTCAATTACTTTCCCGCCATTATAGTTGCCGCCATCGTCATCATAAAAAGTGAGCCCGAACCGAAGTTTGTCAGAGGAGTCCTGGACTATTCCATGAGGAGTGGAATCCACCTTTACCCTTACCATGTAGGGGTCGGCGAAAGTTCTAGCGCCGTCGAAGTTTGATTCCGCCTGCTTCCAGCATTCAATTGAAGTCCCTTCATTTGAAATGCTTTGGACCTTGTAAATGATCGCCTCTGCCGGATCGCTTTCTGGATCGTTGTTGTATTGTTCGAATTGCATGACCCATTTGTCGTGGTAGGGTGACATGTGTTTGGTGGCGCCATTCAAGTCGGTGACCGGTGTTTTATCGTTATAGACCTTCCACCTGCCTCGGTCGTGTATGCTATCGCTCGATGCCAGGTCTGTCCTATCCACCATGAGCACTGTGGAATCGGTGGCGCTGGTTTTCCCTCCTGTCAGGACCTTCTTGCCCACATCGCTTCTTTTCATGAAAAGCCAGTTGAGGAAGTTTCCGTTCCAGTCTCCGGAGGAGCTAACTGAAAAATATTTATTCGTACCGTCATAAATGTAGTATTTCTTAGGATCAAAATAGCCGTAATAGGGTTTTGTTGGAACGAATCCCGCAGAGGCAAACTTGGTGCCGTCGAGCCCATAGTAACCACTGGGGTAAGCAGTGGGTGGGCTTTCATTTGAATAAATATAGATTACTTCTTTTTCTTTGTATGCGAATTCATGCATACTAGCGGAGTTGTCAAATATTAGCATGACAGCAGGTTTTTCCGCGGAGGTAACAAAAGGCGGAGAAGCATAATAGGACGCCATGGTGTTCTTAGATGCGCTGCACCAGGAAGCGGTTGAGACGGCAAGGAACAAAGTCGATGCAACAATCAACGGCCAGATGCGCATGACCTTAACGCGTTGTTGCTTTGATAATGAATCCATTCTTGTCCCCTCCCAAAGTGTAGAAAGAATGCCCCTGTCCTGTCTAGGATGAAGCATCTTTGTTATCCAATCCATAGCAAATCAGCCGAGCCAAGGGGCAAATCGTCCCAACTTTCATAAGTAAGTGAAGCTGGGCCGCTTTCCAACGTCACAGCCAAAGGCGCCTCTGAAAGACTTTTCATCTTAGTTCCTCTTTGGTATCGAATCGATCGCAATTCTTGTGATGACTTTATTATCGGCCCCCGTGAGTTCAAAAAAAATTCTCTTTCCCAGGGCCAGTGCAGCCATGCCTACGATTCTCTCGGAGCGACTGCCCTGCTTTTCCTCGTATCTTTCCACTATCACGAGATCCTTGCTGAGAACGTACGGGCTGTTGCTGATCGATATCATGGTTTGCTTTGTCTTGACCGAAGTGTGCGGAGCAAGTGTGATGAGTCCTGTGCGCCACTCTACGTCAACCCCTTTTTGTTTTTCAGGGTCGGCAGATGGACCTTGCACTCCCGGTTTGACGCCGATATTGCCCTGCACTCCAGGTTTTACCGCTGTACTGCCCGCTGCCCAGGCGCCGGATATTCGGAACACCGTTAGAGCGAGCACTAGGCAGGCCAAAGAAATCCATAATTCTGAATTCTTGCCGCTCATCCAAACCTCCTTCATTTACATAACGTGTCGATACCGAGAGAGGATGCGCGCCATACTGTTATCCTGATCGTGGTGTTCGGAACGGATATCATAAACAATGTAAACACCACCCTGTGCTGCGCTCTTGCCTCTGCCTTCATAGCCCGCAACCATCATGATCGCACTGCCTGGGGAAAGCACCTGGTTGCCGCCGACCCTGATATTGGTGCGCGGTTGTCCTGCGACCCAATTTGCCGGGAAATAGGCCTGGCAATCCGATTCTGTTGCATATTCATCTGCTGCGAGGCTCTGTTTCGAATAGATGGTCCCCTCTTTAACGAATACTCCCTGCCTGGCTGTATTAGCAGTCCAATTCCCTCTGTCTTCTATGTTCGTCTCGACGAGTTCCTTGGCTACCTGGATTCCTCCCTCGGCGCCGTGGAAGGCTACCTTGTGCAGTCTGTCGTTACCGGCAAGCTTGTTTTCGACCTTGCTGGTCTGTGCGGAGAAAATGCCGATTACCGACAGGAGTGCAATCATAAGCAAAGTGATAATCAACGCCGAGCCTCGTTCGTTTTTCAGGATATTCATCATGTTTTTCTCCGGAAGTAATACACTGTACCGCTTGATATCATCTCCCCGGTCGTCCATTCATTCGGTCCATGGCCAATCAGTAAGCCACAGCTTTTGTCGAAGTGAGCGAAGTGCTATGGGGCGCCCCTTTACCGTCAAGCCAGACCACTATGACTCGGAAGGTCTTTGTGGTCGGAATGGGCTGCCCAACCACAATGTTGTGAAAGATTCGGAAGTCAACGCTGCGGTTGAGGGCAGCACTGCAATCCGACACGGCGTTTGTCTTTGCGTTGATGGTAATACAGCCGTCAGCCGTTACGGCGCTGGGTGGGGTGATACCCGTCAAATCGGCCGTTGTGTTATTTATGCCAAAGCCGTAATCAGCGCTCTTGAATATGAACGGTACAATGCCCTTATTGTTAGAGTCGTCATCGGCGTCCTCGTCGAGGTCCTTCCCCGTGCCGTCACCGGTTACATCATCCAACCAGGGAAGGCCATTTCCCGGATTGTCATAGAGCCAACTCATGATCGTTTCCATTCTGCCCTGGGCCAGCACGTTTGCCTGGGTGAGTTCCTGGGAAGTTGCATTGCTCACAACCGATGCCGCCTGAAGCCTGCACAGCGCCAGCATTCCGAAGGCAAACACCACGACTGCCACCAAAATTTCTACCAGAGTAAATCCACGTTCGTTGGAAAAGGGCATTAGTCACTATCCTAAGTTTCGACAATTAACGGTTACGCTCAATGCACGTCGCTTGAAACTGTCGCCAGGCGCCGTGTAGATGATGCTGCCCAGAGTGCCCAGCGCCGAACCGGGGGCCGGCTGTCTTCGAAACGGTGTCGAATTGACAAAGCCTTTGTCCTGTCTTCCTGCCCTAGCAACGACGGTGATCTGGACCGTCCTGATTTTGGACAGATCTGAGGCCGCGATTGGAAAAGCCAGGGCCGCTCCGCTGGAGTCAAGATATACCAAATCAAGGCAGTCGACGTTGTCTACCACTGACTGATTTACGCCCTGGACCTGTCTCTGCAGTGCATTGCCCGTCACGAAATAGGTTACTGTCTCCCCCGCTGCAATAACCCCATCGCTGTCCCCGTCGATGGTGAAGGTTATCGCATTAGCCGTGGCGGCTGTAATTTTGGCGACTCCGGGTATTTTGGGCGAGTATCCTGCCATCCTGATCTCTCTGATCATCAGGTCGAGCCCGCCCCGGATATCCTGTTGCAGGGTGGCTACGTTCTCCTGGGCGACATAAGTGCCCTGCTGCCACATGAAGGTTCTGAAAGCGCCAAGTGTGACCAGGCCTGTCAACGCCAGGACAACGAGCAACTCAACAAGTGTGAAGCCATTGCTCTTGAAGATCATTTCTTGTCCAGTTTCGATTGTGCTGTAGTAAGTCCCTACTTAAATACATTCACATCCCATTTTCTGATCCTGACCGTGCCCGCCGGCGAAGTGCCAACGGCATAAACCCCTCCGGGACTGCTTAAATAGCAGTACCCGCCGTTGCTGAAGCCCAGAGCGCTGAAGGTGACCCGGTATTGTGGAGCTGCAACCGGTGCAGACGATTTATCATCGAAGGTGACAGGGGCTGCTGGGAGGGGGTTCCCATCAGCATCCTTGGTGGCAGAACCGAAACCAAAAACGATCGGTCCCCCAGCGTAGCTGCTCAGGTCGACGGTAGGTCCCTCGGATTGCCATGCTCCGTTAAATGATTCTACCTGGTAAGTCCCCGTGCCGCTGGTGTCGAACCTGACAGCCCAAAGCGTGTTGGTCTTGATGGCGCCCATTCGTGCCTGCTGAAACGCTGCATGAAGGTCTCTGGACGCTCCTTTGAGCCTGTATGTATCCATCCAGGTACGGGCATTGAATTTGACAGCCATCATTCCGAACAACATCATGAGACCGATGACCACCATCACTTCGATAAGCGTAAACCCCCGCTCATCTCTTCCAATACCCGTGTTCTTCTTAAGGCAAATCATCTTCCGTCCCTCTTGAAATCCCCAGCTCTTCCCCGGCTATGTACTTTCCTTCTCGCGGCCTGGCGTCCTGATTTCGGAAGATGCTTGGCCTGATGCGAGAAGTTATTGATTTTACAGTCATTGTTGCTGCCTTGCCGGTAAGGCTGGAGCACCGTAAAGTCTATTAAGCAATCTTCATGCCGCAAGGGCTGAGTCGCTTGAATCCCAGCCACGGCTGCTGACGGTGTCTCGCCAGGCCGCCACCTGCGAGATGTGGCGCTCTCTCAGCAGAGCCCTCTGAAAAAGGTCGAACAAGCTGAGCGGTTCCAGCAACCATGAGCCGAATCCTTATCAACCGAATATCGCTTACCCGGATACCGATTCCGTCATTCGAATTACGACTGCACACAGGGCCGGCGAGGATTTGTCACGGCAAAACAGATTTTTAAAAGATGCGGTAAACCTCTCCGGCTCAATCTTATAGATCGGATATTGACCCTGAATTCTTAAAAACTTTCAAGGCAGGCTGTGAAAGCAGCGGTCTAAGCGGCGACAGGCGATGAAGCGGGCCATTTCACGGCGGTTACGGGAAATGCCGGTCTCTTTTCGCTATAAGTCGCGTTACGCCTCTTCCAAATAGTGGGATTCGGATGTATATTGCCAAGGCAAAATAATTGCTCCAGTGACATTGCTTGAGAGTGTTCCTGCTGCGATTGGTTTGAGATTCCCTCTCTGTTTAGGTCCGTCCGCACGTTCCATGTCCAACTCACAGTTCTTGGTTTTTCCGAGAACTAACCTGAAGTGCAATAATGGAGTGAGAGTATGCGAAAGTACCGTCTGAGTTTTTGTGTCCTGCTCCTGCTGGCTTGCCTGCCTGGTCTTACGCCGCAACAAGCGCTTGCGCAGAAGACCCCCGCTGAGGGTGAAATTTTCCCCGAACTCAGCCTTGCGATTCCTCAAAAAGTGGAAGAACGCCAATACCTCAAAATCGACCAGGGACCATTCAAATTGTCCCAGATCGATTCCGAAATCCTGATCGTCCAGATCTTCAGCATGTACTGCCCCCACTGCCAGAAAGAGGCTCCCAATGTGAATGCCCTGTTTCAGGCGATATCCGCCAGGCAGGGGATGAAATCCAGGGTAAAGCTGATGGGTATCGGGGCGGGCAATACCACCTACGAGGTGAATGCTTTCCGGAACCTTTACAAAATTGAGTTCCCCTTGATCCCTGACCCCGATCTTTCGGTTCATAAGATAATCGGCCAAGTTGGAACTCCTTACTTCTTTGTGCTCTGGAAAAAGCCGAACGGCAGGCAGGTGGTGTATTCGAAAGTAGGGACCATCGGAGATCCGGAGGCTTTTCTCGACCTGATCGCTTCGAGGACGGGAACGAAGAAAAGAAAATAGCTTTTACGGGCTTGTGGGGGATGGCGAAATGAAGAAATTCCGTGCCGCTGTAAAGATGGTTCTTATTATCTCCATTTTTGCGACATCCGCGGTTGCGGCTCCGGGGCAACTGCAGGAAAAAGTCTACCGATCTGAAAAACTCAAACCCATAGACAGCCATTCCACGCTCAAAGTCGGGGACAAGGCGCCCGACTTCACCCTGCCTTCCCTCTCGGGAGAAAAGGTCGCCTTAAGCGGCTTTGCAGGGAAGAAAAACGTGGTTATATCCTTTGTGCCTGCTGCCTGGACTCCTGTTTGCTCGGACCAGTGGCCGGGCTACAATGTCCTGCGGCCGATGTTCGAGGAAACGGATGCCATGCTCATCGGGATTACCGTGGATAACATTCCCACGCTCTTCGCCTGGACCAATGAAATGGGAGGAAATCTCTGGTTCCCGGTCCTGTCCGATTTCTGGCCGCACGGCAGGACGGCGGAAAAATACGGCGTTCTTCGCTCCGACGGCGTTTCGGAACGGGCTCTTTTCGTCGTAGATAAAGCAGGCGTGATCCGCTACATCGACATACACGACATAAACGAGCGGCCAAACCTGGAAATTCTTATGACCGAGCTGAAAAAGCTCAAATGAAGGAGAGATCGTGGAAAAGAAGAAGAGACAAATGGTCCATGGGCAGTGCCCTCAATGCGCTTGCGGTGATGTATCTTTCATTCCCTCGGAGGAGATGAAGAAAAAATATGCCGGTCCGCAGGATCAGGTTGAGATCCTGTGCCCCAGTTGTGGAACCAGGATAGAGGGGAAACTGGTCGAGGAAGAAAAGTAAGCGGAGTATGACCGGGCCGGGCCCAGCCCCCGGCCGTTTTGATCGAGAACCCGAACTCGCCATACCAGGAGGCAAAAAAAATGAGCACGCCGAAGAGTTGTCCAGGATGGGAACAATTCAAGAATCTGTCTTCTTTCGAATGCAAATGCCCGCAATGCGGGAAACCGGCCGAGATATTCTCGGACGAATTCGAGAAGGAGCATTTCTGCAAAGGCTGCAAACAGCCCATTGATTTTACCAAGTGCGAGCTTACGGGTTCGGCTAGATCGGTTTGAGGACGGATGTCGGAAGACGGAGGGCGGAAGACGGAGGATGGATAGAGGATAGAGGAAGTAGGAGGGACGGAAACGGAAGAAAAAGAAAATGCTGGGGGGTAGGCGGAGGAAATTTTGGATAAGCCCGTTTTCCCCTGGTTGAAGTTATCTTGTCCCGGGCGGATATATTGGGGGCTGCCCGGGACTTTTTTATTAAACACAAAGTACGTGCTGCAATCCTTTTCGGGGACGCCGTGAGGGGGGCTTTGCTGCTGACGGAATTGCTTCGATTAAAGAGGAATGGAGGTCGAAAAACGCCGGGAAATGATTATTCACTAAATGTACCGCCCCGCATCCTTAAGCGTGCGATGACTCATTCCGGCCTGGAAGCGCACGCACAATAACGGGGCGTGATGGTGGGCTTTGAAAGCTTTAAGTGTGAGGTGAGGGTCTTCGGTGAAGCCATGCCTTTTTTACAGGAGCGCCAGATGGCGAATCGACTTGCGGGGGAAAAGAGCCCCTATTTGTTGCAGCATGCGGAAAACCCGGTGGATTGGTATCCGTGGGGAGAAGAGGCTTTTCGAAAAGCCGAGTCCGAGGACAAGCCGATCTTTCTCTCAATCGGGTATTCCACCTGCCACTGGTGTCACGTTATGGAGCATGAGTCCTTCGAGGACAGCGAGGTTGCCGCCCTTCTCAATGAGCACTTCGTCTCCATAAAGGTTGATCGGGAAGAACGCCCGGACATAGACCAGGTTTACATGACGGTGTGCCAGGCGACTACCGGCAGCGGCGGCTGGCCACTTTCAGTATTTATCGGTCCGGACGGGAAACCATTTTTCGCAGGCACTTATTTTCCGAAGCGCGGCAGGCTCGGTATGCCCGGATTCATGGACATAGCGGGCCGAATCGCAGGCCTTTGGCGGGACGGGCGCGGGCAGTTGACCAGGATAAGCGAGGAAATCACCACTGCCATCCAGCCTAAACCGGCTGAGGGCGAAGGGGTGCTGCCCGGCATCGACGTACTGGAGCGAGGCTACCGGCAGTTGGCAAGGTCGTTCGATCCCGTCTGGGGCGGTTTCGGAAGTGCTCCGAAATTCCCCACCCCTCATAATCTTTCTTTTCTCCTGCGCAGGCATAAAAGGGAGCCCCAGGCAAACGTCCTGCAGATGGTGGAAAAGACCCTTTCCTCCATGCGTGCGGGAGGAATTTTTGACCAGGTCGGCTACGGGTTTCACAGGTATTCGGTTGACGAGAAATGGCTTGTCCCACACTTCGAAAAGATGCTCTACGACCAGGCTCTTCTTGCTATTGCCTACGCCGATGCTTTCCTGGTTACCAGTAAGAAGGATTATTCCCGGGTTGTAAAAGAGATTTTCGAATACGTAATTCGAGAGATGAAAAGCCCGGAAGGGGGCTTCTATTGTGCGGAAGATGCCGACAGTGAGGGAAAGGAAGGGGTTTTCTACACCTGGACGCCCGAGCAGGTCATTAAAATCATCGGAAAAGACGCTGGAGAAATCTTCTGCCGCGCCTACGGAATCATCCCGCAGGGGAATTTCGAGGAGGGAATGAGCATTCCTCATCTGCCGAGATCCCTTGCCGACCTCGCCCTTGATCTCGGAATGAAGCTCCCGGACTTGACCGGTATGCTCGAGAACGGGCGCAAGAGACTTTTTGCCGAGCGTGAAAAAAGAATTCATCCGCATAAAGATGACAAGATACTGGTCTCCTGGAACGGGCTGATGATTGCTGCTCTTGCCCGTGGCGCCCAGGCGCTTGGAGAGGCATCCTTCGGTCAGCTTGCCGGGGAGGCCGCTGATTTCATCCTTCAGTCGATGAGATCGGCTGAAGGGCGCCTTTATAGAAGATACCGGCAGGGTGAGGTTGCACATCCTGGATTTGCCGATGACTATGCCTTCTTTATATGGGGGCTGCTTGAACTCTACGAGACCGTATTCGACATAAGGTACCTCGAACAGGCGGTAAGGCTCCAGGAACAGATGAGCGAACTATTCGGCGATCCCGCCCAGGGCGGTTTTTTCTTCTCCGGCAGGGACGGCGAGGGAATGCTCGTTCCGGAAAAGGTCATCTATGACGGCGCTGTGCCGTCCAGCAATTCCGTAGCGGCGCTTAACCTGCTTCGGCTTGGAAGAATGACTGGAGATCCCGCCTTCGAGCAACAGGTCGACAGGCTCTTGAAGGCGTTTTCGACCCAGGTGGTGCAGTTGCCGCCCGCGTACACGCACTATCTGCAGGCGCTCGACTTTGTGTATGGACCATCTCGCGAAATAATCATAGCCGGAGATCTCGCCTCATCTCAAACCAGGGAAATGGTCCAGAAAGTGCACCGTCTTTTCCTCCCTCACAGGGTGCTCCTGGTGAAAGATAAAAAATCAGAATCCGAACTGGGGAGGATCGCCCCTTATACACAGGCCTTACAGCAGCCTGAAGACGAGGGAGCGGCAGCTTATGTCTGCGAGAAGTTCAGTTGCAGGCAGCCGCTGAGCGATGCTTTAGAGCTGGAGTCACTGTTGCGAGCGGGATAATGGCGCGATTATGGCGCGAATGGCCGGATAATGGCGCGATTGCTGTGCCTTTCGAGAATCGTCCTTTTTTGCTCAACTGCTTATGATTACTGATAAAACCTCTGCTGCCGCTAGATTGGTACGCATATTGCTCTAGACTAAGAACCAAGAGAAACCAACTCTTTCCTCCTCTGAAGCTAACCGGTTCTAGCCCCTCCGGTTAGCTTTTTTTAATTGGCGCACCATTCTGACCCGGAAAAACAGCCATGGAAAAGACTCTGCTCGGAATTTCGGCATCGCCGCGAAAGCTCGGCAACTGTGAACTGCTCCTGAAAGAAATCTTCAGTCAGCTTGGAAGCGGCTGGCAATTGAGACTCGCCCGCCTTCCCCAACTGGAAATAAAGCCCTGCCGGGCCTGCTACCAGTGTCTCTTCGACAAGATGAGATGCCCGCAGGCCGATGACTTCCTCACCGTACTGGAAGCTTTAGCCGAAGCGGATGCCGTTGTGGTTGCCGCTCCCGCCTATATGCTCTCGGCCAACGGGAGCCTGAAGAAGTTTCTGGATCGTGGACTTCAATTCTACGCGTATGCCGATCGGCTATGGGGAAAACCGGCCGTGGGAGTGGCCGTTGCGGGAATAGAGGGGATGGAAGGCGCCACCAAACTGAATGTGGAAAGTTTCATCAAACTGACCATGGCTGATCTGAGAGGGACTGCCGTAATCTACGGGGCCCTTCCGGGAGAAACGTTGCTCTCAAATGAAAACAGACAAGTTGCCTCCATGCTGGCGAAGGCGCTTCTGAATCCTGCCGATCGCCTGGCGCCCGAAGGCCCGGTCTGCTCATTGTGTGGAGGAGACAGTTTCCGCATCTTACCGGGGGGACGGGCAAAATGCCTTCTTTGCAGCGAGGAAGGCCGGTACGAATGGCTGGACGGCAGCCTGCGGTTTGAGATGGCGCCCGGAAGCCACCCCCTGTTTCTGAGCAGGGAAGATGTCACACGCCACGCGCAGTGGCTTCGATCCATGAAAGAGAAGTTCCTGGAGCGCAGGAAAGAACTGAAAGAAATCACGAAAGACTACCTTGGCGTGGGAAAATGGATTGGAGAAGAAAAGTGACTTGCAGGTGTGGACCGGCGCGCAGGTACGATTGGTGAACTATCCGGGAGAATAAGAGTGCGCGCAACATGGCGGCGTGGGTAAAAGACATCCGTCCGGACCTGAAATACGTGAGGACCGGACGGAGTGAGTCGGCTGATTTTGAATTCCCCGGCTGCTACAGGCTGTCCTGCCGGCAATCGTTCGAGGTTATTCCCCGGCGGTTTCATCGTCCGGAACAAGGCAACGGGTCCCGTCGGATTCAATGGTTACCCGGTAACCGAATAGAGGCGCCATGCGCGCAAAGCTCCTGCCGAACACCAGTTCCATGTTTTCCTGCGGGATCTTGAACTGCTCGCTTACGAAATTTCTGAAGTGGTCTTCGTAGGCAAGCAGTTGAAGGACTTCCTGAACGTTGGCGCCTTTAGTCTCATAGAGTTGCTGAAAAGCTTCGGCAAGGGTCTCGAAGTCGCAACGCTTCTCATGCTCCCCCATGATCTCCAGAAGCAAATCGACTCCCTGAAAAAGATCTTCCCTCAACAGAAAAGGAAGCTCCACGAGGTCGCGCGCGGGGATTGGATCCCAACAGGCTTGAGCACGACACTGGAGAGGCCGGTCCTCGTATATCGAGCATTGGTCCGTCTCGTCATCCAGAAAAACGCACTCCTGCTTACCCTCTTTTTCTTTTATCTTCACTCTCTCCTCGGGGAGAACGAAAGGTTTTCCATCGAAGGGAGAGCGTGCGGGTTCGCCTCTTCTCAGAGTCAGGAGGCTGTCCCAGGGAATCTTGCCCGCCTGGAGAAGTTCGAGGTCTTCTTTGTGAAGGGTGGGACTTGCCCTGCGGCAGCATTCTCCGCACTGCACACACGCCGGAAGGATCTCCTGGGTGGCGCCTTCCGCGGAGACCAGGAGGCGCTTCCAGGCGTCAAGCCGCTGTGATCCGTTCATCGCGTCCCAGCCGGAGGCTATTTCCTTGAAAGTGGAAGTCTGCTCTATCTGGTAGCGCATACGCCTCTGTGGCACAAGAGAGCTGCATTCCTTTGATAAGGCTTCAAGAAAGCTAAACCAGTTTGCACGAAACTGCTCGATGTTCCATCCTGAAGGGTGATTCGTTGAGAAATCAAAAACACTTTCAACATCATTTTTCATAAAGAATATTCCTGCCGACCTGCAAAATGTGCAGCCGAAATGGCTGATGCCCAAGAAACCTTGATTCTAGCCGATCACCACCGATTAATAAACAGTGAAGGTGAAAGTGAGGAAAGAATGTTTATTAAAAGGATATGGTGTGAATCATTCTAACGGGAGATCGCTAATGAGAAAAGACTGTGTTTATAAGGACAAGTGCTACCATCATGGGGCTACTCTCAGAGAAACCGGTGAGAACCTGATCTGCATGGACGGGCAGTGGGAAAAAGAATTGGGTCAGACCTCACACGGACAGACCATCGCACCTGGAAAAGATCTGACGGATATCTGAGTTCACTCAGTTTCGAGCGCCCCATGCGGGCAGACCGAGATGCAGACCCCGCAGCCGGTGCACACGGCATCGTCGATTCTTACGGGCTCTTTATCGCCTTGAGGCTGAATGGCAGGGCATTCGAACTGTTTGAGGCAAAAGTCACACCCCTTGCATTTCTCGGAGACCCTGACCTTAAGTCGACTGACGGCGCCTTTTTGCGATCTGTCCATCAAGCAGGGCCGCCTGGATATTACTACGGCTATCCCGCCGTCTTCAGCCTTCACATGTTTATCCGCTGAGCGGAGCAGGTCCGTAAAATTCCTCATCTCATAGGGGTCTGCTTCCTCGACGAACCTGACTCCGCATGCCCGTACTATCTCGGGGATAGAGAGGCGCGCGGACGCCTTGCCATCCATGGTGATACCCAGAGCGGGTGTGGGCTGATGGCCGGTCATCGCGGTGGTGCTGTTATCCATTATCACGAGGACGAAGCGGGCGCCCTGCACGACGGCATTGATCAATGCCGGGATGCCTGCATGGAAAAAGGTGGAATCGCCGATTGTTGCGCATATAGGGGGGTATTCTTCACGGGCGCCGCTGAAGGAGTGGTAGAAGCCGGCCGCCTGGCTGATGGAGGCCCCCATGCAGAGCACGGTATCGACGGCGCCCAGGTTCAGGCCGAGTGTATAGCAGCCGATGTCTCCCGGAAATACCCCTTTGGCGAAAACCTTCTTGATGGCAAAAAAGGCAGCCCTGTGGGGACACCCGGCGCAAAGAGTGGGACGCCTTCCGGGAGCGCTAGGCTGTTGCACCTGGGCGGCAGGCGGCAGTCCGAGCAAAGGCAGGACAGCCTGCTCGACGGTTTCCGGCAAAAGTTCTCCTTCCGATGGAATGTCGCCTGACCCGCGGCCCAGGACTCGATGGCGGTCGCCGAATTGCATTTCCATGACCGGCGCCGTTTCCTCTACGACCAGAATCCGCTCAAAGCGGGCGAGCAGATCCTCACTGAAGTCCCGGGACAGAGGATAGGGCATCATCGCCCTGTAAACCGGAATGGTATCCCACAGGCCGTTATCCATCAGGATTTCCTGTAGATAGGCGACTACTGCGCCGGAGCCCACTACACAAATCTTTCCGGTATTTCGGGCAGTGGAAGGATTGAGAAGCACCGGCATGAAATCCTTATCTTCCGAGATCTGCCGGATCTTGTCATTTAAATTCCGATGCAGCATGAGCCGGAATTTTGGGGTGGCGGCCCACCTGGCCGGGTTTTTTTCAAAAACGGGGAAGATATCCGCCGGAGGTGCGAAGGGGGCGATTTCGATGTCCTGCCTGGCATGACAGACCCTGGTTGTCGGCCTGAGCATGACCGGAACTTCATAGCGCTCGGAGAGCGTGTACGCCAGCGATGCCAGCCTGCGGGCATCTTCCGGGGAAATAGGATCGAGTACGGGAATCTTCGCCATCATGGCGAAAAAGCGGCTGTCCTGCTCTGTTTGAGAGCTGTGCGGTCCCGGGTCGTCGGCAGAAACGACTATAAAGCCGCCCTTGACCCCGGTATAAGCCGAACTCATGAGCGGGTCCGCCGCCACATTCAATCCGACCTGCTTCATGATGGCCGCCGAGCGCCTGCCGGTGTAGCTGTTTGCGAGCGCTACCTCGTAGGCGACCTTCTCGTTAATAGACCATTGAAGGTGAATCCTGAGCCTGTTCTCATTCCTGAACCGGGCGACTGCGCCCAGGATCTCCGAGGCGGGAGTTCCGGGATAGGAAGCTGCGGTTGTACATCCGGATTCAGCAAGGCCGAGGGCAATGGCTTCATTGCCCAGAAGGATTTTTCGCTCACCCACGAGGAACTCCTAAAGAAAAAGTATAACGATATGGAAAATGGTCGATGTGAACAATTTTTTCAGCAAAGCCAGACATCCCAACCGGAGCGGAATCGCGTCGGAACTTAACAAAGCGATGATTTGAGGTCAAGGAAGAAAAGGGAAGGGGGGACGGGGGGGCCGATCAGGCAGCTATTTCTCGCGGAACTGGTTGAGTATCCTTTCGATCAACCCCGAGGTCGAGTGGTCCGGAATCATATCTATGGTTGCAACCCGTCCGCCGTTATTCCTCACCACATCTGCTCCTATTATTCTTTCAACCGGCCAGTCAGAACCTTTCACCAGAAAATCCGGGAGCAGACTTTCAATCAGCAAGAGAGGGTCCGGTTCGTTGAACAGCGTTACGAAATCTACGCAGTGCAAAGAGGCAACCAGTTCGGCACGCTCAAGCTCGGGCAATAGCGGCCGATCCGGTCCCTTTATACTTCTGACGGAATCATCGGTGTTTACTGCCACGATGAGAAGATCGCCCAGTTCCCTGGCTTCTTCGAGGTATCTTATGTGGCCGATATGCAACAAATCGAAGCAGCCATTGGTAAAAACAACTTTGCCGCCCCGGTTCCGGGCGGCAATTCGGATTTGCCGGAGCTGTTCGAGAGATTTTATCTTATGGCGGGCTTTCATGCTTTAACGGGATCCTGTTGTTTGCCCAGAACGGATATGATTTTTTGTTCGACCTCCTCGATTTCTGCGGTGCTGGCCTGGGGGTCCAAGTAAAAGTTTTCACAATCCAGGGCGTCAATCAGCCCTTCGCGGTACATCTGAAACCAAAACGGCATGGAAGGATGAAAACCATACTCCGGGTCCGGCAAGTCGGGGAATTCAAGAAAAATCGCCCCCTTGAATATCTCCCTGAGCCAGCGCAGCGATTCCCTTCCCTGGCCCCTTCGCTTCTCGCCTATCACTTCCAGATGGTAGAGTGTGATCTCTTTGGTCCCGTCATCGGTCAGGCAAAGACTCATCTCTCCGATACAGCAACCGGGAATCTCGAAGCGCAAAACCTCCATCGATCCGAATCCCTTGAGAACCGTGAGTAGCTCCGGGATGGAGAGACTACTGTGGGCCGCTTCCCATCGGGCGTCTTTCCAACGGATATTAGCCACAGGCTTCAGCTCCGGATGCTTTCGGCGAAAACCTGCGCACATCCACTGCTGGACGGCGCATTTTGCGCCTGGCCGCGGTGAGAACACGGCGCAAATCCGCCGCCCATACAGGTATTTGAGAACAGGCTTCGGCTTCCTCTTCGCTTTGGAAGACTACAAGAGAACACAGAGGGGGGTCTTTTTTCGAGCAGTCCCTGCTTTCGAAGAAAATAATTCAGAAACGGTCACCTTTCCGAATTACGATGGGATAAATGCCCAACCTCTTTATCTCGGGAAATAAATCAAAAAGCCTTGTCTTGAGTCTTTCCGCTCGCTTCATAGATTTTCCTGTCGAAAATGGAGCCGCAGAATCAACATCAAAAGGCGCGGAGCTTCAGTCTGGAGTGCAAGAGGCCGAAGGACCGAGAGTCAAGAACTAGAGTCGTAACTGCCGCAAAGCTTCAAAAAGAGCAATGCCTACTGTAGTGGAAAGATTGAGGCTGCGAACGCGAGCCCTGTCGATTGGTATCTTTACCACATCACCCGGGTGGTTGGCAAGCAACTCCTGGGGCAGCCCCCTCGTTTCGGGCCCAAAAATGAGACAATCCTTTTCCTGGAACGAAAAATCCAGGTAATTTTTCGTGGCGTGGGTGGAGAAATAGACGAGACGAGAATCGTGAAGATGGTCCCGTGCAGCCTCGAAATCGGCAAAGAGCTGCATCCGGACGTAGGGCCAATAGTCCAGACCCGCTCGCTTCAGCAGTTTATCCGTAATTCTGAAGCCGAGCGGGCCGACCAGATAAAGAGGAGTGCGGGTGGCAGCGCACGTTCGCGCAATGTTGCCGGTGTTTTGTGGTATTTCCGGCTGGTAGAGAAGAACCTTGAGCATAGAGCTAACAGGTGCGTTCCCGGTCAAGCGTGAAGAAGGAGCGGCGGTTGGCTGTAAATCTAACCGGCGCTATGGGAGCGAACAGCTCGCACATTATAATTGGCGTAGTTTTCTTCCACCAGGTAGAGGTCACCGTAATAGAAATCGGCATAGCAGGCCTGGTGTCCATGTCCTCCTGCCTGGGTGGACGACCACAAGTTCCTTTGTTTCTCGAAGGCCGGGTCAATATAGAGACCGCTACGGCGATCTTCCTCAGGAAGGATAAGCGTGCCCAGTTCTTCTTTTGTTGGGTAGCGCCAGTCGCTAAAACCTGCAAAACTCTCCGTGTTGAGCTTCTCGACATACGAAAAACCTTCCTTCCAGACGAATCTGTCCGGCGAGGCGCCGCGCTGCCACATAAGCCCGGTTTCAATGTCGAGAACCACTCTTTCCTTTTCCAGGACAAACCTTTGCTCCATGATACCTCCCAGCGTTTCGGCTATTTGCCCGAGTCCCGACCTTTCGGCATCGGCGGGCTATGGGTGCTGGAGTATAAACTCTTCATGCGAAAAAAACAAAACCTATTCGCGCCGTCGCCGTCCGTGCAGCAGCGCGGGGAGGCCAATCCTGCCGCATCAGTGATTATGCTCGTGTTCCCGGCTATTTTCTTCATGAGAGGGGTGCTCGTGACTATGCCTGCCGTGTTCTCCGTGGTGATGGTGTTCACCCTGCGCGTGTTCATGGGTGTGTTCATGAGTATGAGAGTGTTCGTGCTCGTGGCTATGCTCATGGGAATGCATTGTCTCCCCGTGCCGGTGCTCATGAGTATGGACGTGGGTGTGGCGGTGTTCGTGCTCGTGTTCATGCGTTGCTGTTTCCATTGCAATCCTCCTCATTTTTTCAATAATTCTTCTCCTTCTGGTAGGTCGGGCGGATCAAATCGTCAATACATCGGAGACAAATATCAGAAAAATGTGAATGTTTATGCGCCACAACTATCATTGTTAATTACATGCATTTCTGTTCGTGATATAAGCAGCACACAGACGGGGCAATGGGGTTGTGAGTATTGGTGCGGATGAGGGGTGAGGGGGATGTCTATTTTTCCGTTAGACGAAGAGGAAATCCGCTACCAGATTGCGCGAATCCAGGAATTGCCGCCTCTGCCCCGGTCTATCAAAAGGCTGATCGAAATAATCTGCAGCGAAATCGATTCACCAACCGAGCTGGAAAGTATAATCAGCTATGACCAGTCGCTCGCCGCAAAGGTGCTGCAGATTGCTAATTCCACCTACTACGGATGCCGAGGTGAAGTAAAGACTCTTTCCAAGGCGATAGTGGTCATAGGACTTAATCAGGTCAGATCTATCTGCTTATGCACCTTGCTGATGAGTCTGATTGCCAGTGGCGCCACTATCAGCCGCTCTCACCGCGAATTTCTCTGGAAACACGCCTTCTCCACCTCGATGGTTGCATCGGAAATGACCGGTAAGCGACCCTGGATGAATCGGAATGAAGCCTCTATTCTAGGGCTGGTCCACGATCTGGGGCAGATGGTTCTGGTGACCTGTTTCAACGAACAATTTACAGCCATAATGGAGACTGCTGCAAAGGGAGGACTGCCTTGCTGGTGCGTGGAAACGCGATATGGCCTTGCTCATAGCCAGCTTGGCAAGTACCTTGCCGCAAGGTGGACACTCCCGGATGTATTCAAGGCAGTGATCGAGTTTCATCACTGCCCTGAGAGAAGCGAGACTTTTAAAACCGAGGTGAGACTGATCTTTTTGGCGAATATCCTCAGCAACTCGCGCGAATATCCCGAACTGACAAATGATGAGGCGACGCTTTCCGTTTGCAGGGAAATGTATATCTCCGAGGATGAATGGCAGGAATATCAGGATAATCTCGTCCATGTCTGGTCATCGGTCGATCAGCTATGGAACCTACTGGGGTAAAGAAGGAAAGAGGATGGACCATCTGGTTAAAGAAGTTCTGCAAATGGGTCTCCTGGGGGCGAAAGGGCAAAGTGATGAAATGACACAGTTTCTGGCGATGTTCCAGCGCTTTGCCGAAACCGTTTCTCACTACCCGGATCCAGTCTCGGCGACAAAGCACTTCGTCCGGATCATAATAGAGGAAACCAATCTCGAGAACTGTTCGATCCTGTTGTGGGACCATGCGGCCAGGAGATTGTCGCCCGCGGCGGCATTCGGGCTTGATGATCAGCTTGAAATCGCTTCGCGCCGCAACCGGGATAATCTTTATTTCCTTTCCGGCAACAGTATCGCGGATCAGGTGTTCGCGACAGCAGAGCCCGTTTTCATCGAAAACACCGCTGTAAATCCTGTTCCCGCAGTCAATGATGCGGTAGTGAGCCCTGTTTGCATTGCCTGCCTGCCTCTGGCGAAACTGGGGGTGCTCAACCTGAGCGCCCGTCACCCGCTGGATTTCACACACCGTTTGAAAAGAAACTGGATGGCCATTGCAGCTACAATCGGACATCTCCTGGCCGGGTTGCAGAACGAGCGGCCTGCCGTGCAGTCGGTCAAAGCTGTCCCCTCGACTTCATCGCAGAGCATGAGGGCAGAATCCGACCTGCTTTCGGAGATGATTATCGATTTCATGCCCCAGGGAATCTGCATACTCGATCCGGAAGGCAGGATCGTCCGGGTAAACAGCAGTATCGAGGCTATTCAGGGACAGAGACTTCACGATCTCACCGGACGCACGCCCGCCGTGCTCTTCCAGGATCCGTGCCTGTTTGAAAAGCTTTTGACGAGAGCTTCCGAATCAGAATCGGGCAAGGTCGAAAAATCTGATGTCAACCTGATGAATTCGACCGGTGAGAGCTATCTGGCAGATATCAATCTTATCCGGCTCGCGCGTGCCGGAAAGTCTGAAGGCTATTTGCTGGTGGTGGAAGACATAACCAGGAAAAAAGCCTTTTCCGATAAAATCCTCCAGTCCGAGAAGCTTGCCGCCCTCGGAACAATGGCGGGCGGTGTCTCCCATGACTTCAACAATCTCCTGATGGCTATTCTCGGGCACATTCAGCTCATTTTGCCGCAGATTGAAAATGAGGATATTCGCAGAAGGCTGCAAAATATAGAAAAGGCAGTGCATGACGGCTCCAACACTGTCCGCAGGCTGCAGCGCTTTACTGAGCGCGAGAGAGATCCCTCGGCGGCAGCGGCGACAATTGACATTGAAGAAGCGGTCAAAGATGTGGTTGAGCTTACCCGGCCTCGTTGGAAGAATGTAATGGAAAGGGCCGGACGTAAGATCGACATCCGTTTCGATCTGGCCCCCTGTTGCCTGGCTGCAATCAATGCATCCGATTTGAGAGAAATTCTGACAAATCTTCTTTTCAACGCACTCGATGCCATGCCCGAGGGAGGAACGATAACCTTCCGCTCCTATTGCCGCGGTGAGAACGTCTACCTGGAGGTAAGCGACACCGGTTTAGGCATGAGCAAGGAGGTTTCGGAGAAGATATTCGATCCTTTCTTCACGACAAAGGGAATCGGGAACTCCGGGCTCGGTCTGAGTGTCTCCTGGAGCCTGATCGGACGGTATGGCGGTGAGTTGCAGGTCAAGAGCAAGCCGGGCAAGGGCTCAACCTTCTTAATCAAGCTTGTGAAGGCTGATGGGGCAAGGTCGCAACTGCCGCACAGGATCGGAGAAGGCAGTAGTTCCTATCGCCTGCTGCTCGTTGACGACGATCCGGAAATTCTCAACATCCTCAGAGATATGCTGCGCTTGAAAGGACACCGGGTCATTGCAACGGCTGATGGGGAAAAGGCCATTGAGATGCTGGATTCCAGCGAATTTGACCTGGTCTTGACCGACTTGGGCATGCCGGTGGTGAGCGGCTGGGAAATAGCCAGGCATGCCAAGGCGAAGAACCGGAATACGCCCGTTGTCATGATCACGGGATGGGGCGCTCAATATGAGGATGAGGATCTGACCGGCCGCGGAGTGGACCTGATACTGTCAAAACCGCTCAGTTGGGATAAGTTGCTGACCTCCATCGAAAAGATGCTCTAGCTAGTAACAGCTATGCCGTTTCCAGACCCACACGCTGTGCGTTGTCTCACTGCGTGGAAAGTACCCGCGGGAGGCCGGGAAAGACACGGGCACAAGGCCCTGCACTACTGCCCCCTGCTCACCTTCTTTCATCAGCGCCAATAAACCCTCTTTGAAATCGCCATCGTGTACTCACTTGCGTGCCAAAGTCGCTCGGACGCCGGCAGCTTAGGCCCTTGTGGCCGTTGGTGCACACCGGTGTTGCGCCACAACCAGGTTGACGGTAGGCGCGATGAAACAGCGCCCACCGTACGGCCGGCCCGCTTGCTGCTGATAGTTGCGCGGCACGCTGCTACCGTGATCAGTCGATTGTTCAAGCTTCAAAGGCTCTCGCCGTGTTCGCTTATGCATTGAGCGGGGTCGCCGAACTTGTGCAAATCGACCATAATGTATTACTCCATATCCCGAAGCAGAGTCCTGAGACATGGCGGCAAGGGTTGCCAGCGCAGGGGAAAGTTGGTAGGATTTAAAACTTACCATTTGAGCTTCATCAGTTGTTCGCTATTCGAAGATTGGGAAAACGATGAGAGTAGTCATAGCCAAGACAGCCGGTTTTTGCAAGGGGGTGCGGGATGCCATCGAAATAACGATGGAAGCCATCCAGAAACGCCAGGAGGGAGAGGATATCTGCACCTTCGGACCGCTCATCCATAACCGGCAGGTTTTGATGATGCTTGGGAAAAAAGGCGTTGTCGAGGAAAACAGGATAGAGAACTGCGCGGGGAAAAAAGTGGTGATCCGGGCTCACGGGATTCCGCCCATTACCCGGCAGCAGCTCCATTCACAGGGATCATCGCTTCTCGACGCCACATGCAAGCGCGTAGCCAAGGTTCATGCTGCCATAAAAAGACACGCAAGGCGAGGGTATCACACCATAATCGTGGGTGATGCAGATCATGCGGAGGTGATCGGGCTACTCGGCTATACCGAAGGACGCGGGATTGTCATAAACCGTCCGGAGCAACTGATGCAACTCCCCCCAAATCTGGATAAGGTGCTCCTCGTAGCGCAAACGACGCAGAACGAAGAAGTTTTTCGGGAAATAGAGGAAGTCTTTCTAAAAAAGTACCCGGGCGGGATAGTCAAAAATACGATCTGTGACTCTACCCAGGAGCGTCAGGCCGAGGTGAGGCAGCTTTGCTCCAAAGTGGAAGCGATGGTCATTGTCGGAGGTCTTCACAGCGGCAATACCATCAGACTTGCGGAAGTGGCCCGTGACTGCGCCATACCGACCTTTCATGTCGAGACGAAATCGGAGCTTGATCCGGAGCAGATGTCGCGGTATTCACGGGTTGGAGTCTCCGCGGGGGCCTCGACTCCGAACTGGATAATAAGGGATGTGGTCGAGTTTCTCGAAGCGATCAGGCCCGAAGCTGACAGCAAGAGATTTCGCTGGAAGACGATACTCGAAAAGCTTGCCTACAGCCATTTCTACATTGCGCTCGGGACGGCGCTGTTGCCGCTGGTAACGGAAGCTTTAACGGGTTTTCCCGGCTCGGTGGCGTTTTGCATCATGGCCGCCACCTATGCGTTTGCAATCCATTCGCTGAACATCTACCTGGACCAGGATGCCATTCAACTGAACGATCCGGTCAGGGCCTCCTTTTACCAGACATGGCGGCCTGTATTCACAGTCGCAAGCGCTGTCTCTCTATGCCTGGCGCTTTTCTTCTCCATTCACCTGGGGGCCTATAATTTTTTTGCCATGCTCTTGTTGATCCTGCTGGGGCTTCTCTACGGGGTTACCCTCTTTATGCCCGCGGGTTGGGAAAAATTCCCGATCAAGCTCAAGAATATTCCCACCTCCAAGACTTTCTTCGTCCCCCTGGCGTGGGCTGCAGTCAGTTCCCTATTGCCTTATTTTTCGAGCACCGGGCAACCCGCCCGGCTCGCTTTTGCTTTTTGGATTCTTTTCCTTCTCGCTCTCGTGCGAACCACCCTGCGTGATTTTCTGGCCATTCAGGGAGACCGTCTGGTCGGGAAGGAGACCCTGGTTGTATTGATCGGTGAAAAGAAAACAGCCTCTTTTACGATCACAATTCTGTCGCTGCTGGTTCTTTCAGCACTCTTGGGCCCGGTGTTGGGCCTGTCTACCAGGTTTTCCTATTTTCTTATCGCGCCGGCGCTGGTTTACGCCCTATTTCTTAAAGCAGGATCAGAGAAAAGGCTCCGGGAAGATCCTTTGCTTGAGGCGCTTATTGAATTCGTCCTCATAGGAACGGGCCTGAGCGCCCTGCTGTGGAATCTGCTCTTTTGACGCTCAGAGTCTGCCCGGCGCTGCCTGAGTCTTTCTCATCCCGAAGGAGCAAAACATGAAAGATGAACAGTTCAATCCATTTGCGATTGCTCAGCAGCAGATAGACTGGGCAGCGGAAAAGCTGGGACTCGATGAAGCTACGCATGAGTTGCTCCGCTGGCCGATGTATGAAATCAAGGCCACACTTCCCGTAAAGATGGATGACGGCGCCACGAAACTCTTTCATGCCTTCCGCATTCAGTACAATACCGCACGTGGACCCGCCAAAGGGGGGATCAGGTGGCACCCTCTGGAAACCGTAGATACGGTTCGAGCGCTTGCCGCGTGGATGACCTGGAAGACCTCCGTTGTGGACATTCCGTTGGGGGGAGGGAAGGGAGGAGTCATCTGCAATCCCAAGGAACTCTCCGACAGGGAGAAAGAGCGGTTGGCCAGGGCATACATGCGCGCAATGGCCCGTTCTCTTGGGGGCACCAGGGATGTTCCGGCGCCGGATGTATACACGACGCCGCAGATTATGGCCTGGATGATGGATGAATACGAAACCATTGTCGGTGAGAATCATCCGGGGGTCATCACAGGCAAACCGATAGCCCTGGGAGGATCGAAGGGCAGAGGCGACGCCACCGCTCGCGGCGGAATCTATGTTACCCGTGAGGCCGCCGCCGCCGAGGGAATAATCCTCGAAGGAGGAACCATGGCGGTCCAGGGGTTTGGCAACGCGGGCCAACATGCAGCGCTGCTCGGTGAGGAAATACTCCACCTCAAACTCCTTGCCGCATCCGATTCAAAGGGAGGCGTATACAACCCCAACGGCATCAGCGCGGCGGCCCTTATCGATTACAAGATCCGGAACGGCGCCCTCAGCGGCTTTCCCGAGGCGGACCCGGTCAGCAACGAGGAACTCCTCGGACTACCGGTGACCGTCCTTTTTCCGGCTGCCCTGGAAAATGTCATACGAGGCGATAATGCGTCCAGCCTGAAATGCAAAATATGCTGTGAACTTGCAAACGGGCCCACCACCCCGGAAGCGGATCGCATTCTCGATGAAAGAGGAATAATTGTACTGCCTGATTTTCTGGCAAATGCAGGCGGTGTTACCGTCTCCTATTTCGAACAGGTCCAGAATGCTTATAATCTTTACTGGGAGCTTCAAGAGGTGCACTGGAGGCTGGATAAGAAAATGACCCAGGCCTTTTATGGTGTTCATGAAATGAGCAGGCGAAATGGGGTCAACCTCAGGGAGGCCGCCTACCTTGTTTCAATCGCCCGCGTCGCGGAGGCCTGCAAACTGAGAGGATGGGTGTAATTTGAGTGAAGAGTGAAGAGTGAAGAGCGAAGAAAGGGAAGCCTATTTTTCTCCGGCCGATATGTGTGCCGCCGACCTGGTTCGCGCCTACAGGCTCTATCATGAGATGGCGCGTTTCCCTCACCTGTTCAAGGAGATCCGGAAGCTTTTTCTCTCTGCCCTGTGTGAACGCGAAATTGTCTGTGCCGACTCTATTCGCCGGGATGCCATCGAGCAATTGAAGCAAATCGGCGAGCCTCTCAACGAAAGAAACATCAGCGATTTTGTCCAGATTCTGACCGACGTATACTTTGCCCGCCATTTCAAATGGGACGATGCCCAAAACTATATCAATCTGGCTCGGAAACTCGATGCTTTTTATAACCTCAACAAGGTCCTCAATTCCGAAGGCGCCGGTTGGCAACTGATTCGAGATGCCGTAAGAGAATTTTGCAGCATTCCCCAGGGCAGCCTTTACATTTCTCCGGATGAAGCCATCGGTGTGCGAGTCGCCCTGATCAGTCGCTTTGTCTCCGAGCAGATTCCCTTCATCGGAGTAGCCAAAAATCATATCACTATCCGCGATATGGACGAACTGATGGAGCACATCCATTGGAACCCCCGCCGTTGGGGCAGGATCGGGGGAAAAGCCGCAGGAATGTTTCTGGCCTACAAGATCATTCTGCCCCGGCTTGGTGAAAGGGATCCGGAGTTTGAAGAATATGTCAGAATACCTGAGTCCTACTACTTTAACTCAGGTTTCCTGACGGATTTTCTGGACTCCAATAACCTCTTCTCCTTCCATAGCCGAAAATACAAGAGCCGGGAGACAATCGAGGAGGAATTCGGACAGATATCCGATACGATCGAAAAAGCGATGTTTCCCCCGGACGTGGTCCTGCAGTTCAGGGCATTCCTGGACAGAATCGGGGAGCATCCTCTGATCATTCGCTCCTCGAGCCTGCTTGAGGACAATTTCGGCTACACTTTCTCCGGCAAATACGATTCGGTTTTCATCGCTAACCAGGGTGAAATGGAAGTGAGACTCAACGAGTTCATACGCGCCGTCAAGGAGGTGCTTACCAGCGTTTTCAGCCCTCGGGCGATACTCTACAGAAGGGACCACAATCTTCTTGATTTCGACGAACGAATGAGTCTCCTGGTGCAAAAAGTGGTAGGAAGGCAGTTCGATACTTTGTTTTTTCCTGCCGCGGCCGGGGTAGCCTACTCACAAAACATCTATTCCTGGACTCCCAAAATAATAAAAGCTGACGGGCTACTGCGCATGGTGTTCGGTCTCGGAACCCGCGCTGTTGACCGTGTGGGGCCGGATTACCCAAGGCTTGTGCCTCTCAGCCATCCCCTTTTGCGCCCGGAGGTTGGGCCTGATGCGATCAGGAAATACTCGCAAAAGCTTGTAGACGTCATAGACATGAAAGCAAGAGCCCTGAGAACCGTACCCGCGCTCGATCTGTTCAGGCGAACCGATCATCCCGACCTCTACTATGCTGTTTCGGTTGATTCTGAGGGCCACCTGGCCGCCCCGCTTTTCAGGAATCAGGAAATAGATCCTCTCCGGGCCTGTATTACCTTTGACAATCTGCTCTCCAAGACCCCGGTGGCGGGGCTGATGAAGAGAATATTGCGCACCCTGGAGAACGCCTACGGAAGGCCGGTGGAGGTCGAATTTGCGTGGGACAACGGAAAGCTCTATATTCTTCAGTGCCGTGCGTTCGCTACGGGCTCCCCGGTTGAAAGGGTCCTCGTGCCCACGGATGTCCCTGTCGATAGAGTGCTTTTCACCTCCGGAATGTGCCTTTTCAGCAGCGTGGTAAGAAACATCGAGTACATCGTTTATGTCGATCCCCGGACATATGAACGCCTTACGACCTTCGAGGAACGGCTCGCGGTGGGCCGCACGGTGAGAAAGATCAATCGGCTGCTGGAAGATAAGGTGTTTGCACTTTTCGGTCCCGGGAGGTGGGGCGCCAACGATGTCCAAATGGGGGTAAAGGTGGGTTATGAAGATATCAATCACACGCGGGTGCTGGTGGAAATAGGCTTCAAAAATACGGATTCCTCCCCGGAGCCCTCCTATGGCACCCATTTTTTCAATGACCTGGTCGAAGCACGCATCGTACCGCTTGCTATCTATGCTGATGACCCGCAGGGTGTTTTTAAAGAGGACTTCTTTCTCCAGTGTCCCGATACATTGCCAACGCTTGCCCCTGAGCTGGGCGGCCAGGGGATCGCCCGCGTTATTCACGTTCCATCCTGTACGGAAGGCCGCTATCTCCATGTGTACTTAAACGGAGAAAAGCAGGAAGGGCTGGGATTCGTTGACTATGCGGAGCAAACGAAGGAGCCGCATGAATCCCGATCTGCTTAAAGCAATAGAAACTTCGAATGTGTCCGAGGCCGTGAGACTTTTGGACAGCGAGACAGCTTCCGGAAAAGATCCCCGGGAGATCCGCGCATCATTGTTTGCTCCTGTGCAACGAGTGCTGAATCCTCCCTTCATCAATCCTCACCTTCCCAAGATGTACAGGATTTGCCGGGAACTTGCGAAAAGCCTCGATAAAGAGAGTCTTTACCCTCTCGTTCGGCTCGAGATCACGGAATATGCGAAACGGCCAAAGCTGGAGCCACTGGAAAAAGGGGAAGTCAGGACGGAAACAGTGAGTTTCGGTCAGATTGAAACTGCTCTGACGGGAACAGATCCTGGGGAAACCGCAGGGTTGATGTACGCTTTTTGGACCCAGGCCGGAGGTTCTGAGCTTGCCAGACGGATGCTGCTGCTGGGAAGCGGTTATCTCGGGAAATCGCTGGGCCATTCGATCTCCTGCACCGCCTTCATCTTTCTAGAGGCTATTGAGCGCCATGACCAGGACCCGTGGCCGGCGCTGGCCATGATAGCCGACTACTTTCATAGGGGCCGGTTCAGCCAAACGCCGCATATCAAATCGGAACCCGTTTCCGAAGCCGATCTCGCCAATCATCTTCTGAGGGCGGCCAGCGGACGGGGAATCATCAACCTGCATCATACCATCACTCTATACGCCATAGAAAGAGTGCGCCAACTTTTCAATCAAGAGGAATACAATCACCTGCTTCATGAATGGATTGACTTCCTCGGAGACAAGGAAGCCGAAGTGGTAACGCTGATCGGCGGCAGATCCTCGGCGGGTGAATCCGCCCCGCTGCTTGATGATGTTATTGCCGGCTTGAATACTCATGCTACCCTTGCAGCCCTGTCTGGAATGCTGGGTTCTGATAGCGAGAGATCGAAGGTCGGGCAGAGCCTGATAAGGGGAATCATCGGTCTTTATCAGGGTGATTACAACCCGCATTATCTGACCGGTCTCGGTTCAGCTCTATGGGCTTTGGATAATTATGCCGGTGAGAGGCAGATTGTCTTGAATGCCTTCTTTCAATATCTCGACTACTTTTACAGTGACTTGAAATCGTGATCTGCAGCCGAAAGTGCGAGGTCAAAAAGCCGGTGACGCAACGACTACGCGATCTCAACTACAAGCAGAATATTTTGAAAAGTGATTGAGTCGGGTTGCAGCCTGAATCAACTCTTGTTTCAAACCATACATCTTCGCGGATGTCTTCCCGAAAATTGCCTCCTTCACCTTCCCATCAGCAGGCCCGAGCGGTTCAAAGCCATACCTTTTCTGCATTTCTTCAGGTATCTCAATTCGTCTCATCGCTTCGATCTGCCATTGAGGGGAGCCGTACCAGACCGAATCGGTACCCCAGACCACGTGATCAGAACCGAATCCTTTGACAAGAACGCCAAGAATGGCTGCACAGAATTTTGGATGAGCAATGCAGGATGTGGCAAATGTAGAGCCGATCTCGGCGTAGATATTCTTCAACCCCGATCTGTGTGGGATTTCAGATAAATCGCTCACCCAGGGAATACGGCCCGATCTTTCAAATTCGTCGAAATAGTCCTTCTGTCCGGCAGGAATAGTATCGAGTGCGGCATGGTAGATTATGAAATTCAGGTCAGGCCAGTCACGCGCCGCCTTTTCGATGTCCTCTACGGCGGCGTATCTCCAGGTCTTCGGAATGGCGTTTCTGTAGTCGGGAGAGAGCAGCCCTTTATGAATGCATATGTTTTTTATTCCAGCCTTCAGCATTCTTTCATAAGCGGGGTAGAGCAGCTTCTCGTCGTCAAGTCTCCACGGGTAGCGGGATTCTCCCGAAGGAGTACCGGCGGTATAGCCCTTCCAGGCATCAGGCTTGAGTTCCTGGATGGCACGGTCGACTTCCGCGATCCAACCAGGTTGTCCGGGTGTGAAGACAGCATGGCAGAGAAGGCGATTTGCGCCAGTGAGTTCATTAACGATTTTTCTAGCCTCGACGGCGTCATCGTTAGTCAGGAACCACCTTTCCTTTTTGTCTGACGGTGCATTGCTGAGAATTCCCATCGTAGTGTCGCTTTCCAAAAACACTTCTCTGAGAAAACTCCTGAACTTCACGTCTCTTATTGACACAGCCCGACCCCTCAAGCCAGGATTCCATTGTCGTGCCATCTCACGCAGACCGAGTATGCCCCTTGATGGGTAATCCTCATTTACAAAATGAAGTTGCACATCGAAGATGAACTGGCCGGCAGTTTTTCGTGATCGCTCCAGTGCTGCATCTTTATCAGTGAGTTCCGCGGCCCCGACATCAAAGACAGGACCATAGACCTTGTTCATGGCAAAAAACGCCAGGGCCATCCCGCATCCTGTACGGAGAAAGCTGCGACGATTCATGCCGTGGTTTGTGGCATATTTGTCGCCCATTTCGGCAATGAGCGATTCAACTTTTGTTTGGGATGAGGTCCTTACCCGGAGCTGATCAGCTCTTTCCGGGCGGATACGAGTGGGAACCGGGCATTCGGGGCTGTCAGCAAATCGGATCTTCATGGCAATCTCCTGGATTGGGGCGAGATGCTGGCTGTACCTGTATCGGCCAGGCATAGGACTGCAGGGAAACTAAATATGGGACGCTTGCTGGTCAACCAGCCTGATTGGGATGAACACCGGCTTTTACACCTGATGAAAGACTGGGGGCAGAGCCCATCGGCGACGTAGCGGTTTCTGCGGTGGGATTATTTTCGCCTGTCTGCTGTTTGGAAGGCTTAGGATGTAAGCAACTTCTCCCGTTTTTTCACTGCCTCCTTCTTTAGCCGGTTTAACGTCTTTTCCAAAACAGGCAAGACGTTTTCGCGAATATCTCCGGCTACGGCGATAAACATTACGTCATCGCCCACGTTGCGCCTGCCCGTAAAAAGGTAAGCCTCCACAGCGGCGATCCCCGTCTCTGCGCGCATCTCCTCAAGAACGTGCTCCCAGGCGGCGGAGTCTACGTCGATGTCCAGGTACTCCGCCAGTTCGCCCGAACGGGATGTACCACGCGCCACTCCGTTGTGGCAGGCGATCATGCCCACCTTCCGAAAGTCGACTTCCTTTTTTATTTTCTCAACAAGGTCATTCAAAGTGGGCATAATCCGGTTCCTTATGTACCGATAGCAGTCCATCGGCGCTTTTATATGGAATAATTTATCAGAAGGGAATGTATCGGACCTTATCACCATCCTTAAAAGCCTTGGCAAGCTCCATGTGTCGCAACGATGCAAAGTTGTTCTGGAACTGTATTTCGCTTAGACCGAGTTTTTTACAGATCTCCGCAGCTTCGAGCGGGCCTTTTCCCTTGATGAGAGTGAGAATCCTCTCCTGCATGGGAGTTAGTTGTGTCGTCGTTCCTTTTATATTTCTGGCGGCGTACACTGCCCAGGGATCGCACGTGATCGGCTTTATCCTTTGCTCTAGATAGCAATCCTCGCACAGGGATTCACCGGCAAATTCATAGGTGTCCGCAGGCTCGATCGAAGCATTGCATTTTTTGCATCTGCTCATTTTATTGCTCCCAGTTTAATGTGGATGTGCGCCGTCTGTCGGGGAGTGAGAGCCGCAGGCGGCCAAACTCAACCATGTCATATCCCGGTGAGATAATATCAGGAATTCTTCCGTGCCCCCGAAAAATACCAGAATCCTCCGTCAATTTAAAGCCTTACTTGACTGCTGCTAATTGTTGCTTCCGTCGGCGGAGTCACGCGGGGACTCCTCGTCTTTTGCCATTATCGCGCGCTCTAGCGGATGGCCCAGCACCCATATGGCGATTCCCGCGCCAAGGCCCAGCGCCGTGAGCATCAGAAAGAAGACTTCCCTGGACATGTGCTCCCAGAAGGCGCCGAGGAAGCCGGAGAAATAATTGCCGAAAAAGCTGGAAAGAAACCACACGCCCATCATCATGGAGACAATCCGTGCCGGGGCAGCCTTTGTCACCAGGGAAAGGCCGATGGGTGAGAGGTAAAGCTCGCCGATCGTCAGGATGAAAGTCGTTCCGAGAAGCCACACGATGCTGCGCTTTTCATCCGGTCCCATGCCCTGTGCGGCGAAAATCATGACGACATAGGAGGCGCCTGCCAGGAAGCAGCCCAGGGCCATCTTCATGACGCTCGTGGGTTCTGAGTTTCGGCGGTTCTGCCAGGCCCAGAATATGTTCAGAAGTGGAGCGAAAACGAATATTATCAAAGGATTGAATGCTTGGAACCAGGTGGAGGGAATATGCATTCCAAGGATGTTCCAGTTGGTGTTTCGGTCCGCCCAGAGCTGCATCGTGTTGCCCTGCTGCTCGTAGATCCCCCAGAAGATGATGTTGAGAAAGCAGATGAGTACGAGAGCCCAGACCCGCCTGCGTTCGGCGGCAGTCAGGGGCTCGTTTTTCCGCGGCTTACCCTCCATTTTCATGTGAAGATCCGGGGCCAGGGTGCGTTGACCGAGCAGATAGATGCATAACCCGGCTGCCATGCCGACACCTGCGGCCCCAAACCCGTAGTGCCATCCAAGCCACTGTCCGAGGGTGCCGCATACGAGCGGTGAGAAGAACGCACCGAGGTTGATCCCCATGTAGAAGATGGTGAAGGCGCGGTCCCGCCGTGGATCGCCCGGAGGGTAGAGGCTTCCGACCTGTGTTGAGATGTTTGGCTTGAAGGCGCCGCTGCCGATGACCAGCAACAGCATCGATGGGAAGAAGAGCCGCTCTATGGCCATGAGAAAGTGCCCGACCGACATCAGAAGAGCGCCGAGTATCACCGCTCGGCGCTGGCCGATTACCCGGTCGGCCAGCATGCCGCCGAAGAAAGGTGTCATGTAGGCGAAGGCGGTGTAGAGCCCATAAATCTGGGAGGAAAGGGGTTGGGGAGCGAGTGGGCCAAAAATCGCTTCCAGTGTACCTTTAATGATGCCAAAACCGAGTATCCGTTCTCCGGCCCCGGCATCCCGGAAAAGGTGGTCGACCATGTAGAGGACGAGAAGCGAACGCATCCCGTAATAGGAAAAACGCTCCCACATTTCGGTGAGGAAGAGCACGAACAGGCCTGCGGGATGCCCTAGAATCGTTCTGGCGGGTGCAATACCGGCTGGCGCATCTTGCGGTCGCTGCATTATCTTATCCCTCCTTCACCGCGCCAGGCATGTTTTGGGGCGGAAGTATTATAGGAAGATTGTTCGTCATTGAGATGTATAGGAAATGCGGATCTTCTGCAACTACAGTAATCGGCGGCTATTCCGGGTGGCGGCAAATGTGGCTCAAAGCAAGGGACTGAAGGGGCATGCGTGGAGTGTGGAAAAGCTCTGTGATTACGAATCCAGGCGGCTTGATAACGGCTTGGCGCCATCTTGTGTTCGTGACCTTTTGATGATTTTTCTTACTTCTTTGTTGGCTCGATCCTTGCCCGTTTTGGTGTTGTCTATAAACACAACGCCTTGCTCACCCTCGTAAGGAGAGCCGACCAGTATTATTTCGGAAGATTCTTTCCTTTCGACAGTTTTTGGGGAGTTGTGGGCCGATACAAGCTGAGAGTACTTTGCAGGAGACAGCAATTTCCTGTTTGCCTGAAAATAATCAGGATAACTGCCATTATGGGATCGTGATATAAAATTTGCATGCGCACTGAACAGGTATTTAAATATCGGCTTTGAACCGATATCCCATGTGCCTGAAAATATTTGCTTTTCGCCATAGACGTCAGGATTGCCGATAAACTCAACAGCTACGATGCTGTTTTGTTGTCTCTGGAACTTTACTCCTGCAATTTCAACGACTCTACCATTACTCATCTGCACATTGATACTCAGACCGCGAATGAGACCGGTGCCGTATTCGGTGACTCTTAAAAAGTCAATGTATCCGCTGTCATTTAATCCCACATTATTGACTGAGCCTGCTTTGTTGAGTTCATATTCAAGCTTTTCCGCTGATTCGACCGTTTCTACGATAGCGGCAAGGGCCGGAAGATTTAACTTATCGCCTCCGTAAACACTGATACTTTCGGTCTTGCTGCAGGCTGATCCGGTCAGAATTAAAAGCAAACAAAAAAAAGTGATCGTCTTACGCATCGTTTACCTGCTTCCCTTTCTCCTCATCTTTGTATCCGGACGCGTCACCCGTGACGCTTATCGATGCCGGATAGGATCAAATGTAACTGCCCCTTGCGCCCCGGCATGATGTCAGCCCTCCGCGGGCAGGCATTTTCGAAAGCATTATCGGAAGAAACGACCTCTGCCTGGAGGGCGGGCGCTGCTCTTATTCAAAGCTTCAGAGCGCCTTGGAAAAAAGGGAGGTCGAGCGTGAGAGCCGGTGACTCTAGATTCCCTGGTGCTCTCACGTCCCTGTAGACCGATTTCTCATCGAATTTCAATGATCTGTCAGTTCCATTTGTAACTTTGCAAAAACTGTGGCTTACTTAGATACGAGAAGACATGTCGATCGTCCTGTTGCAAAGAATTGTGTTTTATGTGCATCTCCGGCCCTTTCCATTCTTCCTGGCCTCACAGGCGGCGGTTGGTTTTTGGTTAACCTTTCAGTGTCTACCCAGGAGTGCGCTATGGTTTCGGGACTGAAAGGACTCACCATTGTCACTGCAATCCTCTCGGTGTGGATCTCTGCTGGAATGACAGTCAATGTCGCGGCCTCTCCCGTGAATCGTCCTGAAAAAGTGGATCCCTATGTTCTGGACAAGCTTTCTCAGGGAAAAACGGAGTTTCTCGTCTTTCTCTCAGAGCAGGCTGATCTTTCCGGCGTCAAAACTCTTGCAACAAAAGCGGCAAAAGGCGCCTACGTATACGAGGCGCTGACTGCCACGGCTGCGCGAACACAAAAACCGGTGCTCCACACTCTGGAAAGTCTCGGTGCGGAATATAAGCCATTCTGGGTGGCCAATATGGTCTGGGTGCGCGGCGATGCCGAAACAGTCAATGCAATGAGTTTGCATCCCGAAGTAAAACGTGTTCACGCCAACCCTGCTGTTCGGCTGCAGTATCCCATGCCTTCGGAGAAGGATACCTTGCCGAACGCAATTTCGGGAATTGAATGGAACATCTCACATGTAGATGCTCCTTCTTTGTGGTTGGCCGGTTTCACGGGCCAGGGCATTGTCGTGGCGGGACAGGACACCGGCTACCAATGGGATCATCCCGCTCTCAAAAACAGATACCGCGGATGGGATGGATCGACTGCCGGTCACGATTACAACTGGCATGACGCCATTCACAGCCCCGGCGGCAGCGCCTGCGGCTATGATGCCCCGGCGCCCTGCGATGATCATAGCCATGGCACCCATACGATGGGTACCATGGTCGGGGACGATGGCGGAGCAAACCAGATCGGAATGGCGCCCGGCGCCCGCTGGATCGGCTGTCGAAACATGGCGCAGGGGTACGGCACTCCCGCAACTTACGCCGAATGTTACCAATGGTTCATTGCTCCCACCAGGATTGACGGTACAGATCCCAACCCGGCCATGGCGCCGGATGTCATCAATAACTCCTGGGGCTGCACGCCCGGCGAGGGTTGCACCGACTCGCAGGTCTTGCTCACAGTGGTTGAAAACGTGCGTGCGGCAGGCATCCTGACCGTACATTCGGCAGGTAACTCAGGGCCGGGCTGCGGCAGTGTCAGCCAACCGGCTGGAATCTACTCCGGTTCTTTTACGGTGGGATCGACAAATAGTACTGACACAATCGCCTATGATAGCAGCCGCGGACCGGTGACAGTTGATGGAAGTCAGCGGCGCAAACCGGACATCTGCGCGCCGGGCGTCGGCATCAGGTCCTGTGTGACCGGCAGCGGTTATAGTACCATGAGCGGCACCAGCATGGCCGCGCCCCATGTTGCGGGGTTGAGTGTACTGCTACTTTCGGCAAATCCACGCATTCGTGGTGAGGTCGACTGCCTGGAGAGCATTATCGAACAGTCCGCTGTAGCGCTTTTCACTTCCCAGAGTTGCGGTGGCGACGCACCCGATGCAGTTCCAAATAACGTATACGGCTGGGGACGGATCGATGCCCAGGCGGCTCTCGTGAAGGCGACTGCGACCGGTTCACTTACCGTCACGCTTACTCCCATAGCCGTCAACTTAAGAGAGTATCGTTTCAACATCGTGATGTTTTTTCTTTTT
>CAZIJV010000039.1:0-51990 GCA_964539645.1 uncultured Syntrophobacter sp.
ACCCCGCTTAATCAGCGTGAATTCAGGAACATTCCTTAAGTTGACGGCTATGCGCCAAAGGCGTGGCCAAAGGCGTGGCGGCGCCGCTGGATTCCGGCTCAGAAACTGCCGGAATGACGGGGTGGGAGGCCCCCCCGGCAAACCGGTTTGGCATTGGAGAGGGGACTTACAACCATGGGAACCTGGCCTCTTGGCAAGTTCGGCCAATTTCGTTGCGACGTACATTGTACAGGGCAACCGGCATACTTGCGCTCCTCGGGCTACCGCAGGATTTCATCTACCCCGTCATTCCTACGCAGCGCTCCTGAGCGGGAATCCAGCCGAGGAGCCACGCCTTTGGCGACGCCTTTGGCGTGGTTTGAAGGGGGATGAAGATTATTTTTGTCCCCTGGCGTGGCCTCCAAAAATGAAGTTTCATATAAGGGAGTTGCGGACCGTGGTTGAACGAATGACGATAGGGGGTATCGGGCCGAAACTGGCCGCGCTCATCTTTGCCTATTCCCTCATTCCCATGTTTCTCACGCACCGGTATCCGGACTACTTCATCCTCTCCTTCATTCCTGCATCAATCTTCAAAGCTCTCGGAATGATTCTCCTGGCGCTCGGCATACCGCTTTGGGCTATGTCGGCTGCTGCTATCCGCAAGGGTTTCAAAGAAGGAGTCCTCTGCACTCGGGGAGTGTACTCCATCGTGAGGCATCCGCTCTACTCAGCCATCATCGTATTTATAATTCCGGGAATTCTGATGTTTTTTCGCTCCTGGGCGTTGTTCACCATACCTTTCGTTGCCTGCTTGATTTTCAAGAGGCTGATCCGTCGAGAGGAAGAATACCTGTCGGAGCAGTTTGGAGAGGCCTACGTCAAATACAAGTCACGGGTCAACTCCATTTTGCCCTTCCCGAAACCCCGGGGCGAGGACGGTTAAATGTGAATGGAGGCAGGTTTGCTTTCAAGTCGGGTGCTATCTGAACTTTTTCAGATCGTATTTTTCGGCCAGCCTGCTTCTCTCCTCGCCTGGAAGCGACAGCATGTATTTTTTCCATCCCGGACACCAGTTGGCATGCCATCTCCAGAACCGTCCCAGAAGCGACCGCGGGTCCTTCTCATACTTCATCCTGAAATTGCAACTGTCACAAGCCATCGCTCTTCTCCTTGGTAAGGCCGCAAAATTTAGAGCACATCGGCGTCATTTTTTCAAAATCCGATCCAGGCGCTTCACCGTCTCGGTCATGATTTCAACCGCCTGGGTCACTTGCGGCAGGTGAACCCACTCGTCGTTCTTGTGTGCCTGCGCAATATCGCCGGGGCCGAAAACCACGCACTGGGCGCCGCCCGCAGCAATTTTGGTGGCGTCGGTACCGTAGGGAACGCCCATGGCCTCCGCGTTCAATCCCATGTCCCCCAGCGTTTGCCTCAACGCTTTTGCGGGCGGACTTTCCGGATCGGTATCGAACGGAGGGTCCATCATAAACGTTTTTCCCTTCAGCCACTGACGCCCTTCCCGGCCGGCCCGCTCCGACCACTCATCGACAAAGCGGATAATGTCTTCCATTTGTTCCCCCGGAACCAGGCGCCGGTCGATCGCTACGGTGCAAACCCCGGGAATGGTGTTGAGACCCACTCCGCCCGATATCAGCGTGGGCGCCCAGGTTGCGCTGCCGGTCAGGGGATGGCGCCTGTTCCCGGTGAAACGGTCGAAAACTGTACGAAAATCCCGGATCAGGTCACACATTTCGAAAATGGCGTTGTGTCCCAGCTCAGGGGTTGAGCTGTGCGCGGATTTCCCATGAGCCGTAAGCTCAAAGCGGACCGATCCTTTGTGGGCGGTAACCGCCCGCAGGTTTGTCGGCTCGCCTACAAAGCAGGCATCGAATTGGTAGTGTTTGCCGAGATGGCGCGAGCCCGCAAAACCATGTTCCTCATCGATGGTTCCGAGGAAATAGAGATCGGCCTCGAGGCCGGGGTTTTCAGCAAAATATTGTATGGTTCTCGCGAAAGCTGCCGTGGAAGCCTTGGTATCGCAACTGCCTCGTCCATAGAGACGTTCGCCCTCGCGCATCCCCCAGGGATCAACGCTCATTCCCGTGATCTGCACCGTATCGAGGTGGCTTTGCAGCGCGATCCTTCGGCCGCTCTTCCCCGCGGCAAGATGAGCGATAAGATTGGATCGTCCCGGAAGAACTTCGTCGAACCAGACCCTGCAGCCGGCTCGCTCGAAGAATTCAGCCAGAAAAGCCCCCATCTTCTGCTCGCCAAAGATCTCCTCAGGGCAGTCGGGCGTGCGAAATCCGGGGTTGACGCTGGGTATGGAAACGAGTTCCCGCAGCAAATCGACGGTGCTTGAGTCCATTATCCGGTGCATGGGTCCTCTCTTTTTCAACGGAATTATGACATGCTCTCAGTCGGCCAACAAAAATATGGCATAAGAGGGGCTGTTCCGCCATTGTTTTTCAACTGAGACGACAGTGTGCAATCATCCGTATTATATAGGACGTGTGGTTGGAATTCATAAAACAGAGCAGGCAAAGGGGACTCGATGAAAAACGAACATATATCCATTCCAGTTCCGGGAGGCGAGGAGGTCTCGGGGATTCTTTCCATTCCGGATGCAGGCCGTGCGGATACGGCGATCATCGTCGCTCATGGCGCCGGAAACGACATGAACCATCCCATGCTCGCGTTTTTTGCCGACGGACTTGCCGGCGCGGGATATCTCTGCCTGAGATTCAATTTCCTCTACCGTGAGAAAGGCAGGAAGGGCCCCGACACTCCGGGCAGCCTTTATAGCGCCTGGCAGGCTGCCTATCACGCCGTTGCAGATCATCCCGATTACCGTCCAAAGAAGATAGCGGCCGCCGGAAAATCCCTCGGAGGAAGAATCGCCTCACAGATGGCCGCGGAAAATATGCTCCCGGTGGAGCGGCTGATCTTCCTGGGCTATCCGCTGCACGCACCGGGAAAGACGGACAGGCTGCGAGACCGTCATCTCTACAAAATCCCGGTTCCCATGCTTTTTTTCGCCGGAACCCGTGATGCACTCTGCGATCTGAGGCTCCTGAGACAGGTCCTGGCGAGAATTACCGTTCCGTGGGACCTCGAAGTCATCGAAGGCGGTGATCACTCCTTCAATGCGCCGAAATCCTATGGGAGAGACCCTGTTGAAATCCACGAACAGATTCTCGCGAAAACAATTCAGTGGCTGGAGAGCCTGCAAGACGGGCCATGAAGCTTGACTGGCTGCGCCCGGCTCATTACTACAGAATCATCCCGCATGTTTGCGTATACCTGATGTCTGCAGGAGATAACGGTTGAAGTACCCGAAATCTGTCACCATAGTTGAAGTTGGGCCCCGGGACGGCCTGCAAAGCGAACCGGATTTCGTTCCCACGGATCAAAAGCTGGAACTTATAGAGCGCCTGTCCGATACCGGTTTGACGCGCATCGAGATTACCTCCTTCGTACGTCCCGGCGCCATTCCGCAGCTCAAGGACTCCGAGGAGGTAGTCGCCCGAATGCGCAGGAGACCGGGAGTCAGCTACTCCGCCCTCGTTCCGAATCCCAGGGGACTGGAGCGGGCATTGGCTGCCGGAATGAGCGATATTGCGCTTTTCGTCTCCGCATCCGAGACCCATAATCAGAAAAATGTCAGGATGTCCGTTGCCGAATCCCTGAGAGGTTTTCGAAGACTCGTGGAAACGGCCCTGGACAACGGTATGAACATAAGGGGCTACGTGGTCACTTCTTTCGGCTGCGAATATGAAGGTGTGATCGCCCCGGAGAAAGTGGAAGGCATAGTCGGCGAATACCTCGCAATGGGGGTCCGGGAGGTATCGCTCGGCGACACGACGGGAATGGCAAACCCGGTGATGGTTCGTCGAATGGTGCGAAGAATTATGCGGATTACGGGGGAGAACGCTCTTGCCCTTCACTTTCACGACACAAGGGGCACTGGGCTTGCCAACGCCCTGGCCGCACTCGAAGAAGGCGCCCGCATTTTCGACTGTTCGGTGGGAGGTCTCGGAGGCTGTCCTTATCCCCGGATGGCCTCCGGAAATATAGCGACTGAAGATTTGGTCGGGATGCTGCACGAGATGGGAATCGAGACCGGTATCGACCTGGACCGGTTGCTCGACTGCGCCCGGTATGCGCAATCGCTGGTAAAGCGGGAGCTTCCGGGACACCTGGCGGCCTCCGGCAGAATATGCTGGCAGGGCCGGGACGGCTGCGGGCGCAGCGCTTCCGGGCATGAACCCGTTGCTTGAGACTGATTTTCCGGGAAAAAGGACAATGGATCAAACCACAGTGCTGGAAGAGCGCCGCGACGGGGTGGCGATAGTCACGCTGAACCGCCCCCAGGTCATGAACGCCATCAACTTTGATATGCTCCTCTCTCTGAGGGAGCGCATGGAGAACCTGCAATCCGATCCGGAAGTCCGGGTCGTGATCATTACAGGCGCCGGGGAGAAAGCTTTCTGCGCGGGGGCGGACCTCAAGGAGAGAGCCGGCTTCAATGAGCAGCAGGTCAGAGAATATATCCATACGATCAGAAGCCTGTTCTCATTTGTCGAAGCGCTGAACAAGCCGGTCATTGCCGCCATTAACGGTGTGGCGCTCGGGGGAGGAACGGAGTTGGCGCTCGCCTGCGACATCAGGGTTGCATCGAGCGAGTCTGCGATGGGGCTGACCGAGACACGGCTCGCGATCATTCCCGGGGCGGGCGGGACTCAGCGGCTGCCCAGACTGATCGGGCGCGGCAGGGCGAAGGAGCTGATCTTTACCGGTAGGAAGGTCGATGCCGGGGAAGCCCTGGAGATCGCCCTGGTGAACAGGGTTTGGCCCCCCGGGTCACTCATGGCCGAGTGCATGCGGATGGCCCGGATGATCTGCGAAAACGGCCCGGTTGCCGTTCAACAGGCCAAGTACGCCATAAACCACGGGATGGAAACCGATCTGAGCACCGGGCTTGCCATTGAATCGAGCGCCTACTGGGTAACCATTCCGACCGAGGACCGACTTGAAGGCCTGGCCGCATTTCGCGAGAAAAGAAAGCCGGTCTACAAAGGAAGGTAATGCCAAATTAATTTGCCTTCTCGTCCACCCAGGATTCATGAGAATGCACTATTTTCCATCCATTCGGCTCTTTTTTCCACACCATTGTGAAAACATGTTTTGCTTTGATGTGTTTTCCACTCCCGGTCAGCATCTCCGCCTTTTCTTCGCTCGTCAGCAGAGCCAGGTCCGGCGCCAGTTCACAGACTCGTATCTCAAGGGGTTCAACATGCCGGCGTTCTCTTTTGGAGAAAAAAGTAGTGATTGAATCCACAAACACAGTCCGTGAAGCGTAGTAATCGGTGCTGACGATTGCAGAGACGAAATCATCATTGCTGTAATACTTGGACCATGCGACGGCATCCCGCTGATTTATCGCGAAAATCAGATCATTGAACCGGTTTTTCACTTCCTTCCTGATTGCTTCTTTTTCCACTTCGGTGAGAGTCTGTTGCTTCTGGCAACCGAGAAGCAAAACAACGAGGAATACAAGAAATATCCGATAAGATAACTTCATGATAATCCCCTCTCCGGAAAAACCCCGGTGCAGATCAGCCCCAAAAGAAAGTGCGGGGAGCAGGCTCCCCGCACTCCGGAAAAATTCAGGGTAATTTATCCTGAACACTTCCTGCTATTAACTCTGGCATGCTCACTGCCCGCATCAATATCCGTCTTCACGATAATTGCACACATCGTGCTCGCATGCCGGGATTTCCGTCGAAGTGTCGATCTGGGCGTAGGGGTTCCCTGTCCCGTCGGAGTAATGATATTTCGGCGGATTGGGATTTCCGGGAGGCAGATTGACGGTCGGGGAGAACCCGAAATCCTGGGCTACGCCTCTTAACGGGATGATTTTGCTTTTGGTCACCCTGAGCACCATAAGATCGAAGGACCAGATAAGATTCTTTCCCATTCTGAGGTCGGGGCAATGCTCCCTGACGCTTTTCAGCGCACACGCCACCGTGTCGTCGGCAACCGGGAAATGCGTAGCGACCGTAAGGCGCGGGCGGGGAACGATCTGGCTGAGGAGGTATCCGAAAGCGCCTTGGGGCGTATGAGAGCTGTTTTGTACCGTGGCCAACTGTTGGACATTGGGGCTGTCGGGTGGTGGAAGTTCATCGGAATGAGCGTTTTTCATGGCCCAGACCTGTGCCGGAGGAACCATTTCGTGGATGAACACGTCCACTCCCTTTCCTTTATTGATGGCTGCATCCCTCGATCTGATCTCCGGCTTGGTGTCGCTCGTATAGATCATGCTCAGGCCCTTCCATTCGAGCTTGTAGCCGATGGAGCCCTTTCGGGTATGGATCACCGGGAAGTGGGTTATTTTCACACCGGTTTTTTTATTGTGATAGGCGACGTTGTCGTTTTTCTCATAACCGTATTTGGTCCAGTCCAGTTCTATGGGCACCATGGCGAAGGCATCGTTAGCGGGATCGTCTTCAACCGGAACGGGATCTACCGGAAGCCCCCAGCTATCACGGGTGGGGAGTATGTAGTCGGGATAGCTCGTAGTCTGGAAACTGAAACTCTCGGAATGCCAGCGACAGGCTTTTCGGAGGTTCGTGCAGAAGGCTTTAGTCCCATCATCGTAATACTTCCCCGACCCCTTGGAGCTCTCCTGGCCCGAAGGTCCCGGCCCCCAGACATAGAGGGGAGACTTGCGATCTGAGGACGGACCGAAGCAATAGATATGGGTAAGGTCGCTCATGTGGTCGCCATGCAGATGAGCCAGGAAAACCTTGTTCATTCTGCCAAAACCGACGTTCATGGCGCCGTAATTGGCGCAGACTCCGGAACCGCAATCGAATACGAACTGGTCCAGAGGCATCTGCTTTGCACTGTCCCACCCAACCTCCACGAAGACACTCATCATCTGCTGCGCCCGGCGCACCGGCGGAATACAGGAGCCCATGAAAGTGATTCGCATCTCGTCAGTGCGGAGCGGTGTGATGGTCGTTTCCGTCTTTTTGGAGTACCCAAAGAAAGGGTCCAGCGTCTCAAAATAAGAATATACCTGTGTCTTGCGGGGGTAATTTGACCAACTGCAGGTCGGTCCCTCCGGGCACTCGCAGTCTTCGTTCGCCTGAACTTCGCCTGCTCCTGAACCGATAATGGCGCCCCCGACGGCCAGACTGCCGAGAGCCAGGCCTGAAATCTTCAACGCATCTCGCCTGCTCAGACCTTTGGGCTCTTCTTTTTTAGACTCATCCATGTTTTCCCCCTTGTTATAATGCTCCCAAGTTTATCTATCCGTCCGCAGTAATCTGTGTTGTGGACACGGGCGGCAATCTCATATATCTAGAGCGATTCGATGTCGTCCAGTGGGGGAGTATAGATGTAGCCATACACAAGGCGAAATGCTCCGCGGCTTACAAGCGCCCGACAAAGGCGCTGGAAACAGTGATCGGCGGCGGCAACATGACCTATCTTACGCTGGATGGCGTCAGTGCAATTGAGGGAGGTGTCTCGATAGTTCAGGAAGGCAGGATAATCGGCGCTATCGGAGTCTCGGGCGGCTCATCGGTACAGGATGGGCAAATCGCTCAGGCTGGAGCAAATGTCGTTAAATAGGATACGGGCCCTGGATTGAAATCACTTTGACCAGACAGCATGCATCACCTCGAAGACGAAATTAAACAAAGGGGCAGCCCGAAACCTGCCCCTTTGTTTAATGAAAAATGGGACTTCAGTTTCAGATTACACGCATATCGCCCGGGGAGGTGTTTACCGTGCCTTCCCGAGAGGCGAAAATACCCGGAGGCAGATAGATGGATGTGTTTGCGGTATTGGTCGGCATTGCGGAGCTGCTGCTCGCCTTCGGCCTGGGATTGGCGACGGTCTGGCTTGCTTTTCGCTCTTTCGCCAGGCTGACCCGGGAATTGAACGAGATGGATGAGTTGAAACGCAATAACGTCGCCATGGGCGTACTGCTGGCCTCGATCGTGCTCTCCACGGCGCTTGTTGTGCGCACCGCCATCTATCCCTCCGTCTCCACCTGGCAGTCGCTTATACACCGCGGCTTCAGCAGCGGCGATCTGCTCTATTCACTGGGCATAACGCTTTTTTCCTTTTTCTTTTCGGGCTTGATAGCCACGGCCGGAATCTGGAGCGCGCTTCGAATCTTTCTGCGCCTCACCGGCGAAATCGACGAACTCCTCGAAATCAGCCGCAGCAATACCGCCGTGGCTATCGTCCTGGGCTCTCTCATCGTGGTCATGGGGCTTTTTCTCTCGCACGGTGTGCAGAGCCTGCTCTCGGCTATCATTCCGATGCCCGCCTTCGAACGTATTCAAGTGATGGGAATGCCATGATCGGGCCTGTCTGCCGGTTCGCTTTGCGGGCGATTGCGGTTATGCTGCTGATCCTGGCCTCCCGTGATTGCCTGAACGCGCGTATGACAACCCCCGCTGCTCCCGGCGAGGGTTATCCGAATCTGCCCGGGACACCGGTAGCCCGTCATTTTTCGTGGGAGGATGTTAACAGTCTGAGAGTCGTCGGGATGAATGGGGAACAGGAAATCGTCGATGCGAGATTCCCGGCCCGCCGCTTCTCACTGGAGGTTCTCATCGATCCTGTGCGATTGCGAAAGGCAATCGAATCCTACGGTATTCCGGAATCCTGGATGCGCTACAGCTACCGGACTCAGGAAGAGAAGCTGCAGAAGGAAAGGGAGCAGGCAGTGCGTTGCGCCTCACGCGGCGTCGCGGTAAATCGTGCAGCCAACTCCCTGGAGCCCGACTATTGGTGGATAATTGAAAACAGCCGGAAGGATGTGCGGGAGACAATCATCAGGCTCAGGGATGCGGGCCGGCAGGCGGGATACACTGATTTCCCGCGGTTCATCGAACTGGTCGCCTCTTTTGTTCAAGCCCTTGAATACCGTATACCGCCCAACATCAGGAAGAGCCGGGAAGGCGCCACCATCCAGACCTTCGGTTTGACCGTGCCCCTGGAGACCCTCTATAACAGCCACGGGGACTGTGATTCAAAGGCCGCCCTGTTTGCCTCGCTTATGGCCAATCTTGCCGACGCGCGCGTGATCTTCGTACGGGGCGCCAACCATATCTTCGCGGGCATACGCACCCAGCCCCGCCCCTCCGAGCGCTATGTCCGGCTGCGGGGCGAGAACTTCGTCCTCATAGAACTCACCCATCCCTGGCGCGTGGGCCACATCCCCAACGAAAACTGGCGCGCGGTGCAGTTGAAGCAGATGGAAATAATCCCGTTATTCAAGTAGTCGATAGTTTCATACGTGTAGTGTCATTGAAAGATGTCAGGTGTCACTCATTGTTGACAGCCAATGCCCTGATCCTCTGCATAAAAGCCTGAAAATCCTTGTTGAAAGCCGAACAAATCAATAGCACGAATTTTGCTTATACCCGTAATGACTAAGGACAATGAATCCAATATGCTCGACCAACGCAACCCCGCTCTCTTCATCATGGAGGTTCAAGATGGAAAAACCTTGTCTGAAGTCACCATGCTACACATGCATCAAGTCGGAGGAGAACAAAAAGGAATGCGCTCCGAAATGTAAAAAGCTGAAAGAGTATCAGGATAGTATCAAGCCCTGCCGTTATGAAGATTTGAAAGGAAGTGCTTTCGAAATCTACACCATGGTCAACGTATAAGGTCCGGTCTATATCAGTTGATCATCCATCCGAAAGCAGAAGTTCCAGCACCGGCATCAAGCTGCCTGAGGGTCCTCCCAGAACGAACTCGCCAACCTGACAGACAGGAATGCTTATAGTGTTGTTCGCAAGGTCCCTGGTATATGTGGTTGACGGAGAGCAGGTTGAAGCAGCGTCAACCCATTGCGAGCCATTCCAGAAGTAGAGCTTCAGACTCGATTCATTAATTCCGGCGATTTCCTCGTCAGAATATTTGATCGTAACTATAACCGGCTCCTGAAAGTCTCATTAGATGTGGCCAGATGCGCAGTCCTTTTTACTTCTTTTTCTCTTGCCTTATTTCGCGTTTCAATCCATTATCGCCCAATTCTCAAAGTTCCCGACCATCCTATGGATACCTCAATGATTGTCGGCGGGATCGATGGCTGAAAACGCACTGATAGAATAATGGGCATAAGATGCCCAACCTGCTCACAGGGAGGAAATAATGAGGAGAATTATCGCCGGCGCCCTCGCTGTATTAATGTCAGTTTCCGGATGCGCATCCTACACGCCAACCTCCGCGCCTCTTGCCAAGGGGGCAGGCGCCATGCCCGCATGCTCAACCGAGGGCCCGCTTACCATGGGTGCGGATCCCTTCGTCAAGCCCGAGCGCCAAAAGGAGACCTTTGGAGGTAACGTGGGAGCGGCTGGTGTTCTTCCAATACAGGTATTTTTTCAATATAATGGTGAAAAGCGTGTCTTTTTAAGACCGTCCGAAATGGTGCTGGTTCTTCCGGATGGCTCCCAACTCAGCCCTGCAAGCAGCAGCGCCGCCGCGGCTAGAATGGAAAGCGTGGGAGGAGTGGTTGTGGCCGCAATCGGATTTGGGCTGGTTGGCGCCTTGGTAGCATCGAGCGTGGAAGAAAAAGCAAGAGCGGCAAGACACGAGGACTACCGACGGAAGGAATTACGAGAAACAAGCTTAGGAAAAGGCGATTCGGTATCCGGTTTTGTTTACTTCATCCCTCCCGCTACAGTCGGGCCTTTCAATACCGCCACTCTTAAAACGCAGAGCTTCGATATGGAGGATGCATCCTGCACCAACCTCGAAGTGACTCTAAAAGACCTTAAGTATGACCCACCGAAACCCGCGGCTTTAGAGGACTTCAAGACGGGCTATGGGCATAACTGAGTGCATAATCTCACGGGGATGCTGGTCCCCTACCCGGCATCTTTATGTCGAGCAGAAGGAGTCTTGGGTTTTCTTTCAAAATGACTTTAAGTGCTGTTTTTCCATCGTTGAGCAGCACCAGCGGGAGGGTGTTTTTTGCCCACTTGTCCCATGTAGAAATGCCGAGGAGGCGAGGGCAACACCTCCACTCGATGTTCACAGGAGCGTCACCCCCACTTCGCTCCTGCACTTCCCGCAAAGTTTCTTGTCGCCGTGCAGCAAACGGTGCTCCCACTGGTGTACAGTCCGGGTCAACTCTTCCAGCATTACCCCCGTGGTGTCCGGGAACTGCTTCAGGGTCTTTTGAAAGCGCTGGTAAGAGAGCGCCAGGCAACAGAGATCAGTGGTGACCCTGAGGGAGAAAAGCCTTTTAGCAGGAGCTATAAGTGAGAAGGCGCCGAGGAAATCGCCCTTCCGATAGGTTCGAATCCTCTCTTCCCCTCCCTGCGACTGCAGCAGCAGTTCTGCCTCTCCTTCCAGGAGGTAATAAGCGTTTTCATCTACTTCACCCTGGGAAAAGATCATGTCTCCCGTGAGAAACTCCTCCCGGGTGCAGAGGCATGCCAATACCTTGATCGCTTCAAGCGGCATGACAGAGAGAATCGGTACCTGGCGAAGCAGGTCGATATTGTCCCTGTATTCACTGCAGGTTTGACAGACTTGCTCCGTGGACGAGTTCATAAAGCACTCCTTTACTGGCTATGAGTTCTTCGTACGTGCCCATTTCGACTATTTTGCCCGCCCGCATCACGGCGATCTTGTCGTAATCCCGGATAGTATCCAGCCGATGTGCGACGGAGATGATCGTGCTTCTGCCCTTCCACCTGCTGTCCAGCAGTTCCTGGATTATCTGCTGTGAGGCATTGTCGAGGCCGGAGGTTGCCTCATCCAGGATCAAAATTCGCGGCGCTTTCAGGAGGACCCTGGCGATAGCAAGCTTTTGCCTTTGCCCTCCCGAGAGCCTTTCTCCCTTGGAGCCGACATTGAACTGAAGCCCGATTTCGAGAATCCTGTCCAGCAGTTGTTCCTGTTCGAGGAATTGCATGATGCTCTTCCTGATTCGTTCCAGCGTTCGAGGATGGTCCGTAGTGGGCTTGCCGAAAAGAATGTTATCGAGCACGGAAAGCGAGTGGATGTATTCCGACATGTTATAGAAGCTCACATCCCCCGCCCGGTCAGCCAGGATCTTTTCTTTAAAAAGCTCACGGCCGTCAAGAATGAGACCCTCGAGCACCGGGTGCATCTCGATGATTTTGTGCTTTCCGGGGATAAAACGCAGGGCCAGATCCAGGAGCATCAGGCCATCGTCCGGAGTGATCCGGCTCTGCCGCATTCCCTCTATTCTCGCGCAAAGGTCCCGGTAGTCGTCGAGTTTTTCCGGCAGAAGGGGGCTCTGACGAAAAAAGAGTTCATCCGGCGGCATTTTCCCCAGTATTTCAATTGAATTGGCCGTAAGGCTTCTGCCAAGCTCAACCAGGGGGAGTCTCAGTTGCGCCTGGTCGAGAAATTGCAAAAAATAAGGATTTGCGGCAAGCCTGCCCATGCTGAACGCCGGCACGTTGGGGCTGCCGAAGAGCAGGTTGGCGCCGATGGAAGAAAACCTCAGGAATCTGTTGTCATCGAAAAACTCGAAATAGCCCTTGAGGATTTCTCCCGAATGCTCCCGCAAATCGTGCCTCACGCGGATAATTTTCGAGACGAACGAGGGTTCCTCTCCCGTATGCAGGACCGTATTGAGACCAAAGCTCAGGATGTCCGAAAAAAGTCCCACCTGCCGCAGGATTTCCGATTCTTCGATTCTCGAATCGGCTTCATTCCGGGCCCCATTCCCGTCGTTAATGGCATTGACGGAGTAGAGGAGGTTTTCCCTGATGGTTCCCTCAAAAATAAAGGGGTTCTGTGAAACGATACCCATGTTGACGGCTATATCCATTTTACTGAGACCGGACACATCCCGGTCATCGATACGCAGGTTTCCCGAGGTATACCTGTATAGCTGCCCGATACAACGCGCCAGAGTGCTCTTGCCGCTTCCCGAATATCCCACCAGCGCCAGGCGTTCCCCGGGCTTGATCTCCAGGTCGATTTGCCTCAGCAGATGAATATCGTCCTCCAGGGCCAGCGAAAGCCTCTCCGCGCTGATTGCTCCGGCAAGACGGAGCGGAGGACGGTCGGCAGGCTCGATCTCATAAGAAGACTTGACATCGAAATATTCCATGATGCGTTTGTATCCGACCTTTCCATCCTGGTAGACCTGATAGAAATCCATGAGTTCCTTCCAGGGGTCGTAAAGCTTTTCATAAGCGGAGAGAAAGGCGATCAGCGCTCCGAGGTCGAACCTGCCGTTTATGGCGAGGTAGCCCCCGACGAGGAAAAGAATGAAAGGCCCGAGGTTCTGAAAAAAGTTGTTGAGCACCTTTGCGGCGCCCCTGTAAGCGATCCAGGCCACCCTGATCCGGAACAGGCGGTCCACCACGGCGCCGAACCTGCGCTCCTCGAGCCTGTAGCTCCCATTTCCATGGATTTCGTGAATCCCGGAGACCACCTCATCAATCAGGCTGCTCATTTTTCGGGTGCTGTCCACGCGCGCTTTATTTGCCTCGTTGGATTTCTGTTGAACAATCGGGATCAAGAGGAGCGCAAGGGGGTAGGTCGATATACTCAAAATCGCCAGCAGGGGGTCCAGGTAGAACATGTATGCGGCGAACGCAAGCAGGGTGAGCGCGTTTCCGACCGGGACCGCTATGGCCTGCCCTACGAAATCGCCCGCTGCGGTGAGTTCGGTGACCAGTGAGGATACAACCATGCCGGGAGAGGATTTATGAAAGAAGGCCAATGGAAGTTGGATAATATGGGCATATAGTTCCTTTCGCATCCTCGCCAGCGCCTGCTGGCCGATTCGCGTCTGGAGTATATTAATGATGAATTTCAAGCCCGTTGCCGTGAATACCGCAACAGCGTAGGCGGCGCAGTAGAGCAGCAGCAGATCGATTTTCTGCAGGCGGATAGCTTCGTTTACAATGCGTTTCTGCATCTCCAGGGGAAGCACCCTTGCCCCCACCGTCACAATGATAATGAACAGCAAAAGCGCCTGGAGTCTAAGATTGCTTGCTTTTACCCACCACCAGAGAGAGCGTCCTGTTATCATGTTTACTCACCAGGGGTTGCTTTAAAAAAGACAGGGAGCGTCCGGGAAACATGTGATGAAAAGAATGCTTTTCAGTGAATTATTACTGTCAGCCGTAGAATATAATGTCCAGGACTGCAAAGGGCGAGATGTAAAAATGATTTGGATCTGTCCGGGGGTTAGTCGTCGTACCTGAGTCGAACATGTATGCGGATGAAGAAGTCTTGCGCGGGCGTACCTATCCTGCCCTCCAAGACCGATCCGGCGGTGATGTTCGGGGGGATGGTTATTCGTAGGAGCGCCGGCCTTTCTATCACGCCTCGGCCTCCGCAGGCGGGACAGAAGAAAGGTCCCATTTCTCCTGAGCCTTCACACACCCGGCAGGGAGAGGAAAGAAGTATTTCCGCGGGCAAAATGCCCCCTGTTTCCGCCTCATGTTCGGAGAGGAGCAGCTCGAGATCGATGCTTCTCAAGCGGGACCTTCCCGGGGCGAACCTTGTCCGGCGGCTTTCCCACTCAGATCTGAGGAGTCTCTCGGTGTATCTTCTTCGCGATTCAGGGTGGGAAAGCACCTCGTAAGCTTCCGCAATGTCCTGAAACCTACGGGTCCCTTCCGGCCCGGACTTGTCCGGGTGGTATCTCTTGGCCAGTTTCCGGAAAGCGGATTTTATTCCTTCCGTACTCTCCGACCGGCACACTCCAAGTATGAGAAAATAGTCTTTTTTCACGGTTTTCTTTTCTCTCCCCTCCCTCCCGTCGGGACGGAGGGGGAGAGAACTGAGCGGATTTTGTTATATTACTCAATACTTAGAATATAGGACCAACGTCCTCGCATTGGAAGCTTTTTCCATCAACTGGTCAACTGGACTTCACAAGGATCTTCCTTGGTTTGGCTGCCTCGGCCTTGGGCAGCACCAGCTTCAGCACCCCGTTTTTCATGGACGCCTGGATTTTTTCACGGTCGATGTCGCTGGAGAGCGTAAACTGCCTGTAATAGTCTCCCACCGTATATTCCCGGAACAGAACCTTGCCGTTTTCCTCCTCCAGGGGTACGGTTCCCCGAATGGTGAGCTGGTCTGCGTCCAGGTCGATATCGATGTTGTCGAGCGGTACTCCGGGCATATCCGCAACCAGGGTCAGGGCGCCTTCAGATTCGTAGATGTCCACCGGGGGAATGAAGACGGGTACGTTGCGGGTACTCTCACCACTCGCCTGGACTTCCTTTTTTTCCTCAATCTGTAAATCCTTCTCGGTCATAGTGTCATCTCCTTGTCGCAACAAAAGCTTATTCGCTTTTGATCGAGATTTTACGCGGCTTCGCGGATTCCGCCTTGGGGAGCACGATTTTCAGCACACCATTTTTGCACTCTGCCTGGATGCCTTCCGAATTGACATCCTCCGGAAGTGTGAGCGCTTTTCGGAAGCTTCCCCATTTGCGTTCCCTGCGATGGAAGTTGACATTCTCCGCCTCTTCAGGCTTGCGCTCACCGCTCAGGGTAAGGGTTCTTCCCACAACGGAGATGTTCAGGTCATCGGCTTTGATGCCCGGAATCTCGGCTTCCACACAGAGCTTGTCTCCATCTTCCCTCACCACGAGGGGAGGAAAAACACCGGACATGGCGCCGCCCGACGGATCGCCGGAAATGGCGGAAAAGAGGCGGTCCATCTGCCGTCGTGCTCTTACGAAATCGTCCATTGCACTGGAAAAATCAGGCCAGCGCCAATTGGGGTATCTCAGAATAGCCATAGTTGCCTCCTGTGAGTAGATCGATTAAGAGTTTCGGTCCGATTAGCAGCCACAAAGTAAGACTGCTAATTAAGGGTGTCAATACACGCTCTAAAAAGTATTCGTGTAAATTGCGCCTCCGTGCTACGATACCCTGAAGCTAGTAAGGCAAAGCCCGCGGGAGGTAATATGATAAATGACGGCCCCAAACCCTCCGACCGGAATTCCGCTTCGATTCTCCACCTGTCGCAGCAGCAGCTCGAACGGCTCACCGGCGTTTTTCGGCACTGGTATGAATCGGCGTCGACCCCTTTTTCACGCCGGGTCCGAGGGAGATACTGGATAGCTTTCCTTTGCCTGCGCTATACCGGCGCAAGGATTGGAGAGGTTCTGAATATCGATGACATCACCGACATCGACTATGGAGAGGACAGCGTGGTTCTTCGCGAAGATGTGGAGCGAAGGGGCCCCAGAACTGTCCCGGTCCCGCAGCAGTTCATTTCCGTACTTACCGAATACCTGGAAAATTTCCCGGACATGCGGGGGAAAATCTTCACCCTCGATCCCGGAAATTTTCGCCGGGAATTTTATAAACGGGCCGAAGAAGCTTCCCTTCCCAGGAAACTGTCCCATCCTCACGTGCTTCGCCACACGCGAGCAATGGAATTAATCCGTGCGGGAGTGCCTCTCCGGTTGGTTCAGACGATCCTTGGACACAAAGTGTCCACAACGGTGCTTCTTTATGTGGAAAGATCCACAGCCGATCCGAAGGAGATTCTGCGGGACATGGGACTCCTGTAATCAGAAATTGTGACTATCAATACGATACAATATCGGTGGAACCATGTGCAGGAGGCCGTAAACGTCGGCCCTGCCCGCGGATTGGAGATTGGAGAGGTCCAGCATGCAGGAACCGGAGACCAGGGATGGAAGACAACCATTCCGTATCGCCCTTATTTTCCCGCCGGCAATGTTTCCATTGAGCCCGCCGCTGGGGATAGCCTCTCTGAAGGCCTTCCTTGGGTCCGGACCCCGGTCTGCCCCAATCCTGGTCCGTAATTTCGATCTCAACCTGGCCTACTTCGAGCAGGCGTTTCAATGGCTCGCGGATAACAGGCTGCGCATGAGCATCCGGAAAATGGACCATGACACAACCGCTCGGAAGGTGATCGAGGCAAGAGACTTCTTCAGGGGGGCAAAGGGCGCCTCCACTTTTTACGACCAGGCGTCGTACGACGAGCAAGCAGCGGTGTATGCCGGTTTTGGTTCCGTGCTGAACGGCCTTTTCGACAACTTCGCCAGGAAGATACTGCTGGGCCTTCCGGTTCCGCCCCTGGTACGTACTTTTTTCGACGATCTGCTGGCGCCGGTCAGAGCGTTTGCTCCCGATCTGGCGGGATTTTCCATTCTTTTCAGCCAGCAGCTTTTCCAGGCGCTCGCCATGGCTCGTCGGTTAAAGGAGGATGGGATAAAGACGCTTTTCGGAGGGGCGACTTTTTCGGTCATGCCCGATCCGGGAAGGCTTCTCTCCGGGCCCGTGAGGGTCGGCGCCGGAAAAGCGTATAAGGATTTGCAGGGTGCGGATATCATTGACTACATGATCGTCGGGGAAGGCGAGACGGGAGCAGCGCTGCTCTCTCGGGAACTGGCCCGCGCCGGCGATTCTCTTGCCTCAGTGCCGGGTCTGATCTGGACCAGACACGGGGAACTGGTGCGCAACGCCCCCCGGGCTATTTTGGACCTGGACGGGTTGCCGGTCCCTGATTTTTCCGATTTCACGCTGCCGCTTTATCATTCTCCCTTGCCCGTCCTCCCCTACCTTGCGTCAAGAGGCTGTTCCTGGAGACGGTGCGCCTTCTGCACACACCAGAGAACCTACCTGGACTACAGGGAGGAAAAAGCCGAACATACCGCAGAGCGCCTGGAGACTCTCGCGAATAGATATGGCGTTTCGCATTTTTGCCTGGTGGACGAGATGATACAACCCCGGCGGCTGGACGGGATAGCTTCCAACCTGGCCGATAGAGGTCTGCACATTTTTTATTCCGCTTACGCAAAACCGGCAGGATTCACCACCACGCTGCTCAAAAGGAGCCATGCGGCGGGACTGCGCCTGCTGATGTGGGGAGTCGAATCGGGGAGTCAGCGCATCCTCGACCTGATGCGCAAAGGAACAAAAGCCGATGCGGTCGGCAACATCCTGGCCTCGGCGCACGCAGCGGGAATATGGAACCTCATCTTCATCATCTTCGGCTTCCCGACCGAGACGAAAGCCGAGTGGCAGAGCACTCTTGATTTTCTGGACCGCTATGGCGAAAGCATCGATGCCCTGTCGAAATCGCGCTTCGTCCTGCTGGAAGGCTCGAGAGTCTTTCTGGAGCCCCACCGGTATGGGATAACGCGAATCATAGACCGGCCGCAAAGAGACCCCGTGTCGATCGCCTATGATTATGAAGTCGTCGAAGGTCTGACCCAGGCTGAAGCAACGGCCGAGTTCGAGATGATTCAGCCCCGGCTGTCTCGGGTGGGACGCTCACCCTGGTTCGGCCAATTCAGAGAGCATATGCTCCTGTATGCATCCCGAGGTTGAATCCCCTCAACTCTGATTCCGGCCCTGCTGCTCCTGGTTTTTCTGGCTCGGTGAAGGATCACCGGGGCCAGGGCTGTCGCCTTCGGCTCCGAATGTCAAATCATCGGCGCTGGGAGTAAAGGCTGCAAGATCCCCTATGCCGAGTCTGTTTTCATGTTCTTCAAGTTTCTTAATGGCCTGCTCGAAGCCGTTTTGTCCGAGAATCTCCGTTTCCGCCTTCTGAAACGCCACGGCCATTTCGTTGTATGCCTTGGTCGCCATCATGGGTCTCAGGGCGGGAAAAAGCATGGTCTCTTCCCGGTCCGAGTGGGCACGGTACATGCGGCTGAACTGGTGGATAGCGCTTCCCAGGGTGCGGCGCTTTTCGAGGTCCTTTGCCGAGAACCCCGTGGAAAGCCCCTTCATTGCCTCGACTAACTGCGAGCCTGCCGCATGTTGTTCCCGGAGCACCCCCACGAGCGCTCCCATCTTTTTTGCCGCTTCAAAAGCGGGGAAAACGAACTGTTCCTCCAGTTTCTGGTGATAATTCATTCCGAATCGGCGGATTAGTTCTACTGTTTCACCTATGATTTCGGGCGGCAGATCCATACGCGCATCCATGCCGCCGCGAAGCTCCTCCAATATGGCAATAGCCCGGTTCAGCAGGCCGTGATGGCGGTCGAAGATTTCTATGGCGGTAGCGGCTACGACGGGTTCCGTCTCTTTTGACCCGGAGCACCCCGCCAGAAGCCCGGCGCCGGCCAGCGTAATGAAATTGCGGCGGGAAACAGATTTTATATGAGACATCGGCTCTCCTGACAGCAGTTCGATGAGATCTGACTTGATTGGAGGGTGAATTAAAGCGTATCCTCCCGGAATTCTCCGGAGGGCCGCCCGGAAATTCTTTACACAACAGTTGGCGTTTGATTAATGGATTTGAAAGAGTCTGTCAATACGGCCGGCGCCTGCCCGTTTGGTTGTATGCTACCGAAGAATGTCTTAAGTGTTTATAATTACGTCCAATTGGGACAGTGTTGCTTAATGGGCCATACTCCTTTCCGGCTCTTCCCACGGTGGTGAAATGGATGCTGAAAAGATTTCCAGGCTGAAAATTGCATCTGCCGATCGTCAATTCACGGTAGTGCGCAGGAAACGAAAATTCATCTGGCTGGGGCTCCTGGCAGTCGTGCTGGTGTCGGTGATCATCCTGCTTCGCTCCGGAATGCTGACCCCGGCCACCAGTGTCAGGGCTGCTTCTGCGGACTGGGTATTCCCTTCCCAGGTGGTGACCGAGTTTAACGCCAGCGGCTATGTTGTGGCCCAAAGAAAAGCTGCCGTTGCATCCAAGGCAACGGGACGCATCGTCTTTCTCGGGGTCCAGGAAGGCAGCCGCGTCAAGGAAGGGGACGTCATTGCTAGGCTCGACAATGACGATCTCAAGGCTGAAAAGGCTCAACTCGAAGCCCAGCTTGCCGTGGCCCGTTTCGAGGTAACCCGCAATGAGACGGAGCTGTCTACGGCTGAGAGTAATTTCCAGAGATTCAAAGATCTCTGGGCGAAAAAGGCCGTCTCCCAGCTCGACTATGAAAACGCCCGTGACCGTTTTCTCAAGGCTAAGGCGGCAATCGATTCGGCACGAGCGAACGTCAGGGCTATCGAAGCTTCGATCCAGCGCTCCGCGGTCCTGATCGAATATACGATCATACGCGCTCCGTTCAACGGGGTAGTGCTCACCAAGGACGCCGATGTGGGCGAGGTCGTGGCGCCCTTCGGCTCCGCGACCAATGCGAAGGCCGCGGTGGTCACCATGGCCGACCTCTCCTCGCTCATGGTGCAGGCGGATGTCGCCGAATCCTTCCTGAGCAGGGTGCAAATCGATCAGCCCTGTGAAATCCAACTCGATGCCGTACCCAACACCCGATTCCCGGGTAAGGTGCACATGATTGTTCCGACGGCTGACCGGACCCGAGGCACGGTTATGGTGAAAGTTCGCTTCGATAAACTCGACCCGCGGGTCCTGCCTGAGATGAGCGCTAAAGCGGCTTTTCTCTCCCGTCCTCTTGCAGCCCATGAGAATCAGCCCGTCTTGGGAGTCCATCGCGATGCGCTCGCAAGCCGGGCGGAAGGAGAGGGGTTATTCAGGATAGATAATGGCAGGGCGGAGTGGGTAGCACTGAAAGAAACGGGTTTCCTCGGCGATTACCTCATTCTCGGACCGCCGCTTCGCAACGGGGACAGGATCGTCCTCAAACCTCCTTCCGGACTCAAGCCCGGCGACAGGGTGGAGATAACGGAATAGAGGGGCAAATGGACAGCATCGAAAAAAAGAGCGGAAGCATCGTGGTCGCGGAAGAGATTTACAAATCCTATTCCCGCGGCTCACAGCAGGTCCCGGTGCTCTATGGAATCAACCTGGCGGTGGACGAAGGGGAGTTCCTCGCCCTCATGGGACCGTCCGGTTCCGGTAAGACAACTCTCTTAAACCTCATCGCCGGGCTGGACCAGCCGGATTCCGGCAAGCTGGCAGTGGCCGGCGTTGCGATCTCCCAACTCGGAGAAACCGATCTCGCGCGTTGGAGGGCACTCCATGTCGGCTTCATATTTCAGTTCTATAACCTGCTGCCGGTGCTCACTGCGCTGGAGAACGTGGAACTGCCGCTTCAGTTGCGCCCGCTTAGCCGCAAAGAGCGAAAGGAGCACGCAATGACGGCGCTGGAACTGGTCGGCCTCTCCGACCGTCTGCATCATTTTCCAAAAGAACTCTCCGGAGGGCAGCAGCAGCGCGTGGCCATCGCTCGCGCCATCGTTACCGATCCCTCACTGATTGTCGCCGACGAACCAACCGGTGATCTTGACAAGAGTTCGGCCCGGGAAATCCTGACCCTGCTTGAACAACTCAACAACGAATTTGGAAAAACAATCATCATGGTCACGCATGACCCGAGGGCCGCAGAAAAGGCTCAGCGTATGTGCCACCTCGACAAGGGGGTGCTCAACAATACTTCCGGCTAGACCGGCGCACCGTCACCGGCCCTCGTCCCATTGCGAGTTCAGAGGTCTTTTTTGCGCGTCATCCAGGAACGCCGTTTTCGACCCGTGGGAAGCAGCACCGAAATTACGAGTGATTTTCGCCTCATCGCCGCCACCAACAGGGATTTGCAGACGATGGTGCAGGAAGGAACCTTCCGGGGCGATCTCCTGTTCCGGCTCAACTCCTTTCAAATGGTGCTTCCTCCCCTGCGCAGCCGTCCGGAGGACATCTCCGCACTGGCCAGGCATCACATTTCGGTAGTCTGTAAAAGGCAGGGGATCGAGATGAAACATTTTTCCCCCGAGTTTGTAGAGGCGCTGGTCGCCTATAACTGGCCCGGGAATGTGCGGGAGCTGTTCCACGCATTGGAGCGCTCGCTAGCGGCCGCATACTATGAAACTACGCTTGTTCCTCAGCACTTGCCTGATGAAATTCGCATCTACATCGCCAGGAATTCTCTAAAAAGAATCGACTCGCCCCTTCCGAGTCCGGAGTACAGGACAACCGCGCTGAGGAGGCTTCCATCTTTCCGGGCTTACAAGGAGAGAATGGATTAATCTGCTCCCACAGTACAAAGCTTCAGTCCTTGAAAAGGTAAAACCATCGACTGGAGAGCCGGTACGGTTTCGGGTCCCTATTGCGTGGAGCAACACCTGGAAACGGACTCTCATAGACTCACGTCGCCTCGCGGTATCCACGCATCGTCATTCCTACGCGGCTTTAGGCGGGAACCCAGCGTCTTTTCGTTCGTTTATCAAGACCATAACGCAAGGCTCAAATCAAAAGCTGCAGGTTGACGCAGAAAGGGAAGCTCAATTTTCAGTGGCCTTCGGCTTCGGACGTGAATGCAAGACACCGGGTTCCCGCCTAAAGCATGTGGAATGACGGGGCTGGGGGGTGTCACCGTGACGTGTGCAGGTCCGCGAACCGAAATGCTCCGGCATTGAATGGCGGACAGGTGGCTTCGAAGCAAAGGCCCTGTCACACTCTATTTACACTGAGGCGGACACTCTGGAGGAAATCCGGTCCATGATCAAGGATGCCGTTCAATGCCATTTTGACGAAAAGGATCGACCCAAGCTCATACGGCTTCATATTGTAAAAGACGAGGTAATTGCTGCGTGAGAACCCGCCAGGGTCTTTGAACCCCTTAGCCGGATACTTAAATTCCTTCTAGGGAACAAATACAAGGTTAAGGAGAGTCACATGATTTCTGACTATTTCGACTGCAGTACCTGCGAAAGTGATGTTGATCCCATGGCTGCACTGCCGGAGTGTGCAGCATGCCGGGATGCAGAGTGCGAAACATGTATGGATGAATCGCGCGCCTGCGTTCCCTGCAAATAGGCAACCAGGGAATCCCTTTCCCCCATTGCTCAGGCTTTGGCCTCCTCTGCATGCTCGCCTATCGTGTCACTGACCCAGCTCAAAGCGGCGGATGTGTTTGGAAAGCCTATGGTGCTGGTAAGCAGGATTACGGCATGGAAGAGTTCATCAGGCGTTGCCCCTGCCTTGATTGCCCTCCTGGTATGACTGTGGACTGAGCCTTGGGAACGAATCGCAGCAGCCGCTGCAAATTGAATGAGATGAGATGTTTTCTCATCGAGCGGCCCTTGTTTTCGAATGGTCTCACCCAGCTTCTCAAGAGCCTGAGTGTATTCCTGATAGTTTTGTTTCGTTTGGCTATACCACTTTGGATACTCAGCCATATTTCCTCCATACACCTGCTGTGAAGTGGTTAGATTCCTTTTCCAAACGGGCAGACAGGATATCGGCACTCAGGGCAGTGAAGGCATAATCCGCCGTGACCCATGGCCGCAAAATCCTCTCTGTGGCCGGCATCGGGAAAGTAGACTTCAAAGTCGATAAGAGGCGCCGTTGGCGGTCCGTGCACTTTAACACAGGCATGATACCAGGGGCCGTCCCATTCCTCCCCTGAGTCTTCGTCGTGGGGTTTGAGCGTGGTGCTGAACGGCTCTCTCATCCAGTACTCTTCCGACGGCGACGGAGCCGACAGCACCTCGATTCTTTTCTTGTAAGCCGCTGCCAGGCACTCCTTCGTCCGGTATTTATCCCGCTCGGTGCGAATCCAGTTGATCTCCTCTTTTTTGAACGCCGCAGCGTCTGCCGCACTGGCCAGCGCCTGGCAATACACGGTAGAGAGCTGCTCATCAGCCTTCGAAAGCACATCGTCGGAACAAATAAGCTTTTCAACCGTTGAGGCCGCTTTCCTGCAATCGAAACCGGCAGCAATCGTGAACGAAGAAAGCATGGTTAGCGCACTGATAACGGCGACTGCAAGAAGACGGATCACTGTTTCACCTTTTGACGAATAAACCGTATTGAGAAGTATCCAGCAGTTCGCCATAAAGACCTATGGCTGCCACTACTACCTCTTCCAAGGCATCCAGATCACAGATTGTACACCTACCTACTCACTGCCGCTGCCTCTTGACAAATCGTACGCAATAACGTACCATCATTATACGGCATCTCAAAGGAGAAACAATATGGCAACCATCAGCGCCAGCGAAGCCCGCTCGCGGCTTTACCGCCTAATCGATGAAACTGCCTCTTCGCACGAGCCTGTCCTGATCACCGGGAAGCGGGCCAACGCTGTTCTTGTCTCCGAAGAGGACTGGAAAGCGATGCAGGAGACTATGTACCTGCTCTCCGTCCCGGGTATGCGGGAATCTATCAAAGAAGGACTTAATACACCAGTGGAAGAGTGTGCAAAGGACCTTGACTGGTGAGTTGGCAGATTGTCTTCACCAGGCAGGCTCAAAAAGACTCTAAAAAACTGGCTGCCGCAGGGCTTCGTCCTAAAGTGGAACAGCTATTTATCATCATTCGCGAAAATCCGTATCAGAATCCCCCGCCGTATGAAAAGTTGATGGGCGATCTGGCCGGAGCGTTTTCGCGGAGGATCAACATTCAGCATCGTCTCGTATATCAGGTTCTTGAAGAGGAAAAGATAGTGAAAGTCATTCGGATGTGGACCCATTACGGGTAGTTCAGGGCCGAACGGGTCCAGAACAGTGTTTGACTCCTTTGTTAATGCTGATCCGGATAAGCTTCCGGAGAGCCTCCCCTGCTCTCTTCAAATATCTGCGCAAATCTGCGACATATGCGGATAGTCTTTTGCATTTCTCCTAAAGGATCTTTTTTACGAAGGATATTAGCTGCTCCTCATCGGGGATATAGAAGCGCTCCAGGGGCGGACTGGCCGGGACCGGAATATCGGGGCCCGTAACCCGCATGAGGGGAGCTTTAAGACTTGAGAAAGCCTCCTCCATAACCACGGCTGCGATTTCCCCGGCGAACCCTCCGGTGCGGGTCGCTTCATGGAGCACGACAAAACGGCCGGTCTTTCGAACAGAGGCGAGTATGGTCTCTTTGTCGAGCGGGACGAGGGTTCGCAAATCCACGACCCCTACTTCAAACCTGACTACTGTCTCAATCCGACAACGTCAAAGGGAGAAGCCGATGGCCAGACCTTTGAGGATTGAGTATCCTGGCGCCTTCTATCATGTCACATCCAGGGGAAATGAGCGTAAGAACATCTTTGTGAGCTCGTTTGACCGAGAGAGGTTTCTCGGCTATCTCGAATCCTCGGTGGTGCGCTACAACGCGGTTGTCCATGTATGGCGCCTGATGGACATAACATTATCAGCTCTTGATAGAGACTCCCTCGGGCAATCTTTCCCGGATCATGAGGCATATCAACGGCGCCTACACAACCTACTTCAACACCAAGCGGCAGAGGGCAGGACATCTGTTTCAGGGCAGATACAAGGCTATAGTGGTTGAAGCCGACGCATATGCGGCCGAGCTATCCCGCTACATTCATCTCAATCCGGTAAGGGCCGGCCTGCTTCACAGGCCGGAGGAATACCCTTGGTCGAGTTACAGAGCATACATAGGCCGCTGCCTCCCCCCGGATTGGCAGACGACAAGCCTCGTGCTCGGGTATTTCGGCGGCGAGACTCAAGAGGCGCGGAACCGGTATCGCAAGTTCGTGGAAGATGGGATTCTTTGTGATTGCGAGACTCCGCTTAAGAACACGGTGGGATCTACTGTGCTCGGCACTCCTGAGTTTGTCGAGATGATAACGTCGGAGCGCCTTCCAAAGCACGGGGACGTGCGGGACATACCGGCTATAAGGCAGTTGACCCCCGGACTATCGCCCAATGAGACGTTGGAGAAAATCGAAGCCTGCTTTGGTCAAACGGGCAGATTGTTGAGAGACCTGACTCTATGGTGCTCTCGGGAGTACAGCGGAGCCAAGCTCAAGGAAATAGGAGAGCGGTTTGGCTTGAGTGACGCAGCGGTATCGCAGGCTTGCCGCAGATTAACACTGAGGGCGAAAACAGACCTTGAGCTAATGAGCTTGCTGGAACGTGCCGACGATCTCTTTAGAAATGTCAAGAGTTGAGACCTGACCCCTTATTATACAAGTGAGAGTAGTGCAGGCGTCCCGCCTGTTGCCTTCTTCAACCCGAACCAGATAATAATGATTTCCAGCCGAAACCTCCCTCACTGTAGGCAGGAAGGCAAAACCTTTTTCGTTAACCTTCCGCCTCGCAGACTCACTGCCCGCCGAGAAACTTGTTCAACTCAAGATGGAACGTGAGCAGTGGACTCTTAAACACGGGCATAAGTCCACCCTGGAACTCAGTCCGCTCGAAAAAGAAGAGTATTTCCGGCTGCTTCATGAACGTGTGGAAGAATGGCTCGATCAAGGCGCCGGCGCCTGCGTTCCTGCTGATCCGGAAGTCGGACGCATCGTTGCCGACGCTCTGCTGCATTTTTACGGGAAACGATACAGCCTTGGTGAATGGATCGTTATGCCAAGCCACGTGCAAGTTGTGGCAACACCTGGGCAGGGGGAAGATTTATCGAGGATCTTGCATACCTGGAAATCTTTTACCGCCAAGGAGATCAACCGGCGCCAGGGCAGAAAAGGTACTCTCTGGCAGGATGAGAGTTACGACCATCTCGTTCGGAGCGCAGGAGCTTTACCGGATTAATGTATATATTGCCTCGAATCCGGAAAAAGCTGGATTCAGGGCGGTACACGTCAGCCGGATAGGGGATTTGGGGATTCGGACCATTTTACGTACAGGCGGGACGCCTGTGCTACTTCTTAAGCGTTCACATAATTGTCATGGTGGATGAGGCCCATCGCACCCGGTAAGGCGATCTTGTCCTAATGCCTTCCTTTTCGGCCTTCCGTTACGCAGATTAAGCGCAGGGACCGCAATACCTATTGGGCGTTCGGCACTGATCGATAGACATTAAATGACAGGTGTCCTCTGAAAATGGGGTCGCCCATTGAAAGGCGCTGGTCACCCGAGATAATAGTCTAAAGTTTCATTGAAAAGCTCACAAATCGGCGGCAATTTATGGTTTAGGAGGCTGGTTTAGACCCCAAAATCATCATTGCAAGGGATCTGAGATACACGGAGGACTGATTCCTCAGCCGCTCGATGAACCTTGCGGCCTTTTGCCCTGATTCGCAGTTTGGATTTTATGCTATTCACAAAACCGCTGCTTCCGACGGCAATGCTCTCCGTCCATTTGCTTTCACGGACCTGTTCTTGCGCGTGCCGGCGTCTGTCCCACCCAAAAGCTATGTGAGTTCTCAATGCCTCAAGTGAGGGGATAACCAGCAGACCCATCAGTGCGCGGTGGTCGATGATAGAATATCTTTTTCGGGCTGGAGCAACCACCCTGCGGCGGCATGTTCTGCGATGTAACTGAAAGGTTGCCGGGATGCATAAAAATACGGGATTGACTAGCTACGCCATTGAAGTATAGTGCTTCAGATGTTTACATTTGTTGAGTCCAGCATCTTTGAGCGCGAGGCGCTGCTCTACCTGAGCGATGATGAATATGCCGCGCTGCATGCTTTTCTGGTTGTCAACCCGGAAGCCGGTGACTTGATCCCTGGTTCGGGCGGGGTCCGCAAGCTCAGATGGAAAAGATCCGGACGGGGAAAGCAGGGCGGGGTTCGGGTGATCTACTATGTCCGTTACAGCCCCAATGAATTGTGGCTGCTGACCATCTATGCAAAAGCGAAGCATGACAATATACCGGCGCACATCCTCAAGGCGCTGAAGGAAAGGTTTTCCGATGATTCCTGAGAGTAAAAAAAAGACATTGGATCAACATGAAGCCGAGCGGGATATCGGACGGGAGTTGTTGGATGCTGTCGGTGAGATTCAAGCAGGAGGCGGACGCCGCTACGTTGTGGAGCCCAAAACCGCCGCGGCAAGGGCCAGGGTAAAGACCGGACTTTCTCAGGCGCGCTTTGCCGCGCTGCTGGGAGTCTCGCGGCGCACCCTGGAACAATGGGAGCAAGGCAGGCGAGAGCCCTCGGGCGCTGCAAAGACGCTCATCCGGATTGCCGAACTGAAGCCGGAAATCCTCCGGGAGATTGAAGCATAAGCCCACAACCGAAGGGGCGATGCAATGACAAACAAGATGACACCTCTGCATCTCTGGTATGAAAATGATGGTGGGCAGAAGCTGCCCACCCTACGGTTTCACATGGTTCAGGGTGTCCAAAAAGGACATGAGCGACTGCGCTGAGCTTACATAGAATACTGTTATTGCTCGCTCCATCCGTGTTCATCAGCGTTCATCCGTGTCTTGGCTTTTGGAATCACCAATGCTTCAACTCCCGGGGCGAAACGGATCTCTTCGAGGTTACATAATTGTCCCGCCGGAGTGTGAAGGTTACAGCAGGGGGCGATTTTGCACCGGCAGAAGGTTTTCATTACAGGTCAAACCGCCGGGTTCTCTCCAAAGGCGCCTCGGCATGCACATTTTTGGTTGACATCCGGCATGGTTTTCGATAATGCGGTAAGGTCGATTCCAGTTAGGTACAGGAGCAATATGTACGAGCGGTTTTTCTACTTTAGCTACTTTTTTAGCGGGTTCTCCTTTTAAGAGCCTGCCCGTGGGAGAGAAGTAGAACAAACCTGAACGAACTCGAAATAAAGGCCATGGGCGGGCAAAAAGGGCCAAACCCATGGCTTTTCTGTTTTAAAGGCTGTGGATTGTTGGCGTCCACAGCCTTTTTTGTCACCAGCTTGGCACGTCTTTCAAAGACAAGAGGAGTGCGGGGAAATGATCTACAATATTGAGTTTGAAACACTGCCCAGAGAGGCCCTGGGGGCCATTCAACTGCGGCGCCTCCAGGAAACGGTGGAAAGGGTCTACGCGACGGTGCCTTTCTATCGGCGCAAGTTCGACGAAGCTGGAGTGAGACCGGGCGACATCAAGACGCTGGATGATATGAGGCGCCTTCCGTTCACGACCAAGCAGGACCTGAGGGACAACTACCCTTACGGGATGTTTGCGGTTCCAATGGACAACGTCGTCCGAATCCATGCCTCTTCGGGCACCACCGGGAAGCCGACCGTGGTGGGCTACACGGCGCGCGATATACAGACCTGGTCGGAGCTGATGGCGCGCGCTCTTGCCTCGGGCGGCGCAACGCGGGGCGATATTATCCACAACGCTTACGGATATGGGCTCTTCACCGGCGGCCTTGGCATGCACTACGGGGCGGAGCGGCTGGGCGCCTCGGTCATCCCGATCTCCGGCGGAAACACCAAGCGCCAGATACTCATCATGAAAGACTTCGGTCCGACGATTCTCACCTGCACCCCTTCCTACGCGCTCCACTTGGCGGAAGTCGCCGCGGAAACGGGCGTTGATTTCAGCCAGCTCAGGTTCAAGTCCGGGATTTTCGGCGCAGAGCCCTGGTCGGAGGAGATGCGCAAGGAAATAGAATCGAAGCTTCACCTCAACGCCATTGACATTTATGGTTTGAGCGAGGTCCTCGGTCCCGGTGTTTCCGTCGAGTGCCTGGAGGCAAAAAACGGACTACATATTTGCGAGGACCATTTCATTCCGGAAATCATCAATCCGGAAACCGGAGAGGTGCTCCCCAACGCCGCCCAGGGCGAACTTGTCTTCACCTCGATCACCAAAGAGGCTTTCCCGGTCATTCGCTACCGAACCCGTGACGTCACTTCACTGAACCGGGAACCCTGCATTTGCGGCCGCAGTCATGTGCGCATGAGAAAGGTGAGCGGGCGGACCGACGACATGCTCATTATTCGCGGAGTCAATGTTTTCCCCTCCCAGATCGAGAGCGTGCTCATGGAACTCAAGGAGGTCGAGCCGCATTATCAGCTCGTCGTCGACCGCCATGACAACCTGGACACCCTGACCATTATGGTCGAAGTGGGCGAGTCGTTTTTCTCGGATGAAGTCCGCATACTCCAGGCGATCGAAAAGAAGATATCGAAGAACATAAAAGAGTATCTCGGGGTTTCGGCCAAGGTTAAGCTCGTCGAACCCAAGACCATAGCCCGTAGCGAAGGCAAGGCCCAGCGGGTGATCGACAATCGCAAGATCTAATCAACACCCCACCGAAAAGGAGGATATACATGGACCATGCGGAGCAGATTTCCATTTTCCTGGAAAATAAAGCGGGCAGGCTTGCGGAAGTCACCAGGATTCTGGCCGAGGCCAAGATCAATATAAGGGCGCTCTCACTTGCGGATACATCCGATTTCGGAATTCTGCGCCTCATCGTGAACGATAACAACCGGGCGAAGGAAGAACTCAAAAAGCACGGGTTCACGGTCGGCAAGACGGACGTTGTGGCTGTCGAGGTCAACGATCAGCCCGGCGGACTCCACCACATCCTGCGTATTCTTCAAAAGGCCAACGTCAACGTGGAGTACATGTATGCTTTCGTGCAGCAAAGCGGTGCGAACGCGGTCCTGATATTCCGCTTCGACAATCTGGAGGAAGCGGTGAGAATCCTGAGGGAGAATAACGTCAAAGTTATACAGGGTGAGAAACTCTACGCTATGTAGTTTTCACTCCCGCGCAAAAATCCCCCCGCCCCCCTTCGAGAACAGGGGGGCGCCATCGAAATCCGAGGAGAACCGATGAGAGCAGCACGGATCAAGGCAATCGGCGGGCTTTCAATTGCAGCCCTCATGCTGTGCCTGGTAACCTCAGGGCCTGCGTTGAGCAAAGAACCCTTCAAAATCGGCGGGATATATTCCATAACCGGCTCCAGTTCGTTCCTGGGCGACCCGGAGAAGAAAAGCATGGAAATGACCGTTGAGGCGATAAACGCAAAGGGCGGCATCGATGGCCGTCCTGTCGAGGCGGTTATCCTTGACGACGAAGGAGATCCGACCAAGGCTGTACTGGCGGCGAACAAGCTGATCAGCAAGGAAGGGGTTATCGCCATAGTAGGGCCCAGCCTGACTCCGACTACCCTTGCAATCATCCCGGTGGTCGAAAAAGCCGGTGTGCCGCTGGTAAGCTGCGCCGCGGGCATCAAGATAACCGAACCGGTCAAGCCTCTCGTCTACAAAACCGCCCAAAACGACGCCCTGGCCGTAGCGGCTATCTACCGGCACATACAGGGCAGGAATATCAAAAAAATCGGCATCATCTCGGTTGAAAACGCTTACGGGGAGAGCGGCAAGGAACAGTTGACCTTGCAGGCCCCGAAATTCGGCATTCAGATAGTCCAGGCGGAGACTTTCGGCGCCAAGGATACGGACATGACCGCTCAACTCGCCAAGATCCGCGCCGCACAGCCCGAAGCGCTGGTATGCTGGGGAACCAATCCCGGACCAGCGGTGATCACCAAGAACGTCGTGCAGATGAACATGAAGATCCCTCTTTACCAGAGCCATGGGGTTGCTTCGCCAAAATACGTCGAGCTTGCAGGGACCGCCTCCGAAGGAGTTCTCCTCCCCACCGGTAAAATTCTCATTGCCGATCAACTGCCGGATACCGATCCGCAAAAGGCGGTGCTGAAGGGCTACATCGCTGAATTCGAAAAACGCTATTCCATGCCGGTTTCCGGCTTCGGGGGCTATGCCGTTGACGGTCTGAACCTGCTCGCCGCGGCGCTCAAGGGAACCGAGGGCGACAAGAAGAAAATAGCCGCCAACCTCGAAAAAATAAAAGGACACGTCGGAATCACAGGCACTTTCACCTTTACGCCGACGGACCATAATGGTCTCGGTGATGATGCCTTCGTGATGGTTGAAATCAAAAACGGCAAATGGCAGTTGCTGAAATAGGATCACATGCAGGAACTTCTTCAATACCTGTTTTCCGGAATCACGAACGGCGCCGTCTACGCGGTCATCGCTCTGGGCTTTTCCATGCTCTACAGCAGCACCGGCCTGATCAACTTCGCCCAGGGGGAGTTTGTCATGATCGGTGCGCTCAGCCTGATTTCGCTCTGGAAGGGCTTGAGTCTGCCCCTGCCTGTTGCATTCGCCGGGGCGGTGGCCGTGACGGCCGTCGCGGGCTATCTGCTGGAACGGGTGGCGCTGCGGAAGGTCAAAAAGCCCCATCCCATTGTCCTGGTGATTATCACGGTCGGGGTGTCCATCCTGCTCCGGGGAGTGAGCATGCTCGGGTGGGGCAAGGATGCTCACGGTTCGCCCTCCTTTTCCGACCACCCCCCCTTCGATATCATGGGGGCCACTCTTCTTCCGCAAAGCATCTGGATTCTACTCATTACGCTGCTGGTGGCGGTCGGGCTTCACATTTTTCACAGGAAGTTCCTTACCGGAAGGGCGATGCTGGCCTGTGCGATCAGCAAGAAAGCGGCCGGCATCGTCGGCATTCCCACGGATCGGATGGTGCTCCTGGCTTTTGCCATGAGCGCTGCGATGGGTGGGATAGGCGGAGTTCTGATAGCTCCCATCAGCATGAGCAGTTTCGATATGGGTATGAACCTGGGACTCCGGGGCTTTTGCGCGGCGATGATCGGCGGGCTGGGGAGTTCCTGGGGAGCTATTGTCGGCGGGTTGCTGCTGGGAATTCTCGAAGCCCTGGGGGTAGGCTTTGTCTCCTCGGGGCTCAAAGACGGTGTCGCCTTCGTCCTGCTGCTCCTGATCCTCTATTTTCGACCGTCGGGCATTCTGGGCGCTGCATCGGTGCAGAGGTTCTAGAGCGAAATTCGCTGTGTCACCGAGCAGCTAAAACCGGCCAACGACCATAACCGGGGCGAATAAAAGACGCCCGTGGGGTAAAATGCGATATCTGTTCTTGATAGCTGCAATTCTCGCAGCCGGGTTCGGCGTGTCCAGCCCTTATCTGCTCCAGTTGCTGACCTTTATCGGCATCAACACGATGCTTGCCCTGGGGCTGAATATGCTGATGGGGTACGCCGGCCAGATTTCCCTCGGCCATGCCGCTTTCTACGGGCTTGGGGCCTATACAACCGGGATACTTACCGTTCATTACGGCTGGCCCCCGTGGTTTGCCCTGATTGCGGCCCTGTTGCTGACCGCCGTGGCGGCCTTCCTGATCGCTCTTCCGCTGCTGGAGTTGAGCGGATTCTACCTGGGCATGGGAACTCTCGGCTTTGGCATGATCGGCTACGTGGTTTTCAGGCAGTGGGGAAGCCTTACGGGAGGTGATTCCGGACTGGTTGGGATCCCTTCGCCCGACATTGGTCCAATATCTTTTGCATCCCCGCGAAATTATCTCTTTCTCGTCTGGGCGATGGCGGCGCTTTCCATCTTTTTGTGCGAACGGCTGATTCAATCAAGGATTGGGCGGGCGCTGAGAGCAATTCATGACAGTGAGCGCGCCGCCTCCTCCATGGGAATAGATACCGGACGCCTCAAAGTCTATATTTTTGTTCTGAGCGCAGTCCTGGCCGCGTTAGCGGGCTTCCTGTACGCGCATTTCGTAAGCTTCATCAGCCCGAGCACGTTCGATTTCCTTGTTTCAGTCCGGCTGGTGACCATGGTGGTCATCGGCGGGATGGCCAGCATATGGGGTTCCCTGCTCGGGGCCGCCGTACTGACTATCCTGCCGGAGACCCTTACGGTTTTCTCCGAATACGAGATGATTGTCTATGGGTTGGTATTGATCGTTATCATGATTGTTTTGCCCCAGGGGCTGTTCCGGGGTATCCAGGATATTTATGGGCGTACGAAATCAAAGGCGGGAGTCTTTTCTGCCGGTTCTCAGGGTTGAGTCCATCTCGAAATCGTTCGGGGGTTTGCAGGCGCTCAATGACGTTTCCTTCGAGGCGCCTCCGGGTGCGATTCACGCACTCATCGGACCGAACGGCGCGGGGAAGACAACCCTGTTGAACCTCATTACCGGCAGCTTCCCGCCGGATTCGGGACGGATCATGTTCGGCGAACGCGACCTGAACGGACTCAAAGCCCATCAACGGGTAGAGATCGGGATAGCGCGAACGTTTCAGAATATCGAAATGTTCGGCAGTATGAGCGTTTTGGAAAATGTGCTGGTAGGCCGGCATGTAAAGACGCGGTGCGGCTTTTTCGGCGCTATGATGCGCTTTCCCTGGATTGTCAGGGAAGAAAAAGATGCGCGGGAAAGGGCGCTCGAGCTTCTCGATTTCATGGGGCTTGCCGATGCTGCGGACCTTCGCAGCACCGAGTTGCCTTTCGGATGGCAGCGATTCCTGGAAATCGCGCGCGCTCTGGCTACCGGGCCGAAGATTCTCCTCCTGGATGAGCCCGCTTCAGGACTGAACGCAGTTGAAACGGCTACCCTGGCCGAACTCCTGAAGAGAATCCGTCACAGCGGCATCACACTTCTGCTCGTCGAACACGATATGAACCTGGTTATGGAAATTTCCGACCGCATTGTAGTGCTCAATCACGGGATGACACTTGCCGAGGGCAATCCGTGCGAGGTCCAGGCTAACGAAGCCGTGCTCTCCGCCTACCTCGGGCGGGAAAAAACGGGGGGCGGCGCATGCTCCGAATTCGCAATCTGAAATGCCGCTACGGAAGTGTTCCCGCGGTAAACGGAATCAGCCTGGAGGTGAATCCGGGGGAACTCATCGCCCTGGTAGGCGCCAACGGCGCGGGCAAAACGACGCTGCTCCAAGCGATTTGCGGTTTCGGGTCGGGATGGGAAGGGGAGATACACTTCGAAAATGCTCCGCTCCGCTCCCTCACGACTTCACAGATCGTTGAGAAAGGAATCAGCCTGGTACCCGAAGGCAGGCATCTTTTCCCACCCCTGAGCGTCCGGGAAAACCTGGAACTGGGCGCTTACGTCCGGTATCGCAAGCGCGAACACAGGGCTATTTCCGAAGATATCGAATACGTGTTCAGCCTTTTTCCCATCCTGAAGCAAAGAACCGGTCAGGCAGCGGGAACCCTCTCCGGGGGCGAGCAGCAGATGCTGGCTATCGGCCGCGCCCTGATGGCCAGGCCCAGGCTCCTTCTGCTCGATGAACCCTGTATGGGTCTGGCGCCTCTGCTGGTGATGCTCATCCTTGAGACGCTCACCCAACTCAGAACAAAAGGGATGACCGTCCTGCTGGTAGAGCAGAATGCGCGCGCCGCACTGGGCATAGCAGACCGTGGATACGTGCTCGAAAACGGGCGTATTGCATTAGAAGGCCCCGCCAAAAAACTGCTCGCCGACAAGACCGTCCGGCAAGCCTATCTCGGTAAGGAATGCCGGGTGTAAAAAAAAAGTCATTCGGGAACGGGCACAAGGCTACCAGAATATGCCCCAATAAAATCAAAGGGGCCGGCCAATCGCACTTGAAGTACGCTGTACCAGCTTGTTGTCTGAAAATTTCTTCCGTATTTTTTGGGCGGCGCTGTTGTCGGCCAGGATAAGGCAAGCACGCCTCAGTTCGTTGACCTGCTTGAGCCGGAGAGTTACAGCTTGCGGGGTCATATCAATCTTCATCGAGGATGCTCCTTAAGTACTCTATGTCATCCTTATCCTGCCCGCTGCTTCGAATGGACTTAAGGGCGACCAGCCCCTCCGGAGAGACAACACTCAGGACACCGCCCTCCCATTCCACCTTGACCCGGCCCTCCCATGCCTGGCGAGTTGCCGGTGTTACAATTAGAAGGTCCAGGATGATCTGCTCTCCAGAGCCGGAATCTGCTTTCCATAGCCTGTATATCTGAACTCGTCCGTCATGGAATTCCATTGGCTCGGCTTCGAATGCAAAGCCCAGATTCTCCACCGCGCGCCTGGTTCGGATGAGGGACCTGAGATCTATCATGAGGTCTATATCAAGTGTAGCCCGTGGTCTGGCGTAAATCGCCATAGCCAGACCTCCGCAAAGGGCATACTCGATTCCTTCTGCATCGAGTGTTGCCGCCAAATTCTTCAGTTCTTCCAAAAGGTCCATTATGCCGCCTTTGCACCTCAAACCCTGACCTGATACAGGGGTAGATCTACATTGACATAAAAAACAAAGGATAGCAACGCTACTCGTTGCCTTTGGCTGGGTAACGACGCCCTCGTCTTCATTCCGCGTCCATTCGCCGTTCCAGCCCTTCCTTGCCATTTCCTTGGATAAATCTTAACTCAAAGAAGGGGGTGGTATGCCCAGCATCCTGGAATTTACGCCACCTGTTTGCATGTTTTGCCGGGAGGGAAGTTGGAGAGGAGAATCACACGAGATGCGTCCACATCCTGGCACGGGCTGAGAATCGCATTAGTGTATGCGGCGGTCGGCGCGCTATGGATAATCTTTTCCGATCTCGCCGTGGAACTGGTTTTCGGACGAACTCCGGGCATGTTCTGGGCCGAGGTGCTCAAAGGCCTCGCTTTCGTCTCGTCTTCAGCCCTGCTCATTTTCTTTCTGACCAGAAGAACAATCCAGTCCATCAGGCAGTCTGAAGCGGCTCTGAGGGAGAGCCGCAGAATTCTGAGCACCCTTTTGAGCAATCTTCCCGGTATGGTCTACCGCTGTAAAGGGGATGTAAAATGTCCGTTTGATTTCGTCAGCTCCGGCGCACTGGAGTTGACCGGGTACTCTCCGTCGGAGCTGACCGATAAACAGAAGCTGGATGACCTGATCCTCGAAGAAGACAGGGACCTGGTACTGAGCGAGACTCAGGAGGCGCTGGCAGAGAGAAGGCCCTTTAAGGTCGTATACCGGATCAGGTCCGCGGACGGGCAGGTAAGATGGGTCTGGGAGCAGGGGCTGGGAGTTTACTCCGAGAGTGGTGAGCTTGAGGGGATTGAAGGATTTATCACGGATATTTCGGAGCGCAAGCAAGCCGAAGAAGCCCTCAAGAGATCCGAAGAGATCTACCGGGCGCTTGTGGAAGGCACTTCCGATGCAATATTCATGGTAGACAGAGACCGGAACATCGTCTCGATAAACCAGGGGTTTGTGGACCTTTTCGGCTATTCGCGCGAGGAACTCGAGGGTAAATCCATACGGGTGCTGCACCCCTCGGATCAAAGCTATGCCCGGTTCGGGAAGACCGCCTATCCGGCCCTGGAGAAAGCCCCGCTCAGGGTTGAGTGGGATCTGAGAAAGAAAGATGGAACGGTCTTTCCCGGAGAGGGCACCTACTCGGTCATCCGGGGTTCCGACGGGAAGGCAGGCGGGCATGTCGGCATAATACGGGACATCACGCAGCGCAAAAAGGCCGAGCATGAGCTGGAGGAATACCGGGAACACCTGGAAGAGATGGTGAAAGAGCGCACTCAGGAGTTGGAGGAGGCCCAAAAAGCCCTGGTGCAGCGGGAAAAGCTCAAGACTCTCGGCACTATCGCCGCCGAAGTCGCCCATGAAATCCGCAATCCCCTGGTTTCCATCGGCGGGTTTGCCCGGCGCCTTTATAAAAAGAATCCACAGGCGCACGAAGCGGAAATAATCCTTCAGGAGTCCGGGCGCCTGGAGACCATGCTCGACCGTCTGAGCGAGTATCTCCGCCCGGTGGAGATGAGACCCCGCGAAGCTTACGTGAACTCCATACTTGGCGAATCGGTCTCGGCGCTCGCGCCAGAGCTGGAAAAAGCGAAGGTAGCCGTCCACCTCGATTTCCATCCCGATCTTCCGACCGCTCATGTCGACCCGGCCGTTCTGTCCCAGATTTTTGTGGTCATGATCCGCAATGCACTTCAACTGATGAATTCGGAAAAGGAGCTTACCCTGAGAACCTACTCCGGCGAGCGCAGCGTCTACGTTGAAATGATAAGCTCCACCGCGGGGAAAAAGGTGACGGACCCGGAACTTATGCTGCTTCCTTTTGAAGATAAGGGGAAAGCGACGGGGTTTTCCTCGACTTTCAAGCTCTTGAGAGGAATGGGCGGAACTCTCTCGGTCTCCCGATATAACGGAAGGGCCGTATTTACCGTCTCGCTGGTCAAGTGCGGTAATGCACAGCACCTGGCGGATCATGAGCCACCGGAGGTTTGATAATGGGCCTTCTCATTAAATTGTCTTGACATCTTTTGCGGAAGTATAGTATACGAGACATACTGGTTATAGTTTAGTGTTTTCAAGCGCAACCGTCTGAAGACCGATCAACCAAGCTTCTGCCCTCATCTCTCAGCATTCTTGCCGCCTAAGAATCCAATCTTTCCTCTTTCTCTGAAAATCTCTCCCATTGCAGAGTGCCGTTCTCATGCAAATGGCGGCCGGCGGCCATGGCAATTCCGTTCTGACCGTCCGGCTAATGGGATCGATATTACTCATTACAGAGGAGGATCGCATGAATGCTTTGCCGAATACCTATTTTGTGCCTTTTCTGGACATAGTAAAAGCGATCAGCTCTACTTTGAGTCTTGAGGAGGTGATGGGATTGCTGACCAGAAATATCGTTGCCGTGATCGGCGTCAAAGCTTCGGCAATCCGCCTCCTCAATCCCAGGCAGCGCACCCTGGACCTGCTTGCCTCCCATGGTCTCAGCGACTCCTACATCAAGAAGGGACCCGTGGATGCGGATCGCAGCCTGCGAGAGGCGATGCAGGGAAAGTTGGTGTTGGTGCGGGATGCCGCGCAAGATCCCCGGATTCAATACCACCAGCAGGCCAGGGATGAAGGTATCGGGACAATTCTCTCCGTTCCGCTTATCCTGAAGAGTCGCATCATCGGAGTACTGAGACTCTATGCGGCTGATCACCGGGAGTTTACCGACGAAGAAGTCCGATTTGTTCAGGGGCTGGTTGATGTAGGGGCGATCGCCATTGAAAATGCAAGAATGTACGAGACGTTAAGGATGGACTATGAGTCGGTGATGGGTGATCTCCATAGCCTGGCCAAGGAGCAATACCAGCAGTAAGGAGCGACATGCTTAATCAGGGGGCGGGGGCTGGGGACCGGCCCCCGCCCCCTGATTATTTACCTTTTTTTCAGCAAAGCATCCAGGCCGGCGAAAGCCTTGAAAGTCGTCGTGGGCTTTTTGTCCTCTTCCGGTGGAAGCTCTCCATAGTGCTCGGCGTTTATGCCTCGCGAGTGTTCATTGTCGTGGCAATAGAGGCAGAGCAGTTCCCAGTTGCTGCCATCGGGAGGATTGTTGTCATGATTGTGGTCCCGGTGATGGACCGTAAGTTCGCGCAGTCTCTTGCCCTCGAATTCGCGCCCGCAACGCCCGCAGATGGGTGGAAACAGCTTGAGCGCTCTTTCCCTGTAGGTCTTTTCCCGTTGTTCCCGGCTTCGCCTGGCCTCGGCAATCAACTGATCCACTTTGCCGGGCTCAATGGGTGTCTTTTTGACGGACATTTTTCTTCCTTATCCAAGAGTCAAACAATCATCAGCGATTTCCCGATAATCTATATAATAAACCAATTTCCTCGAACTTCACCAAACTAATCGCCGTAAAGACTTTCCTATGGTAAAGTACAGGCCCTGTTGAACTTGTGACAAGACTCCGCCGTCTTACCGCCAGGGAGAAAAATTCGGTACGGCTCATCAGCCGTGACGCTGGTGGAACACAATGCGAATCCCTTATCGATATGAATGAAATAATACTCAGATCGGCAATACTGCTGATTTTCGTCCTGGCGATTCCTGCTGAAAGCGCGGCTGCTGCACATCCGGACGCTGAGGAATCGAAGAGCGTATCCGGAGGAAGAGGGCGCCTCGATTCATTTCCCCGATTGGTGCTCTGGGCGTGGGAGAAGCCCGAAAGACTGAGCTTTATCCGCTTCATGAAGGAGAAGCTGATATCGGAAGTATTTGAAGGCAAAGAATTCGCCGGCATGTCAGGCGGCAGGCAGATCCCCATGGCGGAGTTCCTGGCTTTTCTCGATGAAGATCATGATATGACGGACTGGATTTTGACCTTCCAGGCAGGAGGCAAGGCCGGTCTGGATCGCGCCCTGAAAAAGTATGAGGAGAAAGCCTCTCTGCCCTGGCTCATTACGGTCCTCTCGGAAATCACGCAGGATCATCCCCGGTTCGCTGCCATCGCGGAAAGGGCTTCCCGGGTTCAAGGGGATTCTCCTGCCTTCTGGACGGTAAATTTTCACCTGGCCCGCTGTGCGGTGGAGGCCGGCAAGACCGATGATGCGCGAAGTATGCTCGATGCGCTGATTTCCGTCACCGAAAAAGGTGGAGTTCCCTGTCCACCGTGAACCGTTTCCTTGCCCTTCGATTCGCTGTAGCCGCAAATATGCAGGATTTCATCCGATATGCGCCGCGGGTTCCGGTGCGAGCCGAGTATGGGGAGAATCCTCCTCCGAAAGCTCTGTTTTTCGACGAAGACTCTGCTCAACTCCTGAACGAGCAGATGCCCATGGATCTTCTGCGTGAATTGGCGAAAAGTGGAGGGTTGCCTGAACATTTGAGGATTTCGCTTGGCCGTGCTCTCTGGGTCCGGGCTCTGGTTCTTGGAAATGACGCCGTCGGCTCGGCGGCGGCGAGTCTGTTGAAAGAAATGCCGGATGTCGAACTGCTCTCCCACCTCGAGGGATACCTGAATACAAAGGATTCCAGGGCAAGAAGGTTTGCCGGCATTTTCACAGTGTTGAAAATGCCGGGCCTGAGACCTTACATGGACGCCGGAAAGGGGCGTGATACTCTTGTCAGTGAAATCGATAGTTTTCGCAATAATTGGTGGGGCAGTAATGAGAAGACAGCAGCAGGGGCCGGGAAAGAGACGAAGATACCTGAGCCGAAGTTCCCTTCATCCGAACAAAAATCGGCGGCGGCAAAGGAATTCAAGGCATTGACGGCAGAGGGCGCCGCACCCACGTTCCTGTGCCGCTTTGTCGCCTCATACGGCAGGGAGCGGCCGGCTGCTCCCGGTCTGCCGGAAGCTCTCCACCTGGCGGTCAAATCGTCGCGGTTCGGCAATGTGGACAATGAGACGGGGAAATATTCCAAAGAAGCTTTTCAGTTACTCCACCGAAAATTTGGCAAAAGCGAATGGGCTGAAAAAACGCCTTACTGGTTCAAGTAACCGAGAGGATGAGGAGTGTCGCCGCGGTGGAGCGCGGCGCTCGACAGTGCATGACTATGAAGACTATATGCGATTGCAGGACTGGGTGCATATCTCCTCGAGAAAACCGTGAACGCGGTCGGTATCGGGTGAAATGGCCTTAGCCTGCTCGGACAGGCTTGCTATTTTCGCGAGGGCTTCCCTTTGCAGGAAAATCACCTTTTCGTATTCCTTGAGCACCCGGAAGATTTTGTCGATCGCTCCATCAAGGGTGAGTATGGCCTGATCGAAACCCTCATTGGACATGCTCGAGCGGTTCTCTACCAGGCCGAGGATCTCCTGCCGGGCATCCCTGTAAATCTCGCAGGTATAATCAGAGTTGAGAAATTGCCTGTATTCGACCACTCTCTCGACTTTTTGCCGAAGCGATTCCAGCGAAAACGGCTTTACCAGGTAGTCAAAAGCACCGAGTTTCATGGTTTCCAGGACTGTCTCTACGGTCGGAAATCCCGTCATGATGATTACTTCCGAGGACAAACCCTGAGATCGCACCTGCCTCAGAAGGTCTATTCCCGCCTCCCTCTTTCCATCTTTGCCGGGCATGTTCTTGTCAACCAGCATGATTCCGTAATCGCGGGAATGCATCAGTTCCAGGGCTGCACTCACTCCATCGGCTGCGTCAACATAGTGTCCCAGTGTCCTGAGAAAAGAGGCAATCATATTCCTTACACTCTCTTCGTCATCGACCACCAGTATTTCCGTATTCATCAGTGAACCCCCCGAACTAACCGTGATCCGCAGTTTGTCTTTTTTACGAACTAAACTTTACCGGTCCTGCGCCCTGAAATCTGGCCCGCTCCCCGACTGTAGACTACTTCCGACTCAAATGAGTCAGGGCGCACGCCGGTCTGTATTCAGGAACTCGAGAAGTGCCGACGTAGAGTTCAGCAGAGCGGGTTTATTGTTCCTGAACAACTTCAGGATGATAAGATCCGTTTCTGTTGTTATCGGCTCAGGATGGATTTCCCTGAAGCCTCCATCATGGAAAAAAATCCCAAAAGATGAATGTTTTCCAGGAAGAAAAACATTCATCGGGCGAAGAGAGGATCGCCTCGAACGCTTCATGCCGGATAGGGCGCAAAATGTAGCATAAGGCCTTAAAGCACGCCTCACCCGCTCATGCCCACGGGAACCGGAAATACTCAGAATTTGAGTTTCGCTCAAGAGTAGTATCTTTGTAAGTCATTGTTTTAAATTTGACAATTCACTGGAAGGATACTAGAGATGAGCAATGCTCAACTTCAATCGCATTGCTCTCCATCTGATTCAGAGCTTCAGGTGGAGAAAGGGATGCAGATGCAGGGGGTGATCGGGATGGGACAAAGACTATCTCCCCAGCAGAGACGGTGCTCACTCGGAGCGCGTTCAGAAAAGCGTGTCCGGGAGATTCTGGGTGTGGCGCGGGACGTTTTCGCGGAAAAGGGCTTTGCGAAGGCGACTACAGCCGAGATTGCGCAGCGGCTTGGGACTTCGGAAGCCACGGTCTTCACTTACTTCGAGAGCAAGCGCGAGCTGTGCATGGAGGTGCTCAAGGTCTGGTATGACGAGATCATCTCCGAACTGGAAAGAGAAGCGCCCCTCATCAATGGTCTGCACGCACGGCTTCGCTTCATCATCCACAAGCATCTGAAGCACATGATCGGGGAAGGCGCCGGCATCTGTGCCCTGGTGCTCAGCGAGGGACGAAGCGGCGACCAGGATTTCATGAACCTGATAACCGATATCAAGCGGCGCTACACGGGGCCGGTGATGAACATACTCTCTGCCGCCCAGAAAAGCGGAGAGATAAGGCGCGATGTTCCGCTGCGGTTGATGCGGGATATGGTCTATGGTTCGCTGGAGCATCTGCTATGGACGCATATCCTGACGGGGAGGGCGCCGGATGTGGATCTTACCGCTTCCCAGTTGTCGGATATGTTGTGGCGCGCCTTCACTCCAGCCGACCGATCGATGGAATCTCTGGCGCAGTTCCGGGCGGACGTTGCGGATGCGTTGCGGAGGGCGGAAGAAAAGCATGTCTGAGACAATCCTGTTCGACCCTCCAAATAGTGAGAGGTGATCCGTTCTCATGGAATAGTCCAGGTCGTAGAGGCTGGAAAAATTCGATTTGAAATGTTATTCACTGTGGCGGTTAAGGAAAAAAGCCCGTCTGAGCGGGCAGACCGGGAGATGGAAAAGGATGAATGCTGACGGTGAAAAGTTGGAGTTGAGGTCGGTCACTCTTGGGCAGTTGCTGGATGAGACAATTGCGAGGGTTCCGGATAATGATGCAGTAGTCTACGTCGACCGGAATTACAGGCTGACCTATCGGCAATTTGGGGACCTTGTGGACAGGCTTGCCAAGGGCTTCATGGCCCTCGGAGTGAAAAAAGGGGAGAAGGTCGCGGTCTGGGCGACCAATGTGCCTTATTGGGTGGCTTTGCAGTTCGCAACGGCAAAAATCGGGGCAGTGCTCCTGACGGTCAACACGGCCTATAAGAGCACAGAGGTGGAGTACCTGCTGAAACAGTCCGAGTGCGAGAATATCTTTATCATCGACGGCTTCAGGGATACCGACTACGTGCTGACGCTCTACGACCTTGTGCCGGAACTGAAGACGCAGCAAAGGGGTTACCTCGAGACCTCCAAGTTTCCCCACCTCAAGAGAGCTTTTTTTCTCGGCCACGAGAAGCACAGGGGCATGTATTCCATTTCCGAGCTGCTGAACCTCAGCGTCATGACCAGCGACGAACAATACAAAGCCAGGCAGGCCGAACTCGATCCGCATGACGTGGTGAATATGCAGTACACCTCGGGTACGACCGGTTTTCCGAAAGGCGTAATGCTGACCCATTACAACCTTGTCAACAACGGCTACTGGATCGGCAGGCACATGAATTACGGTCCCAAGGACCGCGTCTGCCTCCCCGTTCCACTGTTTCATTGCTTTGGCTGCTCGCTTGGCGTTATGGCCGCCGCCAATCACGGCTCGGCGCTGGTCATTCTCGAAGGCTTCGATCCTGTCGCGGTCATGACCGCCATTGAAGAAGAGGGATGCACTTCGCTCTACGGTGTGCCGACCATGTTTATCGCGATTCTCGATCACCCGCTTTTCAATAAATTCAACTTTCAATCGCTGAGGACGGGCATCATGGCGGGCTCCCCCTGTCCGGCACCAATCATGAAGCGGGTAATCGAGAAAATGAATATGAGCGAGATCACTATTGTCTATGGCCTTACCGAATCCTCACCTGGGATGACTCAGACGCGCGCGCATGACGACATACGCAAGCGCTGTGAGACGGTCGGCTGCGCCATGCCAGGAGTTGAAGTCTGTATCAGGGACCCCGAAACCCGTGTACCGGTTCCCAACGGAACACCCGGGGAGGTCTGCTGCCGCGGCTATATCGTAATGAAAGGTTATTACAATATGCCGGAAGCAACGTCCCAGGCTATCGATGAGGAGGGCTGGCTCCACTCGGGAGACCTCGGCACAATGGATGACGAGGGGTACATCGCGATTACCGGCAGGCACAAGGATATGATCATCCGAGGTGGTGAGAATATCTATCCGAAGGAGATCGAGGAATTTATATACGGGATGGAAGGGGTTCGAGATGTCCAGGTGGTGGGCGTCCCGAGCGAAAAGTACGGAGAAGAGGTGTGTGCCTTTGTCAGTCTTAAAGAAGGTTTTTCCCATACCGCCGAGGATGTTATCGACTTCTGCCGCGGCAAGATTGCGCGCTACAAGATCCCCAGGTACGTAGCTTTCGTGGATGGCTATCCCATGACGGCAAGCGGAAAGATACAGAAATTCAAGCTCCGGGAGACGGCAGCGGGATTGTTCAAGACGAGTTGAAAGTCTGCCTGTGGAAACTGTTCCGCAACACTTGAGTAATTGTCGAATCGAACCGAATAATCATTTAATGGGTTGGACAAACACTGTATTGTGATTGAGTAGTCGTTTCCGCACGAAGCTTCTCAGAAGGAGGGACTGCTGGAATTGAATCCGAGTTGAGAGGTTTTCACTTTCGTTCTCTTATTCTTTTTGCCGAATTGTTTTTCGAGAGGATACTCCCATGGTCACATTCCTGCCTCCTTCAACAGTGGCTAACCCCTTCTTTCTGCCAATGCTGCTCCTGCTTTTGAGCATTGCCTTCTACATAGGCGAAAATGTCAGGGAGAAGCCCAGCATTCTCAGAGCCGCGGTCTATGTTATGGGGGTCATCGAGAGCTTCCTCTACATGGCGGTCGTATTAGCCTGAAAAGACTATCCGCAGATGCCGCAGATTTGCACAGATGTCTCAAATCGCTCACTGCTCACTGCTCTTCACCGCCGTCATGAGAAATACCCCGAAAGGTTTTATCTCCCCACTTGGTGAAGGTTTCATCACAGTTGCGGCAGTTCTGTCACGGATGCCGGTATAGCCTGATTTCTGAATGAGATGGCGAAGCGACTGCCGGTCAAAACCGCTGTGAAACACGGTTTCATTTTCACCATGGAACTCTCCGTGCTCGGGATCCAGGTCGGCAATGCAAAGACGCCCGTACGGAGCCGTAATTTTGTAGAATTCTGTGATGAGGGGTTCCACTTCTCTGACGTGGTGGAGGGTCATGCTGCATACGACCAGGTGATAGCTGCCTTGGAGCGCATCGCCTTTAGCAGTATCCAGGAGCTGTATCCTGACATTGGTCAGCTTTTGCTCTTCAATCTTGGCTTCCAGCATTGCGAGCATTCCCGGCGAACTGTCCACCCCGGTAATGGAACGGACCGCGGGTTGCAGGCGCAGGGTCAGAAGACCCGTGCCGCAGCCGAATTCCAGAACATCCATATCCGCCGCAACGAGATCTTCTGCAAATACTGCCTCTGCTATTTCGTTAGCAAGCTTGACTCGTCCCGAATTCTTGTCCCAGGAAGCCGCCTTTTCATCGAAATTCCACTTCTTGCCATCCATCTCGTCAGTTCCTTTATGCCTATGAAAGAGCCAGGTTGCTTTCGATGTACTTGACGCATTCGATCCCTCTGAAGCGATTGTCTTAGAGAGACCTTCTTGCCCGCCCCAGCGCCATCAGCGGAAAATAATGGCGGTAAAGATTGTAGTTTATCATGAAGCCCCGCTGCAGCTCGGCGCCTTGTCCGAGCCGGCTGATCTTTTCCTGATCGACCCGCTCCCCCACGCCGTAGCCCGGAAAACCTGTCCCCGTGTATTCCGGCTCGTGCCAGGTACCGCCCTCCTGCTTTGAGAGAAGAAAGCTCACGCCGCGTGCGATGGAGTTCCGGTACCGGGTGGCATCGGCCGCAAGCAAACCCGTAATGGCCCAGGCTGTCTGGGAAGCCGTGCTGTCGCCTACGCCGCGCAGCGAGGCATCCAGGTAGGAGACCGGGGACTCCCCCCAGCCGCCGTCTTCGTTCTGGCGTCCGGCAAGCCAGTCGGAGGCTCTAAGCACATAATCGCCGCTCATCTGCTCTCCGATGGCCCGAAGACAGGTCAGGACGGCGGACGTGCCGTAGATGTGATTGACTCCCCACCTTCCAAACCAACTGCCTTCCGGCTCCTGTTCCCTTCGGATGAACTCCAGTGCTGCGCTTATCGGGGGATCGGACATCTTGAAGCCGAGAATCGCGAAGGCCTCGACAACATGAGCGGTGACATCCACACTGGGCGGATCGAGAAGTTCACCGAAGTCGCAGAAAGGTATCCTGGTCAAGATCTCCTCGCTGTTGTCCTTGTCAAAGGCTGCCCATCCCCCGTTCGAGCATTGCATCGCCAGTATCCATTCGACGGCAAGATCGATCGCCGCCCTGATCCTTTCCCGCCTGCCGCCGATTCCGCGCAGCCGTCCGAGGAAGCTAAGAATTACCGCCGTATCGTCGATATCGGGATAGGAGTCATTGGCGCGCTGGAAGGACCATCCTCCACCGGAAGGCCGGGGAACTCGAACGATCCAGTCGCCGGGGGTCCTTACTTGCCGGTCGAGAAGCCAGTCGAGGGCGGACGAAAAAGTCGGGTTGGCTTCGATGTTTTCGTCACAGTCGAGCAGGGCAATGAGGGAGAGCACGGTATCCCAGACCGGGGATTCACTGGCCTGCAGGTACAAGCCTCCATCGCGCTCGTACGACCAGTGCTGATCAAAGGCGCGCAATCCCCCTTTCACCAGGGGATGTTCCAGGCTATAGCCTTCGAGATTCAGGGCGATGAGCGAATAGATCCAAGGGGGCTGAATCCCGCACCATGCGCCGTCGGACTCCTGATGCCGGATGATCCATTCCAGGCATATCTTGATCGCAGTCTCGCGAAACGGCTTGATCGGGAATCGTCCGTATCCGCAAAGGATTCGATCAAGCCGGTAGAACAATGCTTCCCAGGATACGGGCCGTTTAATCGCAGGGAGGGAAAAATCGAATGCTTCGCGCCCTCCGGGGAAGAGTTCGTCCAAACGGCGTCCGGGCGGTAACGGTCGAACGGGTCGCCTTGAGGAGATGACGGAAAGGGGAACAATGGTGCCCCGTGCCCAGGAAGCGAACCGGTAAAGATTGAAGGGTGCCCAGGTGGGCAGAAGGATGATCTCCGGGGGCAGCGTGGGCGTTCCTTCCCAGGGCCACTCCCCTATGAGCGCCAGCCAGTATTTAGTAAAATTCCGGATGCTCCTCAGTCCGCCATGGCTGAGAATCCATTCACGGGCAAGGACGAGACGGGGCTCGCAGGCCTCAAGCCCCGACGTCCGGAGCGCTGCGTAGCACTCCACCGTCGTGTTGATATCTCCGTGTTCGGCGCCGTGGTAGACTTCCCATGAGCCATCTGGCCTCTGTTCGTTGAGTATGCCGCGGATTACCCTGTCATATTTCGGGTCATCGGTGAGGCCCAGAAAATGCATCGCAAGCACCCACTCGGCTTCCATGCAGGAATTCGACTCCAGCATCCCGACCCAGAACCCGTCTGGCTGCTGGTTTTCAAGAAGCCAGGAGACTGCCTCTGCAATCCCTTCATCAATTCCGCCAATGCGCCCGCCGGTTTGAGAGGAAGCCTCTGCGTCCCGTTCGGGCAAATTCTCGAAACCAATTGTCGTCACTTCAGGCTGCGTTTTAGTCAAGCGTGTCGCGGCCATCTTCCGTCGCTCCCTCATTTTTGCGCAATAAACCGGATTGGAGTAACAGGAGTACCTGTTCGAGGTACCGTTCCTCCACCTCTTCAAGACTCACGGGGAAAAGGGGTTTAAAATAAGATCGATACTCGCACCAGAAAACCGTAAGTGCCTCTATCATGAACACCAGCAGTGTCGGTTCGATATCACTGCGAATTATTCCACCGGTCTGGAGGGTTCGAATGCGCTCCGAAAAGCCGGTCATCACCTCCATCTCTCCCGGCCAGACACCGTCGCACTGCAGGTGTGACCAGGCAACCAGTCTCATTAATTCGTCATTGCCCCGAAGAAAATCGAAGCTACTGCGAAACATCGTAGAAATCGCCTTCGCATCACGGGGGTCGTCGCCGCTCCTCGAGATATTGGCCGCGGCCTGCTCCATTATCCTTCGCTTGACCGCAGCGTAGAGATCGGCCTTTGCGCCGAAATGATGATGGATGAGCGGCTGGGAGACTCCGGAAGCCTTGGAGATGTCACGCATGGATGTGCCGGCAAAGCCATGGGCGGCAAAAAGGTGTTGAGCCGCATCGAGCACCGAGTTGCGGGTGCCTTCGGAGTCTCTGGTTGTGGAAGGGTGTTTTTGCATACCGGCCTCACAAGGTTTACTTATCGATCAGTAAATAGAGTTCGGCCGGGAATGTCAAGTGAAACTTTTTCAGCCTCAACAGCCGGAACGGTCCTTCCCTTACAGTGAGGAAATTCCTTTGCGGTGCGGCTCTTGACCATGCCTTTTCAATGGACTATTATGTGGATAAATACCCACATTGGAGGATGTATGAAAACTATTCAGATGACAATAGACGAACCTTTACTGAATGAAGTCGACGAGGTGATACATGAACTGAATACGACCCGCTCGGCGTTCATTCGCTCGGCGCTTCAACTCGCACTTCGAGAGCATGCGCTTTCCAGGCTGGAACAGCAGCATAAGGCAGGTTACGAAAGACACCCAGTTGAACCGGGTGAATTTGACGTATGGGAATCAGAGCGGGCATGGGGATAAGCCTGTGCATATCGAGGGATTCTCTGTCCGGGAATATCTTCATTAAAGGGGGAATCGTGACTCAAGGAGACGTGCGCTGGTATAGCTTCAAGGAGCCGGACAAACGCCGGCCGGTTTTGGTGCTGACGCGTAATTCGGCAATTCCGGTCCTTAGCTCCCTTACTATTGCCCCCATCACTTCCGTGATTCGGGGCATTCCGACCGAGGTGAGGCTCAGTCAGGCCGATGGCCTTTTTGCGGATTGTGCGGTGAACCTGGATAATATCCAGACTGTTCAGAAATCAAGGATGGGCGCATTCATTACCCGGTTGTCAGCTCAGCACATGCGAGCGGTCAGGAAGGCCATAGAATTCGCACTCGGCTTCGACACCCTTCTTTGAGTCCCGAACAGGTTCGGCAGAGCAATTCCCAGCCGGCGCTCTCCACTGCAAATGACCTGTTTCACTTGCGGCTGGACACGACGCACACTCCGGTTCTCTTCACTCTCCACTGTTTCTCAGCTTCTCAGCTCAGCGTCTCGGCGCTGTAGCGGGCGAAAAGGCCGGTGCGCACGGCATGCTTGTGGATTCGCACAAAGAAGGCGCAGGCGCACATAAGATAGACCAGGGCCAACACTCCCCCCACAGCAGGGCGCCAATGGAGATCGCGCCGCCTGAAATTGTGGAGCGCATACCATCGAAGACGTAGGAGGGCGGCAGCAACCAGGAGAATAAGCGCATCCAGTCAGGGAGTGTGGAGAGCGGGTAGAGGACGCCGACAAAAGGCGAGAGCAGGGCGGGGATGGGCCATATGAACCATTCCGATGCCGGTCCGAGCCGGAGTACGACGGCGCAGCCGGTCACCCCCAGAGCTATCCCGAAGATGAAGAGTACAAGCAGGAAAGGAAACAGCATCAGGCCGTAGATGGAAAAGGAAAGGCCGAAGATAAGCGAGGCCAGAATAAACATTACGGCTACTCCGACTGTGCTCGTAGTGATGCTGGAGAGTACCAGGCCGCACAGGTGTTCGGGTATGGAAAGAGGTGTTGCGAATATATTGATATATTTACAAGTATTTCACTACTCTGCTAGAGCTGAATTTTAATAGTTATTATAGCATGTTATAGTTACTATCTAAATTAATTCTCCATGGCCCATTTCATAACCTTATCAGACGATTGACAATCGTTCTAGAGAGCTGCTGGAGCTGACCTGCCTAACGGTAAAGAAGTTTGAGTTCCCTTGTAGCTCCCTTCTCAGGCACATTATAGCCACAAGCGTATTAATGTCAGTCCTCACCGATGATGGTATTGATAAGGCGCATTCCTGAACTGACGGAGTGCAATTTAGCTCAATGTTTCGGCACTGTAGCGGGCAATAAGGCCGGTACGGTCGGCATGACGGTATACGCGCGTAAAGAATAGGCAGGAGAGCACGACATAAAGCAGGGCGAGGCAGGCGGCCCAAAATAGCGAAGCTATTGAGATGGGATTTCCGGCAATGATGGCTCGCATACTCTCAAAGACGTAGGAAGGCGGCAAGAGGCGACCGATAGCCTGCATCCATGTTGGAAGAGTAGAGAGCGGATAGAAGACTCCGGCAAAAGGCGAGACAAGAGCCGGGATGGGCCAGATGAACCATTCGGGGAGCATTCCCAATTTCTTAATGTAAGAACTCTTGATATCCGCACATAACTAGCTATAAAGAATCAGAATTCACTGGACATTGTCAAGCTTTTGGAATATTGGAACATGGGAAACCAGGCACAGGAGGGGCATATGGGCGTGCTTGTTTTTCCAACGATTTCTCAAGATAATAGAGCGGCGCGGAGAGATTGGAGAGCTGAGTACTTCGGTTTTCTCAATGATTTGTTGGACAAGATGCAAGGCGAGTCCGGGATGGAGAAGCTTTGGGACATAACTCGGATAATGGTCGAGAACAAATCCGAAGTGCTTGGTCAATTGACCCTTGCATTTGTGAAGAGAAAATACGGCGAACTGATGGAGCAGGAGTATTGCGATTGTCCGAAATGCAAGAAAAAACTCAAATCTCGCGGGAAACACAAAAGAGAGGTGGAGACACATCTGGGCGGGTTCTCTCTGGTTAGGCCTTACTTTTATTGCGTGGATTGTCACTTGGGATTTTATCCCCTGGATGAGGCTCTGGGCCTTTCCGCATCCGCCAAACAATATGACGTGGATGACCTGGGAGCATGGCTGGCAACCGAACTGCCCTATGAGATGGCAGAAGAGACCTATTACCGGTGTACCGGGGAAACTCTTAGCGCCCATCACATGCATGAACACACCCGTGAAATCGCCGCGGACCTTGGAATACTCGATGTTTGCCCGTCCAAAGAAGAGGTGGAAAGAAAGATCTCCGAACTAAGGGAAGGTAAATTTCGTCGTCCTGTGGCGATGCTTTGCCCTGATGGAGCACATGGTCCCACACGGCCGGAGCCTTCTCCAAGGGATTCCAAACGGGGCAAGGGGGAGTGGAAGGAGATCAAGGGGTTTAGGCTCTATTTGATCGATGGCGAAAAGATCGTTCATTTACTGAGTTGGCATCAGATAGGAGCCAATGGGGATGTAGCAACGGCCCTCAGAACCATCAAAGATGCCGGATTAATCCCGGAAAATCGTATCAGGCTTTGCGTGGTGGCCGATGGAGCCCCATGGATATGGAATCTTTGCAAGGAGATCTTTCCCTCAGCCAAGCAAGTGCTCGATTATTATCATTGTTCCGAATATCTCCACGCACTGGCCTACGCACAGTATGGGAAAAACAGCATCAAGGCGCGAGAATGGATCGAGGCCACGATCACGCGCCTTTTTCATAATCAAAAGACTCAGGTTTTAGCCGGAATAAAGCGTATGAACGCAACCTCGCCGGAAGCCCAAAAACAAATCGAGACCACGCTCGGATATCTGACAAAACACAAGAGCCGACTCGACTATGGCGCGGCCAGGCGAGGTGGATTCCATATTGGCAGTGGCGCCATAGAAAGCGCCAACAAGTTCATCGGTCATGTGAGACTAAAGCGGTCGGGAGCTTGGTGGTATCCCTCCAATGCCAACAACATTTTGAAGCTGCGATGTGCCAAGTTTAACGGCACATACGATAGAATCATTGAACGCTACAGGCAAAGGGACCAACTGAAGCTCTATGGTGAACGGCCTGCCGGAGAGAATTCCGATTAAGAAAATGGGAATGCTCCCGTTAAGTTCCCCGTCAAGCGGGAAAAGGCTCGTCGCCCCGCGCGCACTGTAGCCT
>CAZIJV010000040.1:0-13619 GCA_964539645.1 uncultured Syntrophobacter sp.
GAAAAAACATCACGATGTTGAAACGATACTCTGTTAAGTTGACGGCTATGCGCTCCCGCGCGGGGAGCGACGTGCTCGACTTCGCCTTTGCAACGGCCTGGACCGTTTCAATCCACGCTCCCGCGCGGGGAGCGACCGCTTAACACGTCTTACACCGGGCTCGTAATTAGTTTCAATCCACGCTCCCGCGCGGGGAGCGACGCTCATGGGTCCGCCTTCGCCGACGAGGAAGGTTTCAATCCACGCTCCCGCGCGGGGAGCGACGACATTCAAGAGCCATCCGGTAGAGGTCGAAGATGTTTCAATCCACGCTCCCGCGCGGGGAGCGACCGTCCTCGACATCCCAGCCGGTCAGGCAGTACATGTTTCAATCCACGCTCCCGCGCGGGGAGCGACCCCATGAGTACAGTCACAAGAGCACAGGCAGTTATGTTTCAATCCACGCTCCCGCGCGGGGAGCGACTCGTCCTCGACATCCCAGCCGGTCAGGCAGTACATGTTTCAATCCACGCTCCCGCGCGGGGAGCGACGGGCGTGACGGTACAGGCGACTTTTCTTTCCGCTGTTTCAATCCACGCTCCCGCGCGGGGAGCGACTGAAAATGGTCAGTGCCCCATCCCCGTCGAATTTGTTTCAATCCACGCTCCCGCGCGGGGAGCGACCATGTTAATCCTCCCAGTCAGTGCGCCACGTGGTGTTTCAATCCACGCTCCCGCGCGGGGAGCGACGGGCTGCAAAGGATGTCTGTGTTGGGCTTGGTTTGTTTCAATCCACGCTCCCGCGCGGGGAGCGACCGTTTGCATAACAGAGCGAAACACTGTGTCAATGGGTTTCAATCCACGCTCCCGCGCGGGGAGCGACTTAGATTCCACTCCATCTATAGGCACCTTTGCAGTTTCAATCCACGCTCCCGCGCGGGGAGCGACGCCAACGCTTACGTAATCGCGCCATGGTTATGTGTTTCAATCCACGCTCCCGCGCGGGGAGCGACTGGATCTCTAAAGCTAACCTTGCCGCCTCTTCAGGTGTTTCAATCCACGCTCCCGCGCGGGGAGCGACTAGCGGGACAGGGGATGCTACTTTCTATGTATGGTTTCAATCCACGCTCCCGCGCGGGGAGCGACACGTAACGCGAAACGGTCTGATCGCGGCAAGAATGGTTTCAATCCACGCTCCCGCGCGGGGAGCGACTCATTTTTCCACGGCATCGAGTCAATATACAACGGTTTCAATCCACGCTCCCGCGCGGGGAGCGACTTAAATCCGCGCCCCAGTCGGCAGACGCCGTCTATGTTTCAATCCACGCTCCCGCGCGGGGAGCGACAGCCTCACTTTCCTCATGTCCGAACTCAACTATGTTTCAATCCACGCTCCCGCGCGGGGAGCGACGACGTAATCACAATGGTATCGCGTATTGAAACCGTTTCAATCCACGCTCCCGCGCGGGGAGCGACAAGCTCTCAAGTTCCTCTTTCGGATACCAATCAGGTTTCAATCCACGCTCCCGCGCGGGGAGCGACCGACGATTGCTGAATGGTATGACGTTACATACCAGTTTCAATCCACGCTCCCGCGCGGGGAGCGACCGTCTACACGACCGACGATACGGACCTCTTCACCTGGTTTCAATCCACGCTCCCGCGCGGGGAGCGACAGATTGCTCACAGTAAGATTAAGAGGTGCCATATGTTTCAATCCACGCTCCCGCGCGGGGAGCGACAGGTAGTCGGTTTAACCAGTGTGGTGCTCCAGGTGTTTCAATCCACGCTCCCGCGCGGGGAGCGACTGTTGTGCTCCAGGTGAAAAAAGCAGGAAAAGCGAGTTTCAATCCACGCTCCCGCGCGGGGAGCGACGCCTTCGCGCCTTTGTGTGAGGCGACGATTGCTGTTTCAATCCACGCTCCCGCGCGGGGAGCGACAGTTAGAGGCAATATTAATAATGTCGCGGTTATTAGTTTCAATCCACGCTCCCGCGCGGGGAGCGACCGACTTCGGGCGAATAGTAGCGCTGCAATTCCGCGTTTCAATCCACGCTCCCGCGCGGGGAGCGACAAATTAACGGGGTTGCGGATATTTTCGCCACCAGCATGTTTCAATCCACGCTCCCGCGCGGGGAGCGACCAGCAGGCGACCGATCAGCGCAAAAAGATCCTGGAGTTTCAATCCACGCTCCCGCGCGGGGAGCGACCGATTGCAGGTTGCTCGGCTGGCAGCCGGCGGAGTTTCAATCCACGCTCCCGCGCGGGGAGCGACTGTTCGGCTGGAAATCATTTGGCTGCAATAGCCTGACAGCCAATTTCCGCGAACCCGATTTGAATGGCTTCTGAGAAAGCCTCCTTTGTATAAAGCCGTACATTTAAACTCAGTTTTTTCAATAACTTAAACCGCCCGCGAACCCACCGTGGTTTTCATGGGAGCTTGGGGTTCGCGGAGATGCGCTAAACCCCAAACGGGCGACAAAATCAGGGGCGCCTCCAGTATCTGCCTTATTTCTTCATCCGGTTCACCTCGTTACATGATCAGCGGCCCCTCCTGGTCTAGCGGAGGTTTTGCTCCCACATGTTCGATCCGGCCTTTCCAGTTGGCGCCAAGGAAGTAGAACCTGAGGCTATCCTCTTCCGGTTTAATGATGTCAACCAGCTTTCGACGGAGCATCGTCCACTGGGCGGGGTCCACTATGCACTCGAAGACCGAAAGCTGGACTCGCTGCCCGTAGTTCTGGCACATCTTTGCTACCCTGCGCAGCCGGCTGCGGCCTGCGTTCTCAATGGTGGATACGTCGTAGGTTATGAGCACCAGCATTCTTTCCTCATTTCAGGATGAACGGCGGATATCCGTTCAAATCACCCCGGAAGTGGCGTGACAGAAGGGCTGCCTGGACATAGAAAAGCAGCCCGATTGGCATCTTTTCCTTCAGAAAGGGATGTTCCAGGGTTTCCTGCTTTCTTTTCTGATAGGCTACCAGTACGGTTTTTCTGGTCTCAGCATCCATCAGTACGGCGCCTGATCCCGAGAAATCAAAACCGGAGGCTCTCACCTGGCCGAGGTTGATGAGCGAGAGTGTCAGCCGGTCACAAATAACGGAACGAAATTCTTCCATGAGGTCCAGGGCCAGACTGGGCCGTCCCGGCCTGTCCCGGTGGAGGAACCCCACCTGCGGGTCAAGCCCGACGGATTCCAACGCTGAGCGGCAGTCATGGCAGAGTACCGTATAGAGAAACGAAAGAAGGCAGTTCACGCGGTCAAGGGGCGGGCGGCGCGAGCGCCCCCTGAACGGAAAGGAATCCTTCTCTTTGGTTATCAATTCGCCCAGGACGGAAAAATAGTGGCGTGAGGCGTCCCCTTCGATACCGCGCAGCCGCTCCAGCCCGGCGCCCTCCATCTGCGTGAGACATTCCGTGAGTCTGTCGGCCGCACTGCCGAGGGAGGCCGAATCCAGCCGCTCGGAGTGGTCACGGACTGCCCGGCGCAAAATGTTTCGGGAGTTGGCGAGTTTTCCAGACAGGAATCCCCGTGCGAGCGCCGCCGAGGCTTCGGCGCTGTCTGCGCGCCGGTACTGCTCTCGCCTGAGCAGGACATTCCCCGAGACCGGTCCCCGGACAGAGGCAAGATACCTGCCGTTTTCAGTAAGAAAGCTGACGGAGACATCCCTTTCGGCACAGGCGCCCATGAGAAAGGGACTGACGGAAACCTGTCCGAAGCAGACTATGCCGTCCAGTGTGTGCAGGGGTACTTTCAGTCTGGAGTTCCCTTCGACCAGTACATCCACTGTCTCGCCGGATTTCGAGAGATAAGACCCCTGGGTGGTTACGTAGAGAGTATTTCCATGTTTTTTCACGTCTCCTCCTCCAGGGCATTCGCCAGGTAGCGGGACACAGCCGTCTTGCCGGAGCACGGTTTGGGCAGACAGGCATCCATAAGGGAACACGAGCGGCATTTCCTTCCGAACTCCGGTGAAGGAGTCCGTCCGCTCGCCACGAGTTCATGAAGCCTTCGGGCAGCCTCTTCGGTGGTCCGCCTCAGATCGGCGGTAAATACCACTTCGGTCCTTCGCTTTTCGCGGCCATAGAAAAGCGCTCCTTCGGGGACCATCACTCCCAGCATCTCCTCCAGGCACATGGCCTGGGCGCAGAGCTGCACCAGGTCCGACTGGTCGGCTTTTTTCTTCCCGCGTTTGTACTCGACCGGATAGGGCGTCTCTTCCGCACCCGTGGAACCTTCGCGGCGGAACTCCACCACGTCGGCCTTTCCGGATAGTCCGAGTGCAAGGGACCGGAGCGGCAGCGAAAACTCGGACCGCACAAACCCGCGGCGTTCCGCCGCAGGCGTGTGGACCCGCTCGTGCATGATGCGCCCCTCCGCCGTGAAGAGGTTTTCCATCCACACCCCCTCGACATGAATGAGCGCACACTGCCGAGGACAGAACATCAGGTGCTGAAGCGCCGAGAGGGGCAGGAGGTCGGATTCCGCATACATTTCTAGAGTACCTCGTCGAGAGTCACTCCCGACGGTAAGCCATCGAGATCGACAAACACCTCATAGTCGGAAAAAGAACGAGCGGGGCTCACTCCGTTTTCATCCCTTTTTCGGTTTACGGTCACCAGTTGAAAGAGCTTGTGAGCCGGGGCATTTCCGAGAGCTGAGTCATGTTTGAAAAGGAAGAGTCCTCTGGGAGTCATTTTCCCGCGAGCTGCCGAGCGGTCGTGATCGAACATGTTTACCAGCGCGTCCTGAAGCAGACTGAGGTCCTCTTCCGAAAATCCCGTCTGCTCAGCTAGCTTGGCGGAAATATATCCTTCCGCGCGATAGAGAGCATACGGCACGATGTGCTTCCTACCGATGGTGCGCTCTTTTTCCGCGTCGCGCTTGTGAGTGACTGCCATTCGTGTGATGGAGACCTCAAGGGGGAGGATGGGCTCGATGCTACGCGCGAAATTAATCTGAACCGGGCCGCGCACCTGGCCGCAGTTTACATCGGTTGTCATGACGGCGCCAAACGCGCGGATGTCGAAGAAGTTGTCACACATCCAATGGGTAATCTGACGGGCTTCCTCGGCCTTCTTGGGAAGCTTTTTTGCCGGAGGCCGTTCGATTTGCGGGTTGCTCAGGTAGGCCCGTTCATTTTCATCATTAAGTACAGCTTTTTCCTTTATGTAAATCTCGTAGGGCGCCGAACCGCCTTTGGCTATTTCGACAAAATTCCTGATTTTGCGCTTTAGACAAACATCGGTAATCAGGCCATGGTTCGTTTCCGGATCAACGCGCGGCATATTGCCCGCATCGGGATCACCATTAGGATTTCCGTTCTCTACATCAAAAAGATATACAAACTCGTAGCGATTTGAGATAGCTCCGGACATGGCTTACTCCTCCTCTTTATTAGCGCTGTCTTTGGTAAACAGGTCTTTTCGCTGATGGTAGTAGCCGATTGAAAAAAGGCCCTGATCGGTGGGTTCCAAAAAGGCGGGAAGGGGCTTTGCTTCGAGATCTGTCACAATTTCTTCGATATTTCTGTCGAGGTATACGTAGATTCCCTTTTTTTCTTCATCGCGGCGAAGTTTGGACAGATGTTTCTGTGAAAGATTCAGAAGAGTCGGGAAAATGCTGCGGGGGGTAGCCGAAGCCGATCCAAAGTACTTATCCCGGATAGTTGAATTGATGCCTTTGTTTGCCTTTTCTTGGACACGTTCGAGAACGGCAAACAGCCGTCCCAGTCTGTAACCGATGTTCGTATTGCTCCTGTCGAGACTCACGGCAACCTCCATTCGGTGGTTTCGCATGAGAAAGGCCTTGATCAGGCCTGCTCTCAGCCGATTAACATTATGGTCCACGCGGATTCGGACAAGAAGAGACGAGAGAAGACTCGGCGGATAAAGCTCGCCGGAGAGCACTGCCCTCGCAAAAGCTCCTGCCAGAAGAGGTGAAATGTTTTCGCTTTTGCTCAGAGCGGCCGTTTCACGCAGAAGCCGCCATATAGGAGGATGGAAAAATTTCTGTTCGCTCTGAAAATTCTCAACGATCTGCAGTTGATCAAGGTGAGCATATACCCTGCTCACTACCTGCTCCACGGTGCTCATTAGCCAGAAACGCACGGAAAGCCGGGAAGCATTCGGAGAGAGTCCCAAGACATAGAAAGGAGTAGCCGGTTCGGTTAAGGCATCATGAATGTGGCCTTCACCGGCTGCTTTGAGGATTACCCGAATAGCCTGCACCGCGCTGGAATCCTCTGCCTCCTCCTCCGTGTCATCCTGAGACGGGGCCAACAATTCCGCAAAGAAATCCTCTAACTCGGCTTTTCTTTCAGCCCAAAAGACTACAGTGGTGTCACCGATACGGATCTTTTGCCGGCTTTCGTTTCGAAGCAGCCAATTCAGGGCGGTGGTGTAGGAAAAAGCTGCTTTTTCACCCACCGGTGCATTGAGATTCTGCTCCTTTCCATAGGATCTGAATGCATCCAGGTTGAAGGATACCAGTGCGGCGCCCGAAGATTGGGCGCCTACGATATTTTTTATGGAAGGGTGAAGTTTGGCTACCCGACTGTTTTTCCCGGTGACCAGGCACATACTCTCAGGGCCATCTACTTTCGATTGGCAATACCTGAGCCATGCCTCACGTACTCTTGGCCGTTCATGAATGAACCGGTTCCGGTCATCTTCCAGCAGTTGAAACACTACATTCTGTCCGGCCATTTCCTCCCAATTCGGCAGGTCTTGAGTTCGTGAAGGATCCCATTTGCCAAGGAACTTGAGAACCGCTGACATACCTTCATCATCAATGTCTTCACCCACCAGGACTTGAAGTTCCTTGAATGCTGCAAAGCTTTGTGCAGTGCGTGTGGGGTTGCCTTTGGAGTCATTGCCGAGCACATAACCAGTATTGTCCCAAAGAAAATTAGCCGCAATCCCGGAACTTCGCTTAACCGGCTCCGGTACTATCAGTTCCCGCGGTATTCGCCTGCTGCCTTCCTGCCTGCATAAAGTCTGCGGGTCGACAGCCAGATTTCCCTCACGGTCGATCACCAGACAAAAGTGCACCTTCTGTCGCCCAAACCCCAGCAAAGGAATTCCTTCCTGTCCTGACTCGGCAAGGCGGTCATAGTATTTATCCAGGGCATGCAATATCATCCTCGCACCTCCCTTGACTCAAAAGGAGGTACGGCAATGACCCCGTCCAACATCTTCGCTCTGAAGAATCTCGGCTGCATGCCGTTTTTAAAGTCAATATCATGCAGCATCCATCCAAGGTCCTTTTCGCCCTTGAGTTCCGAAGCAGGCGGCTCTCCTTCGACAAGTTCGAAGAATGCCGGAAACTCCCGGCAACCCAGGTACGGGCGATGGAAACACTGTCCGGCCTTTGCTCGTCGGCTGAAAATGTCTTTGTGTTTGGCTGTATTTGTATCTGTTGGATTTAGGATTTCAAAGCGGGCTTCTATGATGTATTCCACATCCCGCAGTACCAGAGCAGCCCGTTGCTGCCGATCCTCCTCGATGAAGATTCCGAGAGTACCTCTCCCTGAATTCATTGCTCTTTTTGCGTTCACAATTGAGATTTTACTTGCGAGTTCGTTGCGGCGAATGTTGGTGAACCGGATTGGCTTCAGCACCCGGATGCGTTCGATGATCCACCGGATTTCAGGTTTCCAGTAGATCGCCTCAAGAACGCCACGAGCGGAAGAAGGAGTGATCACATCATAGGACCCACGCTCTACCTTAAGCTCCGGACGAGAAAAGCAGGCATAGTCCCCCCAGACCCTGAGCTTGACGCCATGCGCCATTTAACCTCCTTTTCTAATAGAGGACACGGTTGAGAGCGGCTAAAAAATGGCGAACAAGACACGAATGGATATTTTATCAATGCCGCTCCCGACCCTGCCTGTGCATAGGCACTGAAGATGGCAGTTGCAGGATGAGGTTTTTGGTTAAAGGGGTTTTCTTATTATTTACTGGATTGATGACGATAATTGCAACAATAATCCGGGAATCTCTCATCCCGCATTCCGGATTCCTGCAGTGTTCCTGCAGCAGCAGCCATTGGCTCTTTCAGAAGGGCGCCGCATAGGCCTTTTCAGCGCTTATGCCAATTTGCGTTCAGCCACGCAGGGGTGCACGGCGTTATTGTTCACACTGGCCTTGCGTTACAATCGGGTTGACGGTGGGCGCGATGAAACCGCCCCACCCTTCGCCCCTTCCGCCGATAGCGCGCGGCGCGCTACTATTGGCGAGCCGTAGGTTGGGCAGGCTTCTCATGCCCAACGGCTCTTAATATAGCAGATCGGGACCAGACCTGCTTCTTCTGATGAAGATCATTTCCCGGCTGTCGAAAGTGTGGTCGGGCCGGCACGTTCAAAGCTGTTGGGCATGAGAGGCCTGCCCAACCTACGGCCCTGCAGCAGGGAACGCGGCGACCTTTATATGAGACTTCGCTTTTGGAGGATTACGCCACGGAATCCATTGTCCGGCAGGGGGCCAACGCCATTGCGTTTGATACAGTGCATTCCGCCCGATACCGGGCGCTCAAATTACCAGTGCGCCGGGATCGACAGGTTCCCCTTCATCCACATACAAACCCGTTTCCTGCCGGTAGTAGGTCTCGAAGAACTCTTCCCTCAGAACCGGGTATGTTCCGTGGACACTTTCGACCGCTCCGGCCGCCTCCATCTTTTTCATCTGGCGGGTGTAGACCTGGACCGTGTAGCGCTGGCAGCGGCGCAGTATTTTTCCGTGGAACTCCGCGTAGCGCAGATCGTCAATCAGCCCGCGCGCTTTATCATCGAAAGGGATAATGAGCGATTCACCGGCTTCGGATATAATCTGAAAATCTTTGTCTATGGATCGAAACGGGAAAAGAGACTGTTTCCATGATTCCCGGCAGCGGGCGATGATCTGCATTTCATCGAGCCGGTCGCCGTATTTCCAGTAGAGGAGCTTGAAATAGTCGTCAACCGCATCGAGGGAGAGCGGATCGGCGTGCTTACGTATGATCACCTCCGCCGCTTCGGCGGGAGGGCGGAATGCGAGCGGTACGGCCTTACCCTCGGGAGTATAAATAATGACCCGCCCGCGGTACCCCAGTTTTCCTTCACGGTTGCACCTGCCTGCCGCCTGCGCGATGGAATCGATTCCGGCTATTGCGCGCAGTACCACCGGGAAATCGATATCCACACCTGCCTCAATGAGCGACGTGCTGACAAGGCGGCAGGGTCTGCCTTCCTTCAGCCTTTTTTTAATTTCCGCCAGCCTCTGGCTGCGGTGCTCCGGACACATCAGCGCACTCAGGTGAGAGGCGCCTTCCTGCCCGCCGATCATCTCGAAGAGCATCCGGGCTTCCGCGCGGGTATTCACAATGGTAAGGATCTGCCGGTTTTCTTTCATGAACGCGGCAAGGCCGGCCAGGCTGAGCTTCCCGCCGTTTTCGGCTCTTACCCGCCTGAAGGATTCATAGAGCGATCTCGGGTCATCGATAATCTCGGTTATCCTGCCGCTGAGGCCGAGTTTGAAATTATCCGTCTGTTGCAGGGACGGCTGGGTGGCGGTACAGAGCAGCAGGGTCGCTCCGTAATTCGCCGAGAGTTCCTGCAGCGCCTGAACGCAGGGCACAAGAAACCGGATGGGCAGCATCTGGGCTTCATCCAGAATTACAACGCTTTTTGCCAGGTTGTGGAGTTTCCTGCACCGGGAGGGTTTGGATGAGAAAAGGGACTCGAAAAACTGTACGGCGGTGGTCACGATGACCGGAGCGTCCCAGTTCTCCGAGGCGAGTTCGATTCTGCGCAACCCTTCGTCATCTTCGGACCCGCCGGAGTGGAGTTTCTCGAAATCGAAGGCGCTGTGGTGTTCGACTATTGCGTCATCTCCCAGCAGATCCCTGAAGACTTCAGCGTTTTGTTCGATGATGCCTGTAAAAGGGATTACGTAGACGATCCTTTTGAGTTGATGCCTGCGAGCGTGCTCCAGCGCGAAGGCAAGTGAAGAGAGCGTTTTCCCGCCGCCGGTAGGCGCGGTGAGGGAGTAAAGCCCCGGGGCTCCGGCTGCCGCGGCTATGCAGGAGCGCAGGATTTCATCCCGGCGGCGATTTATGTCGGTGGGCGCCGAGTCTGCAAATCTTTGCCACAATTTTTTGGAGAATCTCTGGCAGAGTTCCCTTATTTCCGGGAATCCTTCCCGGCATGAGGTCTTTTGCGGGTCAAGGAAGCGTTCCGTATCCAGGAAATCCGCATCCACAAGGCAGGAAAAGAGCATGCGCGTGAAAAAGGCCAGTTGGAAGCCCGCGGTATCGCGATTTAGCTTGAATGGAGGCAGCAGTTCGTTTCCGATTTCAAGATCGGGGAGGTTCTCAATGGCGGCAAGCTTCGGGACTTCCTTACGCAGCCTTGCGGCAAGACAGGAATCTTCATCGGTCAACCCGTCGGGCAGCCCGCCGTGATGGCCTGCGATACAGGCGGCCGGAATATTTCCCAGCTTCAATTCACCCGCAATCTGCCGGGCGCCTGCCGTGGAATGGTCAACCTTGCGCCGGTCTCCCTTCAGCCGCGCCTGGTATTCCAGCGACGCCTTGCCCAGGTCGTGCCGCAAACCGACGGCAAAACCCCATTCCCCGGCCCCGAAGTCCGCGGCAAAGGAACCTGCCGCCCCGGCAACCTGCAGCAGGTGATCCGAAAGGGCCTGCCATTCACTCTCGTTCGCGCCCTCTCTGCTATGGGCGTAAAATCGCATTTGCTCCTCCCTTGCAGTCCTACTTTCTATCGACATTTTTTCATGGCGCCATTACTTGTAAAAGTGTATCGGTGAATGAGGCAAAAGATACAGAACACTTATAGAACGTGGGCAGAGTACTAAAACCGCTTCTACTGGAGGATGGGATGAGAAAGACCGGCTCAAGAATTATGCTGCTGACCGCACTGTGCGCCTGGCTGATATCCTCTCTTTTCGCGTCCGCCGGCCATGCAGCAGCCCCGGAGACGAAACGACAGAGCGCGCAAACCGTGTATGTGCCTGTCTATTCCCATATATACCATGGGGACAGGGGCCGCACCCTCAACCTGACGATCACTCTCAACATCCGCAACACGGACCCTTCGCGCTCGATCACCATACTATCGGTAGACTATCATGATTCGCGCGGCAAGTTGATCAAGGGATTTGCCCCCAAGCCCGTAGAACTGGCGCCGCTTGCATCGACTTATTACCTGGTCGAGGAATCGGATACGACCGGGGGCGATGCGCCCAGCTTCCTGGTGCGATGGAAGGCGGATACGAAGGTCAATCCGCCCATTGTCGAGGGCATCATGATCGGCACCGCGTCGAACCAGGGGATCTCTTTCGTGCTGCCAGGACAGGTGATCGAGGAGTAGCGGTGACGCCCGCCGTCTTGAAAGTCTGTTCAATTACCACGAAGTGCTTGAAGCAGCATAGCCGCAAGCAAGAATCATATTTCAGATTTTGCAGATCTCTCTTTTAAACACGAAGAGCCCAGCGCAGCAGAGCCGGAACCAAAGAGAGTTATCGTGGCTGGTTTGTCAACATGAAGGTTAAGAAGGCCGGCAAAAATAGTTCCCTCTTCGTGAGCTTCGTGCCTCCTTCGTGCTCTTCGTGGTGAAATGGGATTTTTCAGTTCATTAGAACCCCGCATTTGTCGACGAGCAATACCCTCCGACGACTTGTAATTTCCCGATTTAGAGACTCCAGGCCCTTTGAGCTTTATCTTAAATGAATAAAGCAAAGGGGTTTTACCTGCCTGCGGGGGAGCGCAAATATCCGGGCTCGCGTGTATGGTCATCATCCGCGGAGTCAGGGTGCATTTGCGAATTACTTCCCCTGACAGGCCTATCTGAATGGTAAGGAGAAACGACAGAAATGAGAAAAACAAACATAGTGTTTTGGGGCCTCATCTTTTGGATGTGGACCCTGGCTTCGGTTACCGTTTCGGCAGCCGCACCGCCCGAAAAGGAACGGGTCCTGGTCGGACGGGTATCCCACCTGGAGGGGGAACTCCTCTATTTTGTGCCGGAGAGCAGCGATTGGGTATCCTCGGTTGTCGATGCTCCTTTCGGCCTGGATGACGCCTTTTATGCCGGAGAGGACGGAAGGGCCGAGTTCGTTTTGCCCAACCGTACGCGCCTGCGCATCGGGCCGCTCACCCAGATACAGCTCATCGCCGTTAAAGATGAATTGACCCAGGTGGATGTGGCCTCCGGTACTGCCCGATTTTTCAATAACTCCGATTCCGGCCTGATAAAGGTGACCACTCCCTTCGGCTACGCAGTGGCGGAAGCGGGTGCGGTCTTCGACCTGTACGTCGGAGATGAATCGGCTGAGGTTATCCCCATCGAGGGGAACGTTGATTTCGTGAGCAACGACGGCGCCACGAGATACGACGTCGAGGCGGGTTCCTCCATATTCGCCGCAGCCGCCGCGATTACGGACGGTGACGGCACGGTGGATGCCGAATGGCAGTCATGGAACGATCAAAGGGACAGCCTCGTCGCTAAAAGGCTCGAGGTCAAAGGCGATTCGGTGAAGTACCTCCCCGACGGACTCCATAACGAGTCGCACGTACTCGATGAGCACGGCAGATGGGAAACTGTGGAATATGAAGGGGCACGACGCGAGCTGTGGCGGCCCTCGAACGTGGATACCGAATGGGAGCCCTTCACAGCCGGCAGATGGACGGTCTACCATGGCGACAACGCATGGATTCCGGAAGATGAACCCTTCGGATACCTGACCCACCATTACGGCAACTGGGTCTACCTGGATACTCCCAGGGCCTGGTACTGGATGCCTCCGGTAGTCGCGGCGCCGGTACGCCCGGCATTCGGCGTCGGCTTTTCCTGGTATCCGGGCCGCGTCGGATGGGTTCACTCAAATGTGCGGATCGGCTGGTTTCCCCTGGCCCCTCATGAGCCCTACTACGCTCATCGCTACTGGGGACCGCGGACTGTGGTCGTTCGCGATGTCACCCGAGTCAATATCAATATCAACAACTACCGGTTCGTGAACAGGACTGTCGTCGTTCCGGAAAATAGTTTCTTCGGAGTGAGGAATTACAGGACTGTCCGGATAAGAGATATCGACAGAACGACCATTGTACGGAATTTTCGCCCGGCGCCGTTTGTAGACAACCGGGTAATCAGGAATTTCAGGCAGGTCAAGCAGCGGTTCTATTTCAGGCCCGACGGCTCACCCGTGCGGGTACCGCATAGAACGGTCGAGCAGCGCATAAGGCAAAATCAAAGAATCGCCGCCCGTACCGCGGACCTGCGCGCTCAGCAAATCGAAAGTAATCTGCGCCGGCTCAGGCAGGGCGAAATCCAGCGCCGTAGCGCCGCTGCCCAGCGCTCAAGGGTTACCAACAGGCTGGTTGCGCGTAATCAGGCGAACCTGGAGCGGCGGCAGGTCAGTTTCCAGCAGCGGGAACTGAAACGGAGGGAAGTACAGCTCGAGCGCGCGCAGGAGCGCCGTGAGCGCGCAAGAACCCTTCGGCAGCAGCGGCGCGAACAACAAAGCGCCGTACAACAGCGGCAGAGGCAGCAGCAGCTCCAGCGCCAGGAACAGCGAAGGGAAAGGCAAATCGAGCAGCGGCAGCAGCAACAGCAGCGAAGAGAACAAGCTCAGCAGCAAA
>CAZIJV010000040.1:13719-51792 GCA_964539645.1 uncultured Syntrophobacter sp.
GGACTCAGAGGCTGCAGCAGCAGCGGCAAAGGCAGATCGAGCAGCGGCAGCAGCGACAGCAGCAGAGACAGCAGCAACTCCAGCGCCAGGAGCAGCGAAGGCAGCAGGCGGTCCGGCAGCAACAGCAGCGAAGAGAACAAGCGCAGCAGCAAAGGACTCAGAGGCTGCAGCAGCAGCGGCAAAGGCAGATCGAGCAGCGGCAGCAGCGCCGGCAGTCGAGGCAGCAGCAGCTCCAGCGCCAGGAACAGCGAAGGCAGCAGGCGGTCCGGCAGCAACAGCAGCAGCGACAGATCCGGCAGCAACAGAGTCGCAGGCAGCAGATGGAACAGCAGCGCCGATCACAGCAGATGAGACAGCAGCAAAGAAGAGAGCAGCTTCAGCAGCAGCGGACGCAAAGGATGCAACAGCAAAGACAGGTTCAGCAGCGCCGGCAGAGAGGAGAGCAGCAACTCCAGCGTGATAGCCGGCTGAGAAGGCAGATTCAGCAGCAATCATGGAGTGTTCCGGATGAGTTCCTGCCCGGTTGGAAGAGAAGCACGGTCCAGCGGGCAGCTCAACTCCAGGCGGCGTAATGCGTAATGCTTAGATTAATTGAGGAAATCGACATCAAGGAGGTAAATCATGCTCAAACAAAGAATCCTCATTGCGAGCATCGCAATGATGCTCGTCGCGGGAGTCTACGTATTCCTGGCCCAGGCGGCCAGGCAGGGGGCGGGAGACGCGGCTGCGCATATCGAACAGGGGACGGCTTCCTTTTCGAAGAATCAGTACGATGAGGCCGTCCGCCATTTCAGCGAAGCGATCAAGCTCGATCCAAATAACGTAAAAGCCTACAATAACCGTGGGGTTGCCTATTCGAAGATGGGCAGATACGATCAGGCAATAGCCGATTTCAACAAGGCCCTCAAGATAGACCCTCAGTTTGCGCAGGCCTACAACAACCGGTCCATGGCCTATTTTCGCGCCAAGGACTACGCTAAGGCATGTGCCGACCTCAGGCAGTTCAGGCAATATGGCGGCGCCCCGTCGCCTGAATATGCCAAAGAACTACAGGGGGCGGCAGGCAAAGGCCAATGTTGATCTGATTGAAGCAGAACCTCAGGGATAGCGAAGCCGATTTCTTTCATTTCCCGAGGTTCTGCCTATCCTTCCATCTACGGGAATAACCCTTCCCGCCATGCGGTAGCGCCGCCTTCCACGGCGGCGCATTGGAATCAATGAGTGCGGGAATTGACGGATAAAATGGAGGCCCGGGAGAATATCCCGGGCCCTCTTTGATAGTATTGTAAAGGGTTGAAATTGCGGTCTATCTCGTACCCTCACGATACCCATGATGTGTAGTCAAGTCTATCGGACCGCGGCCCCCGGCGCCATGGCCGCGCCGGCACGCGCCTGTCCCTGGAGGCCCAATGCGCTGATATCGGGGACTATTGTTTTGCCTTCCTCTATAGCTTCGTCAAATCGAGCCGGATTGTCCTCAAACATCTCTTCGAGATCAGGAACTGCCGCCTGGACGGCGATGGGAATGAACGGGACGCCTACAACAAGCAGCCCTAACAGGAGCAATTTCGCAATTTTCATTTACAGATCCTCCATACTGACTGTTTATTTTAACTTTAGCGGTGAATTCAATCACTTACGAACATCTTTAAGGTAAGCTCCGCACAGTCTCAGGCAAGCCTTCCTCTGCGGCAGTCGGAAAAGCATATTGCCGGCCTCTTACCGGCTTACCTGGAGGGTCGGTTTAAAAAAGATTACAAAGATTTAAACTGTTCCTCGGATGAAAATTACCCGAGTGGCTCACGACTCCCGGCTAAGGGCGAGCTTTTCCAGTTCCGCTCTAATGCTTCCCGGGGTGAAGCCGAGCTTGAGAGCCCGGTCGCCGGCGAGCGATACGTCCGCGGGACGGGGGGCGGGCATGGGGATGCTGTCACGGCTGCAGGGGATTATTCTGGATTGCGCCCCGACAACCTCTTTGAGCATAAGACCGAAATGAAAGCGGGAAATGCGCTCTCCGCCCGAAAGGTGCAGCAATCCCCTTGCGCGGAAAAGCGCCAGCAGAATTCCCCGGGAGGCGTCGTGGGCGCTGACGGGAGTGCGGAATTCATCATCGAAGAGAGGAAGATCTTTTCCTTTTTTCATTTCGTCGACCCAGGAACGCAGAAATCCTCGCCCGCGAGGACCGCTGTCGCCGTAGATAAGCGCTAACCGGCAGACTGCGGCTTCAGGATAATGCTTCAAGATTTTTTCCTCCGCTTCCGCCTTTTGCTCTCCGTACACGTTGATCGGGCAAACGGGAGAATCCTCGCTATATGGCGGATTCCGGCCGTCGAAAACCATATCCGAGGAAGTGAAAACAAACGGAATTGCCAGGTCCGCGCACAGGCCCGCCAGGTTGACGGCGGCATCCACGTTGATCCTGTAGGACTCGGCGCTATTCATCTGGCAAAAGTTTACATCCGAGGCCGCAGCCGCATGGATCACGGCATCCGGGCCAATTTGTCCGATCAGTTGACTGACTTCGCTGAACCGTGTCAGGTCCACTCGGCTGAGCCTGATTCCGGGAACGTCATACATATTGGCATGGGCTGTACCAAAGACACTCCATTCCCCTTTGGCGAGGCTGCAGAGGTTCCACCCCAGAAGACCGCTTGCACCGGTTATGAGAAGTTTTTTCATCATAATTCCCGAGTCCTTTTTCAGCGCGGTTTAATTTGTTCTTTCTAACCAATAAGACGAACAGGTCCGATAATGTCAAGGCCTGACTCGAGTCAGCTCGTAACTCCCCGGCACTCTTTTTATAATTGACCGGTTGGACATAATCTGATAGTTTTGTCGTGTTAAATGATTCACGTGCATTTAAAAGTCCATGCTTATGGAGGCGGTCCATGGGGGGAGTTCCCGAGTTCTTGTGTGAAGGCCTGAAACGCAGTGTATCCAGCATGCTGCCGTGGGATATCCCATGGTATGATCCAAGCCATGTTGTCTTTTTTGCCGCACTCTATGGCGCGCTCTCGGTTATCGGTATCGGCCTGATTTCTTCGCTCATCCTTACCATAAAGCGCCTGAAATCAGGAGAGAGCGGCTCGCATCACTAAAAAGAGCGCAGCGCTTTCCCATACCTGAATCCGCATTTCAAGAGCGAGGGGTTTCCGGATCAACAACTCCCGGAGTCACTCGCTTATTCTTTTTTAAAACGGGCAACTCTTCCTGAAAATCTCTTTTGCCTTATAGTGTATACTCTCTCATCCAGTCACTTTTGCCGATGAACCATAGAACCACCGGGGAGTTAAGGTCTTATGTTGTCAAAAGTATTCAGAGAATATGACATACGGGGAATAGCAGGCGAGGAAATCACCGGTCCGGACGTCACCGCCCTGGGCAAAGCGTTTGGAACGTACATGGCCGGACAGGGCAAGAACCGGGTGGTCCTGGGCAGGGATTGCCGGCTGACCTCTGACGCGTTCCGCGATCTGTTGGTGAGCGGCATGCTGGAAACCGGCATGGACATAGTCGATATAGGCGTCTGCCCCACTCCGCTCCTCTATTTTGCCATCCGTCATCTAGATTTCCAGGGCGGAATAATGATCACCGCCAGTCATAATCCTCCTGAATACAACGGTTTCAAGGTATGCAACGGCTTTGACACCATAGCCGGCGAGGAAATACAAAAGCTCCGAAGAATCATCGAGTCCGGCCGCTTCCACAGCTCAGCGGGAAGTATACGCTCTTTCGATATAGTCTCTCCCTACATCGATTTTGTGACGGGTAATATCCGGCTGCAGCCGGGGTTGCGAGTCGGGGTGGACGCGGGCAACGCTACGGGCGGCCCGATTGCGGCGCCGATCCTCGAAAAGCTGGGATGCAAAGTATATCCGTTGTACTGCGAGATGGATGGATCATTCCCGAATCATGAGCCGGACCCCACGGTGATGGAAAACCTGCGAGACCTCGGGGAACTGGTTTTGCGGGAAAGACTGGACGTAGGAATTGCCTACGACGGCGACTGCGACCGGATGGGAGTGCTCGATCATCGTGGCGAGGTTGTCTTTGGAGACAAGCTCATGATTATTTTCGCACGAGAGATCCTGTCACGGCATCCAGGCGCCGTCTTCATTTCCGAGGTAAAGTCCTCGAAGACCCTCTATGACGACATCGAACAGCATGGCGGGGTGGCTCATATGTGGAAGACCGGCCATTCGCTCATCAAGGCCCGCATGAAGGAAGTTAATGCGGCCCTGGCCGGCGAGATGAGCGGCCATGTCTTTTTCAAAGACAGGTACTTCGGGTTCGATGACGGGATTTACTCGTCGTGCAGGTTGCTGGAAATACTCTCTGCGACCGGCAAGAGGATTCCCGAACTGCTCGAGGGCGTCCCACACACCTTTACCACGCCGGAAATACGGGTGGACTGCCCGGATGAGACCAAGTTTGACGTGGTTGAACGGGCAAGACGGGAATTTGAAAAAATGAACCTCAAGATTATCGACGTGGACGGCGCCCGGATAATTTTTCCCGACGGCTGGGGCCTGGTGCGCGCTTCCAATACGCAACCCGTCCTGGTGCTGCGCTATGAAGCGGAGACACAGGAGCGCCTGGAAGAAATCAGGGAACTCGTGGAAACCACCATTGAGAAGGCGAAGAAAGACAGTGAGCAGTGAGCAGTGAGCAGTGAAGAGTGAAGAGCGGCATGCTCCAATTCTATCCCGCGCCACCCAACCATGCGGTAGCGCCGCCTTCCATGGCGGCGCATGTTGTACGGCGGCGCATGGCGGGTAAACCTGCGATTTGCCCCATGCGATCCCCAATCCACGAACCATATGAGACCTGCCTGCGCCCCCCGGGGATTCTGCGTATAGCAATCACAAAACGCGCCGCCGTGGAAGGCGGCGCTACCGGTATGATTGCTTAATCGCTCGGAAAGGTCATTCCCGGAAAAGGCGCGGTTCAGCGGATCAAACAAACAGATTTGCCGCACCATTCCGGCATTCTCCACTTCTATCCCGCGCTACCCAACCATGCGGTAGCGCCGCCTTCCATGGCGGCGCTTGTTGTACGGCGGCGCATGAGCGGGCCTGCATTGGGACACCCATTAAGAATACCTTCATTTTTCACCACACTGCTCACTGCATAATATGCTCGCCCTAGAACTCTCTTGACTTTACCTCAGGCTTATGCTTTATGACGGACCAGTCCGTATCGGTAAAAAAGGAGCATGCGTGCACAAACATCCGGAAACCATCCAGGCACAGGCGATGATCAAAAAACTCGTCCAGGCTAAAGACCAGGCGACCCTGATCGAAGCGCTCATGGGCGAGCGGCCGCTCACGGCTTCTTCTCCCGAAAAAATTCTGGATGTGCTCGCAGGCTGTTTTTCCTTCATTCAGGGCGCTCTGAAAAGCACTCCGCTCCAGAACAGGCTTCCTGCCGCCAGGCTGATCGAAGCCCTTGGGGAGATTGCCCGCAGAAATGGAATCCCGGCTGCACGCTTTTATCCGGTACTCCTGGAACGGGTGCTCGTGGAAGAACCCGGAGAAGCCGCTCCACTGGCCGCCCGGCCAAGCACCAAGGAGAGAATACTCGATGCCGCCCTGGAGGTCTTTTCCCAAAAAGGCTTCCATACCGCCACAACAGATGAGATCGCCGAGCGTGCCGGGGTGGGAAAAGGCACCCTTTACCGCTACTTCGAGACCAAGGAAAAGCTTTTCGCCGACCTTGTGCGCTTGAGGCTTGACGAGCTTGAAAAGAAAACCCGTTCGACCATAGATGGGCACGATGACGTGCTCACCATGATTTCCAAGTACATCAGGATTTACTTCGAGTTCTTTGACTGCAATCAGCAGCTCTACCGGCTGGTTGTCCAGGAGCAGCTCGATCTGGGGGAGAGCGCCCCCGATATCTATTTCAAGAGAGTCATGCGCGCTCTGCCCAACTTGAAAAGAAAAGTCTACGAAGCGACTCAGCAGGGCATTCTCAAAGAAGTGGACTTTCAAACAGTATTTTACGGCACGATGGGATTCGTGCACGGGGTAATACAGAAGTGGCTTGCCCGGGATTGCTCCTATTCGCTGGTCGAGGAACTTCCGGGTGTACTCGAGGTGCTTTTCCATGGATTCGTGAGAGATGCAGGCAAGATTGAGTGTGAAGACTAAATCACAGGAGGAATAAGAATGAGCAAAACCGCAGAAGAAACCAAAATCATCGACATCATCGCCAACCAGCTCGGGGTTGATAAAGATATCGTCACACCTGAAGCAAACATCGTCGACGACCTGGGCGCCGATTCCCTGGATGTGGTGGAACTGGTCATGGCCCTGGAAGAGGCTTTCGACATGGAAATTCCCGACGAAGACGCCGAAAAGATCCGTACGGTGAAAGATATTTTCGCATATCTTCAGAAGAGCAACGCCGCCTAGTACACTGTTACGCGAAAGTACATAGTTATCACATGGTAGCGGACAACCTGTGAGGCCGGGATTTTCCGGCCTCACTCCCTTCAATACCCGCCCCGATTTGCGCTTTGCTTACTACATGCCTGGACAAAAAAGCTTCCGGAACTGATCGGCTTATATGAGACTTCATTTTCGCGGACTTTCTTCTACAGCAGCTTGTCCAGAGTTATCGGAAACTCCCTGACCCGCCTGCCGGTGGCATGGCAGACGGCGTTGGCGATCGCCGCCGCAACGCCGACAATGCCGATTTCTCCCAGCCCCTTTACTCCCAGAGGATTGACCACCTCGTCGTGCTCCTCGACAAAAATCACCTCGATGTCCTGCACGTCCGCGTTTACAGGAACATGGTAATCGGCCAGGTTGTGGGTCATGAAACGTCCGAAGGAGTGGTCGAGCACGCTCTCTTCTTCCAGGGCCATTCCGATGCCCATGACGATTCCGCCTGCGATCTGGCTGCGCGCTGTTTTGGGATTCAGGATACGTCCGCCGGCAATTGCGCTGACCACCCGGCTGACGCGCACCGTGCCGAGGTCCGGATCGACTCTCACTTCGGCGAACACAGCGGAGTGTGCGTAGCGGGAGTAGTCTGCCTGCTTTCGATCGGGCCCTGCGGAGACTTCCTCTTCAATAGAGCCGAGGCCGCTATGCCGTACGGCCTCCGTTATGGGAACGGAGCGTGAAGGATCGCTGCGGCAGCAGATCTGCCCATCGGCAAAAGCAGCCTCAGTGAAGTCCAACCCCGCCAAGGGAGAATTCTCCAATGCCGCGGCAACCCGGAAGAGCCTCTCACGCACCTGCCCACAGACCGCCCTGACTGCAGAGCCTACTGTTGCGGCAGTCCAGGAACCGCCTTCTACAGGAGAGGCAGGCATGGCCGAGTCCGCAAGCTTGAATGTTACGTTTTCCATTGGGAGCCCGAGCGACTCCGCGGCTATCTGGGTCATTATCGTGCGGGTGCCTGTACCGATATCGGCAGTCCCGCTGCTGACGGTAAGCCTGCCATCCGCGCTCAGCAGCGCTTTGGCGCTCGCTTCCATGTGGAAGGCGTCCCATATCCCGCCCGCCATACCCCAGCCGATCAGGGTGTCCCGATCACGCATCGAACGCGGCTCAGGGTTTCGAGCGGCCCAGCCGAATTTTTCCGCGCCCTGGCGGTAGCACTCCCGGAGTTCTTTACTGGAGAACGGCTTGTTTTCGTTTGCATCTTTATCGGAGTAATTTTTGAGCCTCAATTCGATCGGATCGATCTTCAGGGTGGCGGCAAGCTCATCCATAGCGCATTCGAGCGGGATAACTCCCCAGGCAGCCCCGGGCGCTCGCATGTCGCCCGGTGTCGGCAGATCCAGTTGCACGACCCTATGGTCGAGCTTCACATTGTCGCACCGGTAGAGCAGGCCGGACCAGTTGACAACGGTTTCGCTGTAATCCTCGTACCGGGATGTCTCCGAGATCGCATCATGCACGATCGCCTGAAGCCGGCCATCTTTCGAGGCGCCGAGGGCAATCCGTTGCCAGGTAGCGGGGCGGTGCACAAAGGTAAACATCTGCTGCCGGGTCATCGTCACCCGCACAGAGCGCTTCAGTTCCCTCGCCGCCAGGACTGCGAGAAAAACCGGGTAAACAGGACGAAGCCCCGAGCCGAAGGCCCCGCCGACAAAGGGAGAGATGACGCGCAGATCGTCCTCCGAGCAGCCGAACACGTTGCAGAGGTGCAGGTGAACGTTATGCGCCCCCTGGGTCTTATCGTAGACAGTGAGCCTGCCGGTTTCGTCCCGAATCACCGTCGTTGCGAAGGGCTCCATCGGGTTGTGGTGCTCGATGGGCAGGCGATATTCGGCTTCAATCCGCACGTCCGCATCGATCAAAGCCTGTTCCGGGTTGCCGCGTGGCTCGGGCGGGCCCGGAAGTCCGTTTCTGGGCTTCGGGTGGCGAGCCCTTGCAAATTCCGCATACAGATCTGTTGCGTGCGGTTCGATTGAATATTCCACCCGAACCAGGGAAGCCGCGTAACGCGCAAGCTCGAAGGTATCGGCTACGACCAGCGCGACCGGCTGAGCACTGTACTTGACCTCCTTTTCCTGGAGCGGGCGGAAAGGGGCGCCGGGAGGGGCGACCTCATCGCTGTAGTCACGGTCGAAAAGGCCGAGCGGCAGGGTATTTTCCTGCGTAAAGACCTGCAGAACGCCCGGCAGCCGGAGCGCCTCCGTGGCATCAACCGCCGTAACTCTGCCCCCTGCAATCGAACCGGAAACGATAAACCCGTAAACGAGGTCCGGCACATTGTACTCGCCTGCGTACCTGGCTTCCCCGGTCACCTTGGCTCGACCATCGACGCGGCTTACCGGTTTGCTGATGAATGCGGTGCTCATGAGTGCTCCTTCCCGGCGGCTGCGCGACTCAGGGCACGAACGACGGCTCGCTTCGCCAGATCGATTTTAAAGGTGTTGTGCTCAAAACCTTTGGCGCCGCGCAGCAGCGCCTCGGCAAATTCCTGGAAGCTGTCGAGGATCGGTTTCCGTCCCTTCAAAAGCACCTCGGCCTGCCGATCCCTCCAGGGCTTGTGCGCCACGCCGCCCAGGGCCACTCGCGCTTCCTTTATGTTCTCGTCCTCAAGCTCCAAGCCGACCGCCACGGAGACCAGGGCAAAGGCATAGGAGGCTCGGTCCCTGATCTTGAGATAGGAGTGGCGCTCGATAAAGCCCATTGCCGGAAGAGCCGCGGCTGTTATGATTTCGCCTTGTTGCAGGGAAGTATCGACGTGTGGAGTATCTCCAGGCAGACGGTGAAACCCGGAAATCGGGATTGACCGGTCTCCGTTTGGGCCTGTAACTTCTACGACTGCATCGAGCACGGCCAGAGCGACGCACATGTCCGATGGATGTGAGGCAATGCAGTGCCCGCTCGTGCCCAGGATTGCATGAGCGCGGTTGAATCCCCCGATTGCGGAACATCCCGCTCCGGGCGTCCGCTTGTTGCAGGGCGTGGCCGTGTCATAGAAGTAGCAGCAGCGAGTGCGCTGCATCAGGTTTCCGCCTGTAGTCGCCATATTGCGGAGCTGCGGGGAGGCGCCCGCCATGATCGCTTTGGCAAGCAGCGGATAGCGCAGTTGGACCTCTTCATTGTAGGCGGCACATGAGTTCGTAACGAGGGCGCCGAGACGCAGCCCTCCATCGGCCCCGGGATGTATCTGCTTCAAGGGAAGGCCTGTAATATCGATCAGTCTGCCGGGTCTTTCGACGTTTTCCTTCATCAGATCAACCAGGTTGGTGCCGCCTGCTATGAACCTGGCTGCGCCGTCTGCGGCGGCTTCGCGAACTGCGCCTGCAATGTCGACTGCCCGGGAATAGGAAAAACGATTCATGATTCGTCACCTCCTTCCGTTGTGCGCATCGCCTGCCGGACAGCGGCGACGATACCCGTGTAAGCGCCGCAGCGGCAGATATTCCCGCTCATGAGTTCGCGGATATCGGAGGATTTTGCCACGCCCTCGCCTATCATCCCGACTGCAGAACAGATCTGGCCGGGCGTACAGTAGCCGCACTGGAAGGCATCGTTGTCGATGAACGCCTGCTGGACAGGGTGAAGGGCTTCTCCTTCGGCAAGACCCTCAATTGTGGTCACCTCGGCGCCATCATGCATGATGGCCAGTGTCAGGCATGAGTTGATGCGCTTGCCGTTCAGGAGAACGGTACAGGCGCCGCACTGGCCATGGTCGCACCCTTTCTTCGTTCCGGTCAGGTTCAGGTGCATTCGCAGGGCATCGAGCAGGGTCGTCCAGGGAGCGATCTCTATCTGTTTCAAGGAGCCGTTTACTTTAAGTGTGATGTGTTTCTTCTCGGACAATGCCGCCGCTGCTTCCAGGGGTGGCCCGGCTTCGGGGCTGTTGTTCATATTTTCCTCCTTTGAACAAACTCGGATGAGCGACATGCCGGGCGGCGGCAGGCCGGATTGCATCCCACACTCGCCGACCTGGAGCAGGAATGCGTGTGGATACGCTTTTCTCAGAATGAGCCGATATAGGACAGCCGATCTCTCGGTTCAGCGGATCAGTGCGGATCGCAGTGCACCCGGAAATACCCCGGGAACATGTATGCGGGGAAAATTAATCATGATCGGAGATTTCGCCATGCCGCATGCGCCGCCTTGCAGCGTGTGTCGCCATACAACGTGCGCCGCCTTACAACAAGCGCCGCCATGGAAGGCGGCGCTACCGCATGGTTGAGGGCCGGGTAGAAATTGGAGCATCAGAAATGGTGCGCCAATTCTGTTTGCTAAATCCGTTGAATCGCGCCGTTTCCGGGAATGACCTTTCAGGAACGCTTAAGCGATCATGCCGGTAGCGCCGCCTTCCACGGCGGCGAGTTTTAAAATTGCATACACGCAGAATTCCCGGGGTGCGAAGGCAGGTCTTACATGGTTCGTGGATTGGGGATCGCATGGGACAAATCGCAGGTTTTCCCGCCATGCCGAATGCGCCGCCTGGCAACATGCGCCGCCATGCAACGTGCGCCGCCATGCAACGTGCGCCGCCTTACAACAAGCGCCGCCATGGAAGGCGGCGCTACCGCACGGTTGAGGGCCGGGTAGAAATTGGAGCATCAGAAATGGTGCGGCGCTCCTGGCCGTTCAATTCTTCAAACTTTGATCGTTAAGGCAGCTTCGCAAAGACGCGAGCGGGGGCTCCGGAGCCGTTTTGAATGAGCATGGGAATAACGTAAAGCATGGCGCCGGAGTCCGGAATTTTATCCAGGTTTGCGATATTCTCCAGGCCGAGCTTTTGTGCGGCGCAGAGTTCCTGGTGTACTTTGAAGTCCTTGGATGATCCCGGATCGATGCTGGGAGTATCCACTGCAATGCCGGTGATCGTGCGCTTCGAGAGCAGAAAAGTCACTGCTTCCGGGGAGAATCCCGGAAAGTGCAACTCGGCCACGGCCTCCTTGCCGGTCTTTTCCGTGCCCAGCACCTCTTTTTTATTCGGATAAAAAAGTCCGTCTATCCCGCTATACATAATGACCCAGGCCCCTTTGGGGATGCGGCCGTGCTTTTTTTCCCAGGCAAGAATATCTGCCGTGCTCAGTTGATAATCTCTGTTTGCAAGGGATTTCTTCCTCACATCTATCTTCACCGCGGGCCCGATCCATTCCTGAAGCGGAACCTGCCCTATGGTGCGTCCCTTTTCAGAAAAATGAATGGGCGCATCGACGTGCGTTCCGCCGTGTTCCGAGGCTGCATATTCGTTGGAGGTATACCACCAGCCGCCATCGGTAATACCCTTGAAGACGACCTTTGGGGTGAAAGGCTTGTCGGTCGGCCAATAAATCGACTCCTCCGAGAAAGGGAAGGTCATGTCTACCAGCTTTTCCCGGGGCGCGGCCATAGAGGGACTGGCGCCGGCAAAAAGAAGGCATGAAACGAGTACGCCGGCGAAAACAAAGGGATGATTTCTGAGCTGCATAAGGTTCCTTTCGCAAGCTAGGCCAGAGACTTCCAGTATTTTTTCTGGACTTCGATCACCTTTCGAAGCGCCGGGACGTGAAGCGGTGATGTTGACCGGATATGGTCAGTTCTATCAGCGCTCAGGGTAGGGATATCCGCCAGTTCCTTAAGCACCCTCAGGGTGCATTCTTCAACACAGCCCACATTGTACCCCCCTTCAAGAACGAACACCAGCCTCCCGTCACAGATTTCGTCGGCAATTTCCTTGAGAAAGAAGGTCATGAGCGCATATCCTTCCGCCGTACCGTGCATACCTCCAAGCTTGTCGAACTTGCAGAGATCGAAGCCGCAGGAAACCAGCAAAGCCTCAGGCGCATACTCTTCCGCAAGGGGTCGGATGAGAGAATCGATCACTTGGGCAAAACTGTTGTCCCTCGATCCGGGAGGCAGCGGAATGTTGACGGTGAATCCCTCCCCCCGACCGGCGCCGATTTCACTCAACTTGCCGGTCCCGGGGAATCCGGGAAACAGGTGCAATGATGCGAACAGCACCGAATCGGTATCGTAAAAGGCCTTTTGCGTTCCGTTTCCGTGATGTGCATCGATATCCACGATCATGATTCTTTCCAGCCCGTAGACCAGTTCAAGGTACCTGGCAGCCAGAGCGACATTATTGAACAGGCAGAATCCCATTGCCTTGTCCGGTTCCGCATGGTGGCCGGGCGGGCGGACGAAGGCGAACCCCCGGCGGTTCTCTCCGTGCCAGATCGTGTCCAAAAGGTTGAAGACACTTCCCACTGCCAATCGAGCGACTTCGCTGGACTTTCTGGAAGTCTGCGTATCCATGTCCAGAGAACACACCTCTTTTCCCGCAGTACGGTCGATGCACTCAACATGGTTTCGCGTGTGCACCCATTCGAGTTCCTCGTTCTTTACCGGGCGCGGCGCAACGGTGACCCATTTCCCCGTGAGGGAGGGATCACGCAGGGCTGCATCGACTGCATGGACCCGCCTGTAGCTTTCCATGTGCATGATTCCTTTCAGGTGCTCGGCAAACACCGGATCATGCACGATTGAAACCGGCTCGGAACAGGGATTCCTTTCCACCAGGCACAGATTTCCATATTCTGTCCCGATCCGAATCAGCTCTTCCGCCTGGGGTATCCGCTCACAATTCCGGAACAAAGTCTGCGCGGCGGTCTTTGCAAGCAGCGCATGGCGCTTTGAAATGAGGCAGCCGCGAATCGCGCGCAGCACCGGTTTGTTCACTGCCTCGCATACCCTGTCCTGTTCACATTTAGGCAAGGTTGCGATTTCGTCCCTGATGTATCCCGCAATTTCATAGAGCAATTCAGAAGGCAGATCAGGGCGCGATTCGGCAAGTGAGACTATATAGTCAAGGAGATAGCCGGAGGGCTGCTTCAAGACATACCTGAAGGAATGCCGCTGCCGGAATCCCAGCATTTCGTAGAACCTTATCGCGCCGGTCTCGGAGTCCAGTACCATTTCAGGTATGTTCGGAAAAAGGGTCTTCCAGATCATCCAGGCGCCGGCGACCAGAAAGCTGCCGACCCCGCGCCGTGGAAGAGACGGGTGGGAATGAGGCGGTTCCCTGGATGTCGCGATATACTGAATTTCCAATGCCCGGTAGAATAATTCTTCCTTCATGTTTAGGAAGAGCAAGCCCAAGAGATGTCCCCGGACGATACATGCAAACAGGCGATCTGCATCGCCTCGCACGAGGAGATCCAGCAGAAACCGGATATGAAAGAATTCCAGGTTGAGTTCCGCGGCCTGTTCCAGTGATTTTCTGCTGTATGGGAACTTGACGAATTCGCCCGGTGCTACGTTGCTCACTTTGCCCCTGAAAAGCGGTTCCCCGGGACCATTATTCCCCGGCAGCCCGGAAAGGTCGGGCCGGTCTTTCATTTCTTCCTTCAGCCTGAGAAGATTCTCGACCCCCTGCTCTTCCAGACTCCCCGAACCACCATTCTCCCGTTCACCATTTGCGAGCCGCTCAAGGGCGAAGTCAATTTCATAGTTGATCATGAAGCGCGTGCCGGAAGTGCGCATCTCTTCGAGGGGCAGCCGGTCTGCCACATTCCCATTGGCAGCGAGAATCTCCTGTCCCTTCAAAATCTTCCCGTACTTGACCAGGAGTTGTTGCTCGATCGGTGCGGCGCCGAAGTTTACAAAGAGGAATCGCCTTACGGTCAAAGTCTCGTCCAGAAACACAAAATGGAAGTCGTTGCTTTCGGGCATGGCCGGATCATGCGGGAGGGTGTCTATTTCTCCCATTCCCAGCAATTCGTCCAGCGTATACCCGATTTCCGGAGAGCGCAGGGCGATCTTATCGATGGCTTGTTTGAGGTGTTCCCGCTTGAGCATTTGTCAGTTCAGCTTATGGTGCGTCGGTTTTTAACGGCTGAAAACGCAGGGGAAGGGTAACAGTCACCGCAGTCCCTTTCCCCGGTTCCGATTCAATGGCTATATCCCCGCCCAGCCGGTCGAGAATGTCCCGGCAAATAGGCAGTCCCAGGCCTGTTCCCTGCGGGCGGGTCGTCCAGAGAGGTTCGAAAATCTTGTCCAGATCGGTCTTGGAAATCCCTGGTCCATTGTCGATTATGGAAACGGCGACCCCTTTTTCGCAAAGAGTGGTGGCAAGAGAAATCTCGCCTTTTCTGTCCAGGGCGTCCAGTGCATTAAGGACTATATTTTGAAACACCTGGCGCAGCTTGGAGGAGTCCGACCGCAACATCGGCAGGGTCTGCACAAACGAGCGGCGGACTCCAATATTGCGGAACCGCAACTCGCGGTCGAGAATGTCCATAAGATCGTCGAGCAGCTTGTGAACATCTACATCGCTGATTATCGGCGGCTGGGGCTGGATATACCGGAGAAATCTCTCAACCGCCATCCGGGCCCGCTGTACTTCGGAATGGATTTGTTCAACGCTTTCACGCAACCAGATAGACTCTTCAAAGACCGGCTCTTCCCTCAGCACCGCAATGGCGCTGTCAACGTTGAAAACGGTGTCTTTCACCTCTCTGAAACACCCAAGGGAGAGCTCCATGGAGGAGGAGAGGTAACTTGTTCTTCGGAGCTGCCTGTCAAGCGACCTTATCGCTCCTCGCTTACTCTCCAACTGGGAGACGAGATCGTTGCCGATGAGAAGGATGATGCCGACAATCGGAAAGCTGAGCACAACGAGGATCAAGACGGCTATGATGCGCACCCGCCTGATCTGGCGGTAAGCCTCATCTTTGGAAATCCTGTAGACATTGAGCCAGGGCGCACGGTCCTGCCAGACTTTGAGCAGAAGCGCTTCCCTGGTCTCCTGGATCTGGATTCCACCGAACCTTTCAAACGCCTCCGCGGGAGAATGGCTTATCTGGGAACCCGCCGGGGCGTCGATCTGAAAAGCCACTTCCCGGACGACCAAAAATCGCTCACCATGTTGTTCCTTCATCCTGGAGGGCAAATCGCCGAACTTCGAGGCATTCACGAATGCGAGTAGTACCGGGCTCGCATCGCTCCTGCCCCGGACGCCAATGAAAAAGCAACTCTCCCCCTCGCTGCCGGGGAACAACTCGCTCACGTAATAACCCCGGGTGATTGATCCCTTGAGAACCTCTGTCCCGGAAAACTTCTCCTGCAGGGGAATTCCGGGACCGGCAGTCGCTATAGTTCGACCGTTTTTGTCAAGGAGCGCAAGTCCGGCAACGTAACCGCCTCGTTCATTCAAAACATCCAGCGCCAATTTCAACTGCTCGGCCTGCGCAGTATTCTGGCCGGAAAGAGAAAGACCTGCTCCAGCCTGCTGCAACCTGAGGATTTCATCACTCAGAAGAGAATCGATCGAGACTTTACGCTCCAGCACCTTTGACTCGAGTGCCCTGGCCTCCCTGTCTTCCATGGCCTGTGTGGTGAAGTGGTAGAGAACGCCTCCGATCAATATTACAGGCAGGAAAGCTGCCGCCAAAAGAACAAACACGACACGGTTCCACAGCGCGCGAAAATAGGGATAATCAAATCGTCCATTGCTCTTCGTACCCGCTGCGCTTTTCATGAATCTTAAGCCTCGCAATCCTCTTCCTGCTCGGTGTATTTCAAGACGTCCATTCGCCGGACGACGCCCACAATTTTGCCGTTGTCCACTACGGGCATACTCTGAAGACCGTTTTCAATCAAATGGCGCGCGACATGCGACAGGGGCGTCTGGCCCGAAGTAGCAAAGACCTGTCGGTTCATGATATCATCTATCGGCAAATCGGGAAGCCACTCCGGATGGCTTCGCAATTCCTCCCAGGTAATTTTTTTCTCCGGATGCGCCCTTCGAGCCGCATCGACCAGCGCCTGGCGGGTAAGGCTGCCTTTGAGAACGTCCTGGGCATCTGAGATATAGAGTGTCTCTCCAGCCATCTTTTTCCGGTCCGAGTTAAAGACAGCCAGCGCCTCCACTAACCGGTCCTCCGTTGTGAGCCTTCGGAAGGCATGAAGGATAACTTCGCCGGCAGTAGAACGGGGCCACAGAACCGGACGTCTGCGCACTCGTTCGAGAACCCCGGCAACGCGAATCTTCTCGATCAGTTCATCTATTTCGAAAGGTTTGGGCAGATAATCGAAAGCCCCTGCTCGAACAGCTTCGATACCGTTTTCCACGGTTGCCTGGCCGGTCAGTATGATGACCTCCAGCTCCGGCGCCAGGGTCTTCAGACGTTGCAGGACCTGTATGCCGTTCATACCCGGCATTCTTACGTCCAGGAGCATGACATCGAAATCAGGTTGTTTTCCGACCGTCTCCAGTGCTTCCCTGCCATTTGAGGCCACCTCGGCATGAAACCCCCGTTTCGCGAGAATCCTCGCCATGTTCCTGGCAAATATGGTCTCATCATCGACTATGAGGACCCGCATTCCGGATGCCTCCATCGGATCTCCTTTTTTTCCTTGCCATGAGTTTTTCTGGTACATATCTGGTACATATATGGATAGAATTGTATGTGCGTTGCATGACGTATTCCATCCGGATGAAAGGAGGCGAATATCGTCCGAAAATGTGCTGCAGACCACCTGGCTCCACGTGGTCCGGCTTCTTCTGCATGACATTGCGGCCCATAAACGTGGGTTCCGCCGAATAAATGGCGCGCTTTGTCTCCGAAGAGATTCCAGTGTGTCTACGGTTAGTGGACACTATCGAGGAAAATATGCCGCCCGGTTACGGTTATTTCCCCATTGCGCGGATACTCTGGAAGCCATTACCCGTGCCGGAAGCAACCCGTTAACCGGTGGCATACTCATTGCTCTTCAACAGGAGAGTTGTCTGTTTGCAATACCGGCCGATGTGGTGTTTTGCGCTGGTGAACAAGGCATGTTCCAGCACTTAAAAAGGAGACGCTAAAGATGATCGAACTGGGCAGTTTTGGCCACATTGAATTCACATGGCAATTTCTTTCGGCACTGTTAAGCATTGTGTTGATAGATCTCGTTTTGGCCGGTGACAACGCCGTGGTGATCGCCATGGCCGTGAAGAATCTTCCCGGCAGGGTACGCACTTGGGGAATCGCCCTGGGGGCGGGCGGCGCTGTTTTAATCCGCGTGGCCTGCACTTTCGTGGTGGCCCAGCTCCTGGTAATGCCCTATCTGAAACTGATCGGGGGGGCCGTGATCATCTGGATCGCCGTCAAACTGCTCGTACAGGGTGATGAAGGAGGCGAGCACCGTGAAGCGGGCAGCCTCTGGCAGGCCCTGTGGATAATTATCGTAGCGGATATGAGCATGGGAATAGATAATATGCTGGCTGTCGGCGCAGCCTCTCACGGCAATCTTTTTCTCCTGCTCTTCGGTCTCGGTCTGAGCATACCGTTTGTTGTCTTCATGAGTTCGATACTCGCCAAGCTCATGGACCGGTATCCCATCATCCTCTACATCGGCTCGGCGATCCTGGGTAAAGTAGGCGGCGAGATGATGATAACCGATCCTTTCATCCATGGCCTGCTGAACCCGTCGAAAATAATCGAATATGCCGTAATGATCTTCTTTACCGTCGCTGTGGTCGCACTGGGACGCTATCTCGTGCTGTCGAAGCGCCGGAAAGAAGAAGCTGTCGCGGTCAGCGCGTAGATTCGGGATTAGTGAAGAGCCGGCTCAAGGACACCTGCCTTTGAGGCCGGCTCTTCAGTTCTGTTTCCTGCTGTGGTAACAGGCATGCTCTGTTCCGAGAGGTGTCGAATCTCATGGTCTATGTGAGGCAGTTGGCGGCTAACGAGCACAAGGAACTGAAGGAAATGAGCCGCAAAGAGGTGGGGCGGGTAAGCCGGCGCGCGCAAATGATCCTGATGTCCGCAAAGAGCCTGGCCGTGCCCGACATTGCCGCTCTGCTGGACGTCTGCCCGGCGACAGTTCGATTCTGGATCAGAAAGTTCGAAGCTGTGGGACCCGGAGGACTGTACGACGAGAGCCGCAGCGGCAGGCCCCGGAATGGTGAAAAGTTGGACGAGATCCGGAGATCGAGCGCGTGCCGGATTGAAGCATCGCTCCGCAATATCATAAAAAACAAGAATCGGTCACAGTGACTCTTCTTTCCTGCCCGTATTCGCCTGCAATTGCACATCTTTCCTCTGTTGTCGCTTTAAAGCGTTTGATTTCGATCCTGTTGATTTAGAGGCCTGATGGTGTCTCCTCGAAAGAGACATCGCCAGGACGATCTTGCCCGGTCCAGAGACTTCCATGCCTTGTAAACCGGGTGATCAGGAATACTCTCTTTAGAGGCTGCTCAGTCTGCGTGCAGTTTTTCATTTCACGATAGGAAGGATCCTTCGGAATTCTTCCGTATTGGCCCTTTCGGCCCACTGGAATATAACGATTTCTGTTGAGGTAATCACCGCTCCAGCCTTCCTAAGAAGGTCTATGGCAATATCCCGGTTCTGATCGGCTCGCGAAGCTACGCCGTCGGCCACGAGTTGAAGCTGATAGCCCTCCTTGATCAGGTCCAGGCATGACTGCAAGACGCAGACATGAGTCTCCATTCCAACGACCACGATCCGGCTTCGGTTGTATGATCTGAGCAGCGGCAGGAAGTCTGCCTCAAGGCATGCGCTGAAATGCTCTTTGTGGAATACCCTCGGGGACTTTATCCGGCCAATGACTTCAGGGATCGTTTCACCGAGTCCCTTGCGGTATTGTTCTGTCAGCAGAATCGGAATACCAAGGGCTTCAGCAGCTTGAGTAAGCTGGTTCACCTTTCGGGCTACATCCTTCCACGATTCAATGACCCCGAGCATCGCCTGCTGGATGTCAATTATCAGCAACAAGCAATCCTCACGGACCGCAACAAATTCATGCCGTTTCATGTGCCTTCGACCTTGTATCGGAAGAGGGTTTAGAGCCATCAGCTTATGCTCAAGGCCTTTACCTAAACAGAGCGGCCAATCATTTCATTTCCGACCTGTCGAAAATTTCAAGCTTGAAATTCCATCCCTCATAGGACATCAGCATTCTCCCGAGTTCCTCCCATGAGACAGGCTTGCCGTCGATGACCAGCCGGGGTATCCTGCCGCCCGTCTCGTCATCCCAGGTGATTCTTCCACAAACAACATTTTCGTCTGTGATCTGGGGACCATATTCCCCTTTTTCGATATGCTTCAGGGACATGGCCCGGCGGATCCTCTCGAAGAGTTGCCCGAATACCTCCAAATGCTCTGCTTCAAATGACCCAAATACCTGAAATTGGAGCCCTCCGGCGCTCCTTGCTGGAGATGAACCGCTCTCTATCTTAAATCAACCCGAGCTTCACACCATTTTCGCATTGCTCATGAGCGGATGACAACTCATATTTTCCAAGTTCCCGAGGCGCCATAGCAGATGGGGTGACATGATTCTTTCGACCTGAGGCGAGCGGTCAGTCTCCACACGATTGTTCTGTCTTCTGCAATCTATCTGTATCGTAGCCCTTTGAACGGGCAATCTCCTGCAGTTGCTCAAAAGTGGCGTTATCCATGTGCTTTGTTCGGGAAAGAATCCAGAGGTATTTCCTTTTCGGATGACCGACCATTGCGTAACGATAGTTATCATCGAGGACAATGATCCAGTAGTCTCCCCTGAAGGGCCATTGGAATTGTACTTTGAGCTTGGAATTACCACTACCGGGAACGATAAAGGCCTTACCGACAGCAACATCAGTTGCTGCGTCCGGAGAGTCTTTTCGGCAACTATTCCTAACCTCGACAAATCCAGCTCTGAGGCTATAATCGGCGGCGGAGCAGAAACAGCCCTTCTGGAACCAGTTCGGAAAAGAGGCAATCTCGTACCACCTCCCCATGTAGCGTTGGAGATCGACTTCCGCAACGGCGCCCTGGTGCGGTTTGACCGCATCATTTGACATGCAGCCGGAAAGTGACAGGAGAATGTTCAGGAGCGCTATAATTCTGTAAATGCGCTTACTTCTCATCGAAATCCTCCCAATCCTTACTGGAAAAAGGTCACTCAAACCATTTGCAGCAAAGATAAGATCCAGAATCGCTGCCGCTTTTGGCCCTTGTCGCAGGGACTGCCGAATTCTAAAGTCTATTGTGGAAAACCAATAGAGGGGGCTGCAAGCCCGTCGAAGCATTTGGTCCCAGGCGCCTGTAAAAAATGGTGGAAAAAAGCCTGCAACGAACTGGAGATACATTCAGTGGATCTATACGGAGGGACAAACACGGGTGACACGGGCAACGCTTTTTGTTGCCCGTGCCGAAGGCAAGAGGGATTTTCACATCTCCTGGAAGGACCAATATGATTTTTCATACAAAACCTCACCTCGCTCGGTAATCTCCCTGGCGAACATGCTTCCCAACCGTAAGAATTCCTCGTGCATCTTTCTGGTGTGGACGATCAAGTCCATAGGTCTGCGTCTTTTGAGTTCCCGAAGGACGGAAGATATCCGATGATAGTGTTCCATGCTCTCATCAAAATCCTGAGGGGTGGAATCGTCGTCGGTAACCACGAGAATATCGATATCGCTATCCTTTCCGGGAGAACCGCCGGCATAGGAGCCGAAAACTATTACCTTCCGGATATTGGCGCCTGCCAATAACCTTTCCAGTATTTCGTTTCTTATTTCCTCGGGAGCCAAAATCGCCCTCCTTGTGCTCCTCTCCTGAATCTAATGCAGACCTCCGGTTCTAATAGTTCCCGCACCTTCAATAGAGTAAAACACTATAACATGACCACTCTATGATGCGGAAGATTAATGGGATTTGGGATTGTGCCCGACCAACCGGTGATCGTAGTCAAAGGTAAAGGTTGTGCCTCCAGCAGTAGAGAGCTGACCTTCCTTGTCCCAGGCATAGTTCATCGACCCTTCGGTAAGCAGCCTGTTCTTTTTGGCTATTGTAACCATAAGGAGATCGCGGTCTCGGAAGGATTTGCGGCGAGCGGCCCGTTTTGTGTCGAGTGAATCCGGTTTCCGTAGAATATCCCGGAGAACGACTTCCATTGCCTGCCAAAGGCGCAATAGAAAGGCTTTAGTGGGGGAGGTGGAAGAGATTCTCCCGGCAGGCCACGAGTGCTGAGGATCTACATGAAATCGGAAAATCTGACTCGGAAAAACCTAGGAAAACCAGCCACCCATAAGGGTGGTGGAGGCGGCGGGAGTTGAACCCGCGTCCGAAAGCATTCCGCTGAAGCTTCTACATGCTTATTCCGCAGTTTGATTTTCGGCCTGGCAACCTCCTACGGACGGGATTTCGCCAGGACTAGCCCGCTAAATCTCGCCGCCGGCACTACGAGCATTATGACGGCGACCATCCCACTTAGTCGACGCCTCCAGGAGACCCCCGCGGGAGCAGGATCAGGAGACGGCAGCCGCGGTTAAGCGGCTACGGAGTACGCGTAATCGTCTGCGTTTGTTTTTTTCCCAACCGTTTTACGAGCAGTCAGGACCTCGGCATGCAGCTTGAGCTTCTTTACCTCCGTCGAACCCGTTTCGCCCCCTTCTTTGTTTGGAGTGAAATAGAAATTACTACTCAGGATTGATATTGTATCCCATTTTTCACCGAAGTCAAGGCGACGAGCAGTGAGCCATTGTGGCGAGTTGGCTAGCCCCGTCATGCAAATTCGCGTGATGAATGTCTTCGGATGCATCCGACACCCGATACCCGCCTCTCCTCCGACATCTGTCTGAGTCAGCTTGTTTTGAATTTATAACCCACTCCGGCAACCGTGATGATGAACCGCGGGTTTTCGAGGTCCGGTTCGATCTTCTTGCGCAGCCGCTGAACGTGGACGTCTATTGCCCGGCTGTAGGAATAGAGCTGCGAATCGCGCCACACGTGGGACTGGATGAAATCCCGAGACAGCACCTCATCGGGGTAGGAGATGAAAAACTCGAGCAGCTCAAATTCGGTCTTGGTGAGCTTTATATCTTCTCCCCGGATGGAAACCTTCCGGGATTTGAAATCGACGAACAACTCTCCCAGTTCATAGACCTCCTTGACCAGGCTCCTTTCGACCCGCTTGAGTATGGCCTTCACCCGCGCGGAGAGTTCCAGGAAGCTGAAAGGCTTCGCCATATAGTCGTCCGCGCCGCATTCCAGCCCCAGTACGCGATCCGATATCCCGTCCCGGGCGGTCAGCATGATAATGGGGAAATCGAACTCCCTGCGCATGATCTGGCAGACCCGAATGCCGTCGATATCGGGCAGGTTCAGGTCAAGGATGATCAGGCTCGGCCGGTGCTCCTTCGCCATATCCAGGCCGCTACGTCCGTCGAAGGCGGTCAGCACCTCGTAGCCGTCAAGTTCGAGGTTGCCCTTGACGGTTAGAACAATGTCCTTATCATCGTCGATAACGAGAATGGTCATATTGTTTTTTTTTGCCGCCGAAGCCATACGTCTTCTCTTTCAGATGTTCAGGTGAGCCCCCGAAACAACCGCTCGCGATACTTCCGCCGGTTCGTCCCCGGACGATGCTTCTGCTCCGCCCCCTGGTCCCTCGCCGTTGTCGCGCGGGACATGCCCGGAAAAGGGGAATGAATTTCTATTTAACAGAACTGTTACATCTTTAACAGCCTGCTTACGAGCCTTTGTGCTATTTGCATACCAGCTAAAGATTCCCGGGAGCCTCGCAGTAAGTCCCTCAAGGAAAGGAAGTCTTCAACATGGCTGACAAAAAATTTCGCAAGGTTTTACTGATTGTACCCCTGGTCATTGCAGGACTGGCGGGAGCGGTTTTCGTTCCGGTTTCCATGAGCAAAACGTCTCGGACGGAATACTGCGTTTCCTGCCATGAGATGAAGCGTCACAGCGAAGAGATCAAACAGTCGAAGCACGCCGTCGATAAGGACAAAAAGCCGATTGAATGCGCCCAGTGCCACATACCCAATGAAGTCGGGTTCAAGTATGTGGCCACCAAGACCGTTCTGGGCATGAAAGACCTCTTCGTCCACTACTTCGGCGATCCCGACCGGCTGAACCGAAGAGGCATGCAGCATATCGCCCGGAGGTTCATACCGGATGAAAACTGCCTCGCCTGCCACCAGGATCTCTACAAAAACACAAAAGACCAGAAAATATCCGATATCGGCAAACTCTGCCACGAAGCCTACCTCGGAATAAACGGCGCCACAAAGCGCAACTGCGCAGGGTGCCATTTCAACATGGCCCACCTGCCGGAGTTCGACCGCCGCTACTTCTTCAATGCCGAATTTGCCCAGAGGCTCCCACTCGAAAGGATGGAGGAAAGATTATGAAAACACAGTTCCTGGCCCGCATAAGAAGTCGGCTCGGCAAGTGGATTTTCATTCTTCCCGCCGGGACACTCATATTCACGATCACCTTTTTTGCCTATTTTAAGACAGCCTTTCCCGAGGTACGGTGCGAAGCCGCAAAGCACCTGGACAGCCCCGAGAATGTAGCCGACTGTTTCAACTGCCACCTGAAGGCGACTCCCAAGGTTGCCCAGGACTGGTATGAGAGCAAACACGGGCTCGTGCTGGTGAAATGCTTCGTGTGCCACGGGCAGCCAGACGGGAAAGGTTCCATCGTCTACGCGGTAAACCCCGATGTCAATTCCACCTGCCGGAAGTGCCACGACTACAGCATCACCAATATGGAGAAGAAATACGGCCTGAGGCTCAACTGCACCGAATGCCATCCCTTCCACCAGAATTCAATCCACCACAAGGCCTACGCGAAACCGATCTCTAAAAAAACCATGGACCAGGAAGAAGTCCCGCAGCCGGTCCGATGAAAGGATATAAGAGATGAACATTACCAGACGAGAGTTCCTCAAGTACTCAGCCGCTTCTTCAGCAATGATGGCGATCGGCGGATCTCTTTCCTATGCCGCCTCACCGGACCAGACGATAGATAAATGGGTGAGGGGCGTGTGCAGGTTTTGCGGCACCGGCTGCGGCGTCATGGTGGGCGTAAAAGACAATAAAGTTGTCACGGTAAAGGGTGATCCGAACAACCACAATGCGGGCTTCCTCTGTCTGAAGGGCGCCCTCATGCCGCCCGTTATCTACGCAAAAGAGCGCGTTACTCAGCCGCTTATCCGTAAAAACGGCGTACTCACTCCTTCCAGTTGGGATGAAGCGCTTGACCTGGTGGCATCGAAGTTCAAGGAGGCCATCGAAAAGCACGGCCCCGGCTCGGTGGGTTACTATGGCTCCGGGCAGGCGCTCACAGAAGAAACCTACCTGGCGAGCAAGATTTTCAAGGCAGGGCTCAAGTGCAACAATGTCGAAGGTAATCCGCGGTTGTGCATGGCCTCTGCCGTCGGAGGCTACACGACCACCTTCGGCAAAGACGAGCCGCTGGGTACTTACGAGGACATCGACTCCGCCACCTGCCTTTTCCTGGTAGGCAGCAACACTTCGGAATGCCACCCGGTAATCTTCAAAAGAATTGCTGCGCGCAAGCAGGCGGACCCCAACGTGAAAGTAATCGTGGTAGACCCGCGCAGGACCAACACGGCGCGCATCGCCGACATCCACGTGACCTTCAGGCCTGGCACCGACCTTGCTTTTCTCAACGGCATGGCGCACGTCATCATCCGGGAGGAGCTGGACAATCAGCGGTTCCACTCCAAATACGTCACTTTTATGGATAATGAAGAAAAGAAGCTCACCTTTGAGGACTACAGGAAGTTCCTCGAAGACTACACACCGGAAAAGGTGGAACAACTCTCCGGCATACCGGCGGAGACCATCGTCAAGGTGGCGAAAATATTCGCCGAATCCTCCGCCACCATGTCACTCTGGTGCATGGGCATCAACCAGCGCATTCGCGGAGTATGGGCAAACAACCTCATCCACAACCTCCATCTCCTCACCGGACATATCGGAAAACCGGGCGCGACCTCCTTTTCCCTTACCGGCCAGCCAAACGCCTGCGGGGGCGTTCGGGACACCGGCGGACTCTCACATATGCTGCCTGCCGGGCGGCTGATCGCCAAAAAAGAGCATCGAAATGAAATGGAAAAACTCTGGGACATTCCTCAGGATTCGCTCAATCCCGAACCCGGTCTCCACACCGTGGCCATGTTCGATGCAATCAGGGAAGGAAAGCTCAAAGCGCTTCTCGTTCTCTGCACGAATCCGGCGCATTCCATGCCGAATCTCAATGCCTACAGGGAGGCCCTGGAACGGAAGGACAAGTTCATCTGCCTGATCGAGGCATTCAGCGATGCGGAGACCGTAAAATATGCCGATGTCGTACTGGCCCCGGCGTTCTGGTGCGAAAGAGAAGGCGTCTACGGCTGCTCGGAGCGCAGATACTCGCTCATAGGAAAAGCCATCGATCCACCCGGCCAATGCCGAACCTCTGTTGATATACTCGTGGACCTCGCAAAACGCATCGGGGTCGATCCGAGACTGGTCAATTTCAAGGATTCCGCGGATGTCTGGGATGAATGGCGCCGCGTGGCCCAGCCGACTACCTACAATTTCTACGGGATAACCCGTCAGCGGCTGCGGAATTCTTCCGGCATCATGTGGCCCTGCCCGACAGAGGACCATCCGGGGACAAAAATCCGCTATGTTCGCGGCGAAGACCCAAACGTTCCCAAGGACCATCCGGAAAAATACTTCTTCTACGGAAAGCCCGACGGCCGGGCCGTGATCTGGTTTCGCCCCTACAAATCGGCCGCGGAGGAACCTGATAAGGACTATCCGTTCGTGCTCACCACCGGCCGTGTAATCGACCACTGGCACACCGGCACCATGACCATGAAAGTGCCCGAACTCAAGCGTTCCTTTCCCAGTGCATACGTGGAGATCAACGACCAGGATGCAAAGAGGCTGGGCATCCAGAACGGCGATAAGGCCCTGCTCGAAACCAGGCGGGGCAGAATGGTGTTCGACTCGCGGGTGGGAGACGTCTGCCGGCCCGGAATGGTATTCGTTCCCTGGTTCGATGCCAAGCTCCTTGTAAACGAACTCACCGTCAGCGCATTCGATCCCGGCTCCAAGCAGCCGGAGTTCAAAATCTGTGCGGTAAAGGTTTTGAAGGTGTAGCCATGGCGATCGCAGGACTCCTGGTTCACTGTCTGAAAGAAGAACTCAAAGAGATCGAATCGGTAATCGAATCCATGCCCGGTATGACCCTGTTTGGCGCCCGAGAGGAACAGTATCTCGTCGTAGTGCTGGAGACCCCCGCGGCAGAAATGAAAAACCGTGTGGACGGTCTGAAGAATATCGAAGGAATTTTGTCGGTTTACACGACCTATATGAGCATTGAAGATGAGCTGGAATATATTTAAGACCCGATTTTTAAGACCCCCGGGGGCCAGGCCGGAAGCAGAATTCCTCGCACGCTGCCTCCACTGCGGCCAGTGCGTCGATGTCTGCCCCTATGGCTGCATTACCGTGCGGATGAGTCTCAGCCCGTTTCGTTCGGGGACCCCTCAAATCGATCCGCAGCTCTCCCCCTGCTACCTGTGCATGCGCTGCTGCTCGGTTTGTCCCTCCGAGGCGCTGGAAAACGTCTCAATTGACAAGGTAAAAATGGGAGAGGCCAGGCTGGAAAAGGGCAAATGTCATACCTGGGAGGGGTTTATTCTCTGCCGAAGCTGCTTTGAGCGGTGCCCTCTGAAAGGAAACGCAATTGTACTGGAAAAGGGAATGTACCCGGTTATAACTGAGAAGTGCGCCGGCTGCGGAATATGTGAACATGTCTGCCCGACCCGGGCCATCACCACCATGCCTTCAAGGTATATATGATGTCGCTGCTGTCGATAAAAAGATGCCGCCGTCTCCTGCAAATCGGCGTGGCCGTGGCCTTCATCATGATCCCATGGCTGAACCGGCGGCACATTAACCTGTTTTACGGAAATTTCCTCTCCTTCAACGCTGCAGGGCTGCCTCTTGCCGACCCGCTAGCCGCCCTGCAGGTTTTTCTAAAAAGCGGCGATCTGTCCACGCACCTGCTTATTGGCGCAGGGATAGCCCTGCTGGCCGCGGCCTGCCTGGGAACCGTATTCTGTTCCTGGGTGTGCCCCTTCGGCCTGCTGTCCGAGTGGACCCATGCGCTTTCCCGGAAGATTCTGCCGGAGCATCGAGGCCGGAGTGAGCCTGGGCGAAGGGGATTTCTCCTGAAAAGCCTGGCTTTTGCTTCGGTTTTTGTCGGTTTCGCTCTCTTTTCCGATCAGCCGGTGCTGAACCATTTATCGCTGCCCGGATGGTATTCACGGATCTTTCAGGTGCTCGCCGGCCAGAAGTATCTCTCCCTGGCAGTATTTGCTCTTTTGTCCGTGCTCCTCTTCGAGTTCGCAACGCGCAGCCGACTGTGGTGCCGCTACCTCTGCCCCCAGGCCTATCTGCTCATTCTGGCCAAGCTGGCCGGCTCTTATCGCCTCAAAGTGGGCTGGCAGCAGGCAAAATGCATCTGCGCAAACAAGAGTGTATGCGCCGGCGCCTGCTCGTTCGACCTGGACCCCAGGAGACTGGGAGACTCCCTTGAGACGGAATGCACCAACTGCGGCGATTGTATTACGGCATGCGGAAGAATGGGAGGCGCCCTGAAGTTCGGATTTGGCAAGGCTAAGTGATAACCTATTCTACGAGCAGGTTTTCCATGTACAGAAACATATCATCTCTTCAATGGAAGTTTTTCCTGAGCATTGTGCTCATTATCGTTCCCACTCTCGGAATCACTTTTTTGTGGGTGGGCTATCAGAACGAGCAGCAGGCCATGAACCAGGTACTCAACCAGGCGCGGATACTGGTCCGGCAGATCATCCTTACACGGCAGTGGGTATCGGACTGCGGCGGTGTGATGGTGGCCTTCAACAGTGAAGGGGCTACGGAGGCGGCAGGTTTTTATGACGACCGGATGGAGACGTCCCGGGGCGTTTACCGCAGATTCACTCCGTCAATGGTGACCAAGAAGCTCTCGTTTTATTCACTCCGCCAGGACCTCTACCATTTTCGCCTTGCCAGCGCCAATCCCATGAACCCTGAAAACATGCCGGACGATTTCGAAAAAGGCGCGCTGGCGCAGTTTGCCTCCCAAAATGTGTCAGAGGCATACCGGATAGATATCAGGGAAAACGATACCTACTTCCAGTACATGGCGCCGCTGGTTGTCGACAAGGCCTGCCTCGAATGTCACAAAGGACAGGGGCTGTCAAAGGGCGCCATCGGGGGAGGTCTGAGCGTCTTTTTACCGATTGGAGATATGAAAGCGTCCCTGGCCGGCGACCACATCAAACTGGCGGCAGCGGGTGTCGGCCTTATCGCACTGACCATCTTCACCCTCTTCTTCCAGCTCCGACGCCTGGTCATAAGACCCCTTAGCGACTTGAAGGAGATGACGACCAGGATCAGCGACGGAAACCTCGATGCGCGCGTGAATATCTCCACCGGAGATGAAATCGAGCAGTTGGGAGAAGCCTTCAACTCCATGGCAGTGAGACTCTCCCGGGGCCGCGACCTGCTGGAAGACAAGATCAAGCAGGCGACATACGAACTGGCCGAAGCCAACCGGCGCCTGCAAAGCCTTGACAAGCTCAAATCCGATTTTCTCGCCAATATGTCCCACGAACTCCGCTCTCCGCTAACGGTGCTGCGCGGAGGGGTGGACTATCTCAAACGCACAGTCGCCGGGCCGGAGAGTGCGAACTACCTGGCCATAATCGACAAGAATCTATCGCGCCTGATCTATCTCGTCTCCGACCTGTTCGACTTCACGAAGATAGAAGCCAACAAGATCGAGTGGTCATTCCAGCGGGAAAACGTCTCGGGGCTGATCCAGGAAGTGGTCGAAATCACCAGTCCGGTCGCAACCGATAAATACATATCCATTAGTTACGAGCATCCAGGCGACATCTTCGCGGAAATCGACCTGGAGCGCATCGAGCAGGTATTGGTGAACCTGATCGAAAACGCCGTGAAGTTTTCCGATCCCGGAACTGAAATCCATATAGAAGTCAGTGAGCGGGGAGAAAATGTCCTGGTGGCGGTCAGGGACCAGGGCGTGGGGATTGCTGCGGAAAACCTGGAGGTCGTTTTCGAGAAGTTCCATACCCTCCCTTCTTCGGACGACAGAAGCAGAGCGGGGGGCACGGGCCTTGGCCTTGCCATCTGCAAGGGCATCATCCAAAGCCACGGCGGAAAAATCTGGGTGGAGAGCGCCAAGGGGGAAGGTAGCGCCTTTTTCTTCAGCCTACCCGTGGAGGCAGTGGAAGAGTGAAGAGTGAAGAGTGAAGAGTGAACGATTGTGTTGGCCTGGCTTGCTTTGTCAAACCAAATATCGTTTCAAGTAAGTATTTAGTAAAGAAAAGCCGAAGTAGGGGATGAGGAGCCTGCCCAACGGCCTACCCCCAGTCAGGCTCCACGACAGTATGAGGGCAACTCGTAACCAATGTGATTGTGCTTAAATTTCGGAGCTTGGACGCGGGGGTTTTTCTTCACTCTTCACTCTTCACTCCGCCCTCTGTAACAATTTTAACACTAATGAAACACCCCTTTGTGTTAATGATGCTTATAATATCGCAGGCGTTCGGTTCACCACCCCGATTCAAAGGCTACGGCCTCTACCGCAGATTCTCGATCTAAGACGAACACGCTGGATACGAACCAAAGCTTGCCAGTTGTAAGAAAACGAGCTGTTCCGAAGGAGAAATCAGGAGGAACAGGCTCTCCGGCCAGTAAAACCAGTAACCCATAAACGAGAGCTGTGCCTATGAGACCAAAATTACCACCAAAAAAGAAGAGATTCTGGAGAATCTCGATCCTGCTGGTAGTGGCTGCAACGGCCGTCGGCGGGTTCATGAGTTTCGGCCCGCCGGGCCTTTATGCCAAGTCGGGAACTCCTGATTTTTGCGCAAGCTGCCATGTCATGGAGGGCCAGTATGAAAACTGGTTTCACAACGCCGGGCATCGGCAGCAAAAATGCATCGAATGCCATCTTCCAAACGATAATATGGCGCGCCACCTGGCCCTGAAAGGCATGACGGGCATGTGGGATTCCTTTGTCTTCTATTCGGGCAAGGTCCCGGAAACTATCCGGATATCACAGCACGGCGCCTCTCTCGTACAGGAAAACTGCCAGAGATGCCATGCTCAGACGGTTTCCATGATCAACGAAGACCGCAACTGCTGGGAATGCCACCGCAGGCTGTCCCACAGGACCACCGGGGCTATGTAGCGTGAGCCTTAGTCATCATGAAGTCATTGAATCAATAATAGAATATCATGAATGGAGATGTCAGATGAAAAGACTGCTTGTCCTTGTGCTCGTCCCCTGCCTGGCCGCGGCTGTTTTTGCTCTCGGCGGCTGCTCTCAGCAAAAGGCCGAAACCGTAAAAACCGCAACAATAGCCGATGGCGAAATGAACCCGGCAAACTGGGGAAAAGCCTATCCGCTCGAATACGATTCCTGGCTCAAGACCAAAGACCCCCGGCCCGAGGGGAAAACCAGGTACAAACCGACCCATGACGCCAAGAATGTTCATTACGACAAATTGAGCGAATTTCCCTACATGCCTCTTCTTTTCAACGGCTGGGGGTTCGGCGTGGAGTACAATGAGCCTCGCGGCCACCATTACATGGTAATAGACCAGGTGGAGATCGACCCGGGGCGCATCAAGGCAGGCGGCGCATGCCTTACCTGCAAGACTCCCTATTCGGTAAAGCTCCAGAAAGACCTTGGCAAATCTTACTACGCCGACCCCTACCATGACGTGCGCAACAAGATACCCGCGGAAGCAAGGGACCTTGGCGTGGCCTGCATGGACTGCCACGAGAACAAGAACATGGGTCTGCAACTCTCCCGCTGGACCCTCGCCAAGGCGCTGGAGAGCATGGGCAAGGACCCGAAGACCATAACCCGCCAGGAAGCCAGGACCCTGGTATGCGCCCAGTGCCACGTCACCTACGTCATCCCCAAGGACAAGGAGATGAAATCCACCGACGTTTTCTTCCCCTGGCAGGGCAGCAAGCCGGGTAACATATCCATCGAAAACATCATCAAGGTGGTCCGTTCCGATCCGGCAAACGGCGAATGGAAGCAAAACGTGACCGGCTTCAAGGTCGGCTTCATCCGCCATCCGGAATATGAATTCTTCACCTTCAACAGTGTCCACTCCAATGCAGGAGTCGCCTGCGCGGACTGTCATATGCCCTACACCAGGGTGGGGTCTGCCAAGATTTCCGATCACAATGTCATGAGTCCGCTTAAAAATGATCTGAAAGCGTGCCAACAGTGTCACTCCCAGACTCCCGAATGGCTCTCCAAGCAGGTGTTCGCCATCCAGGACCGCACGGTTTCCATGATGAACAGGGCAGGATATTCGACAGCCGTTGCCGCCAAGCTCTTTGAAATCGCTCACAAGGCGCAGGAACAGGGAAAAACGGTTGACCAGGGCCTCTACGACCGGGCAAAAGATCTTTACCTCGAAGCACTCTACCGGGTGATCTTTATCGGCGCGGAAAATTCGGTGGGTTTCCATAACCCCAGCGAAGCCGGAAGGATTTGCGGCGACGCCGTATCCATGGCCCAGAAGAGCGAGACACTTCTGCGGCAGGCACTGATGAAGGCAGGGGTAGACGTCCCGGCCGACATCAACCTGGAGATGGCAAAGTACGCAAACGAACGTGGAACCAAGAAGCTCAAGTTCCGCCCTGAGCTGGAGTTCCAGGATCCTTTCAACAACCAGAACCTTATCACCCCGGTGAGCAGCCAGGGGCTGAACAGGTAGTCTGCGTTCGCCCCTGCTCCGGCTAATGCAAGAACCGGATCGCTGATGCAATCAGTACAAGTTGATGACGCCGCGATACCTTTCGCGGCGTCATTCCTTCAGCGCCAGGTTTGAACCTTTTAACGGTGGACAAGCAGTGATCACTGTTTACCCTCCTTGCGCCTAAACCGCCCGGTATCTCTGGCGCGCCGTCGGGAAATATTCCAGCTCCGTGTGAGGCAGAAAGAGCGCCGCCATGTAGCGATCCATATATCCGGGCGTAGCCGATAGATCGAAATTGGTCATCATCGCGGCAACCCGGCGCTCTTCAGCCAGCAGGTCCCGCGAAAGGGCAAGCAGCGAGGCGCCCCGCAATGACCCGTTGCCCATGAATTGGAACCTCTCGCGCGGCAGATCGGGCAATAGACCGATCTCAATCGCATTTTCTATATTGATGAAGCTCCCGAATCCGCCGGCCAGGATCACCTGTTCGATATCCTGGATCCTGAGCCCGACACTTTCGATAAGCGTCACATAGCCCGCGAACAAAGCCGCCTTTGCCCGCATCAAATTGTCGATATCGGCTTCGCTGATCGTGATGTCGCGTCCGGTCTGGCTCTCAGCGGCATGGACCAGGACGTATTCGAGCCCGTCTTCTCCCTTGCGGATACGTTCGGAGCCGGAATCTTCCCGAAATTTTCCATTGGGAAGCAGAAGCCCGACCTCATGCAGAGCCGCAATCAGATTGATCAGCCCGGAGCCGCAAAGGCCTTTGGGTTTGGACACATCGATCGTGAGGATCATCGGCTCGAAGTTTTCGGGGTTTATGCTCACCTCCTCGATTGCACCGCTTGTGGCCCGCATGCCGCAGCGGATGCCGCCCCCTTCAAAGGCAGGTCCCGCCGAACAGGCGGTGCAGGTGAGCCATTGATCGTTCCCGATTACGATTTCTCCGTTGGTGCCGATGTCTATATAGAGGGTGAGCCGAGGATCTTTGTACAGGCCGGAGGCGATGACACCCGCCACGATATCCCCTCCTACGAAGCTGGATACCGAACTTACGCAGTTCATGAAGACGTGCGGAGGCATATCCAGGTTCATGTCCCGTGCACGTGCGAGGGGGATGCTGCACAGAGTGGGCACGTAGGGGGAGAGCCGGATGTTTTTCGGCGCTATGCCGTAAAAAAGATGAGTCATCGTGGTGTTTCCGGCAAGCGTGATGTGAGAAATGTCCTCTTTGTTCAGGGCGTATTTGCGCAACAGCCTGTGCATGATTTGATTGATGGTGGAGGCGACGGCGCGCTGGAGCCTGTCCAGACCATGCTCCTTCTGGCTGAAGATGATCCTGGTGATCACATCCTCGCCGTAGTTAATCTGACCATTGTAGTCGGCCTCAACTCCGATTATTTCGCCCCGGGCCATATCGATCAACTGTACCCAGACCGTGGTAGTGCCGATATCGACAGCGAAGGCGAAATGGCGTCCCGTTGTGTCGCCGGGCTCGACCTGGAGCAGGTGCGGCAATCTATATCGCCTGCGGGAGAAATCGAGCGTGGCGGTAACCTCGAAATTCTTTTCACGCAAAACCTGGCCGAGCTTTCGTGTCAAATGGAAGTCCAGGGTGATATTGGGTATTTCGTGCTGCCTGGCCAGAGCCTTCTCGATCCGGGCCAGGTCGCAGACATTATCCGAAAGACTGGGGGGCTGCAGTCTTATGAACCGCTTCTGGAAAGCGGGATTGTAAAGCCCTGCCTTCTTTATGTTTTCAATTTCGATCGGATTCGGGCGAAGCGCAATTCCGGCCCGCCGGCGGGTGATCGTGGCTCGATCTATCAAAGACTCGGAAGGGATGCGTACGGCCACATCACCTACTATCGAGCTTTGACACGCCAGCCGGCAGCCCGAATCCCAATCATCAGAACTGAAGGATTCAGAGTGCGCAGAATCTATTTCGCCGGACTCCAGAATGACGCGGCACTTTCCACAAATGCCTTCACCGCCGCATGAGGCATTGACGTGCACTCCGGCATCCATGGCCGCGCGGATGAGATTCGTACCCTCCGGCGCCTCAACTGTGATGCCGTAAGGGTTGAAGGTTACTTTTGGCATAATTCGGAACCTTATCGCAATGCTGATTCTTACATAACAAGTAGCTGGTTTCACGCAAGGTACTCAGCATGGCGGACACCGGGGGCGCCCGCTGAACATCAGTTTTGGAATGTAGTGGAAGTGAGCATGACCAGGAAGTAGACCGGCAGAGACGATAGCCGGCGCGACGGCATTGAGCGGCAGCGTGACTGTATTACTGGCCCTTTAACGAAAACATTACCACAATAGTGACTGGAAGGGAACAGGAGTGAAGGCTGATTCCCCGGTACGAACTGTTCATAAAGAGCAGGAGGACAGGATCTACTACAGATTATGCCGACCTGCCAATTACAAAACCGGCTGCAGGATTTGAAAGACATAGCCGGATACTGCGGCTACAAGAAGTATGGTCACAGTGAAAACAGCCACCAATCGCGGTTTGAAAAGCGATGCAAGGAGGGTGATTTCAGGAATGCTTGCGCCTGCGCCGCCGATGATGAGCGCCATCACTGCCCCAAGACTCATTCCCTTGGCCATCAGTACCGAAGCGATCGGAATCATCGTTTCGACTCGTATGTACATGGGGACACCTATCGCTGCAGCAACGGGAATAGCGAGCGGGTTATCGGGACCTGCCACCCTTGCTATGAACTCTTCCGGCACGAACCCATAAATGAACGACCCAATACCAGCGCCGATTATCAGGTAGGGAAGAACCTGGCGGAAAAGCGTCCAGGTCTGTCCGCCTGCACGCCTGATCTTCTCATTCCTTGTAAGGGGTTTTTGAATTTGTATCATTTCTCCGCCACCGCAACAGCAGGCCATCTGGAAAACTGTCATCTTGTAGTCGCAGGCAAGACCGAAACGCTCCCAAACGGCTCCTATGAGCACTGCTGATATGAATGCCAGAATGCTGTAGATAACCGTTACCTTCCAGCCCATCATGGCCAGAAAGAGGCTGAGAATGACGGGATTGAGAAGCGGTGAAGAAATCAGAAATGACATCGAGGCCCCAAAGGGAGCGCCGCTATCAAGCAATCCCTTCAGAATGGGAATGGTTGAGCAGGAACAAAATGGAGTAGCCGCGCCAAGTGCAGCCCCCAGGATATTGCCCACCCATTTCTGGGGTTTGGACAATACTCGCTGCACTGTCTCTTTGGGAACGAATTCCTGGAGCAGAGCTACGAGAAAGGAGATGGCAACGAAGAGCGCCAGCAGTTCTCCGGAAATGAAAAGAAAATAATAGCCTGTCGAGATGAGATTATTCGTGTCCAGCATGATATGCTCCTTTATTGATTGGGAGTCAGCTTGAGCTTGAGATCGCATTCCGTGTCTACAGGATCATCCGGAGCAGATCCTTCGTGCCGGTCCTGGTCGGCACCTGTTTCTTGCGCTGCCCGTGGATCACCCTGGCTTATTGCCGAGAGAATGTAGGCCGCAGCCGCTCCCCAAGCCTTCGATGCCACCAGGTAAGCTTGCTTGCCCGCGGTGGTCAGCGTGTAGACCTTACGTTCCCGTCCGGCAACCACCTCCGATGCCCCGTCTATCAGGCCTGCGTCCACAAATTCTTTCAAGACAGGATAGAGGCTCCCCTCCGTGGGGGCACAGCAGCCCTGGGTAATGGAAGAGACCTGTTTCGTGATTTCATAACCATGCACCGGGTTTCGATTCAGCACATGCAGGATGAAGAATCGCGAAAGACTCATTTTGATCAAACCGTTCCAGTAATCCTGAGTTTCGTATTTCATAGGGGGATCGCTTCCCTTCTATATGTGGTCTATCTATGCATAGAAGCTAGATGCATAGTGCTGCAAGGCATGCTCTTTGTCAATGAAAATCGGCTACCTCAGGAAAACCAGGGGTGATAGTCCGGAGACAGCGCGGCAATCTGCCCGGTAGTCGCCGGCAAGGAACTAACCTGTTTTGTTTGGTTTTTGAATTGAGATTTCCGGCGGAGACGTGGGCACAGTCTGCCGGTAAGCTGCGGTGAGTTCGGGAAGGCACTGACGAAGAACAGACCGCTAATGCACAGAGCAAAATATCCCCAGAGGACTGGTAGTTGAAAATCATTCTTGCAGACGGCGGGATTAATAATTTTCCGGCATTCGCATAACCATTCGCGGGCAGGGCGAAGGCCGGTTCTTTGTCAACTCGCAGCTTTCCCCTTTGCTCACTCCGGTACCTCATGGGCAGCAAGTAGAGGGCGTGAAGTACCTGAGCTTGAATCTCAGCGCAACATTCACAAGACTTATTAGCACGGGTACTTCAACGAGAGGACCGATGACGGCCGCAAACGCCTGGCCGGAATTCACTCCAAAGACGGCGATCGCCACGGCTATGGCAAGTTCGAAATTGTTCGATGCGGCAGTAAAGCTCAGCGTCGTTGCCTGTCCGTAGGTGGCATGCACCTTTTTCGACATGTAAAAAGAGACCAGGAACATGACGACGAAATAGATGCAGAGCGGGATCGCTATCCGAATGACGTCGAGCGGGAGTTGGACGATATACTCGCCTTTGAGGGAAAACATCACCAGAATAGTAAAAAGCAGTGCGATCAGGGTGATTGGGCTGATTTTCGGGATGTATTTCTTTTCATACCAGTCACGGCCTTTGGTCTTGAGACCGATCAGGCGGGAGAGCATTCCAGCGATAAAGGGGATGCCAAGATAGACGAAAACACTCTCGGCAATCTGACCCATGGATATATCTACAACCGCGCCGGTCATTCCGATCCATCTCGGAACGACCGTAATGAAAATGTAGGCATAAACAGAGAAGAAGAGCACCTGGAAGATAGAATTAAAAGCTACGAGCCCCGCGCAGTATTCCGTGTCACCATTGGCCAGATCGTTCCAGACGATTACCATGGCGATGCACCGGGCAAGGCCGATAAGGATCAAGCCCACCATGTACTCCGGATAACCGGCGAGAAAGACGACGGCCAGAACAAACATGAGAATGGGACCGACAATCCAGTTCTGGACAAGGGAAAGGGCCAGCACCCTGAAGTTTCGAAATACCTTCCCCAATTCTTCGTACTTCACCTTGGCCAAAGGCGGGTACATCATAAGAATCAGGCCGACGGCGATAGGAATGTTGGTGGTCCCGACCTGAAAATAATTGATGACGTTCTTTACTCCCGGATAGAGCCAGCCTCCAAAGACTCCGACAGCCATCGCCAGGAAAATCCAGAGCGTCAGGTACCGATCCAGGAAAGAGAGTCGTTTGGAAATCGATTCAGCCATTAAAGTCTCTCCATGTTTCTATCACACTGAATAGCTCGTACTCAACCAGAGGCTGTCGCATGCGCATCAGGCAATTCATTAATTTCTCACTCGAACTGAAAGTTTTCAAGGTATGCGCGAAGCTTTTCTCCAGCCTCTTCATCGAGTCCCGGGCAATCTCCCGGCCCTTTGCCGCCTTCGGCGACCTGTGTAGCGAAAACCATGCAAGTTGGCTGGCCGCATTCCCGGCAATTGGTCTTTGGCAGGAGCTTTAGTATTTCGATCACCTTGGGCTTTGGCGCTCCCTCAAAACACGGCTTGATCTCTTCGCGCCTCTCCCAGGTTTCGTTGATCTCCTGCTTCAGCCATTCTATGATCTTGTCTCCCTCTTCCTCGTCCCTGAGAGCATTAACGCATATCTTTCCGGAATGCACCGCTATAAGCTTTCCATGCACCTTAAAGGAAACACAAGGAGGGTCCTTGATGTACTGAAAGCCCCCGAGCACTGCGTTGAGGTATGGAATCACCTCGGTTATGTCCTCGTCGAGATGAGCGATGCAATGGACCGATTGGGCTTCGGGCCGGCACTCCGGGCGGATGACCTCTTTACGGTAGCCTTTGAGCAACATGGGACCCTCCGTGCAGAAAAATTTTATAAAGGAGCCTCTTGCAAAAGTGCTCAGAACTCTATGGTCAATTCCTGTCCGATGGGC
>CAZIJV010000041.1:0-48552 GCA_964539645.1 uncultured Syntrophobacter sp.
CCCGCAGCCGGACTTGCACCGGCTGGATACGCGGCCCTATGGGCTGCGAACGAAGGGCACGAAGAATCACTAAAAAATCAAGGCATTATTAAGCTGGTTCCCAAGCTCTGCTTGGGAACCCCCCTATCTTTGAAGCTCCAGCTTCGTTTCAAGGTTGGATTACCTCGGAACCAGCGAGAATTCAAACATCGGGGATAATATTGCTAAAAAAAACAAGAAAATGACGGCTGGCAGCACTGATAAACAGGATGTGAAGTCCACTCATAGAAGGATTCAATACTCTTCCTGCCATGGGCAGTAATGTCATTACTGATTTCTGGGTGAACCTTTAGTGCTCTTGGCGCCTTTCGCCGCAGGCGGCTTTGTATCTTCTTTGTGAGGAGGGCTCGCTTTGAGCGGGACGTCTGGTTTTTCAGCAGTTTCTTTGTCGTTTTCGGGGATGTCCAGAACGATTTCATTTTCACGGACCCAGCCCAGTTCCTGCCGGACAAGTTTCTCCTGCATTTCGGGGCTGCTCTTCAAGGCCTGGACCATTTCGAATAGCCTCTGATTCTCCGCCCTGAGCCTGAGTATCTTTTCTTCGAGTTCCCGCACCTGCTCATTTTGCTTGTTGTAGCCGGGGATGCCGCTCGGGGAGAAAAAAATCGTGTATAGGAGCGCTATGTTGAGCACCAGGAGAAAAGCGGCCAGGCAGCGGACGATGTAGATTCCCCGTATCGTGAATTTCGGTTTCCATCCGCTTTCCTGGTACCGGTTGTTCTGTATGGGTCGACCTTTCATCCCTAAACCTCGGTTGCAGCAGCCGTTATCGATCAAATTTCCGGAATCTTCACTGAGGGGAAAAGGCGCCGGTCCGTGTGCGGCAGGAAAAGCGCGCCTCTGAATTCGTTCATCAACTCCAGGTTAACATTTAATTCGATATAGGTAATCATGCTTCTGATCCATTCCACCTCGCCAAGAAGGCTGCGGTCGAGAAGAAGCCGCGTTGCGCCCAGAAGGCTGGAGTTTCCTATCCCGCAGTATTTCTCGAAGGGCAGGTCGGGAATCATGCCGATTCGAACGGCCATTTCAGGATCAATACGATTGCCGAAATTTCCCGCAATGTAAATCTTTTTTATCTCCTCGAACTTCAGCCCCACTTTGCCGGCAATGAGGGAGAGTATTGTGAACATGACGGCTTTCGACTTCAAAAAGACCCCGATTTCAATTTCCGAGACCTGAAGTTCCGTGCCGTCCAGGGTCTGGGAGGCAAGGCAGAGGGCGAAGGCCCTGCCCTCAGGAGTATGGCGCAGCCGGTTCGATCCCGAGGCGGGGTTGAAACGGCCCTGCACGGTTAGAAGACCCGAGGCGAACATTTCGGCTACCAGGTCGATGAGTCCCGATCCGCATATACCCGCCGGCCTGCCCTCTCCTATGACGCGCCAATCCGGCTCCAGGGTTTTTCGGTCGATTCTGACCCGGTCGATCGCGCCCTCTGATGCCTGCATCCCGCGTGCGACGACTCCTCCTTCCAGGGCCGGGCCTGCGGCGCCCGCGCAGGCGAGAAGCCATTCGGAACTGCCCAGAACGACTTCTGCATTGGTGCCGACATCGACGAGCATTGCAGGTTTATCGGATTTGTGAAGGTCGGCGGCCAGAATGCCCGAGACAATATCTCCCCCCACGTATGATCCCACATTCGGGAAGAGGTAGAGGAGCGCGTTGGGCAAAAGCTCGAATCCCAGGTCCCTCGCCCGGGCCATCGGGAATGAGTTGGCCGCGGGAATGTAGGGTTCTTTGCATATCCTGGAGGGATCGAGGCCCCAGAAAAAATGACTCATGGCCGTGTTGCCCGCGCACGCCAGGGCATAGATGCTCGTTGAACAAAGACCCACGGCCGCGAGCGAGCGTTGTATCGCTTCGGAGCAAGCTTCAATGAGCACCCGGTGCAGTTCATCGAGGCCGGACTTTTTTGCGGCGAAGATGATCCGGCTCAGAATATCTTCTCCCCGCGAGATCTGCGGGTTGGGAAGGGAGTCTTCACGAAGCGTTTTCTTCCGCTTAAGGTCGATAAGGCGCAAGACGATACCGGTTGTGCCCAAATCGATTGCATAGCCCAGGAGGGAAGGTTCGGGGGAGGGAGGCAGAATATCGAGGACTTCCCACCGAAGTCCGGTAAAACCCGCCACTGCCAGCAGATCGGCGCCGGTTTCCCGCATTTTGAGAACAATACCGTTCATACGGTCAGGACTGATGAAGGCAGGAGAGCAGCCTTTTTGTTCCAGGGTTCTCAGGAGCCTGTCCAGATCGGCGGTGTTGTCCTTCAGGCTGGCCTCGGGAAGCCGGATCGGTACGCATTCCACAAGGGGCGGGTTCTCCGCATTGAGGGGTCTACAGTCGCTATTCATATCTCAACTCGTTTTCAGGTATTCAGCAAAAATCCAAGCCATTATCAAAGCGCGGGGCACCCTTTCTTTCCGGCGCTAAAGGTGTTATTAGAGACAACAGGCCTCGCGTGAACAGTTCACGTGTTGTGCTTGTGATGAATTTCATTATGTAACATCCCATGAACACTCGAAAAATAATTTGACACCATAACTGATTTTGCATATTTTCACAATCGATCTAGAGGTTCTTTATCGTCAGGTTTTAGCTACTCTTTCTCCTCGCTCTAGCGTACCCTTCTTTTTCGAGAAATCATCTCCGCCTGACCGCAGATGATGACTGGATCGGCAATTGACCAGGATTCCAACGGATTATTTTAACTTTTCGCCCGAAAATGGCAAAAGATGGAGTCAAGTACTATGGAAGAAGACATTCAGATCAAAGAATTGGTCGAATTCATTGCGCGATCCCTTGCAGAATATCCAGATCAGGTTAAAGTTAAAGAGATTAGTGGCCAGCAGATATCCGTGATAGAATTAAGGGCTGCAAAAGACGACTTGGGGAAAATAATTGGAAAAGAGGGCCGAAACGCTCACGCCATTCGCACAATCGTGAACGCCGCGGCTACCAAATTAAAGAAGCGCGCCGTGCTGGAAATCCTCGAATAAGAGGCGCGCGGGTAAGGAAAATGTCCGAGAAAGATATAGAGAGCCGCTTTGTCCCGGAAGATCCGGAGCGTCCGGAATGTTTTGGCGACGGTGAGCGCGTCTGTCCGGAAGACGAATACGGTATAATGCAACCGCAGGCAAACTGCCTGCCTTGCGTTCACCTGCGGCCATGCATGCAGACCGTGCTGCATTATCGCGGTAAGATCAGGCTGGTGGAAAGGCCTGTCTCATCGCGGGTAACCGGATTTTTCAAGCGGTGGTCCAACCAGAAACTGGCCTGCTCAGAGAAGAAAACACCCTCCTGAAGGCGCTTCCCATCTTGATTCATCAGTTCTGGAAGCTGCTCAGTACAGCATCGCGAGCGGAAGTTATTCCTCCCGCCGACTTTGTGGCGGTGCTCTTTCCTTTTGGCGTTATGCAGTTGCTGGTGATATATTCATTTTTTGAGGAAGATGGTATACTTGGCGAAAAAATGAGGAAAAGAGAGCATGGCATTTAAAAGGGTTCCTTTTCAACTGGGTGCTGAAATAGTGCTTCGATCCGCCGCCAATCCTGCTCACCGGGCTAAAACCAAGATCCTGGGCGTACTTGAAAACGAATTCATCATGATAGAGACTCCCGTCTTCGCCGTCAGCGAAAACATTTCAGCGATAGTGGAAGGGAATTTCTCCTGCCGCTACCTCCACGAGGGGTGTCTGTTCACATTTCAGAGTACTTTCCGCAAAGAGTTTTTAAAAAATATCATCCTGATCCAGTATCCTGCCACCTTCGAGCTGGAGCAGTTGCGGAAGCATCCCCGAATCAGGGTGAATCTGGAGGTATCGGTCAGCGGCATGGAATTTTCGGCTTCCGGGAGAGTGAAGGACATCAGCGAAGGGGGGTGTCTGCTGGAACTGCCGAAAGGGTCGATCCTGAAAGGAAGCAGGCTTGTACTTGCTTTTACGCTTCCCAACGAAGAACATGTCACAGGAGTCGAATGCCGGGTGATGAATACCAGGTTCTTCCACGTACGGCAACTCACCGAGGCAGGGGTGAGCTTTTCCGGACCGCCTGAAGAACTTGGAAAAATACGCGAACTCTGCCGGTTTTGCATGCGCTTCAAAGTCTGAGGAATCAGTATGAGGGCTGTAGAGCAGCTTAGGGCAGAGCACGACCGCATACTCGCGGTGCTGGACCTTCTCGAAAAAATAGCGGACAGGATTGTTCTCGGCGAGGCCGTTTCCGTCGAACTAATAAATCGGGTAATTGAGTTCCTTCAGATCTTTGCCGACAAGAGCCACCACGGAAAGGAAGAGGCAATTCTTTTCCCGGAGATTGAAAGAGCGGAGTTGCACATGAAGGGTGGATCGATTGACGCCCTGCTCTCCGAGCATGAGCGGGGGCGCATGCTCACAGGGGAGATCAAGACCCTGCTGGAATCCTACCAGGATGGGAACCCGGCCTCTTTGTTCGTGCTGACAAATCCCGTGCTTCAGTACATAAACCTTATGAGAAGCCATATCTGGAAAGAAAACGACCTCCTCTACCCGCTGGTCGAAAAGATCGCGGAGGAGAGGCAAAGGGATCTGGAGGAGCGTTTCCTGGAATTCGAGAAGAGGACCGCATGCCCTGAGAGCCGCCGGTCCTTTGCCGCGTTCGTCGATGAGCTTGAGTCCTGCCTCTAAAGCCTTTCTTCGGTGCTTGTGCACATACGCCCGGCAGTTATCATAAACGATCATGTCGAGGTGAAGGGTCGGGTCCTGAAATTCAGTTTCAGGGGCAAATCCGGAAAGATGCACCAGGTTAGGGTCCAAAGCAAGCGTCTGGCCAAGGTGGTCAGGAGCTGCTTTGAGCTTCCGGGACACGAGCTGTTCCAGTACCTGGACGAAGAAGGAAACCCGCGGTCTGTCTCATCCGGGGATGTAAATGAGTACCTATTCGAAATTACCGGAGAGCGCTTCACCGCCAAAGATTTCAGGACCTGGGGAGGCACGTTGCATACCATGCGAGTTCTGCTCGATCTGGGACCGTCGGATTCTGCAACGGAAGCCAGGAAGCGGATCGTTCAAGCGGTCAAAAAAGTCGCCTCCGTTTTGGGAAACCGGGAAGCAACCTGCCGTAAGTACTACATCCACCCGGCCGTTCTGGAATTCTATGCCCGGGGGGAGTTGGAAAACGCCTGCTCCAATGGGAGAAACGGCTTTCCCCGCCGAAGGCTGAAAGACCTCGAGAGTGACGAAATAGCCGTATTAAAGCTCCTGGCGAAGTGGGAAGAGCTGCAGCAGCAAGATGAACTCTCCGCGTGGAGCAAGGAGTTGGAGAGGCGGCTTGCAAAGCGGGCTCGGCAGACGGCGTAAGGTCCGTTATTCTCCATCCGGTCACCTGGTTAATCTTTGCCCCTACGTATATTCCGATTGACCATTAAAGCATAATCATATAAATAGACATTTATATACTGATTGCCTATCTTCCGGGGAACAGTCCTGGAATATTTGCCGCTGGAGACTTGAGATGGAAGAAGCCATCGCTTCAAAGCAAAAAGCCCGACAAGAGGGAGCCGGTCAGCAATACAGGCCGCCCGAACCCGAGTACTTCCAGACGGTGGCTTTCCTGGCTAAAAGCCTTTCCGATGAGAACCGGCTTCGCATTCTTCATCATGTCAGCACCGGAAAGAAGTCGGTCAGCAGCATCGTTGAGGAGCTGAATGTATCTCAGCCGCTGGTGTCACACCACTTGAAGGAGCTGAAGAGGTCCCTGCTCGTCAAAATCGAGCGCAACGGTCCTTTCGTCTATTACGAACTGGCCGACCGGAGAATTCTCGATGTCATCCGGACTCTCAGCGCCGTTGCAACGGACCTGCTAGCCTCGAGAAAGACCTTTTAGCAAAGACCAACGGAGGTTATTCGGACCTATGGAAGATATACAGAGCATTGCAGCCCGCATGGAACCCGAGGAAGCGCTCAGCGAAATATCCAGGGCCTTGAAAGTTCTTTTCACGACCCTGGGCGAGGAGGCGCGTTCCGAGTTCCTGTGGAATCTTATGGGAGAATCGAAGGGTGACAAGGTGACAAGCCTGGTTCACCTCTGACTGGCCGAATGCATGGGCGAAGGTGTCGACCCGACGCAGATGTGCCAGAGGCTGGTGGATAAAGTGGCTCAGTCCAAGCAACTCATGGCCATGACCGACCCCGACCTCCTGGTGCTTTTTGAAGACTGGTTCGAAGAACTGGAAGAGGAAATCATCTCGCTTATCGATCGGCATGGCCCTCTCGCCCCGGCTGAACTTGTTGCAAGAACCGGGCTCTCTTTGCGCGGAGCGACATTTATTGTCTCGAAGCTCAAGCGTGAAAACAAGATTTGAATCACCCGTTTTTGCCGGCGGGAAAGGGCCTCACATGCACAAAAGGATAACGACCCTGATTGCCGCCATGGCGGTAGTCATCACGGCGGGAGCGCTTTGGCTCACAAATCGCGCAGCCGTTCCCGTGCAGGCGACATGGGACGACGTCCTGGCGGAGGCAAAAGCCGGGGGGTATAAGATCATCACAACCGAGGAGCTTGCGGGAAAATATCACAGTAACCCCGGGGGCCTCTTTCTTGTGGATACCCGCCAGGAGTGGGAGTACCGGACAGGGCATCTCAAAGGGGCGGCAAACTTTCCCATCGAGCCCACCGCCTGGTCGAGGCGCCGCAGAGCGCAGGCGCTTGCAACCCTCCTCGGGCCGGATAAAAGCCGTACAATCATCTTTTACTGAGCGGGCCTCACGTGAGTCCGCAGCGACTCGGCGGCCCGTGTGGCCGTTAAACTCGGCTACAAAAACGTCTATCGCGATCCTTACGGCTATCCTGAATGGCAGGCAAAAGGCCTGCCTGTTTCGAGCGCTCCTGCGGGTCTTGTTCAAACAACTAAGGCGCCCGAAACACCCGGTCCACTCTCCGGCCCGGCGATGATCTGGACGCTTCTGGGCATCTTTGCAGGCGGCATGGCATTAAACCTCACCCCCTGCGTCTATCCGCTCATTCCCATAACCGTCTCCTATTTTGGCGGACAGGCCGCAAGAGGCGCGAAAGGCCGGGGGAGGCTCATCGGGCACGGGCTGTGCTACCTGTTGGGTCTTGCTTCGACCAATTCCGTTCTCGGAGTGGTCGCCTCACTCACCGGCGGGCTCATGGGCTCGATACTGCAAAACCCTGTCGTTATCATAGTTGTGGCGGCGGTCCTGGCGCTTTTTGCCGCCAGCCTTTTCGGTCTTTGGGAGATGCGCCTGCCCAGCGGCCTCACCCGGGCTGCGGCAAGGTCCTACACGGGCTACTTTGGAAGCCTCTTCATGGGGCTGACCCTCGGAGTGGTCGCAGCCCCCTGCATCGGCCCGTTCGTGCTCGGACTTCTCACGTGGGTCGCCGCAATGGGAAGCCCCTGGGCGGGATTTGTCGTTTTCTTCACATTGAGCCTCGGGCTGGGACTTCCTTTATTCGTGCTTGCCCTCTTTTCGGGCCAACTGGAAAGACTCCCGCGCTCCGGCGGATGGATGCTCTGGGTAAGAAAACTCATGGGATGGGTGCTGGTCGGAATGGCCGCCCATTTTCTCCGGCCGGTTCTTCCCGGCAACTGGGAGACCGCGCTGCTTGCCGTTGTCGCCCTGGGCGCCGGTCTGCACCTTGGATGGCTCGACAGCAATCAGGCCAGCTTTCGGGCTTTTCCCTGGTTAAAGGGCGGTGTCGGCGTGCTGTGCATGGTATTGGCTGCTTTCCTGGTCACATCCCGAGCGATGCAAGGCCCCGGCGTCAGTTGGAAGCCTTACTCGGAGGAGGTTATAAAAGAAGCCCAAAAAATGAGGAAGCCCGTAATCATAGATTTTTATGCAACCTGGTGCACCCCCTGCCGAGAACTCGAAGAGGTGACTTTCCACGATGCTTCCCTTGTAAGCCGGGCAGATAACGGCTTCGTGATGGTCAAAGTGGATGTGACGAAAGGCGGCAACCCGCTGCATGAAAGACTGCTCCGACAATATGAGATAAAAGGGGTCCCGACAATAGTCTTTCTGGACAAGACGGGCAGGGAAGACCGTAGCTTGCGAGCGGTGGACTTCCTGCCGCCGGACCAGTTCCTCGGCCGTATGACGCAGCTCGAAAAAGGCGGCGACTGAAGAAAGGAGAACCAATGTTAAAGGTCAGATTTTTCCTGAATGAACCAAACGGAAAGCCGTGAAAGAATTTCGTCCAGATGATGCCCAGGTTGGGCGAAAAGTACGGCGATGTTGAAATAGAGGTCATCTCCAAACCGATCGCCGAATATCAGTGTGATGAATACTTCGAGCTGGAACTGCCGGTTGCTCCGGCAGTGATGGTTGGCGAGGAAATCGTGGTGGAAGGTTCCAACGTATCGCAGGATAAGGTGGAAGCGGTTATCCGCCGCCATCTGGGACTCCCGGAACCTGAGCCGCAGAAGAAGGGTATTCTGGGCAAACTGTTTGGGAAATAGCGGCGCCCGGCTGCTGGAGCCGACTTGAGCAGCATAGCCGCAGCCAGCAGAGAAGGCGGTATGGCCGGGGTTTTTCGCATTACCCCGGCCGGCCGGCAAGGTTGATCGCCTGGATCTGGACCTCCAGTTTTTCTTCGGAGGCCATATCCGTTTCGATCCACAAGCTGCTTTTTATCCTGCCTCCGGCGGGTATGTTTTCCATTTTCGGGCTGACTTCCAGGCTGAAGCCGGCGCCATCGGGCAGGGAGGATTGAACGACGCTTACGATTTTTTCGTCGTACCCGCATCCTATTATCTGAAAAGGCTTTTTCAGATTTCCGGTAACCGATATCCTCCCGGAGATCATCCCCTGGTCCGGAGACAGGCGTCCAATGATGAGGGTCTTCGGCCTCACGGCGATTTCTCCTTCTATGGAGCCGTTCACCCAGACCGTGAGTTCGGGTTTTTCCGGAAAATCGGTATGGAGCGTGATGCTTCCCCTGTAGGTTCCACGCTTTGCGCTGTTGTTAATCCTCAGGCGGTAGTGTTTTCCATCCTCGACCGTATCCAATCGGTAGTGAGCCTTCTTCTCCAGGTTGTCGCTCATTTTTCGAATGTGAAAGGGTTTGGAGGCAGTAACGAAATCGACGGCTTTTTCTTCAAGTCCGGCAGCCATTCCATGGAAGCCCACGGCCTTTTCCGGCCTGATCCAGATCAGCGGTTTCACCGAGCCTTCGACCTGCACGATCATGCGAGGGTTTGCAGGATCGTCGCTCACAATAGCGGCGTTTTTCTTCACGTAGCCCTGAAAGCCTCTAAGATCCAATTTCAAAGTAACCCTGCCCTCCGCACCCGGAGGGATCGCCCGGTCAAACCGGGCGATTGTGCAGCCTCAACTGGGCTGAACATCTTTGATATTGAGGGTGGTTCCGCCGTCGTTTTTCACAAGAAAATCATGGGAAACCGGGGTCATCTCGGAGAATTCTCCGAAATGAAAACTCTTTTCGGGGATGGTGATTACCGGGCCATCGGAGGCGGCAGCCCCCGTGGGCAAAGAGCAGGCGATACTCAGCCATAATGCGGAAACCAATAGCCTTCTTACCATCTTGTTCATTGATGCCTTGCCTCAACTACCGGAGATTCTGGTCTGGTCGTCCCGCGGCAGGGGGCGACTCCTTCGCGGAACAAATTGCCGGAGCATACAATAGCAGAATCTGAAGCAGCCCTGGCGGGAAAATCCAAAGGTTAATGCCGAATCGCGCGGCGACCGTGCTCTAGCGTGGTTTGGCGCGCTCGTATTGTTCAGGCCAGGAAACATCCACGCCCAGGGCTTTGGCGGCGTTCAGGGGCCAATAAGGTTGGCGCAACATCTCCCGGCCAAGCAGCACCGCATCCGCCTGCCCTGTCGCCACAATCTGTTCGGCCTGGGCCGGGTCGGTTATAAGTCCGACTGCGCCCGTTGCAATGCCGACCTCCCTGCGAATGGCCGCTGCGAAGGGCGCCTGGAACCCGGGGCGCGCGGGAATTTTTGCATCGGGTACCATCGCTCCGCTCGAGCAGTCGATCAGGTCGACTCCTACTTCTTTCAGCCTGCGGCAGAATTCGATGGACTGCTCCAGGTCCCATCCTCCTTCCACCCAGTCGGTGCAGGATATTCTCACGAACAGCGGGAGGCGGTCAGGCCAGATCTTTCTCAGCGCAGATGCGACCTGGAGCGGGAACCTCATCCGGTTGTCCTGGCTGCCTCCGAATTCATCCGTTCTGTGGTTGGATAGAGGTGAGAGAAATTCGTGCAGCAGGTATCCATGCGCCATGTGAATCTCCAGGACTTCGAAGCCGGCTGCAAGGCTCAACTCGGCGGCGGAGATGAATTCCGACAGGGTTTGCTCGATATCCTCACGGCTCATCTCCCGTGGTGTGGGGTAGTCCTTGTCGAAAGAGATAGGGCTCGGGGCTATCGGCTTCCAGCCGCCTTCGGATGCTCCGAGGGGTTTGTCTCCGCGCCAGGGAGCGTCCGTCGATGCTTTTCGCCCGGCGTGCGCAAGCTGGATGCCCGGGACCGCTCCCTGCTTCTTCATGAAGGCGGCTATGGGCTCGAAGGCCTGTGAATGCCGGGCAGACCACATGCCGGAATCCGCGGGCGAGATGCGCCCGACAGGAGAGACGGCCGTCGCTTCCACCATGACGAGGGCGGCGCCTCCCACGGCCCGGCTCCCCAGGTGGACGTGATGCCATTCGTTCGGCATCCCGTCCCGGCTTGAGTACTGGCACATGGGCGAGACAAATATCCTGTTTCTGAATTCACATTCACGCAGGCGAAATCTGGAGAAAAGAGCACTCATATTTTTATCCTTCACAAAAATGGTTTAGGTCTCAATGCCATTATTAGGTAGAGCAGTACCGAGTGCTAATATGCGGCGCGTCGTCCCGAAAATAAAGAACCGGCGACCGAAAAGATTCCTGCGCCGGATTTCTGTGGGGCAGCAGCTTGCAAGGAGCAACCTGAGAGACGACGCCAGGGACACCATCAGGGCAATAATCGATTTTCTCTCTACTCATGATTGGAAAGCAAGAGGGTCGGGCGGTCACCCTGTAAAGATCACGGAGAACATGACGAAAGTGCTTCCGGAGACTGCCGTCGAGATGGCCGGAACTCTCATACGCTACAGGCTCTCACCTGTGGCGAGATGCTATCGAACAGTTGCGGAACTCTCTTATCTTTCCTACCTGGCGGAGTGGAAGAGAAGCTTCTGGCGTACTCCCGAGACACAGCGGGGATACGTGAACATCCTTAGCAAGCTGATCGATCTTGCCCGAACATATCCGGTAGTGCAGTTCATCATGGACAAATACAACAGGGAAAAAGCCGAGCCCTTCCTGGACTATTATGAATTATCCCGGTCGCTTAATACTGAGGTAAATCGTATGAACATGCAACTCGGCATTCACTGATATTTTTGCTAAGATCAGGGACTCAGAGATTGCCCGCGATGTCGGTAAGGTCGCGTTCGCGCAGCATTTGCCGCTTCCAGGTTTCGATATGAGGGACTATATAGGGCAGAAGCCGCATTGAGTAATAAGGCGGAAGAAGCGGCAGACCCATGAGGTCGCCAAACACAATGAGCATAAAGAGGCTGTTGACCTGCGATTTTTCTTTTTGCAGTTCGATTTCCATCTCGTGGACGGTCATCCCGTAGAGTACATCCCTGAGGAAGGCCGAGGCGGAAGAGTATCTTCCCTTCAAAAAAGAGACCCAGTCTGGAGATGACACGGCAGATCCTTTAAGTCGGATAAGCTTCAGAACAACCCTTTCCTCCGTTTTTGCCATAAACCCTCTACAGTTTTCAACGGGAGTTCTCCATGGCGCTGAAAGAATACAGAATATGGACCGACAGTTCAAATGCTTACCAGCATGTGACCGGTGAAGGCTTCGATGGAGATGAACAACTGATCGGAGTGGAGACGCTTCGCGCTATCCTTATTCATGCCTTGCATTCGGATTATCGTGAAATAGTGGTCAACGGGAGGAAAGTAGACGTGCTCGCTGAGGCCATGGACGACCGTTATCTCTCAAAGTATTACGACCTCTATATTGCCAGGATGCGTTATACCGAAACCCCACGGAGCCTTGCAGAGAAGAAGGGGATCAACGTGGATAGAGTCCGCCGTCTCGCTCCTGAACTCGAAAAAAAGGGGCTGGCCAGAAAAGAAGGCGGAGTCTGGAAGCTGGCGCCGGACGCCCTTGATTGAGAAGAAATTTAAGCCCTTCCGGAACCAGGAGAGTTTACTGCATTCCTGCATGAATTGAGTTGATTATTCAAATGGCTTGATTGCTATTCGCTGATGTTCATATTTCACTTGACAATCCGCAATCCTTTCATAAGCTGCACATAAGATATCATCATCTCTCTCAATGAATGTTTAGATTCGAACGATCATTGCCTAAAGCCTGAACTGGATTAGTAAATTAATCAATCCGCCCTGCCCGCAAGTATTCCGACAAGGAGGTGAACCATGTTCGACAGCCTCGACACACTCATTGCCTTTACGCTGATCATGCTGGTGGTAAGCCTGCTTATTACCATAGCCGTGCAGATGGTATCATCACTACTTAATCTGCGCGGCTGGAACCTTTACTACGGGTTATGGAATTCCCTCGAAACGATTCTCCCCGGCAGGAAAGAGGATGCAAAGAAGATCATCGATAATATTCTGAAAGATCCCATGATATCAGACAGCTCCTTCATAAAGCTTTGGCCGGGCCGGTGGCGTCTTGCCAGTGCCGTACGATCTGACGAAATTTTCGACGCCATCCACCGAATAGCTATCGGAAAAGCCGACCTTGAAGATCCAAAGCTGCAAAAGTATGCCCGTGACCTGCTGATTGCACTCGGGATAAATAAAGACTCTATCGACGAGGCGAGCGAAACGATCAAATCAGCAAGGGAAACACTCAGTGAAGCGAATGGGGTTATACAGGCGCTGGCCGAACGGGCGCCAGGCGAGCTTCAGTCATGGCAGTGTGCGGTCAGCGATGTCGCGGCCCGGCTTAATGCCTTTGCCGCCGCGGGAGCGACACTTGCCCGGTCCGGAACCATTGCTGCAGGGGCCATCGATAATGCTTACCAGAAATTTCAATATTGGTGCGATATCAGCCAGGAACGAGTGCAGCAGTGGTTTGCCATGCATACTCGTATGGTGACTGTTGCGTTTGCCGTCATTTTCGCCTTTGCTCTTCAACTCGACGCCGTTGAAATATACAAATTTGTCTCAACCAATCGCACCGCGCGCGACAAACTGGTTGCGCAGGCTTCGACGGTGGCCTCACAGGCGGAAAAAATCCTCAGTGACAGTCCCAATGTGCTGAAGGAGGCACTCGACAAATTCAAGGAAAAGCAGACGGACGCCGTCAGGAAAGCTCTGGTGTCGGTCTCTGAAGAGGGCGCTACCCGAGGAAGTCTTAGCGAGAAGGTGAATGATGAGATCGCTAAACTACCGGAAAAGGATAGACAGATACAGGGGGATCTTGAGTCCGTTATCGATGAGACTGTCACCACTCACTTGAAGAACCAGGCCGGCAATTTTATGTCTGTCAAAGCAAGCATCGACAAGACCGGATTTAATCTTTTGCCCTCCGGTCAGGCCGCAAAGGGAAACGGCTGGCGCTGGGGAGAGAAATACTGTGAGAACCTCACGACGGGGCGCTTTTTGGGCATCCTCTTCACGGCTGCTCTGCTCAGCCTCGGTGCGCCATTCTGGTACAACATCCTGAAAAACCTCACCAGCCTGCGATCCACTGTTGCCGGAAACATTTCAAACGAACAGAAGGAGGTCAAGAAACTACAGGCCGCGGCAACTGAAAACAGGGCCGCGCCGCCCACCGTGGCGCCGCCCAAATGAGCCGGCCGTTAATCCCTCCTGTCTGCGGCACGGGCAACGTATTATAAATTCGTGTGGCGGCAAACAGGCAAGCGTTGCGGTACGATCTGGCTAATAATAAAGGATGCCACTTTTTTGACAGGGGTATCGGTTTTACGACCGTGAATCTTTCTTATACAGCCATAGGGCTATCGAACCTCACATGAATGGAAGACTCCACTAGCGGATGGAAACGGACCGCAACGATAATTCCTTTCGTATTGACCTCCACGGCTGAATCCGCTCCCGGACGGGTGAAAGACAGGCCCACGCTCTGTCCGAGCAGAAGGTTCGCCGTCTTCCGCTTCATGATCCTCAACGAAAAGCAGAGCCCACCCCGGGACAGATCGCTAAGGTCCGCCTTGAACGGCTTCCCTACGGGATTTCCTGACTGAGCGAACATCTGGACAACAATATCGCCTGCCAAGGCGATACGTTTGTGAGCACGCCGGTCCAGGCCTTTTTCTCTGAGCAGATCGGCGGTCTTTTCGAAGCCGGAGATGAACTCCACAAGTTTCGGTGTGAGAAGCGGGAACTCGCTCTCCCACTTTCCGAGGCAGCCGGCGTCCAGGCGACTCAATTCCACCACTGAGAGCGCCGTCATGGAAGTCGTGCACACAGAGCTTATGAAAAAGGTCTCCTCTCCGGCTATCTGGCCCGCTGCAATTGACTTGAGGAGCACCTCCCCTCCGCCATGGCTGCAGGCTATCTTGAGAGCGCCCCGATTTACAAAATAAAGTCCGGCGTCTCTTCCTCCCTGCCTGTAAACAACCTCGCCCGCCTTGTAGCTTTTATTTTCAAGAGCGAAGTAGAAAGCCCCCGCCTCTTCGGCGCTGAAGCGCCCATAAAGTCCGGACCATATTTCTTTGTGCCCCTTGTCGATTGATTCATTCTTTTCCCGCTCGATGATTTCACCGGACTGGATTATCTGCTCCAACGCCATAGGATCGATTTCGAAGATCCGGTCTCGGAGGGCTTCGGCTTTGGCAAAGTCTCTTTCTTTCGCACTGATGACGACGAGTTCGAAAAGGAGTTTTACAGCCGCCTCTTTGTTGTCCTGCGACAGGTATTGCTCGACCAGACGCTCCCGCTCCTCAAGGCTTCCCATTTTTCCCTCCATCCCTTCTGCCCGTGGAAAAACCCGGTTACAAACCCTGCCGCGCCATCGTCTCCCCTGCACGGCGTTCGAATCGCCTGCGAGTGTTGCCCTATCCTTCCAGGTGGGCAATGAATCTTTAATGCAAAGGTCAAACCAAAACACATGGAGAACAGAGGGCAGAGGGAGGAAGTCCTTTTAATGGCAGGATAATTGCATAAAACTCAGCCCGGCAGAGTACGCCGTTTCTGAAAAGCTTAATCAATTCCACATACCGGTAACGATCCGAGCCTGTGAAAGAGAGCAAAAATGGCAATACTGGATAAGATCTTTGCCAAGGCGACAGAGTTAAATGCTTCCGATATCCACATCGTTTCCGACGAGCCGATTATTTTCCGGCTATTGGGACGGCTGCGCAAGCTGAAAATCGCTCCGCTAAGCCTGCAGCAGTGCCGGGAAATGATTCCCGAGCTGCTCAGTCCGGAGCAAAAAACCACTCTGAAAGAGCATCTCCAGATCGACTTCGTCTATGAGCTGGACGGGGTCGGCCGGTTCCGTGGAAGCGCCATGGAACACCAGCGAGGTATTAGCTCCGTCTTTCGAATCATACCTCCACGAGTTCCCACCCTTGAAGAGCTGGGAATGCCCCAGACGATCCAGCGCATCCTGGACGCGCACCAGGGGCTGATCCTGGTGACCGGCGCCACGGGACACGGCAAATCGACGACCATGGCGGCCATGGTCGATTATATCAATACCAACCGTCCTCTTCACATTATCACTATCGAAGACCCGATCGAGTTTATTCATCCGTTGAAGAAAGGAGCGGTCAACCAGCGCCAGCTCGGCGCCAACACCCTCTCTTATGCCAATGCCCTCAGAGGTGCGCTCCGCCAGGACCCGGACGTAATCGTGGTCGGTGAGTTGCGGGACCTCGAAACCATCTCCCTGGCCATAACCGCCGCGGAAACAGGGCACCTGGTGATCGCCACTCTCTCGACCTCGAGCGCCGCAAAAACCATCGACCGGATTATCGATTCATTTCCCGCCAAGGAACAAAACCAGGTTCGAGCCATGCTGAGCGAGGCGCTGAAGGCTGTCATTACTCAGCGGCTCATTCCGGGAGCGGAAGGCACGCGAATGGAGATGGCCATGGAGATACTCATCGGCACTCCAGCCGTGGCGAACCTGATCCGGGATGCCAAAACATTCCAGATCCCCTCGATGATGCAAACCGGCAAGAATTTAGGAATGCAACTGATGGATGATGCTTTGATGGCGCTGCTCACGGAGAAGAAGATATCGGCCGCGGATGCTGCCGCAAACGCCACCCAGCCGGCGAAATTCAAGGCATCTGCAGAATCGGAAGCCAAGGCGCCGAAAACTGTTTCATAGAGCGTTCCACGTCCTCCGGGGCGCCCTGAAAACATGAAAACCCCGGCATAGGCTAAGCGGAGCGAAGCCCATCCGGACTACCGGAAAGAGCGATCAATAATTCGAGCCACCTCTTGGAGCACTGATACAATGGCCCACATAGATTCTTTGTTCATGGAGATGAAAGCCCGCGGGGCAAGCGATCTGCACATGGTAATCGGTTTTCCGCCACTGCTGAGACTGCGGGGAGAGTTGGTCCCCACGGACCGGCCGGTCCTTACGCCCGAATCGAATCGGGAGATCCTGTTCGAAATCCTGTCGCCCGAACAGCGTACGGCAATCGACGAGAAGCTCGATCTGGACAAAGCATACGAACTTGTCGGCGCCGGCCGCTTCCGGTGCAACTTCTTCTACCAGCATCGAGGAATCGGAGCGGTCTTCCGGCTTATCCCCTCCGACATCATCACCCTGGAACAGCTCAAGCTCCCAGCAGTGCTCAGCACCATCGCCAATTTCAACAAAGGCCTGGTCCTGGTGACCGGTCCCACGGGAAGCGGCAAATCGACAACACTTGCCGCCATGATCGACTACATCAACGAAACCCGGGACGCCCACATCATCACCATCGAGGACCCGCTCGAATTCGTTCACCAGAACAAGAAATGCCTGATCACACACCGCGAAATCGGCGCCCACGCCCGCAGTTTCAGCGAAGCGCTCAGAGTGGCCAGCCGGGAGAACCCGGACATCATTCTGGTCGGCGAGATGAGAGACCTGGAAACCATTTCCCTGGCCCTTACCTGCGCCGAACTGGGAATCCTGGTGTTCGGCACACTGCACACCAACAGTGCGGCCAAGACTATCGACCGCATCATCAATGCCTTCCCCACCGATCAGCAGGCCCAGACCCGGACCATGCTAGCCGATTCGCTCCGGGCGGTCATAGCCCAGCAACTACTCAAAACCGCCGACGGGAAGGGACGCTGCGCGGCAAACGAGATCCTCATCAGCGCGTCCGCCCTCTCCAGCATGATCCGCGAAGGAAAGATCACCCAGATCAACTCCTTCATCCAGACCGGCACATCGGTGGGCATGCAGACCATGGACCAGCACCTCAAGCAACTGATCGCCGAGAAGAAGATCACCAAAGAGGCCGCCTACGAGAAGGCTATCGATAAGTCGCTGTTTTCGTAACATACTACGCAGGGTTTTCATCTGGATGTCGTCTCCGTCGTGTTCCATCCGAAATGAAGGCGATCTCCCATAACGCCGTCAGTTGACCTTTTGCATTCCGCGACCGGATAGAAGCGCCATTCTGGCCCCGAGTCGTGTGCTTCGCTTGGAGAGACCTGCCAGCCCGGATCATTTTTCGCGCCATATCCCCATCTTCCGTTTATATCGAGTATGATGAGATTGAGTGTTTCAAGACCCATGATCTTGGTGTAAAACGACTCTTGATGGCGGTGCGCCATGAATTGAGCCGTACAGTTGCGTCTGCCGTTTATGAACCGTTCCAAGATGTTAGAGAGCATGAAAGAACAAAGTAGCCAATTCACGTTTTATGAATTCTTTGCTGGGGTCGGTCTGGCCGGCCTCGGGCTCGGTGACGACTGGGCTTGCTTGTGGGCAAACGACATTGATCCGCGTAAGACGGAAATCTACGAGAAAAATTTTGGAGCGGGCTCGATACGGATTGACGATGTTTCAAACGTGAAAGGTTCCGAGATTCCAAATGAGGCGCACTTGGCCTGGGCGTCCTTTCCATGCCGGGATTTATCGCTTGCAGGCTGGAGACGGGGAATGACCGCCAAGCATAGCGGCGCATTTTGGGAGTTTTGGCGCATAATTCGTGAACTCCAGGAGGAAGGGCGCGCCCCGAAGCTTTTGACTATTGAGAACGTGGTTGGTCTTCTTTATGGCGATAGCTTCACGGGTCTTTGCGAGGCTGTGGCGTCGCTTGGCTACCGTTTTGGAGCCGTTGTGATCGACGCCAGGCATTTCGTGCCCCAGTCACGTCCACGAATATTCATGGTGGCAGTGGATGAATCCATTGATTTTTCAGGTCTCACGTTTGCACAGCCGCCCGTGATTCCATCTGTTTGGCATACTCATAAGCTCTTGGACAATGTAAAAGCCTTTGATCCGAACTTAAGGAAGTTCTGGATATGGTGGAATTTGCCAAAAGCCACGGAGAACAGGATTCTCCTCCCCGAAATGATAACAGAACCCGATAGACATGATCCTGGTTGGTTTTCGGACCGAGAGGTCTGCCGCCTCCTGGAATTGATGAATGATCGCCACCGGAAGAAAATAGAAGACGCCAAAACAAAAAACGACGGAATTACTGTTCTCACTATCTATAAGCGTATACGACAGGGAGAACAACGGGCCGAAGTTAGAGACGATCACGTAAGCGGCTGTTTAAGGGCGCCCGGTGGCGGATCAAGCCGCCAAACCGTGGTAGTCATCCAGGGAGGCATAGTAAAAGCGCGGTTAATGAATCGTCGCGAATTGGCCCGACTGATGGGCGCTCCCGATACCTTCTGGTTGCCGAAGCACTACAACAATGCATACCGCGCCATGGGAGACGCCGTTGCAGTTCCTGCTGTCCGGTGGCTTTCCGACCACCTCCTGACCCCCTTGGCCGGAAGAATCAGCCGAATTCCCGGATACATGGCTGCAAGAGCCCAGTCGAGTGATTGTTTCTTAAACCGATCTCTGAGTCGGATGGAAGAATGGAAGCGTAACGGAGCGTAAAGTATCGTGAGCCAGAAGGATTCTATTACCCAAAAAGCGCTCGACGCACTGACCACCTGGATTATGTCAGAAGTTCCTGGTCGGCTTGAAGCATAATGCCTGACGTATTCACAAAAGAAGAACGAAGTCGAATTATGGCAACGGTCAAGGGGAAGGATACGTCCATCGAGTTGATCGTGCGCAAGACCTTGCACCAAATGGGTTTCCGGTTTCGGCTTGACAACAGGCGCCTTCCCGGCAACCCCGATTTGACTTTCCGCAAATGGAAACTCGCTGTTTTCATCAATGGATGCTTCTGGCACGGACATTCGTGCAAGCGCGGCGGGCGCATGCCAAAAACCAACCGGGATTATTGGGAAGCCAAAATCAAGCGCAATCTGGACCGTGATAAACGCACCCGCGAGGAATTAGAATCTGCTGGATGGCGCATGATGACTATTTGGGAATGTGATCTTGAAGGTGGAACAAGAGAGGTTAGCGATCATCTCCTAACCTTGAAGAAAACGTGATCGCGTTCAATTGAAATCGATTCCACCAATGCACGGCAAAAAAGATCCGCTTCTTTAATGGCGACGATTGAAGTTTCCGCCCCCTGGTGCATCTATCCTCGCTCAGGACCCCACCATACTTCACTTTTTGCCGGACAATGCTTTTACACCAGCCCAGTCACTCCTGACCATTTCCATTATTTTTTTGGCGCGGTCACTATGGAGCACCATTGCATCCCAGTCTGGTTCCCTGGTCAGCTTTTGCATCAGCAGGCAGTCCCCGCTGGCGAGGCATGGGAGTATGCCGCCGAAGAAATAGCCCCGGGCGCGCAGGATATCCGCAGCCACTGGCGCGAAGGGGGAAGCGAGCGGAAGCCATGTTTGAAAAACCTCCGCTCCCTGATCGCGCGCCTCGGTTTCGGAACGTACCATGAAAGAGCCGAGATCGGCGCCGATCTCTTCCAGGTAGATCCTTGCGACCTGTGCCAGTGGAAACAGTCTCACTCTTCCACGGGTGCTCCCTTCAGCAGGCAGACTTCCTGCCGTATGGGAAAAGGTGCGCTCTCCCTCTATCTCTGAGTAGAGAAATTCCAGTTCTTTTCGATAGACAGAGGGGATGTGAGCTTCCTGTGATTGGGGTCTGTATATGAAACATCCCTGCAAGACGGAAACCCTGCCGGATACGTTGGGGTCGGAGGTATAGGCTGCGGCAGGCATGAGGTCCACTTCAAGTCCCAGTTCCGTGAAGCCGATTTCCAGGCACATTTTCTGTAAATGGGGGTGGCTGCACACCGGTTCCCCAATAATTGCCTCCACTCCGAAACGCATCGCTACCTCGAAGAGGGAATGCCTGAACAGCCTGGGAAATATGCGCTGCCCCCGGAAAGTCGATCGGACTGCTCCCGCCGCATTTTCATATATACGTTGGGTCGAGTCCAGTAGAATGAGAGCATTATGCCCGGCCACTTCGCCCTTCGAGGTGCGTGCCACGCTGGAGATGATACGGCCGGAAGCATTTTCCTCGATCAGTTTCTCCGGAATATAGTATGTCCTGATCGGGTACCCTTCTCCATAGACTTCGCGAAAAAGTCCGGCGACCCCTGGTGCATCCTCGTCACGGAAGAAATCTATTTCTATGTCTTCCGCTTTTTTGTCTTCAACAGGCATCACGCTCAATTACACCCCTTCCAATAAAAAATCCTCCTACTTGCGGCAGGCGTCCCGTGCGCAATATAGCGATCCGTGGAGTTTGCGCTGGCGATTGCAGCCGAGCTGCGGAAGTGAGAAATCTCCCGGAGCCACCAGGCACTGTATTAGATGTGGCGATATCACTCAATATTATTCGCAAACCGGCAAGGCTGATCCCAGGCTTGATCAAAAACCGCGTGAACCCCGCCTGATCGCCTTCAGGGTCGATCCCTCGAATTCCAGAACGTGAATAAAGTCGCTTGGTCCGAAGTTGTATGTCCATTCCTCAATGGTAACATAGGTGGGCTTGACGGTGCGAGGCAGGCGCCTCTCGACGGTACTCTTGCCGGCGGGTTCGCCGCATCTTGAGACGACTTCAAGTTTTGTTTCTCCAACCATGATCAATCCCGATTTGCATCTGAGATCGGTCAGGGGGTCATCGGCAAAAGCCGGAATGGCAAACGAGACTAAGAGCAAGGCGGTCAAGAGGGCAGTTTTCATAACCAGCTCCCGCAGAAGAAGGGTTTTTGCAACTTCACTAATGGGTGATACAAGGATGATATCGGACGGGATCCGGAAAAGCGATAGCCTTTTGGGGCCTCTTCATCGCACATCATCGTGCAAGCGAACATTTTTTTGAAGGACCCTGTGAAAAAGCTCTGCTATACCGATATATGTAAGAGAGTAGTGTGATCATGATTTGGTACCTCCCGCCGGTGATGCAGGCCCGTGCAAATGCGGAACACCGGGTGGAGCAACCGGACCGGGGGTAGATCTGATTTAGCCCGGGATGAAACCTTTGCCTGATAAACCGAGAGAGCTAACGGGTCTCGGATGTTTAAAAAGACACTATTTCTACTGCTTGCTGCCCTGTTCCTGCCTGTTTCAACCGCACAGCCCGAGCCCCCTTTGCGTGTTGCCTATCCAAGCTTTCCACCTTTTCACTGGGTTAAAGAAGATGGGGCCATGACCGGCTTTTTTTATGAAATCATTACCGAAGCTCTCGTAAACAGAATGGGCGTTCCGGTTGTCTGGACGCAGTATCCCTGGCCGCGATGCCAGGAAAATCTCAAGGCAGGGAAAGACGATGCGATCATGACTGTCCCGACCCCCGAACGCATGGAACAGGCGATCACTCACAAGGCGCCGTTTTACCTGAAAAAACTCAATTTTTTTACCTATGCCGGCCATCCAAGGATAAAGGACATCTATAACATAAGGACAATAAAAGATCTGAAGGAACAGGACTTTTCAGTCATTACCTATACTGGAAATGGATGGCACAAGCACAACGTTCAATCACTGGGAATCACAACCCATGAGACTGCATATCTGGAAAACGTCTGGAGAATGCTTGCCGGAGGCCGAGGTGACATCGTCATCGAGTGGCCCCCCGGCGCATGGCCGGACATGATCCGCGCGGGCGTCACCGACAAGGTAGTGAATACACAGATCACAATAGCTCAAATGCCCTTCCACCTCCTTATCAGAAAAGACTCTCCGCATAGCCGTATTCTGGAGTTCATGTAGATCTGCCCGTATACAATGAATAGTCAGCTATGACTTCGATTGGCTGGTCGGCGATCCCGGAATCCTTCACCCTACGATGATTGCCTGAGCAGGAGAAGCAACTCCGAGCTTCTCCTGCCTGAAAGCCGTGACAGATTCTTGATCACGCCGGTCCGTAAGGGCGAAAACACTTGTAGAGGGCTTCGAGCGGACTTTCTTCCTTTGTGTAGAAGCCGCCGCAGAGAATCATTCCATCGACGCGCTCGAAAAAAAGTGTCTTGTGCAGATTCTCTTTAGACTCCGGCGCCGGCCATTTGTATTCGACAAAGCCATAGCCCCTGGCATTGGCCGTTCCAAGCAGTTTTTGGATGAATCCCTTGCCCTCCGAGTCTCTCAGTTCGGCTATATTCTTGCCCTGAAGTTCTTTCAAGAAGGGGTGCGCAAGAAGCTCTCCTCCCGTGTTCAGCGCAAAGACGTAGCGGCTGCCCAGGATAAAGGGGCCCCGAGGATCAGCTATCCCCGCCAGGGCTTTATCCCTGCCCTCACTCATGAAAAAACCGATCGCCTTGTGGACCCAGCGCCTGATCTCCATTCTTTCCCGTGTTTCCATTTCATTCTCCTTCCGATTTGAGTATCCGCAGATGGCGCAGATGTTCGCAGATCTGGTCGAGGCCTGCATAAAGGGTTATGAGCATATCTCGTGCCTGCTGGAATGAAATGATAAGTAACTTGAATTAAAGGGTAAAATGGTTTGGGCATTTGAGAAGGGAAAGATACTGCGGGGAAATTCCGCCCCCTTTTTAGGGTACGGGGCAACAGGTAGGCGAATTTACAGCCAAAAAGCTAATAGGCAATTCTACCCCTTTTTAGGGAAATTTAGCCCATATTGCTTCATCCTGGTATAGAGGCTCTTGCGGTCGATGCCCAGAGCTGCCGCAGTCCGTCCCCGATGCCACCGGTTCTCGATGAGGCAGATTTCGATGATCTCCTTCTCATGAGCGCTGAGTTTTTCCGCAAGGCTCCCTGTTTGCGCCGCGAGATCGGGGCACGGCTGGCCGTGGCCCAGCAAATCCAGTTTCCCTGTCGTCAGGTAGCGGCGCAGGATATTCTGCAACTCACGCACATTTCCGGGATAGTCGTATTTGTAGAGGGCTTCGAGGACCCGGCCGGGGATGGAGGCGGGATTGTCGCTTCCGGTGAACTCGCACAGGAAGTGGGCGATCAGGAAAGGGATATCCTCTCGCCGTTCTCTCAGCGGGGGCAAATCGATGGGTACGATATCTATTCTGAAGAAGAAATCCTCCCTCATTTTTCCCTGCCTGACCATGTCGCGCAGGTTTCGGTTGGTCGCGGAAATGAGGCGGAAATCCGATTTCCTCGGCCTGCTATCGCCCACCGGGAAGTAAGATCCGCCGTCAATAGCCCTGAGCAGCTTTACCTGAAGATCCAGGCGCAGTTCCCCCACTTCATCCAGGAAGAGCGTGCCGCCGTCGGCGCGGTCGAGATAGCCGCGGGAATCGGAGACCGCGCCGGTAAAGGCCCCTTTTGCATGTCCAAAAAACTCGCTCTCAAGGAGATGCTCCGGGATTGCACCGCAGTTCACCGGTACAAATTCCCTGCCCCTTCTCCGGCTGAATTCGTGGACCGCTCTCGCCGCCAGTTCCTTACCCGTTCCCGATTCACCGTAGAGGATGATGGCCGTATCGGTTCCCGCGGCCTGCCGTATGCTTTCATACACCTCCTGCATCGGTGCGCTCTTGCCGATAATTTTTCCGAAGCAATAGCGGTCCTTGAACTCTGAACGCAGGCGAAGGTTTTCCCTGGCCAGGCTTTCCGACAGCTCGCGGAGTTGCTTCTCTTTCAACCGCGCATCCGTCACATCCTCGATAAAGCCGTCCAGGTGGGTGATTTTTCCATTTGCGTCCCGTATGGCCCGTATGCTCATCGAGCATTTGATCAGGTTGCCGTCCTTGCGGAAGAGTTCGGTATCGAACTTCGAGATGCCCTCCCTGGTTTCGATCACGGAAAGGATTTCGTTTCGGCTTCCGGGATGGTGGTAGAACTGGTTTTCGATGTCGTGGACGGATTTTTGAAGGTCTTCGGGATCGTCGTAGCCGAGTATCCTGGCAAAAGCGGCATTGACCATCAGGAAGCGGCCTTCCAGGGAAGACTGGAATATGCCGAGCGTGGAATTATCGAAGATGCTCTGGAACCGTTCGGCCCGCTCCCGAAGCTCCTGCATCTCCCCGGGGTGTACTCTCGCATTCCCTGCCATATCAGCCAACCTGCCCTTGAATGCCGGTCGATCCAATCCGACTCCCCCAAGGGGCTTCACTTATGGGGAATTGCCGTTGCCCGACCGGTTCGGGGGTTCTTCGCCGTCATCTTCCACCGGATGCCTTTGTCTCCTCTGCCTGCCTACGATATAGACATAGCAAAATGCGAGGAAAGGCAGGGTGGCAAAAGCACCTCCGAAATTTCCCAGGTAAAAACAGACAGTTCCGTAGATGACAGCGATGCTGACGACGATTATCTGAATGATGGCCGAGCTTTTCTTCACCACAGCTCCGAAATCGAAATGTCCTCTCGATTTCTATAGCAATCCCGTAAAAAAGAAAAGCCCGCTTTTGGCGGGCTAAAGATCAATTTGAGGACTCGGTAAGACCTCTAAAAAGATATTGATGTATCTCGGGAGCAACTGATTCGCCGAATGGATCACAATCTGGCGCCATGCTGCAACCGTCGTGGTTAAATATATTTTTGGAACGAAGCAGTCAAGGAAAAATTAAAAAAAATTCACTCTTGTGTTACTTTTTCGCTCATCGTCTAAAATAGCGAATGCATCGCCCGCCAATGCGGGGCAGGATGCTGGAAAGAGAGGCAGGCATGGCAGACGGCGAGAAAATAGCAGCGGTCTATGAATATCTTCAGAAAGAGTTTGAATCCTGCTCGATCACGGATTCCTATGAATTTGGTCGAAGGGGCCGGGTTTTCAAAATAGAGACGGCGAACGCGCTCCGCACAGCGGTCATCAGGGATGATTTTTTCGAGAGGCAGGACGCCCGGTCCATTCCCGCGACATTGAAGGGTTTTCTGCTGGCCGAGCACCTCAGGGAATGCGATTTCCCGCTTGTGGTGACACCGGATGGTTTGAGCGATTAGCTCCAGCCATTCACAAGTTCGCGCATGGCCGAAATTGAGAGAGCGGGGGTATTTCCCCCGCTCCTTTTAAAGATTCAGACTCAATAAGAGACTTCGAGGCATTGCTTTGTTTTTCAACCCGCCGCGGCTTTTGGCTGCGCCTCCTCCGCCTGCGGGATCTGCAGTGACGATTGGGCGTTGGCGCTGCCCAGGATAATTCCCAGTTCGGTTATTCCTTCCAGTGTGATTCCTTCAAGGTCCGGAATGAAATGCGCCGCTTCCTTCAAAGCCGAGTTGCGGCTCTCGGCCTTCAACTGGGGATTGAAATGGACCATGAGGCCGTTTATCAGGTCAAAATCGGACAAGGCTGAACGCCTGCTGAAGAGGGCAGGTTCCAGTTTTTGCAGCCTGCGCTCGCTGTTGATCGCCGTTCCCTCATTTTCCACGAAGCTTCGAGAGGGAAGCACAAGGTGCGCATGGGCACAGGCGGGAGATTGGATGCAATCCTCCACCAACAGGAACTCCAGTTTTTCGAGCGCCTTTGTCACCTGTTCCTCGGGAAGTCCCAAATCGAAGGGATCGAGTCCGATCAGGTAGAGCCCTTTCAACTCCCCCCGCTCTATTGCGGAAAACATTTCCGGCCAGCTCATACCGGGTTTGGCAGGTGGTTCGACTCCCCATAACTTTGCCGCCATCTTTTTTGTGCCTGCCGTTTTCAGGGAATGGAAGCCGGGGAGGAACTCCGGCAGAGCCCCGAATTCGGCGCCTCCCGCTGCATTTCCGGAGGCGCCCAGAACGAACAGGCTGTTGCGGGCCGAAGCTCCGTCGCTCAACAGATGCTGAAGCATGGCGCAGGCGAAGTAGAACTCTTCGTTAACCGGCGAGGAATCCGGATCGATGCCGTATATGAGCACAGCGGGCCTGTTGGATGCATAGAGTTTGGCCGCCTCGCGAATCACATTCTCCGAGAGTCCCGTTTTCTCGGACATCTCTTTCCAGGGAACCGATTTAAGGGTGCGGGCCAGTTTTTTGAACGGCTTTCCGGCCTCTCCGGCAAGCAGGTCATCCACCGGGTGTTCATCCAGAATGACTTTGATCATTCCTTTGACCAGGGCGTCTTCCTCACCTTTTTCAAGGGGCAGGTGCATGGCCGCCGTCTTCTTCAGCGGGACGGCATCCGGATTGGCGACAATCATAACCGCGCCTTCCCGGACTGCCTTGCGGGCGTTCAACGCTGCTATGGCATGTTTCTCGATGGTATTGGACCCGAGCACCAGGATTGAGCGCGCATCCGCAATATTTTTCAGCGGGTTGCCTATCGGGCCGTCTCCGAAGGCGGCCTTGAGACCGTGATAGACGGCCTCCTGCCATGGACCGGCAATATTGTCGATGTTGTTGGTGCCGATACCCAACCTGGTAAGCTTCTGCGCCAGGTAGTACTCCTCGTTGGTCAGCATTCCGCCGCAGATAACACCGATTGCATCCGGGCCGGAGTATTTCTTTATCTCGCTCAATCCGAGGGCGGCGAACTCCAGGGCATTTTCAACCGGCATGGGGGCCAGTTCCTCATTGACCCGCACAAGCGCCCCGGAGAGCCGGGAGGGGGAGTTGATGAAGTCGAAGTTAAATCTTCCTTTTTTGCACAAGGCGCCGACATTGACCGGAGAGCTGAAATCGCCCCGCACCGCCGCTATTTTATCGCCGATTTTGTCGTACTGCGCCCGGCACCCGCAGGCGCACTGAAGGCAGACGGTGGAATCTCCCTGCAACTGCCAGGACCTGATCTGTCCGCGGCCATTGCGGAATCCGATTGCATCCACCGGACAAAAATCCGCGCAGTGCCCGCACATCTCGCAGCCGGCTTCTTCGAGGGTGGAGCCGAAGGCGGTGGCGATGCGCTGATGAAAGCCTCTGCCAACCTTACCCCAGATATCCGCACCCTGGATGTCATGACAGGCCCTGACACAACGCCTGCACAGAATGCACTTGTTCATATCGATGTAGAGGTAGGGGCTCGGATCGGAGTCTATGGGAAGGTTGGACTGTTCGCCCTTGTATGCGGCTCGCTGTATCCCGTAAAGAAATGCGAAATCCTGGAGTTCGCACCTGCCGGCGGCATGGCAGGTCATGCAGTCGGTGGGGTGATTGGAGAGAAGCAGGTCGATTATGGTCTGGCGGGACCGGAGCACCATTTCCGAATCGGTTTCAATGGTCATTCCGTTGCGCACCGGATAGACACAGGCTGCCACGAGGCTGGACCATCCTCCCCGGACCTCTTCCACGACACAGATCCGGCATGCCTCCTCAAGAGGCAGATAGGGATGATGGCAAAGAGTAGGGATGAAAATCCCCGCCTGCTTTGCGGCATCCAGTATGGTAGCGCCCTGTTCGGTCTCTATTTCCTGGCCGTTGATCTTCAATGTAACTTTCGCCATGGCAGCCTTCCTTCTATGAGCTTGTATTCAAATCATCCCGTAGATGCTGAATGCCGGGTGGTCGGGAGGAGGAATCGATCAACAGCGTTTGCGCTCGTGTACCAGGAGAGGGGAAATCTTCCGGCATTCTGTATCCGGATTGCCTATTTTGGTTTCTGGCCGAGCCTTTCCCTGACTGCCAGCTTTCTTTGGTATTCAACGAGTTCTTTACAGACACCCGCCGAGCATTCTTTCTTTTCGATGTGCGCCCTGAATTCCGACTCAAAGAAGTTCACCGCGCTCAGCATGGGCTTTATGCTTGTGAAAGCGAACTCGCAATTCGGGGCCTGCTCCATCACCTTGCAAAGAGTCCGGATTTGCTCGAGGTCCTCCTCCGTCCCTTCACCCGCCGAGATCCGGGTGACACACTCATGGGCCCTTTTCATGCCTATCCTGCACGGTACGCATTTTCCGCAGGAAAGGGTATCCTCGAAATCGAGGAAGTATTTGGCGGTGTCCACCATGCAGACCTTTTCATCGATTGCAGCCAGAAAGCCGGTGGATTTTTCGTAGAAAATGTCGCTCCGGTAAGAGCGCCCGGAGTCTATTGAGAGAAAGGGGAAGATGAGCTTGCCGCGTATGATCGTCTCATCGATTATGCGCGGAACGTCTTCGGCTTTTATGCCGACGTAGAAGAACTGTCTTTGCGGAAATCCCATCAGGGGACCATGTTTGCAGCTTCCAGTGCACCCGGTCTTCATATTGCCGACGGACAACTCTATGCCGACACGGGCAATTTCCTCATGCACGGCTCTGCGTACTTCCTCCGAGCTGCAGTCATATCCGCTGCCCGCCGGGCAAAGGGTGATACAGGCGCGCTTTGAGAGCGGATCGCAGAAGGAGGCCATCTTTAACGGTTTCCCGGGCTCGGTGAAGCAGCGCTTCAGCTCGGAGACCTTTTGATTGAGAAAACCCCGGTCCCGGATTTCCAGCTTCTTTGTCAGATTATTTATCAGTTCCATGGCTTCATCCGATCTCAGGCTATGCTGATTGCGCCGAACTTACAGGTATCCGCACAAATTCCGCAGCGGGCGCAGAGTTCATCGTCAATGCAATGGCATTCTTTCTTCGCTCCTATAATCGCCCCGGAAGGACATTTTTTCCGGCAGAGGCCGCAGCCTTTGCACTTGTCCATATCGATGTCGAACTGGATGAGGGGCTTGCAGACCTTGGCGGGGCAGCGTTTCTCATTCACATGGGCGTCATACTCGTGCCGGAAGTGCCTCAGGGTGCTCAGCACCGGATTGGGGGCGCTTTTGCCAAGGCCGCAGAGCGCGGCCTCCTTGATAGTCTCTCCGAGTTCCTCCAGCCGCTGCAGATCTTCCGGTTCGCCTTTTCCGTCACAGATCCGGGAGACGATCTCGTGCATGCGCTTTACGCCGACACGGCAGGGAACGCACTTGCCGCAGGATTCTTCATTCAGAAAGTTGAGGAAGTAGCGCGCAACATCGACCATGCAGGTATCTTCATCCATAACGATCATGCCGCCCGAGCCCATCATGGAGCCCGCTTCCTTCAACCGCTCGAAATCGATCTGCAGATCCATGAGGGATTCGGGTATACACCCCCCTGAAGGTCCTCCCGTCTGAATGGCTTTGAAGCGTTTCTGGTGTGGTATGCCGCCTCCGATATCGTATATGATCTTTTTCAGGGGCGTGCCCATAGCCACTTCAACCAGACCGCAATTATTGATTTTGCCCACCAGCGAGAAGATCTTCGTGCCTTTGCTGCGCTCCGTGCCGATTGAGGAATACCACTCCGCGCCGTTGTTTATGATCATCGGCACATTGGCATAGGTCTCCACGTTGTTGAGATTGCTCGGTTTGCTCCAGAGCCCCTTATCGACCGTATGGATATGTTTGCCGCGCGGCTCTCCAATCTTGCCTTCTAGAGAAGCCATGAGTGCGGTGGATTCGCCACAGATAAAGGCGCCCGCTCCCCGGTTGACGAAAACATCGAGATTGAAGCCGCTGCCCAGAATGTTTTCCCCCAGCAATCCGTACTGCCTCGCCTGCTCGATGGCCCACTGCGTGTTCTTTACTGCCAGCGGGTACTCGTAGCGGCAGTAGATATAGCCCTCGGTGGCTCCGATGCAATATGCGGCGATAACCATGCCTTCAATGACCTGGTGCGGATTGCCTTCCATGACCGAACGGTCCATGTAGGCGCCGGGGTCTCCTTCATCGGCATTGCAGATCACATACTTGGGCCTTCCCCGAGCCCTGCGGCAGGATTCCCATTTGACTCCGGCCGGGAACCCGCCGCCGCCCCTGCCGCGCAGACCGGAGAGTTTGACCGTGCCGATCACTTCCTCGGGGGTCATGCCCCCCAGCACCTTAGCCACGGCCGAATAGCCGCCGCGGCTTATGTAGTCGTCAATATCGGTCACGAAGTTCAAGCCGGTATCATGAAAGACCAGCCTCTCCTGCCCGGCAAAGAAAGGAATTTCTCGCTCGTGGATAATCTTGTTCCCCGTTTCGGGGTTTATGTAGAGAAGGTCTTCTATCACCTCTTCGCCAAGCACGGTCCTGTCCACTATTTCAGCAGCGCGGTCCGCGCACACCCGTGCATAAAAGATGTTTTCAGGTTCGACGACCACAATCGGCCCCTGGGCGCAGAAGCCGTTGCAGCCGGTACCCTTGACCAGATAATGCTCCTCGGGAGCCTTTCCCTTGAGGTTTTCCCGCAGGGCCTCGATCAGCTTTTGGCTCTCCTGAGAATGGCATGCGGTGCCTGAACATACCCGGATCCATTTCTTCAGGTGCTTTTGCCTCTCGACGACGGCCTTGCGCAATCTATCCAGATCCAGAATATTATTGAGCCGTTCCATTACTTCCCCTTAGCTCTCGTCTGCTTTTTGAAGTTTTTTGACAAGCTCGCTCACCTTATTCGGCGACATTTCGGCGAAGGTTGCCCCGTCCACCACGACCACCGGCGCCGAAGCACAGGCGCCGACACAGTTCACGGTCTCCAGGGTAAGCGCCAGGTCTTCCGTCGTTTCGCCCGGACTGAGATTGATCGTGTGTTTCAGGCGGTCCAGGAGTTTGGGGGTCCCTTTTACATGGCAGGCTGTCCCCGTACACACGTGCATGATACTCCTGCCGCGCGGCGTCAGGCTGAAGACCTTGAAAAAGGTGGCGACGCTGTAGACCTGGGTGATCGGCAATTTGAGCCTCTCCGCGATACGGTCGATACTCTCCCGCGGCAGGTAATGGTACTTGTGATTGACATCCAGCATGATTTGCAGGAGTGAGGCGGGCTTCGGTCCCCATTGATCAATTATTGAATCAATTTCCTGTAGATTGTGTTCCATGTGCTACCTCCGAGTGTTACGACCGGCGTGGGCTAAAAAACAAATCACCTGCTTATGTAAACCGAAAAGGTTGTTCCTTCTCCCGGCGTACTGCGCACTTCTATCTTTCCTCCATGTGCCTTTGCGATTCTTTGGGCTATTGTCAGTCCGATGCCTGTACCCTGCTGCCGGCGAATTTCCGGGGACTTTCCACGGTAGAACTGCTCGAAGACGAAAGGAATTTCCACATCCTCCATTCCCACCCCGGTGTCCTCCACCTCAAGGACCACCCAGCCCATCCTCTCGCAGGCGCGTACGCTGACCGCGCCTGACTCCCGGTTGTACTTGATCGCGTTTGACACGAGATTGTTGAGCAACTCCCGGAAAGTGGCAGGATCGACCCGAATCGGCGGGAAACCGGCCGGTATCTCCGCATGAAATGCTATGCCCTTCTCCCTGGCGGAAAGCTCGAAGCCTGCCAGAACCTCCTCCACAAGTTCCGCAACGGAGACGGGTTCCATGCGGTTCAGTATTTCCCCGGATTGTATGCGGCTCATATCGAGCCAATCATTGATGAGCTGCAGGAGTCCCTCCAGCCTGTGCCGCATCCGTTCCAGGATTTCTGTCTGCCCGCCGGTGAGCTCCCCTGCCATGCCGCCCAGCAGAACCTCCGTGTACTGGCAGATCGAGGCAATAGGAGAGCGGAGCTGGTGGGTGACCATGGTGACGAAATTGCGCTCCATGGCCGCCTTTTCTTCACGAAGAGCGGTCGATTCCAGATCGAGCCTGCGCTTCTCGAGACCGCGCTGCACGACGATGAGCAGTTCGTCGGGCGTGAAGGGCTTGGGCAGGTAATCGTATGCGCCCTCCTTCATTACGGCCACTGCGCTCTCAATGGTGGCATACCCCGTTATGAGGATCGTAATGATGGAAGGATCAAAGCTCTTTATCCGGCTGACGACTTCCACTCCGTCCATGCCGGGCATCTTGAGGTCCACCAGGATCAGGTCGAACGGCTCGCGCAGCAGATACTCCAGTCCCTCTCTGCCTCCCGAAGCCAGCTTCACGCTCATCCTTCTGGATTCCAAAACACGCCGGCAGGAGATTCTGGCGATCTCCTCATCGTCTATTACAAGGACACGGGGATTATCCATCCAGCCCTCGAACACGCACAACGAAAGGGTTAACGAACCGTCATCTAGTTTACCCTTCGCACCAGGGAGGCGACTTTTCCCAGAAGCGCGTTCGGTTTGAGCGGTTTGTCCATAAAGTCATCCGGCTGGGGAATCTCTCCCATATCGCCTTCATCATCGAACATGAACCTCGAACCCGTATCCTGCTTAACGCTCGAGACCATCAGGACCGGGGTGAATTTAAGAGAAGAATACTCGGGGGCGGTCCGGAGGGTGCTCAGGAAACTGAATCCCTCAAATATGCTTTCCATCATAATGTCGAGGATCACCAGGTCCGGCTGGTTCTCCAGGATCTTCTCAAGCCCCTTGCGCGCATCAGTCGCAACGGCTGTTTCATAACCGCCTGTTCTCAAAATGATTTCCGTGGTTTTTACGAAATCGGGATCGTCATCGACAATGAGAATCTTGCCCTTGATGTCCATCTAAGCCTCCGGGGATTAAGAGAAAGCTATGGCCGAAAAGGTTCGGGTTAAAGCCTTTGAAGGTGTTCCAGTCCGCAAACGGATGGAAAATGAAGAATCGGCTGAGTCTCAAGCCAGGTAGAAGTGAGTGCACAGAGAGCAGAAGCAGATTTCAGAAAAGAATCTGAATCACAAATCTCAGAGTTTGAGGGAATGTAACGAAATTATTTTTCTATGTCAATACCACAAGTTTATGTCAAAATAGGAGGAGTTCTCCATACTCCTGCTCGTGTTGTGCAGTTTTGTCAAGTTCGCCTCTCCCTATGGGCGGCCCATGTGAATTCTTTCATCGGTTGCCGCTGCGACTGGAACTATTTTGCAGGTCTGAAGGCCGATCCGGGAAAATTAGAGCTGTCTACCCGTTTCCTGCCCGGTTCTCAGACCAGATCCGGCAGGTTTTTTTATGCGTTTCGGCAAACTACCCTGGCAGAAGCGACTCGGCACAAAGATCAGCATTCTCACCAGTCTGCTCGTAATCATCATCATCGGGATCTATATTGCCGTCACTATCAGCAATCAGCGCGGGAACCTCATGGAGGAAGCAATCAGAAATGTAAGCCTGCTGAGCGACACAATCAAGCTTAGTTCGCGCGAAGATATGCTGCATTATTCCCCGGAGCGGCTCCATCAGCTCGTGGACACGATCGGCCGGCAGCAGTCCATCCAGAAGGTACGAATCTTCAACTCTCTTGGCGGAATCATCTATTCCTCGGACAAGGCGGAAATGGGCCTGTCCGTAGATAAGCAGGCCGAGCAGTGCTACAAGTGTCACGCTGCCCAGCAGCCTCTGGTCAGGCTCGACACCCCGGAGAGGGCAAGAATATTCACCGGTGCGCGGGGAGAACGCCTGCTTGGCATGATCAGTCCCATCTACAATGAGCCCGACTGCTCGAACGCAAGCTGCCATGTGCATCCGGCTGAGCAGAAAGTCCTTGGCGTGCTGGACATAGACCTCTCACTGCAGGTGATGGATCAGCACCTGCTGGCGGCCGAAACCAGGCTCATTCTCCTTGGCCTTGCTTCGGTGGGACTCCTGGCTTTTGCCCTCTATTTCATCATGCGCTATTCTCTCACCAGGCCGCTGGGAGAATTGATCGAAGGAACACAGCGGGTGGCAAGAGAAGACCTGGACTTTCAGATCCCCGTGCGCACGGAAGACGAACTGGGGGCATTTGCCCGTTCTTTCAATAATATGACTCAGGAGCTGAAAAAGGCCAAGGCATCTCTCACAGCGTGGGGCAGCAGACTGGAGCAGATGGTGGAAGAAAGAACGCTAGATCTCCAACTGGCTCAGCAGCAGCTCATACGAAGTGAGAAGCTCGCTTCGCTTGGAAAGCTCTCTGCCGGGGTAGCCCATGAGATAAACAATCCTCTAACGGGCATACTGACGTTCAGCCAACTCCTCATGGAGCAATTCCCTCCCGGGAGCAGTGAACACGACGACCTCAAAGTGATCGTCCAGGAGACGATTCGCTGCCGAAACATCGTTCGGGGTCTTCTGGAGTTTGCGAGGCAAACCGCTCCGGAGAAAAGCACCGTGGCGGTACACGACCTGCTTGACGAGGTTATCCGGATCGTGTCGAATCAGGAATCCTTCCAGAACATAAAGCTGGAGAGCGTTTACGGTCCCGAATTCTCTCACCTCATGGCCGACAAGGACCAACTGAAGCAAGTCTTTCTCAATATCCTGATCAACGCCTCCGAGGCGATGTCTGGAGAAGGCTTTCTTCGGGTCAGCACACAATGGATTCCGGAACGGCACATGGCAAAAATCCAGTTCACCGATAACGGGCCAGGTATCCCGCGGGAGCATCTGGACAAGCTCTTCGATCCGTTTTTTACCACAAAGAAGATGGGGACCGGGTTGGGGCTGGCGGTCTCCTACGGGATAATAAAAAGCCACCGTGGAAACATAGAAGTGGAAAGCGCGCCCGGGCAAGGCACTACAATAACGATCACCCTGCCCGCCGAATGCGGCGGAACGGAGGGTTTCCCGGAACTATCCTGGAACTGGTAACCGGGGACCCGACCGGACATCAGGCCCCCTTGCACCTGCAACAGAAAACCATCCCGAATTCGATGCACTATCCTGTGCACAGACTTTCAGGCAGAGTTGTTAGAGCTTTTTTACGCGTACCGCCTGAGGTCCCTTTGCTCCCTGCTCCACCTCGAAGCTGACCCTCTCGCCCTCCTGGAGGCTCTTGAATCCCTGGGCATCGATAGCGCTGTGGTGCACAAAGTATTCTTTCCCATTGTCGTCTGCGATGAAACCATAGCCTTTTTGATCATTAAACCATTTTACTTTACCGTTCATTCTAATTTCCTTGAATTTCACTTTTCATTGCAACTTCGGAATTCCCGTGCAGCCATCACTGCAGTGATTATTCTCGGACCACTCCGAAAAAATGACCAGCCTAAAGCGAACTATAGTTTCTAAAATGGAAAGCGCAAGAACCGGCAGGAAGAATATTATTCCACTTCGAAAAACATGCAGAATTCGCAGAAGTCAGCCACCTTTGCAAGTTCATCGACGTTGCCGCTGAAGCATATGCCCAATTCCGTCATTTCACGGCTCTTAATATGCCTCATGCTCATGATGACTCCCTTAAGTCCGCTGACGACTACTTCATTGGGAAGACTGAAGACCAGCAAAACATTCATGCCCCTGGTCGCTGGAACTAAAGAATGCAGGGAAAGACGACACCCGCCCCGGCTGATATCAAGCATATCACCCAGGAACGAATCCGATGTTCCTTCGATCTGGAACTCGGTCTCTATATTAACCCTTATCCTTCGATGCTTTCGGACTTGCCTGACTTCTATATCATTAGGATAATTAATACAAACCATGTTATCGATTAAATGCTTCTTATATCTGCTTTTGAAATTGTAAAGCGTGCCTTCGGTAAAATAGGAGCAGACGAAATCGTCCTCGATGTATGCAGAGAGCCGGTCGTTTATGACTACCACGGGCTCGTCGATAATGATGAATTGGCCATGAACGGCCCCGATTATTTTTGAGCGTGTTTTGTGTGCTGCGTTCCCCAGGGACCGGACAATGATTTCGTCATCTATCTTGAGAGGAATTCTGCTCACTGTCGATGTGTATTCGCGCGTGAAATGCTCCTCCCTCTCCGCGTACTCTTTCTTTCGCATGCCCCCAACCTCCGACAACCCGATCTTTTTGCAGGCACGGCCGCAGGAACTCTCCGGCCTGGTCCCGGCCGCAGCCTGCCAAACGGGTAAGATATAGGGGTAATCGGTAATATTGCTGAAATTGGTGAAGGAAATCTGTCATTTCAAAGAAACGGTGAGTTTTTGCTTTTCCTTTTTCTCCAGCCGGATTAAATACGCGATGAACTCCGGGGAGTGTCTCCGGCGCAAAAGTGACGATTTTACTGCATGAGTGATTAGCACGAGAGAAGCTGCCGCAATGTTCAACAAGATTCTGAAATACCTGTGGCCATACCGTCTACCATTTATTTTCGCCCTCGCTCAGGTCTTCCTCATGAGCGGGCTTGAGTTGCTCAAACCCTGGCCTTTGAAGGTGATCATAGATAACGTACTCAGCGGAAATCCCGCTCCATGGGGGCTGGACAAAATCGTCTCTTCCCCATCGAGCCTGCTGGTCCTGGCGGCGGTAAGCATCGTATTCGTCTACGTTGTTCTCGGCGCAGTTACACTTCTCAACAATTATACAACCATCAAGATCGGCCAGAAGATGGTCAATGATATGCGGCGAGATCTATATGCGCACCTTCAGCGCCTGTCGCTCGCATTCCACAGCCGCCGCCAGGTGGGAGATCTTCTCTACCGGGTGACAGCCGATACTTACGCCATTCAGAGCCTCACGATGAACGGGGTCTTTCCGATCGCCACGGCGCTCGCATTGCTGGGCGGAATGTTCTTTGTCATGTTGAAAATCGACTGGGAACTCACGCTGCTTTCCCTGGCCGTATGCCCAGCGCTTTTCGTATCCATCTCGGTGATGAGCCGGCGCATTACCTCAGCGGCCGTACTGGCTCGTCAGCATGAGAGCGAAGTCTACTCCGTGGTGCAGCGGGCCATGTCCGCCATGCGCATCATTCAGGCCTTCACCAAGGAGGAAGAAGAGCACCGCAAGTTCATGGCGGCGAGCAACCTGAGCCTTGGCGCCAGCCTCAAGCTCTATACCCTTCAAACCTTCTACTCCGGCATAGTCAACATCCTCATGGCGGTCGGCACCGCCTTTGTCGTCTGGGTGGGCGCACAGCACGTCATGTCCGGGCAGATCACGGTCGGCGAAATAATCATATTCACTACCTACCTCGCATCGCTTTATGCGCCGATCAACACCATCTGCCAGACCTGGGGACTCGTGCAGGGAGCGAAGGTGGGTGTCGACCGCGTATTCGAGATCCTGGACATTGAAAAGGATTTGAAGGAGGGCGCGGAGGTCTTCCCTGCATCCGGGACCAAAGGGGAGGTAATCTGGGAAAACGTCTCTTTTCACTATGTTCCGGAGCAGCCGGTGCTCAAGAACGTCAGCCTGCACGTAAAGCCGGGACAGAAGATCGCCTTCGTCGGCCCCACCGGGGTAGGCAAGTCTACCCTGGTCAGCCTCATCCCCAGGTTCTATGACCCCCGCGCAGGCCGCGTGATCATCGATGGCGTCGATATTCGCGACTTCAAGCTCAATTCGCTTAGAAACCAGATCGCCATGGTGCTTCAGCCGCCCCTGGTCTTTCCCGTCTCGGTGCGGGAAAATATAGCCTACGGCAGGCCGACGGCTTCGCTGGACGAGGTGATAGCAGCCGCAAAGCTCGCCCGGATACACGAATCGATTGAGCGGCTGCCGGAGAAGTATGAAACCGTCGTGGGCGAACAGGGGGCCACTCTCTCCGAGGGAGAAAGGCAGCGGATAACCATAGCGAGGGCGATTTTAAGAGACGCGCCCATTCTGATCCTCGACGAACCTACCTCCTCGGTGGATGCCGAAACAGAAGCACTGATCATGGAAGGTCTCGAACGACTCTCCTCAGGACGAACCACATTCATTATTGCGCACAGGCTCTCGACGGTCAGGAAAGCCGACCTGGTGGTGGTCTTACGCAATGGAGAAATCATCGAGCAGGGATCATTCGACGCGCTGGTGCGGGCCGGAGGGCCTTTTGCTTCTCTCTATAATTCACAATTCGGCCTGGATGAACCCGCCGGGCATGTAGATGACAAGCAGCGGGCACATTAGCCGAAAAGAAAGGCGTGTAAGGTGAAAAATATCCCGGCCTCTCTATAAATGGTGGCCGAAAACAGCGATATTTGCTATATCTCTATCATCCCGCTAAAAAGAACCAGAAGCGTATGAAGTATATGTACTGAAAAGCCGATTTATATTTCACCGGCAGGTGTCCGGCGGATGGATTCTTATCGAGAGGTGCTTGGTGAGTTCTTGGATTGCTGCATTTTTTTCACTCCTGCTCCCCTTTTCCGGAATCCACCTTTGCTTTGCCCAGGAAAACCCCGTCGAGCAGTACCTGCAAAGAGTCTCACTATCATCCCCCATGGCGATTAAATCAGCAAGGGACCTGATCCAGACTGGAGAACCTCGTACTTCCGGCGCCCTACCCTCTTTCGATCCCTACTCCTCGGTCTATCACGGGCAGCTCGAAGTCCCTCCCGGCGCTCGCGTCATGGTCTTCGTTCCCCACCCGGATGATGAGGCGCTCGCCGCATCCGGCATTATCGAACGCGTCATACAAAACCAGGGAAAGGTCCGCACTGTCTTCGTAACCAATGGTGACGGATACGCTGAAGCTGTTCGACTGAAAATGCAGAATAAGCGTATTACGCCCAAGACCTTCATCGAATATGGCAAGACCCGGCAGGAGGAAGCCATCCAGGCGGCATGCGAACTCGGAATGCAACCCGAGGACGTGGTCTTCCTGGGCTTCCCGGACGATGGAATAGATGAGCTGTGGGAATCCTACTGGTCAAAGTTGAAGCCTTTCGTATCGCCCTACACCCTTTTCGACCGTCCCTACAGAAAAGGCCTGAACCGGTGGGTCAAATATTCGGGCACCGACCTGAAGCAGGAAATAGGGAGGGTCCTCACAGAGTTCATGCCCGATTGGGTAGTGCTGCCCGATCCAAGAGATCACCATCCCGACCATGCGACCGCGGGAGTATTTGTTCTTGATGCTCTGTGCGGCATGTACCAGGATGAGGAATTGGACTACCGCCCCTCACGGGTGCTCACCTACCTGGTTCATTTCAAGGATTTTCCAAACGGGTCTGAGTGGGCGAAATCGATCGGTGCAGCAGGGGTAGGAGGCTGTCCGGTGTCGGGAAAGACTCTGGCCAATACACGGTGGGTCACACTTCCACTCACCCCCGAGGAACTCGAAGGCAAACGGCGCGCCCTGCTCGCCCATAGCTCGCAATTCCAGATGCTGGGCGGCTTTTTCAAAAACTTCCTGCTGCCCGGCGAGATGTTCGGGGCTCTGGACATCATGCAGGTGATCGCGGTTCCCCAGGAGTATGCAGCATACCACAAGCATCCCGTACCAAAGCATTGACTCCGTAGCGTTCCATCATTCCGGTTTGCATCCCTTTTCCGTACAACTTGCCAAAGCTTTGAGCATACGCTATTTATCTCCGCTACAGTGACGCGCGGGAATGGATACCACTCGCCGGCATACAAATTTTTTCAAAAGGAATGACCCGACATCATGCTCCGACTTTTGACTCTGTTTCTGGCTCTGTTATTCTCCACCCAGCCTGTTCTTGCACAGGAGTCCACTTTTTCCGGGAACAAGTGGAGCACCTCGGTCATCGATGGAGTTCACTGGTTGGTTACGCCGGAGGGAAAGCCCTTTTATTCCAAGGGCGTAAACATCGTCACCCCCGGCAGGGATGATGAAAAAAGCCGGGCGGGACATGCGTACTGCTGGGCCAATTTTTATCCTTCCCTCGAGCAGTGGCGGCTCCAGGTCGGTAATCGACTGAAAGAATGGGGATTCAACACCCTGGGCGGCTGGTCCGACAGTTCTCCGGACCTGGGCCATTATTTGATGGTGGACCTGGAGCTCGGCAGAAACTCGCGCTTTCACTGGTTCGATCCGTTCCACCCGCAGATGGAGCAGACCGCAATCGAGACTGCGAAAAAACTCACTGCCCCCTACAGGGACCTGCCGCACCTCGTCGGCTATTTCAGCGACAATGAAGTCGGATGGTGGAACTCGCCATTATTCATCTGGTTTTTGAAGGCAGGCTGGGATAACCACACGAAACGCCTCCTTTGGCGGATGATTCACGACCATTACGACGGCAATTGGGAAAAGCTGCTCATCGACTGGGCGCCGCCGAAAGGAACCAATGGATTTGAAGACCTGAAACACGCCGGCGCCAGTCTCAAACTCAGGCCGCGGGGCAACGGCATTCGCCTCGTGAATCGCTTTATGAGCGAGTGCACCAGGCACTATTACCAAACCATGTACAAAGCTATCCGGACCGCTCATCCGGAAGCCCTGGTGCTCGGAGACAGGCTTCCGCTCTACTACCATCAGGATGCGATTCTATCGATGGGCGACAATATCGATGTCATCTCCACCAACTACAATGTGGACGTCCCGGACGGCTGGATCGCCCCTTACTTTTTCAACGGCCTTCACAAGCTCAGCAGGAAACCGGTCCTGGTAACCGAATTCTTCTTTGCGGCAGAGGAAAACCGAAGCGGTAACCGTAATGAAACCGCAAAAAGCGCTCATGCAAAACCGGGACACCTCATGACAGTCGATACCCAGATCCAGAGAAGTTGGGGGGCAGGCGCCGCCCTGCTCAATTTCGCCCGCTTTCCGAACCTGGTGGGCGCCCACTGGTTCCAGTACTGCGATGAACCGCTTGGAGGCCGTGAAGATGGTGAAGACTACAATATGGGGCTGATCGACACCTCCAACAGACCTTATGAGGAACTCACCGCCGGTTTCAAGAAACTGAATCCCCTGCTGGAAACCATACACGCAAGAAGTGCAAGGCCGGATAATTCCAATTCGGCGACGAGAAAGTCACGACAGGAATCCGAGGCCGCCGAACCCGTAAAGATCGCACGTGCGGAGCAGGTAATCGAGGTGAATGACCAGTCGCTGATTGAATGGCAAAAGGAAAAGACCCTGCTTTCCGGCTTTACCGCTCCCGCGCCGTACGTTCCGTTCGGTGACGTTCACATGGCATGGAGCCCGAAGGGTTTTTACCTGTTCAGCCTCTCGGACACCTATGTCGACCCGGCCTTTCTCGATTATCAGGACCGTTTTCCGCAATCCGAAGCATTTCAACTCCATTTCACTATCGAGGCTGACGGAAGGCGGAACCAGATCGCCGCATTCCTGATCCCGGAGAACAACCCCTCTTTTCCCGATGGTTTTGAAATCGTGCCGGAACTATTCCGGATTGAAAACGGCAAGGCTCTGGAGCGGCTGCCGACATCCGGCCGTGTTCAGAAGATCGAGAAGGCTCTGCCCCACGTGGCGGTCGAGGCGTTTTTTCCCGCGGAATGGTTTGGGGTCGAGGAACTCAAGTCCGGTATGCGCCTTCGAGCAAATATAGCCATGATCAGCTATTTTCGGGAGTTCAGTATGACCTGGGCAGGCAACTCGGCGACTACCGAGGCGGTGAACCCCTCCTCACTCAGGGAGATCCTGCTGGCGGATTGACCCAAGAGACCGGGGCATTATGTTCCAGGCGGCGCCTTGGAAGGCGCGCCTGGAAGACGGCGCTACCCTACCGGCGGCTCATTCTTCACTCTTCACTCTATCAACTGCTTACTTGAAGTATTCATGCAGATGCGTTAAGAATATAAGTTGACTACTTGCAGGAAAAAGAACAATCAACCGGCGGATTACATGTTCGATAATCTTTCCGACAAATTTCAAAAGATATTCAAGAACCTGAAGGGTCAGGGAAAGCTCTCCGAGTCAAACATCAAGGAGGCGCTTCGCGAGGTTCGCATGGCGCTCCTTGAAGCCGACGTGCACTACAAGGTGGCCAAGGACTTCGTGGCCGGCATAGCATCGCGGGCGGTCGGACATGAAGTCATGCAGAGCCTGACCCCCGGTCAGCAGGTAATAAAGATCGTTCACGATGAACTGACAGGGCTCATGGGCGGAGAAGTAGAACCGCTCAGGCTCACCGGCCGGATTCCCGTGGCCGTTATGCTCGTCGGATTGCAGGGATCGGGCAAAACCACAACGGCGGGCAAGCTTGCACGCAAACTCTCCAACGATGGCAGGAGACCCTGCCTGGTCCCGGCCGATGTCTACAGACCGGCGGCCATAGACCAGTTGAAAACGCTGGCCGGGCAGTTGAAACTTCCAGTTTATTCCTCCTCTGCTCTGCAAAAACCCGAGGAAATCGTAAAAGAGGCATTACATTACGCTCGGCAGGAAAACTGCGACACTCTGATCGTCGATACCGCCGGGCGGCTTCATATAGATTCCGAACTCATGGAAGAACTCTCCCGGCTCAAGGAGATTCTTCAGCCCGCGGAGATTCTCCTGGTCGCCGATTCCATGACCGGCCAGGATGCGGTCCATGTGGCCGACTCTTTCAACCAGAAGCTGGGGCTCTCCGGAATAATCCTGACCAAGCTTGACGGAGATGCCCGGGGCGGCGCCGCACTTTCCATCCGGTCGGTCACCCAGTGTCCGATAAAGCTGATCGGCATCGGTGAAAAGTTGGATGCGCTTGAGGTCTTTCACCCCGACAGGATGAGTTCCCGCATCCTCGGTATGGGCGACGTTCTCTCGATGATCGAAAAGGCGCAGGAAGCCTTCGATGCGGAAGAAGCCCAGGAGATCGCGCGAAAATTCAAGCAGGATACTTTCACGCTGGAGGATTTCCGCAACCAGCTCCAGCAGGTGAAGAAGATGGGGTCCTTCGATCAGATTCTGAGCATGCTTCCCGGCATGGGAATTCTCAAGGAACTGAAGAAGGTCCAGGTCGACCCGAAGGACTTCACCCGCATGGAGGCCATCATCAACTCCATGACCAAAGAGGAACGCCGCAACGCGGACCTCTTGAACGCCGGCCGTAGAAAACGGATCGCGGACGGAAGCGGCACCACGGTCCAGGACGTCAACCGGGTACTGAAAAGCTACGAGGATTCGCGCCGGATGATGCGCCAGATGATGGGCGGCGGCATGGCGGGGGGCAAAAAAAAGAAGGGCAAAATTCGCCGGAAGGGATCGTTTTTTCCTTTCTAATTCTCTACTCATACGGTATATGAAGGGTTTTGATATCCACCAGCCTTTGGGGGCTGTTATATATCCGAAAATCATTGGGCAGGGGCCCAATCTCAGCAGGAGGTCTATAGGGAATGCCGGTAAAAATTCGTTTGGCACGTGGCGGAAGAAAGAAAAGACCGTTTTACAGAATCGTTGTGGCTTCCTCTGAAGCGCCGCGTGACGGTCGTTTCATTGAAAGAATCGGAACCTACAATCCGCTTCCACTGGCAGCAGAGGTTCAGATCGACAGCGAAAGGTTGCAGTACTGGCTGGGGCAGGGCGCACAGCCGACCGACACCGTTCGCAATCTCATTCAGAAGCACGGAAATCAGACTGTCGGCTAGTATCTGAGATGCTCGCAGCGCAAATTATCCGGAGGCCACCATGTTGAAGGAATTGATCGAGTTTATGGCGCGTGCTTTGGTTGATAATCCCGAGAAAGTAAGAGTCTCGGAAATAGAGGGAGAACAGACCTCTGTCATAGAACTCCGGGTGGCTAAGGAAGACCTCGGAAAAGTAATCGGAAAGCAGGGGCGCACCGCCCGCGCCATGAGAACGATCCTGAGCGCTGCATCGACCAAGATTCGCAAGCGAGCCGTTCTGGAGATAATCGAATAGTACAGATGGATAATTCCAGCCTGGTTCCCATAGGTAAAGTGGGAAAGACCCATGGGGTCCGGGGAGCAGTTAAAGTCCACCCTTATGGAGAAACCCTCGAGGAATTGGAAGTCGGAGAGAAGCTCACCGCCATCAGTTCCGATGGCAGGGTCAGCCTGGAGCTGACTCTCACCGGCTCTCGTCCTCAGCAACGGGTCTGGATCTGCGAGTTCGACGAAATCAACGACATGGCCCAGGCGCAAGCCTTGACGGGAAGTGAGCTTTTCGTCCCTCGGGACCGTCTCCGCCCCCTTCCGGAAGGCGAGTATTATCATTTCCAGCTCATCGGACTCACGGTGGAGACGCCGGAAGGCGAAAGCCTCGGCGTTTTGCGCGCTATTCTGGAGACCGGGAGCAACGACGTTTACGTGGTGGACTGTGACGGCAGGGAATTGCTTCTCCCGGCGATCGAGGATGTAGTCCGCGAGGTGGACCTCCCGAACCGGAAAATTGTCGTGGTCATCCCGGAAGGGATTGAGTGAGTCAGATACGGGCACAAGTATCAGGTATCTGGAAATGATCTTTGACATCCTGACTATCTTTCCCGGAATGTTTTCTTCGCCCCTGGAAGAAAGCATAGTGGGAAAGGCGCGCTCGCGCGGGTTGATACAGGTCCGGGTGCACAATATCCGGGATTTTGCGACCGATAAGCACCAGATGACCGACGACCGGCCCTTCGGAGGCGGCGAGGGCATGGTGATGAAGCCGGAGCCCATAGTGGGCGCCCTTCGAGCGATCGCCGGCGAAGGCCCTCCGGCCAGGGTGGTTCTCCTGACCCCCCAGGGGAGGCTTTTCGATCAGCAGACCGCACGCGACTTGAGCGCTCTCCCCCGGCTTGTTCTCATCTGCGGCAGGTACGAGGGCGTGGATGAGCGCGTGGCGGAGCATTTCACGGACGATCAACTCTCGATAGGGGACTACATTCTGACCGGCGGCGAGCTTGCCGCCATGGTGGTAGTGGATGCGGTAACCCGCTTGATTCCCGGAACTCTCGGAAATGAAGGCTCGGCGCTCTGCGATTCGTTCAGCGAAGCGGTCCTTGAGCACCCGCACTATACCCGGCCCCAGGAATATGAGGGCATGAGCGTTCCACGGATATTGCTCTCCGGCAATCATGAAAGCATCCGCCGCTGGAGAAGGGGGCAGGCGTTGCTCAGAACGAAAATGCGGCGCCCGGATCTTTTTGCCCGCTTGAACTTGAGCCCCTCGGACCTGGATCTTCTTGAAACGGCCCGACAGGAACTCCAAAGCGGCAGGAATCAGGAATAGAATGGCGCAACTTTTCATCGCGCTTGTGCATTATCCCGTCCTCAACCGGGTGGGAGAGACAATCGCCTCGGCGATCACGAACCTCGATCTTCACGATCTGGCGCGCTCCTGCTGTACTTACGGCATAAAAGCATGCTATATAGTCACCCCCCTGAAAGACCAGCAGGCGCTCGCACAGCGCCTCATGGCCCACTGGATCGAGGGCAAGGGGGGTGAGATCCTGCCGGAGAGGCGGGAGGCGCTCAAGATTCTCAAAGTGGTGGACGACCTTGCTCTTGCCTCGGAGAATATCCGGGAAAGAACCGGCAACCACCCGATTTGCTGGGCAACCTCGGCAAAGAATGCCCCGGGCGCCCTGCCGCACTCGGAGGCCAGGGCGATCCTGAAGCAGGGTGAAAAACCGGTTCTGCTCCTTTTCGGAACCGGATGGGGACTGGCGCCCGAGGTCTTGCAAGGCTCGGAGCGCATACTGGAATCGATTCCGGGTGTCAACGGCTATAACCACCTCCCCGTTCGCTCCGCGGCCTCGATTCTCATGGACAGGCTGCTCGGCGAGAGGTGAGCAGTTCATTCCGAAGCCTCCCGGAGACTTTGGACTCTTATCGAACAGGATTTACGGGGCAGCATGCTCCGGCTGGATTTATAATTAGTCATGGAGGAATTGAAATGGGTATCAGCTTACTGGATATGATCGAAAGAGATCACATGCGTTTCGATATCCCGGCCTATCGGATCGGCGATACCGTGAAAGTGCACGTGAAAATCCGTGAAGGAGACAAGGAGCGCATTCAGATCTTCGAAGGCCTCGTAATCCGGACGCACAGGGGGAAAATGGGCGCCACGGTTACGGTTCGCAAGGTTTCTTACGGGGTCGGCGTAGAGCGTATTTTCCCCATTCATTCCCCTCAAATCGATAGAATGGAGATCCTGCGCAGAGGCCGGATCCGCCGCTCAAGGCTCTATTACCTCCGCAAGCGTGTTGGGAAAGCAGCCAGAATTCGCGAAAAGCGCGAGCCGATAAAATCCTGATTTAGCAGCTTTACTCAACAGGTCCCGCAGCCCGGGGGCCTGCCGGACATGCCCGGCTCTTGAGACAGGCGCGCCATGCTGCAGCGGAAGCTCATCGAAACCCTGACGGTTGATATGCGTCTCCATGAAAGGGAGGCCTACCGGCGGGGTTTTCGCTTTCCCTCCGGCATCGATGAAGCAGGCCGCGGTCCTCTTGCCGGCCCCGTTGTCGCCGCCGCGGTGATTTTGCCCAAGAATATCCGGCTGCCCGGAGTCACCGATTCCAAATGCCTCACTCCTTCCCAGCGTGAGGATTTCGCCGTTAAAATCAGGGCGCGAGCCCTGGCTTTCGGCATAGGCGTTGTCGATAACAGTGAAATAGACCGGATCAATATCCTTCAGGCCACCTTCCAGGCCATGATGCTCGCTGTTGCTCAACTCGCAACCCCACCCGATTTTCTTCTCATTGACGGGCCATACCGACTTCCGCTTGGAATTGAACAAGAGGGAATTCCCGGTGGCGACGGCCTCTCGGTTTCCATTGCCGCGGCCTCCATTCTCGCCAAGGTCCACCGCGACCACCTTATGTGCCGGTATCATGAGGAATTCCCACAGTACGGCTTCGACTCCCACAAAGGCTATGCAACATCCCGTCATTGCGAAGCAATCAGGAAACACGGACCTTGTGCGCTGCACCGCAGGACATTCCGGGGAGTGCTTTCGGGAACGGAGTGCCGGATCGATGACAACGACGACCCGCTACTATAAGGGAAGAGAAGCCGAAAGCGCTGCAGCCGAGTATCTCTCCTGCAGCGGCTTGAAGATCCTGGACCGAAACTACCGGTGTCCTCCGGGCGAGTTGGACCTGGTGGTAAAAGATGGAAAGGCCATTGTATTCGTTGAGGTCAGGAGCCGCCGGTCAGGCAGTCCGTACAATCCGGAGGAATCCATTACCGCAATGAAACGCAGGCGACTGGTCATGGCCGCCAAATGGTACCTGAAACAGCGCAGGATCGAGAACTCCCCCGCTCGCTTCGATCTTGTCGCTATCAGGTGGAACGGCGAGGAGCCGGAAATCAACTGGATCGTAAATGCCTTCGAACCCGGATGCTGAAAGAAAGACGACGGATAAAACAGCTAAGCTCTACCTTGTCTCGACCCCCATCGGAAATCTCGCAGACATCACCCTGAGAGCCCTGGAGACCCTTCGCTCGGTTGACCTCATTGCGGCGGAAGACACCCGGCATACCAGGAAGCTTCTTTCTCATTACGATATTCATAAACCGCTTGTCAGTTATCATGAACACAATGCCAGGGAACGCGGCAAAGAGCTTCTCGAAAAGATCGGACTGGGCCTGAGTATTGCCGTTGTTACCGATGCCGGGACTCCGGGCATTTCCGACCCGGGAACTCTTTTGATCGAAACAGCCATAAGCAATGGGATCGAGCCGGTTGTCATCCCGGGACCGACCGCCCTTGTTTCGGCCCTGGTTGCCTCCGGCCTGCCGGCACACTCCTTCATCTTCCTGGGTTTTCCTCCAGCCAGAGGCAGCGCACGAAAGCGCTTCTTCGACCACAACTCCACCCTGGAAATGACGCTTATCCTCTACGAGGCGCCCAGGAGGCTCACCAGGACTCTTGAAGAGATTCTCGCGGCTTGGGGTGACAGGCGAATTGCAGTTGCCAGGGAGCTGACGAAGGTGTTCGAAGAGATCTACCGTGGACGGGTCTCGGAAGCCGTGGAACACTTCTCCGCCGGTGTAAGGGGGGAGCTGACCCTGGTGGTCGAAGGAAAAAAGCAGGACGAGGTTCAGGAAAACTCCGCCTGGGAGGATGAACTCAGAGCGCTTCTTGCCGAAGGCGCTTCATCGAAAGAGGCCTCATCAGACATTGCCGGACGATATGGCCTCCCTCGCAGAATGGTGTACCAGGCGGCTCTCTCAATAAAGAACGAGTAAACAAGGAGAACAACTCCAGTCAATTTCTTGACTGAAACCGGCTATCATCACGCCTCGTCATTCCTTCTTGAGCCTGACTTTTTGAAACAGTCAAAAGAATATCCGGATGCAGTTCCCGGGCTGGATTCCGGCTCAGAATCCCTGCCGGAATGACCGAGTGGGAGACCCCGACAAACCGTGTTGGTTATAGGGAAGTGGCTGACAACTAAGCCTTTCAGAGAGTCCGGCAAGTACCGTCGCCCTGTTGGTTTTAGTGGGTAAATCGGCCTGTTTCAGGTACCACGGGCTATTGCGGGAAGGATCGGCAATCTTTTTTTCAGTAAATCACAATGCAGCGGTACAAATGACCACAAATCCACCTGCCCCGTCATTCCGGCGGCGCTTCTGAGCCGGAATCCAGCGAGACCGCCGGTTTTCAACCTGTTTGAACGAGACTCTGACTTTGAAGTCAGATAAGAGGCGAACATTCAGTATCCAACTTAGCAGTCGTAGATTCTATGATGGAAGGGACCATTTGAGAAAACCGTCAAGCTCTGGTAAG
>CAZIJV010000042.1:0-47063 GCA_964539645.1 uncultured Syntrophobacter sp.
CCGAACATGTAGTCCGCCGCGATCCCGATTTTGTCGAGCATCCCGAGCCCGCCGCCTACCGACTGAGAAGCTCGCTCGCCATGTTGGGAAGTAGGGTCTTTTTCCTTCGTGCTGTTTCCCTCTCCGGCCTCCTTGATGGCCCGATTGTACAACTCAAGCACCTGTTCGGGGGTAACCTCCTCCAGGTTCAGGCCCTTGAGCAAATCCGGACGCTTCTCCTGGATGAGTTCCAATAATTTTTCGGTGAACATCGCTGGCTCCTTGTTATTTATTATTTCCGAACATCCTGACACTGCTTGGAACCTATACAGAACACTAGACTTGCTCTGGCGCACGGACGCGCTGAGTGCTGATACCTGTTCGACGGTGGGACATCGCTCCTTCTTTTTTCCGGCCTCCATTTCGCTCTTCCTCTTTTAACACTCGCCGTTCATTGCTCTCCCTGATCTGCGATACGGCGCTATCCAATATCCAGACAAGCCCGGCTGCAGCATTCCGTGAAAGCTCGTAATTCCCCTCTAATGGAGTAGCGCCGACACTTTCAGCGAGAAATTCCAATACGTCTCCGACACGGTCGAGGGCCTCCGCCGAGGAGATCTCCGTCTCTGCACCAAAGAACTTTTTCATCTTCCCTCCCTCCTCTACCTGCTCACCTGGCGAGCTGATTTCTGAGTTGTATCTACTTGGCGGCAGTCACAGTTTCCGGGGGACGGATCGAGTTGCATTGGGCTATCCACCTTACAGGCAATTTCCTCCATTGCCGACATCACAAGCCGTAACGATAGCGACATCCCCGAGGCTTCCCTCACCTCGATGCGGTGCAGATCTTCCTCAAAAATAAAAGACTCAAGACGTGATTTCACAAAGGTGAGCACGTCGATACATCGGTGCAGAGCTGCCGTTGGACGATCAGCTTTCGGATCAAACAAAACATCTTGCCCCATAGATTCCGCCTCTCCTTCTCAGCGCCAGCTCGTGCTATACTGGCTTTGTTTGGGTTTGGTGCTGCCTGTTACCCCGCCTAAACAAAAAGATGGCTTCCGCTCCTCTAATGGAGAAGCGTCTACTTCTTCTGGATCGGTAAGCCCTCGCCAATTTGCTTTCGAATCTCTTCACGCCTGCCTGGCCGCTGCGGCCTAAAACCGGCTTCTTTCAAAATCCGTTTAAAAGCTCGGCCATCAAACCTCTTGTTATCTATTGCGTCTTTTATTAGTTCCGCCAAAGCGATAATTGTCCTCACTCGGAGAGTGGCTGCCGATTTTCGAAGCAGCCTTTTTCTTTCCTGCCAACCATACTTGGCGGACCATCGCTTTAGAGTTGAGGCCGCGATCCCCACTTCCTTCGAGATGGAGTCAAAGGACTTTCTCCGGACGCAATAGAGTTCCTCGGCCTGCTCAACTGCATCCATCCTGTATGCCTTATTTACCACCTTGCCCATGTTTCACCTCGTTGGGTCCCAAGGTTTAAAGGGACGTTCAGTTCCCATCACACTGCAAAAACAAAAAAGGGACTGTGGATCCGATGGAAGTCCGCCAACTTCCAGGATCGACAGTCCCTCAAACTGTCAGCCTCAAAATTTGTACCGGCAGGGCATTGAGGAATGCCTTTTCGGGGGCCAGTCTAGCCGGTACATTGCCTGTTACCAGTTTCGCGCTATCCTGTTTTCTCTTTGAGTACCGTTTTTCTGTTCTGGAAGATGATAAGAGCCTGCAACACCTTCCATGTCTGCTCTTGGGTACACCATCGAAGCCGATCCACAGCAAACATCTTTTTTGCCACCTTGTCAGCATACGACCAGGGCATGTTCAGATCCGCCAGTATGGCCTCGATCTTGGAGAGCATCGGCTGTTTGCCTTCGGCTGAATCCAGATGCATCCCCGACTTTTTCGCTGTCCTGTGGACAGGCCTAAATCCTGCCGCTCTGAGCTTGTCCATCAACTCGTCAAACGTACGATAGCTAAGTTCCGAAGAGGATGAAGCTCCAACACTTCGAAGAAGCCCTCTATATTCCTCCTCGGTCATCCCGAGTTTGGATCGAGCGACATGCAATAATGCTTTCTGCCTCTTTCCGATCAATTTTTCCGCCATTGCCTGTTCTCCCATTGATTTGCATGGTTAATCGGCCAAGTCCGATACAGTTTCCTCCAGGCGGGCAAAGGCCTTTTTAATTTCCTCGAGAATGTCCATCACCTCCTTTTGTTTGTTCTTCCGTATGTTGCGAAGCTTTTCAGCTTTCTTCTCATTGAGCGGCATCTCAACAGGGTCTTTTAGAAGCTGAAATCTGCCGTTCCCGTGGTCCTTGGCATACTCGATCCGAACAAGAAAGCTGAGCCATTCACGAACGTATTCTGCCGATGCATTTGCAGCAGCCTGAAGCTCTTCGGCAGTAACGCTGCTTCCGCACTTCATTCGCATCCGGAAGTAGTTCCACATCACCTTCTGCTTTGATGGCTTCGGGTTCAGCTTCCCTACATGCGTATAGACGCCCTTGCTTACCTTCTGCATCTCACCGCTTTTTATGAAATCCCAAACCACGTTGCGGATGCGCGCTTTATCGCTGTATTCCTGGATCTCCATCTTTTCGGCCAAATCATCAACCGTGAAGGTTCTTCCCTGTGCCCTCAGGCTCTGAGCGGCTTCTCTCACCCTGTTTGCAAAAGAACCCTTCATGAGGCTTTCTCCTTGGCCCGTTTCCTTAAAATTGAAACCATTTGCCCTATCTGATCCATTCTGCACCACTGGTACGATTCAATTCCAAAAAGTGATTTAGCCAAGGCGTTCCCTGTACCCTGAACACCTAAACCCAGCCTACTGAGCTCTCTTTTCAGATCCCGAATTCCCATTAGGCGGATGTTGTATCTCTCGGCCTGCGACACCTTTGCGCCACTCTGTCTGCCAAGCCCGTCGAGTGCTCCAATGATAGTTTTGAGTCCGTTCATATCGGCCTTTTCGAGATCATCCACATCGGCGCAATCGAAGAGAATGAATCCGAACAGCTCATCATCGATTCCCATTTCAAGTTGGGCTTTAAGAATCGCCCGCTTAGGTGCTTCGAGATCCCCTGCCATTTTCCCGACTGCCTTTGAGGCCGACTGTCACTGCGATCCGCGCCAGCTCCTCACCAATCTCGGTGGTCTGCTTCGCGTTTGCGAATTGGACCAGGGCCAATAGATCCCGCCTGACAATACGAAAGTCACCTGAACTGCTCTTGTGGAGGATCGAAGCCACGTCTATTGACAGCCTCAAGCCTGTTGATTCCCTCACATAGAAAACGATATCTGCCGCTGAGATAGGATCGAATTCGAGTACCTGATAGGTTCGGCTCCAGACCCGTTTATTCACTTGCATGAGGCCTTTCAGCTCCTCTTCACCGAGAAGAACGAAGGGGCATGCTGTGGCGTCACTCAAATCAAGAATTACATTGAGAAAGTCTTTAGGAAGCCGTTGGACTTCATCAATAAATACCGGCCTCTCCGTCCCCCTGAGACGCTCAACTACTTCGGAATAACAGCGGCCTTTTCGGCCTGGAGCCGGGCTGATACCGACTTCGTGGCAAAGCGCCTGCATGAAATCAAGGCCGCTATGCTTCCAGATCGACGCAACCCGAAAATAAATACAATCGTGGTTGGCTGCGTAGATCTGAGCGGTAAAGGTTTTGCCTCGACCAGGGGGCGAGGATACACACCCGAGCCGACCTTCTCCGCTCGCCAAGGCGAGACCATCGAGCATCACTTCGAAATTTCGGGCATTCTTTGTGCTCACGAAAACCGGCTTTAGCTGAATTGACTCCATCGATTATCCCCCGTACATGCAGACCATCTTGGTCTGGAATTGTTCAAAATGGATCCGGTGCTTGCGATAAGCGTCGCCGCGCTCGAACAACGACATCCAAGCCTTTTCAGAAGCTGGTAGCTCGCTACCCTGGGCTTGGATCTCAAGGAGGGCTTCGTAGCGGTCAAAATCGCTGAGACTTCGGGCCTGTTCCCAAGGTGGAATTTGGCGGTTCTCGTTGAGTTTTTCAAGCTCCGCCAAACCACGCTCAATCTCAGCCCGCCTCGCATCTGACAAAGGTTCATCGGTTGCGATAGGCTGCTTAGAACGTAAATCAATCGATTTGACTGGCTCGGTTGTTGGGAGCCCTTTGAGACCGAGTTCCTCTTGCTGTCGTTGAACTTCGGGCAAAATGGAATTGTCGAAGACTGCCCTAGCAGGCCCAAGAGTTTGCTTTGCCAGCGCCTTTTGCTGAATGAGCTGACGCTCTAGCTCTTTCCTCTCCTCATCTGTGCCGAGATAAGCCGCTGCCGGATGGACTTTCTTTCGGGCCTCAGCCACGCAGAGAAATGATCCATCCAACCCATACACAAAAACCCGGCTCCTATCGAGCCAGTCGTACCGGATCAAAGCCGACTGCATTTGCCTTCCGTAAAGGTCCGGGTGATAATATTTCACATCGCTACCCGGCAACTTAATCCCATCACGGCCTATCCGCCGAATTTGCTGAGCTGCCATTAAGATCCTAAGGGAGGCCTCCTGCTCAGCGCTAAATCCTGGGCCACGGCCTTCCTTAAAAACGTCCAGCGGAGTTCGTCCATCCATGTGCCCCCTCTGGGGCCTGTTGCCGTACTCCGTCTCTATCCAAGTAGAGATTGCTCGATATGCTTCCTCCACTGTGGGTACATTGCCACGTGTCAAATGCTGATGAAGTGCTCGATGAAGCTTTTCGTTTCGTTGCAGCCGAGGCGGTTTGTCCTTGACCGATGTCCCAGTGAAAGAAAAGGCCCGCCGCTCAAACTCTGAAAATGTGCCCCAGAATCGTTCGACAGTTTTGCTCCGGGCATTGTATGGCCAAGCATAAATTGGGTGGATGCCAAGTCGCTCAAAGACTCCCGAAACGGCTTCTTGACGAAAATCGGTTACAGCGGAGAAGAAGCGGCCTCGAAAGGCCTTTCCATTATCCAGGTAGGCGATTTTCGGAAGCTTTCCGAGATTAAGGATAGCGCGTCGCATTGCGACAGCAATGGCTTCCGTATTTTCTGTGGTTGATATTTCCCAGCCTAATGGCCAATTTGATTTGAAATCGTAAAAAAGTATTAAATTCATCCGTTTAGGCTTGCCAGTTAGGGGATTCATCAGTTCAAAATTCAGTGTGTGGCCGTCCGCAACCAGAATATCCCCGGTTTCTATCCTGTCTAAATCGCGCTCCAGGCTGGGAAGACATTTCTCCTTGAGGGATTTCTCCCCTTCCCGAAAAAGTGTCCACGTATCGAGATGGTTTACCTTATACGAATTGAGGAAGTTTAAAAAAGTTTTGTCTGATTGAGGGTTTGCCATCCCTTTAAACTGCATCCGTGCCCGTGCCATCCGAACGACCTCGGATAACTTTGGCTTATTAGGGGAGAGCGCAATTGCGATCAGTATCCGGCCCTGTTCCTCGGTTACTGAGCAACACCCTTTCCGGTGTTTGCCTCTTTGGTCGGTCAAACAGAATGGATCTTTGGTGGCTTTGAGCTTCGAGTCCCAGCGCTCCAGCGTTTTAAACGAAACTTTTCCAAGTCTTTCAAACAATTCTTGGTAAGGGCCAAATTGGCCAAGATTAAAGATTCGTACAAACTCGTTTTTCGCCTTCAACACCTCCCCACGGCCAGAAGAAGCAGAGAACTTCCGATACTCTGCAACCACTGTGCAGCGCACCATATTGAGCTCAATCTCTCGATGCCCCATCTTGAGCGGATCAGCCTGTTCAAGACCACCCTGGCTAACAGGCTGACTACACTCACTCCCTTTCGGGGTTATATCACTCCCTGGAGTGCCTGTTGTCGCCTGGTGTTCCTGAAGAGCGGGAAAATCCGGCATTGCGATACCTTCGATGAAGTTTGACTAGCGCTCAGTCCAAAGTTTTTCGTATGGTTCCCCGAGTGCAAGAGCCAGAGACTTTTTCAGCTTGCTCGCAACAGGACGTCCATTTACCGCATCCGATATCCTGGACTTCGAAAAACCCGTAAGCTTAGCGAGCTTATCGTAGGTAAGATCTCGGTCGATCATGACTTTTCTGACTTCTTTGAACTTTGCCATAATCCCGTTGACCCCTCCTTAATTCTGTGGGATAAAAGTTTGTGACAGACATCTTGATTGTTTCTAAAAGACATTTTCGCCTATGTCAAGAGAAATGTTTGTAAAAGACACCATGCTGGAGATTTTGGAGGCCGATGTCAGAAGTCACTGAGAGGATAAAGGAAATCCGCAAAGCGATGGCCGTGACTCAGCGAGTGTTCGCCTCGTCTTTGGGGATCAGCAGGAGCCACGTGGCTAACCTGGAGACTGGCAACACAGAACCTTCTGAGCATTTACTTCTGCTCATGTGTGAAAAGTTTCAACTAAACTTGGATTGGCTCAAGCTGGGTCGCGGCCCCATGTCTTCAACTGCAGAGCTTTCACCACAGCAGGTTCGGAAGATAGAAGATGTTTTTAAAACATCAAGCTACAGATTACTGGTTGGATATCTCGATGGTTTCTTGAAGATTTATGACCAAATGGCAGCCACACTCACGAAGTCATGTCGAGATGCCCTAAAATCCGATCCGACATTCTGCCCGGTAGAGTTAATTGAAAGCCTTAAGCAACTCCTTGCAAGGAAAGAATCTGAACCCTTCAAATCTGCCGAGAAACTACTCAAAAAATGCGAACCGCACGCACGCCCTGGCCTCATGCTGGACGAGAAGCAGTAGGCAACTTCAAAAAAGAAAATTCTTCTTCCCCTATATTACCAGAGGCAATAGTTTAACTTGACCAGGATGAATGATTATTATTTAATAATTACCGGATTTATGTTTTGAGGCGGGAAATAAATGCGCGAAAGCAATTCCGCGTTTTTTGCACCATATTCAAAATAATTAGCTACTTGGATTTTTTTTCGTATTCATTCTACGCTTTTCCGTCTTTAAATCGACTAAAGACTGTCTCAGCGCCGATTTGCAGCTTCCAAAATTCTCATTCTATTTTTCCAAAATCGCCAAAACCGCCTCTATTTTTTGGAAAAATAGAATGAGAATTTTGTTTTTGAATATATTCATCCTATACCATCGAAATTCTGAATGATAATCCTTCCAATACCCCCACTCCCATCAAGCACCTCGAATCGATATGACCTGGTCGAAATTATCCCTATTAGGTTAGTCCCAATAACCTCCGACTCCTTACCACGTATCACATTCACACCACATTCGTTTTCCAACCGTCCCCCCCTCAGTACCACCCAAATCAATCCCGAGGCCACCCCCAACAGATTTCTCATTTTATCTTTCCCCCCACAGTCCTTTTGGGGGCCTTTTTACTTCATTTGGAGTTTGCCGAGTCAAGGGCACAATGTAGATGGTGACTTATTGGTGTCTCAAAGAAAAAGGGGCTACAGCATTTCCGCTGTAACCCCTTGATTTTGTTGATGGGCCGCCAGGGTCTCGAACCCCGAACCTCCTGATTAAGAGTCAGCTGCTCTACCGTTGAGCTAGCGGCCCGCGAAGTCTTTCCTGGTACGCCCGGCAGGATTCGAACCTGCGGCCTGCGGATTCGAAGTCCGACGCTCTATCCACCTGAGCTACGGGCGCTTCCAAGTAGAAGGCGGATACTATCAAAGCGGCTGATGGGAGTCAACAGGGAATGAACCAAAAATTTGCGGAGCTTGGGCAAAACTGGGGAGCAAGAACATCGTTTAGGGGGCGGAGCTTTACGGGATGCAGGTTTTAAGCTGCGGGCGCGCCGGAGTCGGCCACTGTATAGGATCGCGATGATGGCGTGGTCATGGTCTGATTGTTTGGCTTTGTGTAACTTCATTTTTAGAGGCACACGGCAGAGGGACAGAATAGAATCATCTTCACTCCAACTGCGTTTCAATGGTGGCTGTTCGGCTAGATTCCGGCTCAAGGGCGCTGCCGGAATGACGGGAGGAAGGGCCGCCGGCTCATCAGGATGAGGAGTCTGTCGGGCCGGGAGCGTGAAGCCGCCCGGAGGCGGAAAGGTTTACATCGGGCTCTTGTGACAAGGTTGATTGATTGGCGCCATTCAATGCGTCGCCGAGGACGACGCATTGCGCCGCCGTGGAAGACGGCGCTACCGGCCTGCATTTTCCCTCGGTTTTCGCAGCATATCCCGCAACTCCTCCTTCACTCTTCACTCTTCACTCTTCACTCTTCACTCTTCACTCTTCACTCTTCACTGCTCTGTTCACTGGCGTAAAAATCGGGTATAAATAAGGTTTTGAAATCAGAAGGAGAAACGGTCGGCAATATGGCTTCACTGGGTCGGGAGGTACGAAGGCTCCTCGGAAAGGGGATCGCCCACTACGGGCTGATCGATAACGGCGACAGGATCGCGGTTGCGGTATCGGGCGGCAAGGACAGCATGCTCCTCCTGTGGCTGCTGCGCGAAAGGCTCCAGCGCATTCCGATAAGCTATGAACTCGTGGCCGTTCATGTCGATCCGGGATTCGATACCGAGACGGCGGACCAACTGGAGGCCTATTTTCAAAAGGAGGGCTTTCAGTTCGAGATCATCAGAACCGATCAGGGGCTGCAGGCTCACGGACCGGAGAATCGGGAGAACCCCTGTTTTCTTTGCGCCCGTCTCAGGCGCTCCACTCTTTTCAAGAAGGCGCGCGAACTCGGCTGCCGCAAGATCGCCCTCGGACACAACCAGGATGACATGATCGAGACTTTTTTCATAAACATCTGCTACGGCGCCCAGGTGGCGGGGATGGTTCCGAGGCAGGAATTTTTCGGCGGGGAGATTGTGATCATCAGGCCTCTCGCCCTGGTTCCGGCGGACAGCATACAGCGGATGTGCAACACCCTGGGGATTCCGATTTTTCCCACCAGGTGTCCATCGGCTTCGAAGAACCAGAGAGCGGAGATCCGCAGTATGCTCGGCGGTCTGTTCGCCAAGAACCCCAAGGTGCGGGGGAATATCTACCATGCGATGAGCAATGTGAATTATGAGTATCTTCCACCGGGGCTGCCCGCCAGGGGAAAACGGGGCGCCCCGGGAGCGGCGGGGAAAGAGTGATGCGAGGGCTGCAGATTCCCCCCGCCCTCCTTTATGAATGGGTGAGTTCCTTTACGTCCTGTCAGAGAGAATCGAATGAGCGATCAGATAAGAAATGACGGAAAGACTTTTTTCATTATAGATGGAAGCTCCTACATCTACAGGGCGTTTTACGCCATCCGGCGGCTCACCAACTCGAAGGGCATGGCCACTCAGGCCGTTTACGGCTTTCTTACCATGCTTTTGAAGGTGCTGCGGGAGCGCAAGCCGGAATACATCTGCGTGGTGTTCGATGCTCCCGCCCGGAGTTTCCGTCATGACCTTTTCGATTCATACAAGGCGACGCGCCAGGTGACTCCGGAGGAACTGGGACCGCAGATTCCCTACATCAAGAAAGTTGTTCAGTATTGCGGTGTGTCGCAGATGGAGCTTGCCGGCTATGAGGCCGACGACCTGATCGCCACCCTGACACATTGGGCAGGCGCCCGTGGCCTGGATATCGTGATAGTGTCGGCCGACAAGGACCTGCATCAGCTTATTTCAGATCCTTGCGTGCGCCAGTGGGACCCGCAGAACGATCGCCTTTTCACTGAAAAAGTCGTCCGGGAGCGTTTCGGAGTGACTCCCGCCCAGATGGTGGACTATCTCTCGCTGGTTGGAGATACGTCGGATAACGTTCCCGGCGTAAAGGGCATCGGCGAGAAGAGCGCCTCCCAACTGCTCCAGAAATGGGAATCGCTCGACGAACTCTTTGCGCATGTTGACGAAGTAACCCCGGAATCGCTCCGCAAGAAACTGGTGGCCGGAAAAGAGAGCGCTTATCTCTCCCGCAACCTGATCTCGCTTCGAGTCGATGTGCTGATAGACAATGAAATCTCCGAATTTGCTCCGGCCTCCCCGCAACGGGCGGAAATGCTCGACCTGTGTGAAGAACTCGAGTTCAGGAGCCTTATTGTTACCCTCCGGCGCGAGTGGGCCGACCTCGGTGAACCCCAGGCGCTTCCGGCAAGGCTCTCGACGCGAAAGAGAATCGACAAGATAGTACGCACCCGCCAGGAACTCTCCCAACTTGCCGCAACAGCAGCGAATAAGCCTCTCATCGCCATTGAAATAGAAACCACCTCCCAGGATGCTATGTGTGCAGAGCTGGTTTCCATCGCCCTTTGCTGGGAGGACGACACCGCCTGGTACGTCCCGGTCGGCCATAGCTGCCCTGATTGCGGTGTCCAGCTCACCGCGGCGGAAGCACTGCACGGCCTGGAGCCGGTGCTCAGTTCCAAAAGTCCCGCCAAAGCCGGACATAATCTGAAGTTCCAGTGGGTAGTGCTCAAAAGATACGGCATCGAACTCAACGGGACGGTTTTCGATACGATGCTTGCCAGCTACCTGCTCGACCCGGGCGGGCAGTCACACGCACTGGAGCGTATCGCAGGCGAGCACCTCGGTGAAGCGATTGGCTCCTACCAGGAGGTTACCGGCAGGGGAAAAAGCCGGATCAGCTTTGCGGAAGTCGACTTCGACAAGGCGTCCGAATACGCCTGCTGTGACGTGGAGACCGTCTGGCGCCTTGCTCCCGTTTTGCGTGAGAAGCTCAAGGAAAAGGAACTCAGCGATCTGTATGAACTCATAGAACTGCCGCTGACTGAAGTACTCGCCCGCATGGAACACCGAGGGATTTTCGTCGATTCCGAAAAGCTGGAGACCCTTTCACTCGAATTCGAGAAGGCGCTCTATCAGAAGGCGGACCTCATTTATTCGACGGCAGGCGAAGAGTTCAACATCCAGTCGCCCAAACAGCTTGGCTATATACTCTTCGACAAGCTCGGACTCAGGGTGATCAAAAAGACCAAGAGCGGGCCGTCCACCGATACAAGTGTTTTGGAAGAACTTGCTCTCGAGCAGCCGATTGCCGATCATATCCTCGCCTACCGCGCCCTGGCCAAACTCAAAGGGACTTATGCCGATGCCCTGCCGAAGCTTGTGCTCCCGGACACCGGACGCATTCACACCTCTTTCAACCAGGCGGTAACCGCAACCGGGCGGCTCAGCAGCTCCAATCCCAACCTTCAGAATATTCCGATCCGCTCCGAGGAGGGCAAAAAGATCCGGGAAGCTTTTGTCGCAGCGCCGGGGAAAATGCTGCTCTCCGCTGATTATTCGCAAATCGAGCTTCGCGTGCTTGCCCACTACAGCGGCGACGAAAGCCTGGTGGAGGCCTTCAAAAACGAAGAGGATGTGCACCGCAGGACAGCCGCTGAAATCTTCGGGGTGGGCGTGGCGGATGTTTCCGCGGAGATGCGCAGGCAGGCCAAGATGATCAATTTCGGGATCGCCTACGGCATGAGCCCTTTCGGACTCTCGCAAAGACTTCGTATAAGCACGAAGACCGCGAAGGCCGCCATCGACCGGTACTTCGAGCGCTACCATGGTGTGAGGCGCTTCATCGATGAGGCTGTCGAGCGTGCACGCACACTCGGTTATGCCGAAACGCTTCTTGGCAGAAGAAGGGCAATCCCGGAACTGCAAAGCCGGAATTTTACGATTCGCCAGCTCGGCGAGCGCCTGGCCATTAATACTCCTATACAGGGAACGTCCGCCGACCTGATAAAAAAGGCCATGATAGACATATTCCTGGTTTTCCAACATAAGGGTATCAAGGCGGAAATGCTGCTCCAGGTGCACGACGAGCTATTGTTTGAAGCGCCGAAGGGGGAAATGGATCAGATCCGGGAACTGACACGCAGCGCCATGGAAAATGTCTGGAGTCTCAGAGTGCCCTTAAAGGTGGAATTCGGCTGGGGCGCCAACTGGGCGGAAGCACATGCGTGAAAGGCGCCGGACCTGCGAGACTTATGAGGGAGTATGCACCGCATAAAAAAAGCCGCCCCATTGAACGGGGCGGCTTTTTTTATGAGAAATCCGGAATCTTATGCGGATTTACTTTTCTCCAGTTCGGCTTTGAGCCTGTCGACTTCCTGTTTGTACCTTTCGGCTTCTTCTTTGAGTCTCTGATCACTTGAGGGTTCCTGGGTTTCCCTGTTCTTAGGGAAAGGCAGTTTTTCCTTCACTTCGTCGTAGCCGAGATAGGCCGCCATCAGTCCACCGAGCAGCAGGATAAGGGGAATCGCGCCTCCGATAAATCGAAACACGGAATCGTACCAGATTAGGATGCCTAAAAAGCCCAGGAACGCAGCGGCAACACCACCCACAAAAACCTTCATGATCCTTCCTCCTTAGAATGGTTCGCGATTAGGTATAGATAACCCCTGAAATTCTTTCGCATTTCCGTCTTAGTCAGCATTATTCCCTTGCAAGTGCAACAGGAAAACACGGATAGCATGGCGGCTCTAATAATGCAAGTAGAATTTGCCTGCAATAAAGCCGCGTTCTGCCTTCCTGCAGCCGGTGCAAGAACTCGGCGCTCCGATACTTTCGCCTTTTCTGTTGACTCTCTTTCCTTCCGATAAGTATAAGTATAGATTCGAGTTTATGGCAGTGTCCCGTGTCGGTTTGCGATGGCGGAGAAACGCTGCCCGGTTTGTTAATTATTCGCGGCATCGCGCTCTTGCAGAAAAGAGCCGCGCGTGACCGCGAAAAAGGATATTTTCGTAAATGATTGATAAGCACCTGATTGGAATAGAAAAACCTGGTCGCTACGTCGGCCTGGAATTCAATGCATACAAGAAGAGCTTTGACGAAGCCTCTGTGCGCTTTGTGCTGGCTTTTCCCGATGTGTACGAAATCGGTATGTGCCACCTTGGCCTTCAACTGCTCTACCATCAGTTGAACCGCACAGAGGGGATCATGGCCGACAGGGCTTACTCGCCCTGGCCTGATTACGAAACAAAATTGCGCCAACTCAACGAACCGCTCAGGGCAATAGAAAGCGAAAGGCCTCTTGGCGATTTCGATTTTCTGGGATTCAGTCTCCAGTACGAACTCAGTTATTCGAACATCCTGACTATTCTGGACCTTGCGGGCATCCCGCTTTGTGCACGAGATCGAACGCTCGACCACCCTTTCGTGGTAGGGGGCGGCCCCTGCGCCTTCAATCCCGAGCCTCTTGCGGATTTCTTCGATTTTTTCGTAATCGGAGAGGCTGAGGAAGTACTGCCTGAGATCATCAGCGCCTACCGATCCTGGAAGGCCGACGGCTGCAGGTCCAGGGAGGACTTTCTATCCCGGATGCGAAGCATTCCGGGAATCTATATTCCGTCCTTTTTCAGCGTTTCCTATAATCCGGACGGAACTATCCGCTCAATCGTCCCCCGCTATTCCGACTACACGGAAGTAAGGAAGAGGCTGATACACGACCTGGACGCCCTCTGCCCCGTCCCGGATGAGCCGCTCGTTCCCCTTATAGATATCGTTCACAACAGGCTGGGTATTGAAATCGCCCGGGGTTGCACGCGCGGCTGCAGGTTCTGCCAGGCGAGTTTCATCTACAGACCGGTTCGGGAACGGCATCCGGAAAACGTTCTCGAGAGCGCGAAAAAGGCCCTGGCTGCAAGCGGTTTTGAGGATGTGTCCCTGCTCTCGTTCAGCACCGGCGACTATTGCGGGATACAATACCTGCTCAGCTCGCTCGTAAAGGAACTCGAGCCCCGTAGAATCGCCGTTTCTTTTCCCTCGATGCGGGTCGGAACACTTACGCCCGATCTCATGGAGCATATTAAAAAGATCCGCAAGACCGGTTTCACGCTGGCGCCGGAAGCCGGAAGCGAACGGCTGAGGCGCGTCATCAACAAGGGCATCCGTGACGAAGATCTGCTCTCTGCGGCTGAATCGGCTTTCGACCTTGGCTGGCGAGTCCTGAAGCTCTATTTCATGATGGGACTGCCCGGAGAAACGGAGGAGGACCGCAATCAACTGGTAGAGCTGTGTCTGAAGGTCTGGGAAAAAGCGAAGAAGACCAGAGCTGCCGTAAATGTATCGATTTCCACCTTTGTACCCAAACCCCTGACGCCCTTTCAATGGTCGCCCCAACTCTCCGGAGAGCAGATAGTCGAGTACCTTCAAGGCTTTAAAGAACGGCTGAGAAGGCCGGGCCTGAAGATGAAATGGAACTCTGCGGGGAGCAGCATCTTCGAGGCCGTATTCGCCAGGGGGGACCGACGACTTGGAAATGCAATAAGGCGGGCCTGGGAACTCGGCGCCCGTTTTGACGGCTGGACGGATTATTTCAAGGAAGATATCTGGAATCAGGCTCTGAAGGAAACCGGGCTGAACGCCGCATTCTATGCCCGGCGCGCCAGGCGCCGCGAGGAGATCCTGCCCTGGGACCATATATCCGCGGGGGTCTCGCGCGAGTACCTGTGGCAGGAGTATGAAAAAGCGACGAAGGAGGAGTACACTTCCGATTGCCGCAGGGACAGTTGCACGGGTTGCGGTGTCTGCGATCATCATGTGATTTCGCCTCTGACCCACGAGCCCCCTGCCCCGCCGGCGGGTTCGGGAGAGACTTCCCGGCCAATTCGTCAGGCGCCCGGGAGTGACGATAAAGAGTTTCTATACCGGGTAATCTATTCCAAGCTGGGAAGAGCGCGCTTCTTCGGTCAGTTGGAACTCGCGACTGCCTTCGAGCGAGCCCTCAGGAGGGCCGGGCTTCCCGCTGCTTTCAGCAGGGGCCATCATCCGCACGCCAAGATCTCGTTTGGGGAGGCGCTGCCCCTCGGAATGGAGAGCATTATCGCCGAGGCCTATATCTCCCTTACTGAAAACATCGATCCCGCAATCGTACGCGACCGGCTCAATGCGCAGTTCAACGAAGCGGCCAGGGTCACCAGGGTAAGCCGGGTGGACAGGCGACCCGCGGCGGGTCAACCCTGCAGGGCCGTTTACCTGGTGTCCGGACTGAGTCCTTTTCTGGTCGGACGGCTGCTTGCCGCTGCGACACACTGTGGTGAGGCGGTGCTGACCAAGAAAACGAAGAAGGGTGAGGCCAGGGCTTTGGTGCGGGACCTGCTGCTCGACATTCGAAAGAGAGGGGATAATTCCCTCGAAATGGATATCTGTGAATCACCTCTATTATGCTTCAGACCCCTGGCGATCCTGAAACACCTGGCCGGCGAGCATGCTCCCGAACTCGATGGGTCCCTGGTCTGCAAAATAGCCTCACACCGGCTGGATTCCCTGGAGGGGTGCGAAGATGCCTGCAGAGCTTATAATAAATAGCAATCCCTTCGAAACTCGCGTGGCCCTGGTCGAAAATGGCCAGGTGGCCGAACTCTACGTAGAGAGGAGTTCGGACCGCGGAATTGCCGGCAACATCTACAAGGGACGGGTGGTCAGAGTGCTTCCCGGGATGCAGGCCGCATTCGTGGATATCGAACTGGACAAAGCCGCCTTTCTCTATGTGAGCGATATTCATCGTCCGATGGGGGATATCGATCAACTGCTGCTTGCTTCCTGCGAAACGGATAATGACGAAGGAAAAAGTGTTGAGGGAGTGGAATCCATCGAGCAGGAATATGAGGAGGTCCTGGACCTGCGCCGGAGCCACATCAGCATCCCGATCGAAGACCGGCTCCAGGAAGGTCAGGACATCCTGGTGCAGGTCGCTAAGGAGCCGATCGGCAGCAAGGGGGCCCGGATCACCACACACATCACTCTTCCGGGCAGAAACCTGGTCTACATGCCTACCATGGATCACGTTGGAGTCTCCCGCAGAATTGAAGATGAAGATGAACGAAAACGGCTTCGTGACATAATGTGCGAAATCAGGCCGCCCTCCTGTGGTTTCATCGTTCGTACGGCTGCGGAGGGAGCGGAAACGGAAAAGCTCCAGGCAGAGGTCGATTTTCTCGCCAAACTCTGGCAAAACATTCAACGCAGGGCCGAAAATGCTTCCGTTCCCTCTCTGATCTACCAGGAACTGGACATCACCCTGCGCGCGGTCCGGGATTTGTTCACCAAGGAGGTGGACCGCCTGGTGATCGATTCCGTCGCGGAGTATCGAAAAATCCTTAACTTCACCGAGACCTTCCTGCCTTCCCTTCAAAACGCGGTAGAACTCTATGAAGGAGAGGAGCCCGTCTTCGATGCCTACAGCATCGAAATGGAAGTGCAAAGGGCGCTCAGCAAGAAGATCTGGCTCAAATCCGGAGGCTACATCGTAATCGAGGCGACCGAGGCCCTCACGGCGATAGACGTCAATACCGGCCGCTACGTCGGGAAGCGCAACCTGGAAGAGACCATCCTCAAAACGAACCTGGAAGCCGTCAAGGAAATTGCCTGCCAGTTGCGGCTGCGCAATATCGGCGGGATCATCATCATCGATTTCATCGACATGGAAAAGGAAATCAACCGGGAGAAGGTGTGGAACGCCTTGCGGGACGCCATGCACAAAGACAAGAGCAAGTCGAACATCCTTCACATGTCGGAACTCGGACTGATCGAGATGACGAGAAAGCGGACCAAGGAGAGCATAGGCCAGGTGCTGTGCGAGCCGTGCTCCTATTGCGATGGTGAAGGTTACCTGAAGTCCAAGCAGACTGTCTGCTACGAGATACTGAGAGAACTCGAAAGACAAAGAAAGGATTTCCCGGGCGGCAACGTTCTTGTGAAAGTCCATCCCGAGGTGGCTGCCATGTTCTGTGACGAGGAGCGCGCGCCGCTGGAACGGGTAGAAGAAAAGATGCAGGCTCGCATCGCTGTCAAGGCTGACCCGAATCTGCACCAGGAGCAATACGAGATAGCCTTTACGGAGACAGAGTAGACAAGGAGAGACAATGAACTGGAAAACATCCGGAGAGCTTTTCCGGGAAGCCTGCGAATTGATACCCGGTGGCGTGAACAGTCCGGTTCGCTCCGGCAGGGCGGTCCAAAGCGACCCTCTTTTCATCAGGGAGGCCAAAGGATGCCGCCTGATCGACGAAGATGGGAATGCCTATATTGATTATGTGGGTTCCTGGGGGCCGCTGATCCTTGGACATGCTCATCCGGAGGTAATTGAGACGGTCAGGAAAGCGGCCGAGCACGGCACCTCTTACGGGATTCCCACGCGAATAGAGATCGAGATGGCCAGGAAGGTCGTCGAGATGGTTCCGTCCATAGAAATGGTAAGGATGGTGAATTCCGGGACCGAAGCCGCCATGAGCGCCATAAGACTGGCGAGGGGCTATACCGGACGCAAAAAGATCATCAAGTTCAACGGATGCTATCACGGACATGCCGACGCTCTTCTGGTCAAGTCCGGATCGGGACTGATGACCTTCGGTATTCCCGGCACTCCCGGCGTGCCCGAGGAAACGGTTCAGCATACCATCTCCCTGCCTTACAACGATCTTCCGCAAGTTCGCAAGGTGATGGAGAGCGCGGGAAAGGAGGTAGCAGCAATCATCGTAGAACCGGTCGCCGCAAATATGGGAGTCGTTCTTCCCGGCCCCGGCTACCTCCAGGGGCTGAGGCAGATCTGTACGGAGTTCGGCGCGCTTCTTATCTTCGATGAAGTGATAACCGGTTTTCGTTTGGCGCCCGGGGGCGCCCAGGAGTTGTTCGGCATAATGCCCGACATCACCTGTCTTGGAAAAATCATCGGCGGAGGGCTTCCAGTCGGCGCCTACGGCGGTGCAAGAAAGATCATGGAGCGGGTTGCTCCCTCAGGCGATGTCTACCAGGCGGGAACTCTTTCCGGGAACCCCCTGGCGATGAGCGCAGGTCTTGCAATGTTGCGCATCCTGGGCCGCGGGGGGGTCTACGAAGAGATCGAGAAAAAAAACACATACTTGTGCAACGGGCTTGTCGATGCGGCTAAAACGGCGGGTGTTCCGGTTACCCTCAATAAGATAGGCTCGCTCGGCTGCGGGTTTTTTACCCCCAATCCGGTCTTTGACCTTGAAAGCGCCGCCGCCGCCGATACCAATGCCTACGCTCTTTTCTTCCGGGAAATGCTCAAAAGGGGCGTCTACCTTGCTCCGTCACAGTTTGAGGCATTCTTTGTCGGCCTGAGCCACGGCCGGGAGGATCTTGATCGCACCATAGAGGCGGCGACTGCCGCGTTACAGGTTGTTGGGCAGAATTGTGCATAGCGCATTGACAAAATGATTTGACTGAAAAGGGCATGTGTGGTAGGTACGCACGTGAACATTTACACGAAAAGATTATGAAAAAAGAAGATAAGAGGACTATGATGCAGGCCGTCATGGCCAGCACAATCGGCTATCAGGTGGCGTTCGCGCCCTTCATCGGAATCGGCATCGGCATTTATCTCGATTCTAAATTTGGGACTATTCCGTATCTGACGATCATTTTTCTGATTCTGGGTATCGTCGCGGGCGCCCGCAATTATTACCGTTTTGCCAGGCAGCAGCAGGAAGAGGAGAAGGCAAAAAAAGAGTGAGTGAGGGTATTGCCGGCGAGGCGCTTGTTCGGCGAATCGAGCTGGTTTCCGCAATTCTGCTGTTGATTTCCTGCGCATCCGCCCTGTTGTGGTTTTCTTTTCAGGCGGCGCTTGGTGTTTTTCTTGGGGGGGGCATCGCAATTCTGAGCTTCCAGGTTCTGAAGTGGCAGCTCTGGCGCGCCCTGATGACCCCCGGCAAAATTCCTCGCAAGGCGGGCCTTTTTGCCAGCTATTACGTTCGGTTCATTGGGACACTCCTTCTTGTCTTCGTGGTGCTTTACCTCGGGTGGGCCGATCCGATCCCATTCCTGGTGGGCCTGTCCGTAATAGTTATCAGCATTGTACTGGTTGGGGGATTTGAATTTATTTCGATGGCAGTGAAAAAGGGAGAGAATTAAGATTATGGAGCATCCGATTCTTTTCATAAACCTTCTTCTTGAGAAGCTGGGCGTCCATGTCGCCAGTCAGCCTCACGCCTTTACGGATTACCTTTTCAAGCCGCACATTACCTACACCTGGGTAGTGATTATTCTGCTCGTCGGGCTTAGCGCCCTGGCCGTGCGGAGCATGAAGATGGTTCCCCAGGGCGGCCAGAATTTCTTCGAGATGGTGATCACGGGCATAGAGGATTTTATGATCGGCATCACCGGAGAAGAAGGCCGGTTCATGTTTCCATTGATCGCAAGCCTCGGGTTTTTCATTCTCACGAGCAACTACCTCGGTATGATTCCGGGATTTTTCGCTCCCACTGCAGATATCAACACCACTGCCGCCTGCGCCCTGATCGTAGTAGTGATGACCCACATCGTCGGCGTCAAGTTCCACGGCGCCAAATACATCAAGCATTTCATGGGCCCTGTATGGTGGCTCACTCCGCTGATCATGCCCATCGAAATCATTGGACATCTTGCAAGAGTCCTGAGTCTTTCGATCCGTCTTTTTGGAAACGTAATGGGAGAGGAACTCGTTCTCGGAATTCTCTTCTTCCTTGCGGGACTCTACCTGGCGCCTCTGCCTATGATGTTCCTCGGTCTTTTTACCGGTTTTATCCAGGCATTCATCTTCTGCCTGCTCTCAATGATGTACTTCGCCGGCGCAATTGAACACGCTCACTGATAGCGGCGTCAACGGGGTTTGGGAAGGCCGCGTTTCGCATAGTGGTGTTTCACTTACATTCAACCAAGGAGGTTTTTTTAATGAAAAAAGTTGCTCTTCTTACTACGTTGTTGATCCTCGGAGTGTCTGGTCTCGCTTTTGCCGCTGACGGCGATCCCAAGTCAAATGCGGTTCAATTTTTTATCTACTCCGCGGTCGCCGCAGGCTTCGGCATCGCCATCGCCGCTTTTGGATGCGGCATCGGCCAGGGTCTCGCAGTCAAAGGCGCTGTTGAAGGCATCGCACGCAACCCGGAAGCATCCGGTAAAGTAACCGTTACTATGCTTATCGGTCTTGCAATGATCGAATCTCTGTCGATTTACGCTCTGGTTGTCGCTCTGATTCTGATCTACGCCAACCCTGTCTCCACAGCTATCGGCGCTTTTGTAGGCCTGCCCAAATAAGGCTTTGCCCGATTGAGCTTCACGGTCGCAGAGGGCAAGCGGCTCAACCGCTTGCCCTCTGTTTCCTTCAATCCGGCGGGCCTTTTTTTGGCAGCAGAGATGTGAATAATATCACATGGTTACAGAGTCACGAGAATCCCGGTTTCAGCTTTTTTCTACCCCCGTAGAGGTTTTAAAATGAAATTTGCCAAAATTCCCATGGCCACCATTGTCAGGCTCTCAATTTATATGCGTACACTGCAGGAGTTGCTGGAGGAAGACATGGAGGTCATTTCTTCCGAGCGCCTGGCAAAGCAGTGTGGGGTGAACCCTGCCCAAATCCGAAAAGATCTGGCCTATTTCGGCGAGTTCGGGGTCAGAGGGGTAGGATATCGCGTCAACGACCTGGTCAATCAGATCAAGGACATACTCGGCTTGAACCGGCCCTGGAACCTGGCCATGGTAGGACTTGGCAACCTCGGATCGGCGCTGATCCGGCACGGCAACTTCATCAAACACGGCTATGTATTCACGGCGGCCTTCGATGCCGACCCGCAGAAGGTGGGCAAGCGGCTTCCCAATGGTCTTGTTATCAATCATGTCAGTGAACTGGAAGATGTGGTAAAGGAACGGGAAGTGCACGTAGGAATCATTGCAACCCCTGCCAATGAAGCCCAGAGCGTCGCAAATCAACTGGTTCTGGCGGGCATCAACGGGATACTCAATTTCGCTCCCGTTCAGATACAAGTCCCGGACTGCTGTCATGTGGAGAACGTGGATTTTACGATCAAGCTCGATTCAATAGCCTACCATCTTTCCTTTGGCGGTTGAGGGCAGCCTTCAGGACCCCGCAGACTTCTGATTGTTTCAGCCGAAAATTCCCGCAGCCATATCCCGGCGGAGTTGCTGAGATCGTTCTTCTATGGTGGCGATGATTGCAGCGGCGCCTTCTGTTTCTGAAAGCCGCAGTCGCAGAGAAGAGTAGAATTGCCTTTCGGCAGTGCTGATGCGATTGAGTTCGAGCAGAAAATTCATTGAATTCTTGTAGGCAGACCGCACAAGCGACTCGAAGCTATCACCCTTTGCGGCCAGCAGGTCCATATAATACTCCGTCAGGACCTTCACCCAGGCGCCATAAGACTTCCGCAGTTCCTCATCGACAAGAGTAGACTCTCTCACCACTCGCTCAACGTCAGGCGAACCGCCGAGACTTACCGCCTCGACAGCGACATCCATCGCACGGCGCCGGGTTATCATGAAATCCTGGTCGAATTTGATGCGTCCCTGTTTGTACTTCTGCATACGATAAACGAAGTAGAGAAAAAGAATGGGGATGAGGATCATCCAGAAGTTGACCTTCGGTTTTTCGAAAACGGCCGCACCTATCCGGTTGGCAAAGAGGAGTTCGTTGTGGAGTATCAGTTCTTTTTTTTGGAGGAGTTCTTCCGGAGTCGCCATAGCTCTATTTTCTATCCGGCATGGATTCGAGGCTGTGCCGGATATACTCGGAACCTTCATAAGGCTCTTCGAAGTCCGTGTAATAGATAGCCGTCGCCCTCAGGTTGCGCTCGTCGATCACCTCGGCCATATGCTTCGCGCCCGGGCTGAATTGAAGCAGGGTTCCAAGGCCGAAGATGCCCGCCCAGATAAGAACGAATCCGGCAACGAGTTTAAGCCACAGCTTGAATCGGGCCTGCGGGGCCGAAGCCCCGCAGGCGGATAAAGAGCAATTCACATTATTGCGCACTTCTTAGATCCCCGCGGTTACTTCCGGGAAGATAAGGTAGAACATGATGTAGCCGACAATCAGCGTCAGCGTCAACTGAAAGCTTTGCCCGAACACGTACAGTGTCAAGGGCTTCCCGCCTTTGAAGTACTCTCCGAATTCCCTGAAGTTGGTCTCGAGCCCGATAGCCGTAAAAGCGAGGGCAAAGAACCATTCACGGCTGATTCGCGTGAAGCCCCTCAGTACACCCTGATCGATCATGACGGTGGTCATGTCCTTGCCCATGCTCTCAGCAATCAGCGAGAAGACGATAGAGGCGATGACGAACCCGACAACGAATTTCGGGAAACGATACCAGACTTCCCACCAACTCACCTGCGTTCCGGGAGCACATTCCACTCTTGCACACCAATAGACCGCGACGGCAAACGCCACGACGCCGATGAGCACGTTCTGGATCATCTTGATGGTGGCAGCGACGTAGAGCGCCTTTTCACCGTAGAAGGCGCCGGCTGCCGCGACGGCGCCAGTCGAGTCGATGGTGCTTCCCATCCATGCCCCCGCCAGAATTTCGGGAAGGCCGACCAGTTTGGCGAAGGCGGGCTGAGCCACCATGCAAACCGCCGTAAAGACCATGGAGAGTCCGATGGCAAGAGTCAGTTCCTCTTTCTTGGCGCGGCAGGCAGCCGCGGTGGCGATAGCTGCGGAGACGCCGCAGACCGACATATCGGACGAAATGGTGATGTTCAGGGTCTTGGAGGGCATTTTGACAATTCTCTGGCCAAACCAGTATGTCAGAACCAGAGTGATCGGGGTGCATATCCAGGCGACAAAAATGCCGGGCTTACCGATGGCCAGAATCTTGTTGAACAGAATTTCAGCTCCGAGAAGAACGAGACCGGTCTTGATGAAAAACTCGGTAGCCACCGCGGGTTGGACCCATTTCGGCGTACCGATGGTATTGCTGATCAAAAGACCAAAGACGATTGCCCAGAGAGGAAAACCAAAGCCCCAGTACTTCATCAGAGCCTGGGTCTCGGCCATGTACGCAAGTACGGCAAGAATGAAGACTACAGGAAATCCGACCACGAACCCGATAAAGGATTCTCCCATGATCGCCTTACCCAGTCCGAAGAATAAGGCGAGCAATACCATGAGGCCGAGCAGGTAGGGAACCCTGTTAAAGGGTTTGGCGCCGGCTTTTGCCGATGCCTTTGACGCTTTGCCCTTGGCATCCTGCCATGCTTTTATTTCTTTATCCGCCGCGGAATTCAGAGCGGCATCCTTAAATCCCGCAGCCGCGGCTGCGTCCTGAGCGGCCTTTGCAGTCGCCAGGGCAGCGGTTTCCGCAGCTTTCGCTTTGTCTGCCGCGGGTTTTGCCGCCGCGTTCATCGCATCGGCCTGTTCCTTGCTGCGGTAAACGGCATCCAGGGGATTGGTGTCCCAGTTACCTGGCGCTGCCAGGAACGCCTGAATGGTCTTGCCGAAATCCTGGTCCCTTGCCCGGATTCCCTTCTTGGCCGCCGAAGCGTTATGCCATTCGATGGTCTTAAAAGGCGCCTTGGCCGCTTCTTCCTTCATCACCGCATTGTGTTTGGGAATGTCCGCGACTTTCGGAGGCGGCTGCGGCACATAAAGCAGCAGCCCCACAATCAGGAGCAGAAAACCCATCCAGATCGCCATCCAGTCCTCTTTAGTATAAAGGTCCCTGAGATGGGTCTTGCCGCTCTCAATCACTACATAATCAGGTTCATGCGCATCTTTGCCATTTTGCTGTGCCATCTACGCTCCCTTCTTCAGTTGGGGGGAAACTACGAGAGAGGAAAATACAAAAGGATCCGTATAAGCTTCGAGGAATGCGGGTCCCTTTCCCGAAAATAATTAGTTAGGAATCCATCAATAGAACTAAGCACAGAACCCGCCGTGTCATCACCTCCTTTCAGCCCTCGCGGCGCCTCGCGCATCTTTGGATGGAAAGCACTCAACTGCCCCGGCTCATTAGAGTTCCAACAGCCGATTTTGATCGGCCTTTTCAGCAAAAGCGGCTCAATTACAGCAAAGAGCCAAGTAATGATAGTTTAGGAATCATGCTGTTTCAAGAAAAATACTTTGGATTCAGGGACAGATACACTCTGAGCCAATCGGCTTGCCGTTGGGCATAACCAGTGCTCGTACCGGAAGGTGATCAGAGGCTTTTCTGCTGAGCGCCGTATTATGGGCAGACATGCTTACCATGGCGTCCAGGGGCCTGATCCATATCCTGTCCAGTGGCAGCATAGGCATGAATGAAGGGAAAGTCCTGAGGGTCGGCGATTTGCCGAAGAAACTATGAACCCAGCACAAGGGTTTTCTCAAGGGGATCCACTCATTGAAATCCCCAAGCATGATCTCCATCCTGTCACGTTCTGAGCAGAAGATATCGAGAAGGCGCTTTATCTGCGTGCGCCTCTCAAACGGACTCAATCCAAGGTGGGCTACGATGACCCGGATAGTTTCTCCCTTGATGAGCAAGTCGACATCGAGAGCGCCCCGGGGCTCTTTGCCATAGACACTCAAATCGATGCGGCGAACTTCTTTCACCGGGAAGGATGTAAGAAGAGCATTCCCATAATGCCCGTTGTGACTGCGAAGAGTTGGCCCAAGAATCACGTCCAGGCCCGTTTTTTCGCAAAGGCATTCAATCTGGTTCGTGTTCCGGTAGAACCGGGAATCGGTTTCCTGCAGGCCCACGATATCGGCATTCAGCTCGCATATGACGCCTGCAATGCGCTCAGGATCAAATCTGCGGTCAACACCGACACACCGATGTATGTTGTAGCTTGCCACCGAAAAGCTCTCTTCAGGAGAAAGACCGTCGGAGAGTTGCGGGCGTGGAAGGTTTTCTTTTGAATTGTTCATGGCTTAGCTCTTATCAGGTGCTAGGGGCATGGATCGCACTCCGGGCGCTAACCGGGGCAATCAAACTGTAATTTTAGAAGGATAACCTTTTTCCGTTTCTCTTCAAAGCCTATTTTTTAAAGCTTTCCTGGAGGGAGCGGAGCAGCAGGCGGCAGGTAAGCCGGAGATACAAGTCCTGCCCGGATACCGTGGAATCGTGCGGCGCCAGACAGGAGGACGATTCCGCGAGCCGCCGCTATTCCATGTCCGGTGGAGGGCCGGTCGGGGTGGCCAGGTGCTTTTTCATCTCATCGGCTTCCATCGACCACTGGTACCCAACCCTTGAGGATACATTGAACAGAAGGGGGCTTTTCACGTGAAACCGCATAGCGCCCTTGTCTCTGTTGAATGAGACGATATTGAGGACAAGCAGGTCCTCTGCTTTTTCGAGTTCAATCAGTTTGGTTTTCGAATCGGGAACGGAGTACTCCAGGCCCAGGAAATCCGGGGGACAGACCACAAAGGCCACGGTTGGTTCTTCAACGGACTGGAGCCACTGAAATGGTCCGTTCTTATATTCGAGCAGAATATAGCTCTTCAACTCTTCGAACCCCGGGATACCCCACGGGAAGTTTATCAACTCTTTTTCCGCGACATCAATAATGCCGAAACGGGTCGTGTTAACCTGCATGCATACTCCTCGGACAATGTCTCCCGGAATTATTTCCGGTCGGGGGAACCGCCTGGCCGCCCGCCCGTATAGAGTTCCAGCAGACTATCCAATTCCTCCCTGCCAATTAGAGCAGCGTCCCTGTTTTCCTGCTGAATTTTTCTATAAACCTCTTCTCTGTAAATAGGGATATTCGCCGGGCTTTTTATACCCACCCTTACCCTGTTCTGATCGATCGAGGTTATGACGATTTGTATGTCGTCTCCGATCAGAATCGATTCACCCGCTTTCCTGGTCAGTATAAGCATGGGATCCTGCCTCTTCATAATATCGGTTCAAGGGACCACCCGCTGAAGGAATTTCAGCTCTGCCTGTGATTCCGGTTCAGCATGGGGCAAGAGTACGATTATAGTGGTTCTGCTGAAGTTAGGATAGCAATTTTCCGACTTATTTAATTGAAACGTAAGATCGCATTTTGCCGCTCGAAAGGTATATTGTTATTATCATGCCGCAACCGGAAGAGTTTCCGCTTTACGGCGATCCCTGATCCTTACCCGAAGGAGAGTGTACGGAGCATGCCTCCCGAAGTGGCCAGTGAATCCGATTTTTACCTGCTTGGGCTAAAACCCTGCGCGAAACCCTCCGAAGTGAAGAGGGCTTACCGTGAACTTGCAAAAAGATGGCATCCTGATCGCCATCATTCCAAGCCCTACGAAACAAGGGCCCTTGCGGAAAAGAAGTTCAGGGAAATAGACGGGGCCTACAGGCGGATATCCCAAACCTGGGGCAAGCACTCCCGGCCCGAGCGGGAAGCTGCCGCCGGCCACCCCGCAGCGGCGGCGGCCGAACCCGGGGTGCACCCCCCCCCCCATAAGACCTACAGCGCACCCAAAAGCAACTTCCGGAGAAACCTTCGCAGAGCGGCTTTCCCGGCAACTCTCATTATTATAGCCGTTTACTCCATGATTCAGCTCTTTTCAACCCTTTCGGCGCCATGGCCTGAGCTGGAAGCTCCCCGCGAAGCATCCATCCAACCGGCAGATCCTGACAGCCGGCCCCTTCCCACATCCGAGCAGCCCTCCCCGAGACTGCTCTCCGAACCTGCAGTCCAACCGCCCCTACCTGAACCCGCACCGCTTCTGCAGTCTCAACCACAGTCACCCGGCGGTTTCTTTGCGATTGGATCGACTCCCACGGAGGTACTCCGCGTACAGGGAACACCGACCGATACGCAGGGGCAGAAATGGGTCTACGGAGTTTCAGAAGTCCAATTTAAGCACGGGAAAGTCTGGGGATTCAACAATATCGACGGACTGCTCAAAGTACGCATGCAGCCCCGGGATACCGGTACGCGCAAACCGCTCTCTCATTTCACTATCGGGTCGGGCGAAGACGATATCTTGTCGGTCCAGGGGACTCCCAATCGTATAGAAGGCGACAAGTGGTTTTACGGCTTTTCGGAGTTGCGCTTCAAAGACGGGCAACTCAAAGAATATGACAACTTTTTCGGAAATCTGAAGATTCTCCTCCTCCCGTCCGATCCCACAAGCAGCGAAGCTCACCTGCCTTTTTTCACCATCGGCTCCACCCCGGACGAAGTGCTCGCCCTTCATGGAACCCCGACGAGTGTCCGCACGAATCGCTGGTCCTACGGCTTTGCAGGCGTTACCTTCAAAGAGGGGAAAGTTCAAGGCGTATCCAATCCGGACGGCAGCCTCCGTTTCGTCCCCCAGAAGGCGCTCCGTTAGCGGCTTGTAGAGTGAGTGAGGGCGCATGTTCATAGAGAAAATCTACCGGGGCGGCTTTGACCCCGACCTTTTCAATGCCTCCGGACCTGCCATGGATAGCATGAAGACAGGTCCTATTCTGGATTCATATCGTGATATTTTGAATGAATTTTCTGCTGAGTTGCTGCAGGAAAAAGAGGGGCTTCCGCTGGGTATGATCGAGCGGATGCGCTCGGCCGGCTTGTTCGGACTTACCATCGAGCCCGAGTACGGCGGATGCGGACTCAATCTGAAAGAATACCTGCTGGTAGTCCGGGAGATGGTAAAACTCGATATTTCGATCGCTATCACTTTTCTTGCTCATCTTTCCATCGGCATCAAAGCGGTCAGCCTGTTCGGAAACGAGGATCAAAAGCAGAAATACCTGCCCCTGGCCGCATCCGGACAGATGATTTTCGCCTATGCACTGACCGAACCGCGCATTGGCTCCGATGCTCAGCATATTGAAACCGTCGCCATCCGCGGCGAAGACACGGATTATGTTCTCAACGGGCAAAAGGCCTATATCACCAACGGCAATTATGCGGGAGGGCTGACGGTTTTCGCCCAGTTGGATCGGAATCGGCCCGGATTCCTTGGCGCCTTCATCGTGGAAACGGGTTGGGAAGGGGTCAAGGTGGGCATGGAGATGCCGAAAATGGGTCTCAAGGCCAGCTCGACCGCTGCAATAAGGTTCAAGGATGTCAGGGTGCCGCCGGAGAATATGATCGGCAGGCCAGGGGATGGTTTCAAAATCGCAATGTCTGTTTTGAACTACGGCCGGCTCGGACTGGGCGCCGCTTCTGCAGCAGTTCTAGAGGCGTCCGCCCGGGACATGCTGGCCAGAAGTTCGTCAAGGGTTCAGTTCCAGGTTCCGATAAAGAGCTTTCAACTGGTCCAGGAGAAGATCGTTCGCGCCGAGGTCAATGCCGCGGTCAGCTCCGCAATGAACACTTTCATTGCGGGCGCGCTCGAAACGAAGCCCCTTTTGCCTATGGCCATCGAGACTTCCCACTGCAAACTTTTTGGTACTACGCGCGCCTGGGAAGCGGTCTACGACGGCCTTCAGGTAGCCGGCGGCTCGGGTTACCTCAAGACGCTCCCCTATGAAAAGCGCATGCGCGATTTCCGGGTTGCGACCGTATTCGAGGGAACCACGGAAATACACTCGATCTATCCCGCCCTCCTGGGAATGAGGCAACTCGGGAAATGGCTCAAGCTCTCCGGCAACTTCTTCCTCAACCTGGCGGCAGAGCTGTTGAGAGCCGTTGCGGGCAGGATCAAGTGGCCGGTTCATTTTGAGAACGCGACCATGAAGAAGGCCCTGCGCGAGGCAAAAAGAACCGGCAGGGTTGTTCGCCTGCTGCTCCTCGCGGGGTTGCTCTTCTATGGAAAGAAGATACAGCGGGGGGAGATCGGCAAGAGGGAGTACCTGTTCCGGCGCATCACCACACTCAGCACCTATTCCTTCGGACTGCTGTGCCTCCTGTCCGAGCTGAGTAAGAAGCACCAGGCAGGCAGCCTCTCACAAATAGACCTGGACATCCTGGCCTACTTCACGGCAGAAGCCGCGGAAGTCCGAAAACAGAACGGCCATTTTTTCGATTCCAGAAAAGAAAGACTCGCATCTGCTGTTTTTGCAGGGTTGGATATAAGGAGCTGAAGATTGGTCCAGGGCAAGGCGGAGTAGATGTCACGTTTATGACCGGGAACCCCGCACCGGTCAAGGGGTAGAATCCCCGACTTTGGATAGCCGCAAGTCCCTTTTTTGCTGCAGGTCATGGGCTTGCTCGACAAGAGACAGGCTTGCCTGCCGGCACTGTTCACAAAAGGAGATGAACCTGTCAAAACAGGCGCCCTCGAAAACAAGCGCCGTGTCGCAAGACGGCGCGCCATGCACGAGCGTATAATCGGCAAGCGCCGTGATGTAATCATAGCGCCTTTCTTTTTCTATAATAATCGGAGGATGTCCCGCTTTCAGGCATGGAAGATTTGCCACGAGGCGTGCAATCCGCCCGTTGCCGTCCCAAAAGGGATGTATGCAGGCAAAAGAAATGTGCAGCCTCGCGTAAGATTTAAGGATTTCATTAGGGTGTTCCCCTCGATAGCCGTGGACGTGTGTGTCCAAAGCACCCGGAGTTGTTCCAGGAGGTTTTTTTTGATGTCTTCGGCCAGTCCTTCAAGGAATTTCATGGAACGTCTTCTTCGTCTTGGCTGCTCGGTCCCGGTTCGTGAGATATGTCCTGGAAATTGTACCATTTTCAGCGATATTACGCGAGAGGCGAAAATCGCCCATGGCCTTACCTCGTGCTCACATCGATTTTCATCTGCCTGGTGTCGCGCTGGATCAGCACCTCGTATGCAGGTCCTCCTTCGGCTACGGTGCGTTGAACTTCCTCGACTGTCTTCATGGGTTTCCCGTCGATGGAGAGGATGATATCCCCCTTGCGCAGATCTGCCTTAGCCGCGGCGCTCCCCGGTAAAATATCGAGGATCTCCACCCCGATACCCGATGCGGCAACCTGTATCGACACTCCGAGCCGTGGGCGATGGAAGGGCTCCATAACATCCGTCAGAATTACATAATCAGCTATATTCGGATCAGCCGCGCTGAACGGATAGTTTATGGGAACCGAGACAACGGTCCTGTATACATGCGGCTTTCTTAACGCGGCAAGGTAAGGAATTCCGTGACGCTCGGTCATATGGCCCTTTCCCACGATGACCACTATCCCGCACTTTCCCCCGCTTTTCTCCAGGCGCTCGGCAAGAGTTTCAGCCATGGTCTCCTCCCATGCCAGTTGTGCCTCGAAGAAAGAGTCGAAGTCTTTTATCCCTTCCTTTACATGCCCGGTAAAATCTTTCTGTATGCGGAGCCGGTTCTTTGCATCATCGAGATGGAATTCCACGGCAACCTGGGCACGTTCTTCAGGCGAGAGAGAGTTCAGTCCCCCGCGGGCTATTCTGCGCACAATGTGCTGTGGAGCATTCAGGCCCCCGATGCGCATTCGCCTCTCTTTTGCGAATTCCATAATTCCCCGGTAGAGACCGAACGGGAATCCCCACACCCGGTCCCACTGAGACTGACTGAGGAATTCCTCCTCCGTTATCTCCCCACGGGCGTAGCGGTCGAGAACCGGCTGCGCCTCTCTTGGAAACATCTCCATTCCCAGTTCGATGCAGGGCCATTTATCCGCCAGGCGCCTCAGGATCTTCAACTGTGTCTTGTGATCTTCCACACTGGTATGAGTCTCTCCCACATAGACGATGTTCGCCCCGGACAGCTTTCCGATCAGATCGTCGAAAGTTATCACATCGCCTGATGCCGTCTCTATGACGTTTCCGATTTCCAGCTCCACCGGACCCGTACGGGATGAGGCAGACACAATGCCCATCGAGGCGCAACCCGCAAGAAGAAAGCCCGTCACACAGAACAGGCACACCGCACGCAGGCAAAAGAAGAAGTAATCCGTGTTTCGAAGGGGAAGAAAAAACTCGATAAGGAATGTACCCATTTTTATGACCCCTTTGGCTATCAGCAGATTAATATCGCCGGAAAACGCAAACCTGCATGGCGCCAGGTTGTTCACGTATGGACAATAATTCCGTACCGGCATAGAATTATATGTTCTGGAACATTTAAATATTAAATGCCGGGAACGCCACACCCTCCTGGCGTTATTTTCCAAGGGAGACCAGCATGACCCCGGATGATATGAAGAACAAAGCCGTCGATCTTTTCAAGCGCCGTTTCCATTGCAGTCAGGCAGTCCTGGCAGTAGGGCAGGAAAAGATGGGTATTGTCAATGAAGAAGTAGTAAAGGCCCTGGGCGCTTTTGGCGGAGGGATCGCCGGCACATGCCGCGCATGCGGCGCCCTCACCGGAGGAATAGCACTGATTTCCAGCCTTTTCAGCCGGGGAAACATTGAAGAAAAAGAAGATCCAAGGATGTGGTCCCTGAGCCACAAATTCCTCAGAAGATTCGAGGAGCTGACCAGGGAGCATGGCGGCTCCGATTGCAGGGATATTGCCAGAATGGACTTTCAGGACCGCGAAAAGGTAAAGGACTTCTACGCCAACCCGGAGAGCCGGAGAAAGATTTGTATCCAGCTCGTCGGTGATACGGCCTACATGCTGGGGAAGCTACTCGAAGAAGAAGGAGTATCCCGGCCTTAACTAGACATAAGAGACCAAGTTAAGCTCATTCATCATCGAGGTCACCTTGAGGGCAGCCTGGTAGACTGTCTGCTCCTGTTGGAGCTTCACTATCGCATCGGTGAGGTCGGTTGCCGCCAGATCGGTCAGTTCCTGCTGTTCATTGGTCTTGAAGACACCGATAGCGGACTCGCGTTCATCGAGAGCGGCCAGCCGCGTTCCGGTTATAGCGGTCTGCTTGCTTACTGCCGAGAGGGCATCGCCCAGTGTAGTGAGTTTTTCGCTGATCGTCGTGGAATCCTGTGACGTTATTGCCTCCCTGAGTTCCCAAAGCTCATTGAGCACATTCAGCGTATCTGAACCGCCGGCGAAGGTAAATACTTCCGGGCCTGCAATATTTACCACGGCGGAACCGTTGCCGCCTCGATCCGTCCTTACGCTGAAATGCTCCCCATCGCCGCTGTAGGTTACCACGCCGGTCGCATCATCGATGGAGTAAGGAGGCGCCGAGGTTTCCGATCCTCCAAAGATATACGTGTCGCCCCATTGGGAATTGGCTATAGAGAGCGCTTCTTTGAGAATTTCGTCCACTTCGTTGGCAAGTCCGTCACGCTTATCGACCCAACTGGGGCTCGTAGCGGTGATTGCGTTTTGTTGCGCCTGGCTCAGGAGGTCGGACATTCTGTTCAGGGCTGCTTCCGTTGCGTTGTTCCAACCTCTTGCATGGCTGATATTCTTCAGTATGGAATCGTATTCCCTCAGCCCCTGCTTGACCTCCATCGCCTGAGCCCATGCATGCGGGTCATCCGCCGGGGAGGCAAGATTCGTTCCCGAAGAGATCGCATACTGGAGCCGGTTGATCTCTTCCGTCTTTCCGGTGAGAGAAAACAGGGTTGCTTCTTTTTGCGCGGCGAATGAAATCCTCATAGATCACCCTTGATTAAACCATGTTTACGACCACATTCAGTAAATCAGCCGTCGTGCTGACTATTTTGGCCGCTGCCTGGTAGACCTGCTGGAATTGAAGAAGATCGACCATCTCTTCATCGATTGAAACGCCGGAAACGGCCTGTTGGCGGGTTTCCAACTGCGCGCGAAGAGCAGCGTCATACTCGGCGGTATCGCTCGCCAGCTTGGTATCGCTTCCAATCTGTTTCTGAATGTCGCTCAAGTAGCCGCTAAGGGTCGCCGACTTACCATCGGAAAAAGTGACCGATGTGCCCTGAAAAGCTGCCATGGCGACTGCGCGCGCGCTTTCGTCGGCCGCGCTCTGGCCGTCGAGAAAAGTGGTGGATGCCGTGATGGTGGATGCATCCGTACCCGTAAAGACCGCCGGGCCTCCGTTCTGGCCGTGGATGGCGTTCACCTCGGATATCAGCGATGCGGTAAAACGATTCAATCTGTCCATGTAGCCATCGACTGTTCCGTCGGCGGAGCCGGTCAGGTCGGTCAGGACCTCCCGCAGCCCCCCCAGTTGGCCGCCGGAGATGGTGCTGGAGGAAGTGATGTGGGTCGGAACACCGCCGGAGACGATGGTTACCGAGCCGCTGTCGTCCGTTGTCTGCACGGTCACCACCCCATTGGCGTCTTCGGAGTAGTCTATGGGTATCAGTTCCGAGAGTTCCTGAAGAGCCTCATATCGAGCGTCCCTGAGATCGTTTGCCGGGTATTGGGAAGTCTCGCTCTTGGTGATAGACAGGTTTATTTCCGCAATCCGGTCGATCAACGCGTTGGCCTTTTCGACCGTATCGTCTATTCTTGCGGGAATCTCGTCAGTGGCTATCGTGTTCAGGCGATCATAGGCTGTCCCGATAGTGTCGGCAAGGTTCTGAGCCGACTGATAGACTCCTGTTTGCTCTATTATTCCATCGGGATCCTGCGCCAGCAGATCCCATGCATCCCAGAACTCTCCGAGCGCCTGGGTGATCCCGGTATCGCCGTCATCCGAGAAGGCGGCCTGGATGGTCTCCAGTTGAGAAGCAAGACTCTCGTATTTGGACTCATCGGAGATACTGTCCCGCAGGCGCATTTCCAGGAACTGATCCCGCATCTGGATTATCGCATTAACATGTGCGCCGGTCCCGACCCAACCGCCTTCGACACGAGTGGCGTAGTTGGAGGCAATGACCGCCTTCTGCCGTGCATAGGTCGCGCTCTCGGCATTTGCTATATTGTGCGATGCTGTCTGGATCTGGATCTGCGTGTTCAGCAGAGTCATTTTCGCTGTTTCCAGCGTGAGGGTGAGTCCGGCCATTTTCAAATCTCCCGGCTGAAGGCGTGTCCCCGAAGGGCAGGAGCAGGTCTGCTCCCATCACGGCTGGGACCGTACGTCTGCGGTGAGAAAATCGACAGGAGGTCCTGCCAGTAGGATAAAGTCCTCAGAATGAAGAGGCCGTTCGTACGGTTCAACTCATCGATCTCTCCCAATAGGACTTTCAGTTGATTCGAACTCATCGTGGAACCCCCGCCCGCCTTGTCCATGTTCAACTTCTGTCCGAGTTCGCTGACCAGCATCTCTTTTTTGGGTATCAGCCAGAGGAGTTCCGATCCGGCGAATCGTTTCAGGATGTCCGCCTCTTCCTTGAGAAGAAGTTGCAGTTCGAGAGCGGTGGCCAGGCAATCCGATTCAGCAGTGCTCATGTGATTCAGCGATGCACGGGAGTCAGGGTTGAGTTCGGGTAATGCCGGTGTCGTTTCCATTCGATTCTTCCTCGCAGCGAGGAGATTCCCGCGTGACTAAGCCGGGAAATACTCCATATCCAGTAGTCGGTAATGGACTGCAAACTCTTTAAATAGTTCTTCGCCAGCCCTGTTTCATTCCGATTCTATTTTTTGCAACTGCAGTACAGGTCCCTCGGGAGGCGTCACAGAGTCTGATGCCTGTCCGTGGGGTTTGGTTCTCAACAGATGCTCGAGCTTCGAGTAGAGCATGTCTCCCATCCCTATCGTGCCGCTTTTGCCCACTTCTTTCGACATCTGCGCCGCCAGCATGTCTTCATACATTTCCCTGGCGTTTTCCGGTTCCTCGGCGCGCATCACACTATCGCGCATGGTCTTCATTATGTACGAAACCATGACCGATTCGAATTCCCGGCAGCTTTCCCGAAGGCGTTTTCTCTCGATTTCCAATTCCCGGGAAGCATCTCCCCGCATAATCGGCTTGAGTCCTGTATCCATCATTTCCCTTCACTGTTCACGCTTCACTGTTCGCTGCTCACTGTCTCCTAGATTATCTCGACATCAGCCTGCATGGCGCCGGCGGCCTTGATAGACTGGAGGATGTTTATCAGATCCCGCGGCGTGGCCCCTATGGCGTTAAGGCCCTTGATCACCTGGCCAATCGTCACTCCTCCTCCGACCACGGCAAGAGATCCCTTTTCTTCCTGGACCTTGATACTGGTCTGCGGCGTTACGGCGGTACGGCCCTGGCTGAACGGGAGCGGTTGTGAAACGTCCGCTCTTTCCGTGATCTGGACAGTGAGGCTTCCGTGGGCTACGGCGACCGGCAGGATTCGGACATTCTCTCCGATCACTATGGTTCCGGTTCGTTCGTTTACAACAACCTTGGCAACCACTTCGGGATGGACATCGAGGTTTTCTATCCGGGTAATCATGGCCACTATTTCACTACGCTGCTCGGGCGGCACTTCGACCCGGACCGTGCCGGCATCCACGGCGCGAGCATTCACACCGGATACATTTTTGATTATTGCCGCCGCAGTCTTTCCGGCAGTGGTGAAATCAGGATTTTTCAAAACCAGGTCCAGAGCGGGGAGTTCCGCATACTGAACGGGCACTTCCTTTTCCACGAGCGCGCCGCCGCTCACGAAACCAACGGTCGGATGGTTCTTTTGAACGCTGCTTCCGCTGGCGCCCGATACGGCGAATCCTCCAGTCGAGATAGGTCCCTGCGCCACTGCATAGACTTTCCCATCGGGGGCCTTCAGAGGCGTCATGAGCAAAGTGCCGCCTTCCAGACTCTTGGCATCCCCTATCGAAGAGGCCTCAACGTCTATCCGCGCCCCGATCCGCGAAAAGGCAGGCAGCTTGGCCGTTACCATCACCGCGGCTACATTCTTGGTTTTTGTCTGACTGGGATCGACATGAATACCCATGTTGTCGAGTAGGTTTGCCAGGGTATTCACGGTAAACTGGGTGTTCGTGTTGTCGCCGGTGTTATTGAGACCGACGACGAGTCCGTATCCTATCAGCACATTGGACCGTGAACCAAGGAAGTAGGCAATGTCTTTTATTCTGGCCGAGTCCGCCGTTCCAGGAGAAAGCAGCAGGGTGACAAGCAGGGTAAGGCCGGCCGAAATGATGTATCCCTTCTTTTTCATCTGCCCCTCGACATGCCTAGAAAGGTGAGATAACGTCTATGACCTGGTTGAGCCATCCCGGCTTCTGGTGCTGGGAAACAGGACCTTTTCCAACCAGGAATATCTTCGCTTCCGCCACGTTCTGGGAGAGCACGGAGTTGTTCCGGTTGATGTCGGCTGGACGCACAACTCCTTCCACGATTATCTGCTGCATTTCATCATTCACTTTTGTCCAGCGTGAGCCGCGGATGAGCAGGTTCCCATTGGGCAGAACATCCACTACGGTTGCGGTTATGTAAGCCGTCATGGAATCGGTCTTACTGGTCTGGGCTGTTCCATTGAATCCATGGGTGAACTGTCCCGAATAAGGTCCCATAGCGGCGGCCCCCTTCGGACTGGCGATCCCCGCGGCGCCTGCGCCTGCACCGGCAAAGCTGAACTGACCGCCAAAGGTCTTATCCTTTGAGGCTATGGTGGAAGCGGCTTTTGATCCCTTCGATTCTTCGCTGACCGTAATGGTTATGATATCACCCACTTTGGCGGCCTTCAGATCGGCAAACAAAGAGCCGCTCGAAGGCGCCCACAGAGAACCGGTCGGCGCAAGCGACCCGGGCTGCGGTCCGGCTTCCGGCATCGGAAGGTTGGCCGTAGTGGTCATCATCTTTGGAGGAGTAAGAGAAGCAGCATCCTTTTGGCTGTTCACCCCCGCGCATCCCGAAAGAGTAGCAACGAACAGCAAGGCAAGAAGAAGCCGATCGGTGAGAATAGTATACCTTTCCATATTAACTCCTGACTCGAGCAGCGATCCCCCACTGCTCGCAGCATTTTTATTCCTGATTCCGGAATCGCCGCTCACTGTGTCACCCTCACGGTCTGAGCGTCCAGAATCTTGCAGTGGATGGTTTTTTTCGATGAGACATTCATCACGGCCAGAGTGTCCCCTATCCCGCCATCCGCACTGACCTGTCCTTTTGCCGTCACCTGCAGCCCCGGCTGATCATAGACTATCATCACGGGATCGCCTCGCTTGAGCACCAGGGGCTTGTCGAGATCCTTGAGTTCTATCGGCTGATGGGTACCGATATTGCGAAGTACGCGCCGGTTCTCTACCTGGTCCACCCGCGTGGCAAACCGGTCTGCAGCATCGGTTATGTTTATTTTTTTCAGTTCCAGGTCCGAGGGACCGATCATTTCGTTCTGCTTGATAGGACGGGAGGCCAGATAGACATTGCCCATGACCTCAACCCTGCCCACTACGCCCAGGGTGCGGACTTTCTCGTTATTCACATAGAAATCTATACTGGCGGTGACGTTTCCGATAAACCGCTCTTTGGGAGAAACGGTCATCTCATGGCGCATCACCCCGGCAGGGATCACAGGAAGCCCGGTAAAATGCACCCGCTGTATATTGATTTCCTGCTGCTTCCATGGTGAATTTTCAAGAACGAACTGTTTGAATATGCTCTCGACCTGCTCCTGGGTGATCTGCACCGATTCCCGCCGGATGACGATCCTTTCGGGGATGTGGAGTTTTAGTTCCGAGGCTTCGATCCCTCTGGACTCCACCAGCCTGACCAGGTAAGCACGAAGCTGGGCAGGATCGATGAATTTCTCTGAGCCCACAGGCGGGGCATCCCCGATATTGAGGCTCCTGAGTATCGTTTTCCAGTCCTCGGGAAGCGCCTCCAGGTCGCAGATTTCGGCCAGCGATACCTCTTTCTGGCTCACGGTCACATTTTTGAGTACACGGATCTCGGTGATGGCCGATGGAGCACACCAGGCATGGTTCTCCCCGCATGCCGGCAACAGGGCCAGGCACAGGAAAGCGGCAAGCGGCACTATCATAAGCGAGCGCATTCAATTCCCCTTGTCAGCATCAGCCTTTCACATTATTGGCAAGGTGCAGCATTTCGTCCGTCGTCTTGATAATCTTGGAATTTGCTTCGTAGGCACGCTGGCTGAGGATCATATTCACCATTTCCTCCACCACATTTATATTGGAAGCTTCAAGGAACCCCTGGAGCAGATTTCCCATGCCTTCCGTGCCGGGCTGTGCTTCCACGACGTCGCCGGAAGCCGCGGTAGGAACGAAATAGTTGTGTCCCCTTGCCTGGAGACCGGCCGGATTCGGGAAATCGTAGAGCCGCATATTAACCGTCGCGACCACTTCTCCGCTGGAATCGGAGGCCGAAAACGTACCGGTCGGATCGATACTTATCGCTACGGCTGTCTTCGGAATCGAAATCTCCGGCTGGACCCTGTTTCCCCCCGCATCGGTGACATAGCCGTCACTGTCCACCTTGAAACTGCCGCACCGCGTGTATACTTCCTCGCTCCCGCGGAGAACCTTGAAGAACCCCTTCCCCTCGATTGCCACATCCAGGTTGTTACTTGTCTCCGAGAAGTTTCCCTGCCCGAAAATCTTCTCAACCGATACGGTCTTGGTTCCCATACCGATCTGGATTCCCGTCGGGACTTTCGTATTCAGGCCTGTTTCCGAACCGGCCGCCACCAGGTTCTGGTACATGAGATCCTCGAAATTACCGCGGCTGCGCTTGTAGCCGGTCGTGTTGGCATTTGCGAGGTTGTTTGCGATTACATCCATATTGGTCTGCTGCGCCGCCATTCCAGTGGCTGCCGTCCAAAGGCTTCGCATACTCTGCTCCTCAGGATCCTGTAACAGACCCGCGTCTGTGCGTATGAAGGAAAAGAAGCTATCCTGCCAGCTTTGCAATCAACTGGCCGTCGAGATCCTTGTCAAAAACCTGCATGGTTTTCTGATAAGCTTCAAAGTTTCTCATTGTCTCGACCATGCGGACCATCTCCTCGACCGGGTTGAAATTCGCTCCTTCGAGGGCGCCCTGGCGAACGATGCAGTCCTCTGCCGGGGTTGGTTCGATATCTTTTGAATCCGGTTCGTAGTATCCGTTTTGAACCTTTTTCATTGAGACGTTCGGAGGGAACTGAACAAGGTCCAGCCTGTCCACTTCATTTTTGTCGTCAAATACTTGACCCTGCTCCAACACCCGGAAATCAGCTACATTCTCTATGGTGATAGGTCCGTTTTTGCCAAGAACTTCCCAGCCATCCTGAGTGACAAGGTGCTTGTCTTTGTTGAGCGTCAGATTTCCAGCACGCGTATAGAGCACCCCACGGTCGGTCTGCACCCGGAGAAAACCTTTACCGGAAAGGGCGACATCCATTTTATGGTTCGTTTCCCTGACCGGCCCCTGCTCCATGCTGGTATAGGTGATCTGATCGAGCATGTTGTTGAAATGAACACTGTCCTTCTTGTAGCCGGCGCTATTGGAATTCGCGATATTATTCGCGATTATGTCCAGCCGTCTTTGCTGCAGCATTGACCCTACCGTCGCCGAATATGCTCCAACTTTCATAGAATCACTCCTTCCGGCTGCTTTTCATGCAACTAAAGTGCCACAAAAAACCTTGCCCGGGATTGCAGCCGGGATGCCGGTTTTTCGCTTTCACCACTTCTGCGGGCGGCAAATTCTTCCAGCAGCGAGGGACGAACATGCTTATCTTTTGACGGAAGAACAGGGAGCGGCTCTACGTTTTATGTGTACGTCGCTCCTTTATTGGGGTAGGGTGGGATTTCGGTGTTCTCCTGATTTCGGGTTAATGCCGTCCCGTACCAAGGGTGGAGACAATTTATTGATTTGTTTCGGAAGCAGTGATTGCAGGCAATGTGACAGTGCTTTCGGGATTCGGAGCCGGCATTAATTATCCCAAGGAGAAGACATGAATATTTATGTTGGCAATCTCTCGGCCAAGACGACCGAAGATGAGCTGCGGCAGGCATTCGAGGCATTCGGCGATGTTGACACCGCCAAGATCATCAAAGACAATCTCACCGGCAGGTCTCGCGGATTCGGTTTCGTGGAGATGCCCAACCAGGAACAGGCGCAAGCTGCCATAGCCGAGATGAACGGCAAGGAAGTGGGCGGTTCGGCTCTTACGGTCAATGAAGCCAAGCCGCGTGAAAACCGCGGAGGCGGCGGAGGCCGGTCGTTCGGAGGTCGCTCCGGAGGAGGAGGCTACGGCGGCGGCAGAGGTCGTGGAACTGGAGGAGGTCCTCGCGGTGGAGGGGGCGGCAGGCGTTCTTATTAGCAGGCGACAGGCGCCTATGAAGATATCTTCTGCAGGTTCAGAATCAGTTCGATTTCTCCAATAGGTCTTTTGAGGCTCTTTGCTATCTCAGAGGCATTGAGCCCTTTTCTTGCCAGGATAAGTACCTTCTGCTGATCGGTTTGCCCGGAGTGGGAGGTACTTATCACAACCTTATCCGAGAGTCTCTGCATTTCCGCCGCACAGAGTTGCTCCAGGCGGCTGCAAAGACTCTGGGCCTCCTGGATACGCTGATCAAGCTTCATGCTTATCTGCTGTAACAGGTTTTGACGCTTTTCGAGGTTGGCCTCAAACTCCTGTGAAATGGCTCGCGTCTCCTCAATTATCCGCTCGAAAGACTTCATGACTTCTTCGTCTTTTCTGGATATGCGGGGCCTTTTAACCAGGAAGACCGCGGCAAGCAACCCGAGAATGAGTATGTCCAGGCCAATCTGCAACACCCCTCCCAGCGAGGAGTGGCTCTCGAAAAGTTTCGACCAGAATTCCATCAATCTCCTCTACCCTCTTCACTCTTCAAAGATTCTCCACCTGGGTCAGCCGGATCGAATCTGCCTGGCTCTGAGGCAGTTGCACCCGCAGGAATTCCAAAAGGTCCTTCTCTATTACCGCATGCCATGATTTTACAGTATGTTTGGACATGTTCTGTCTCAGTAGAAAAGAATATATCGTGTCTCGCATCAATACATTCTGCTCTTTAAAGTTCTGATAGCGTGTGGGGCTTTGGTAACCGAACTCCATCCTGAGAGCAGTAATCATCTTCTGGCCGTCTACGTCATACAAAAGAAGGAAATCGAGCATCTCCCGGTAGTCGGGAACCGGAATGGGACGTTTTATACTGGTTATGGGTTCCAGCTTCGGTTTGGATGCTACCAGTCCGCGATGCCAGCCGAATCTGAAAGAAAGAACTCCGGCAACAATTCCCAGCAGGCACAGGGAGACAACGCCATAAAGAGCGACCTTTTTCCAGCTTCTCTTCTTCCTGCCATCGGTTCCCAGGCCCTGGTCGTCTTCTTCGTTCTCAACCCCGCCGTGCTCCAAACCCTTGCCTCCCTTTCCCCCCAGAGGCGCCGGGCGATTCCTGTTTTCAGCCGGGGACGGAGCATCCGTGTCCGCAGGTTTTCCCTTCCCGGAAGTCTCTTTTTCCCCTTCCGCCTCCGTAGCCGATTCACGGCTGATGCTCTTTCTTTTCAACTCCATATGCGTTCAATCCTTCATCCTTTTATTTTGTAGCGTGGACAGGCGCTCTTTTGGGCTGAAGGCCCCGGATCTCGCTCTGGGCTATGAATCCGGGCAGATCGTCGGGTTTAAGTCTTTTGGCCAGCTTTGTCTTCAGCTTTATCACGGCCTTGGTATGAATCTGCGAAATCCGTGATTCCGTGTAGCCCAGAACCGCCCCGATTTCTTTCATAGTCAACTCTTCGTAATAGTAGAGCGAAAGGACGAGTTGCTCCTTTTCCGCAAGTCCTTCAATCGCCTCGGCCAGGTGTTGCTGTATTTCTTTTCTATAGGCAAGGTCGAAGAGTTCCTCGGAGCCTGATGCAAGCATGTGGGATTCCCGGTTCTCCCGAATCACTTCGTGTATGTTTTCGGGCAAAAAGGATATGCCTTTTATTTCATCGAGCAGTTTGTGGAACTCCTCAGTACTGACGCCCAGGTCGGAGGCGACCTCCTCCTCGGTCGGATCACGCCCGAGTCGCTGCTCCAGTGAAACACATACTTTCTCCAGCATCGCGCTCTTCTGGCGCAAAGATCTGGGCACCCAGTCCATAGAGCGAATCTCGTCGAGCATTGCTCCCTTTATGCGTATTTTTGCATAATATTCGAAGGGAATGCCCTGGGTGGAGTCGTATTTTTCTATGGCGTCGATAAGCCCGAGTATCCCCGCACTCATGAGATCCTCGACCGCGATGTGGTCGGGCAGTCGCGAAACCAGCCTCAACGCAATGTATTTTACGAGGTTGCTGTGTTCCAGAACGATCCTCTCCCGGTCGCTCTGAGCGGGATTACCTTCGCCCCCCTGGGTAGCGTATGGGTTCTTTCGAACCTGGTAGCTTTGTTCCATATGGATACTGTCCATTCTTGTTAGACGTTTAACAGCCGCTTCCAGAAGAACTGGATCGAGCCCTGATTGGTGGTGGGTGAAGTTCTACGGATGTTTTCAGCGACCCTCATAAAAGCCTGTGAGGCGGGCGCATCGGGAAACGCCTCCAGCAAAGCTCTTTGCTGAATCACCGACTTGGTGACAAAGGTGTCATGCGGGATGGTTCCCAGGTAATCAAGAGAGAGTCCATCCAGGAAATGGTCAGCCACTTTGCTGATTTTGGCAAATATGGCTTTTCCCATGGTCTCGTTGGAGGCGGAGTTCACGAGTATACGAAAATGGCGTTCACCATGCCGGGAATAGAGAACCTTGATCAGAGCGTAGGCATCGGTAAGAGAGGTCGGCTCCGGAGTCACCACTATTATCCTCTCATGGGCGGCAAGGTTGAAGTAAAGAACCGTATCGGAGATACCCGCGCTCGTGTCGATCATGAGTACATCGACATCGGTCTCAAGGCTGTCCATGAGTTCGAGAAAGAGCAGCTTCTGCTCGTCGGTAAGCCTCGTGAGTTCCTGCACTCCGGAGCTTGCAGGCAAGATTTTGAGCCTGCCGGGTCCGTTGACCAGGACGTCTTCAAGCCGTTTCTGCCCATTGAGAACGTGGCTCAGGTTGTATCTCGGAGCAAGTCCCAGGAGGACGTCAATATTGGCCAGTCCCAGGTCGGCGTCCATTATCATCCCTCGTAGTCCGAGTCTGTCGAAGGCAATCGACAGGTTGATGACAACGTTGCTCTTCCCGACACCGCCTTTGCCGCTGCTGACGGCTATAACCCGTACCGGCTTTTGCAGCGCCGGGATGCTGGTGGAAGCGGCGTTGCCCAACTTCAATTCGCCGTTCCCCTGTTTTCTGAGTCCTACCGCCTGGTCCATCATCTTCCCCCTCTATGCAGTCTGCTTCCTGGCCGGGAGCAAGAACGAGAGTATTCGCTTCTGAGTAGCCGGCTCGATATCTTCGGGAACCCGCTGCCCCGTGCCCATGTAGGCGAGCGGATAGTCGAATCGGAGCAACTGGTTGAGCATACACCCATGGTGAACGGTCTCGTCGAGCTTCGTAAAAATGAGACTGTTGATATCCATTTCTCTGAAATGGAGAATTGTCTGTTTCAGGTCTTCGTCCTTTGCCGTGGCACTGAGGACAAGAAAGTGATTGAGTTTCTGATTGCCCTCGAAAAGCGACTGGAGACGCTCCACGTGCTCGCGCTGGAGGAAGTTTCTGCCGGTGGTGTCAACCAGTATGACATCGCAGTGCCGATATTCTTCGAAAGAAGCGTCCAATTCGGCTTTGCTCTGCGCCACGCAGAACGGAACGTCCAGGATGCGGGCATAGGTCTGTAACTGCTCCACGGCGCCGATCCGATAAGTATCCAGAGATACGATTCCAAGCTCGAGCTGGCGCTTGATCTTCAGATAGGCGGCAACCTTGGCCAGAGTAGTGGTTTTGCCTACCCCGGTTGGCCCCAGGAAGGTGAAAACGGCCCCGGAACTGGTGCTCGAAATGGTTCGGAATGGCTTGGCAAGTTTCACTTTGCCCAGAACACACCTGGAAAAAGCTTCGAGTATCCCGCGGGAGTCCGCCGGATTACCGTTCATGTCCGACGCAGCCTGGTTGAGAAGGATATATACCTGTTTTTCGTCAAAACCCCGGATCAGCAGTGAATGGTAAAGCTGGGCGACCGGCTCCTGCATCCTGTGCTGGTCGAAATGGTCTTTGGAGGAGATGAGAAGCGACAGGAAGCTCTTTATCTCCCGTATATCATTTTTCATTTCGGCGGAAGCGCATTCAGCCGGGCGTACAGCATCGGCAGAGGTCTCGGGCTGCTGGTCACGCGCCGCCGTTACCTCGAATCCGTGCTCGCCGATTCCAGCAGGAACCTTCCGGCTGCTCACGATAATGGCGTCCGGCCCCAGTTCCTTTTTGACCAGGGCAAGAGCCTTCTCCATAGTGGGCGCCTTGTAGGTCTTAACCTGCATAGTCCATCCTGATTATTCCGACCGAGCGGATCTCGAGTGAATTACTCAGCTCGCTGTGGCTGATTACCGCCACATCGGGCAGGAATCTTTCCAGGAGCCTTCTAAGGTGGCGACGTATGACCGGTGAACAGAGAAGCACGGGGTGGTGTCCCATGCTGACCACCCGCTTCACTTCGTTGCTGGTGGCCTGGATAAATTGCTGCAAAAAGCCGGGATCCAGGCTGAGGAAGCTGCCCTGATCCGATTTCTGGAGTCCGCGTGTGAGCCTTTCCTCCAGACCCTGCTGAAGCGAGAGAACCGGGAATTTATGATCTTCGGTTTCATAGGGCCGGGTGATGGTGCGAGCCAGCGCCTGGCGTACGTATTCGGTGAGAATATCCGGATCTTTGGTGAGTGGACCATAGTCTGCGAGCGTTTCACAGACGGTTTGCAGGTCACGGATGGATACCGATTCCCGGATGAGATTCTGGAGCACCTTCTGTATGACCCCGGGAGAGAGCAGGTTCGGCACCAGCTCATCAACCAGTTTCGGCTGCTGCGCTGCCAGGTTGTCGAGAAGCTGCTGCACCGACTGGCGGGTGAGCATCTGGTCGGCAAACTTCTTGAACATTTCCGTAAGATGGGTGGCCACTACGGTGGAGGGATCGATTACCGTATAACCGGCTCTTGAGGCTTCTTCTCGCCTGCTTTCCGGAATCCAGACCGCAGGCAGATCGAACGCCGGGTCTCTGGTCGGGATGCCCTTCAGCTCGACAGCGCTCTCGCTTCCATTAAGCGCCAGAAAATGACCGACCATGATCTCCCCCTTACCGACGGGATTGCCCTTGAGCAGCAGCCGGTATTCCGAGGGCTTTAACTGTAGATTGTCCCTGACGTGGAGGGCGGGCACGAGGATGCCGTATTCCAGTGCGAGTTGCTGGCGGATTGCCTTTATGCGCGGGAGAAGGTCTCCATTTTGAGAATCATCAACCAGGGGGATCAAACCATATCCGAGTTCCAGTTCCAGAATATCGAGAAGCGGCGGCAGATCGGAAGTTTCCTGCGGCTTATCGCCATCCATCGCCTCCATCTCTTGAGACAGCGCCTCTTCTGTCTTGCTCTTCTTCGCCACCTGCGATGCAAAGGCAAACAGGATAACCCCCACCAGGAAGAGCGGGAACGCAGGAAACCCGGGAACGATTCCCAGGGCGCAGAGCATGGCGCCGGTGAGGTAGAGCGGTTTGGCATGCATGGTAAACTGCTTGGAAAAGGCTGCCCCCATGCCCATTTCGGAAGCTGCCCTGCTCACCAGGATACCGGCTGAAGTGGAAATGACCAGGGCCGGGATCTGCGCCACCAGGCCGTCACCCACTGTCAGAAGCGTGTAGACCTGGAAGGCATCCGATACGGACATCCCATTTTGCACCACTCCTATGGCCAGACCGCCGAAGATATTTATCAGCGTAATCAGGATGCCCGCAATTGCATCTCCCCGAACGAACTTGCTGGCGCCGTCCATAGTGCCGTAGAAATCGGCCTCCTGGCGAATCATGTCACGGCGCTTGCGCGCTTCGCGCTCATCGATCAACCCGGAATTCAGGTCTGCGTCGATACTCATCTGCTTGCCGGGCAGAGCGTCCAACGTGAACCGGGCAGCCACCTCCGAAATACGTTCGGTGCCTTTTGTGATGACCATGAAGTTCACGATCACCAGGATAATAAAGATGACAAGGCCAACCACGAAGTTACCGCCCACGACGAAATTTCCGAAGGCCTGGATGATATGGCCTGCCGCCGAGGTTCCCTCATGGCCGTGAAGCAGTACGAGCCGTGTACTCGCCACGTTGAGAGCGATGCGAAACAGGGTGGTGATGAGGAGCAAAGAAGGAAAAACAATGAAATCCAGTGGCTTGACACTGTAGATAGCGGTCAGCAAAACTATCAGACCTGAAGAGATATTGATGACAAGCAGCACGTCAAGAAAACCGGCGGGGAGCGGCAAAAGCATGACAGCCAGCACGGAGACAACACCGATGCCCATTACGGCGTCACCGTCCGATACCTTTTTCAGCCATTCCGTCAGAAGATTGGACTCTGCCTGTTTGTTAGCCATTTTGGTTCCGTCGCATGAGCTGTTTTTGCTGATAGATGTAAGCCAGTATTTTTGCCACCGCCCGGTAGAGTTCACCCGGGATGGTCTCTTCCACTTTTACCTGTTTATACAAAGCACGTGCCAAAGGAGGGTTCTGCACTATGGGAACACCGTGTTTCCTGCCGATGCCGATGATCTTGAGGGCGAGGAAATCGACGCCCTTGGCCACAACGGTGGGTGCTTCCATTCCCTGCTTGTATAATAGCGCAACCGCAAAATGGGTGGGGTTGGTGACGATCACGCTTGCCTTGGGAACCATGGAGAGCATACGCTGCCTGGCGATCGCCCTCTGGGTGGAGCGGATCTTTGCCTTGATCTGCGGGTTACCTTCACTCTGCTTGGCCTCTTCCTTTACTTCCTGCTTGGTCATCATGAGGTCTTTGCGGGTTTGCCACTTCTGGTAGAGAAAATCCAAAAGGCTCAACACAAGCATGATGCCCGCGACACGGAACAGGAGCTTCAATGAGAGCATCCCCGTAACCTGCAGGAACTCGGATACTTCCGCCTGAGCCAGGGCGGCAAGCGTACCACGCTCCGGCCACAACACGGAGTAGACCGCATAGCTGACAATCATCATCTTGAGCACTGACTTGACCAGTTCGGTGAGGGAGCGGAGAGAGAACATCCGTTTGAAGCCCGCCAGGGGATTCAGATTCGACAGGCTGATTCTCATTGCCTGAAAGGAGAATATTGCGCCCTTCATCTGAACAACATTGAGGACCACTGCCGTAGCCAAGATAGTCAGGATAACAGGAGCGAGCATGGCGAAGATGGAAGAGAGAATCACCATCGGCAACTCAGAGGCCGCAAAATAGCCGGGCGTCGAAAAGGACTCCTTCGACCAGGCGGATTCGAGTATATTCCTGAAACGGCCCAGAATCAGGTTCCTGGACAGGTAAATCGCCACTCCGCCGGTAATGAGAATACCCACCGCGGTAAGCTCTCGGCTCTTGGCGATCTGGCCCTTGTTTCGCGCCTCCCCCAGGCGCTTCCCGGTAGGTTGTTCTGTTTTTTCCTGGACTCCCGACAAATCGCTATCCTTTGTCCATGTCAAAAAATGCTTCCGCGGTCAATTTTTTGTCCGCTCGGCCTTGTCGCGTTTCCGTAACCGGGATGCACTATCATCCGGCTCCTGAAGCGCATCTGAAAACCGGTACTCTTCGTTTTATCTTCCAGGCCAATACGGCCTCACACCTGCTATGCGGGAAACGTTCCAATTGAGTGAAGGGGAGGTGAGTGAGCAGTGAGCAGTGAGCAGTGAGCAGTGAGCAGTGAGCAGTGAGCAGTGAG
>CAZIJV010000043.1:0-45852 GCA_964539645.1 uncultured Syntrophobacter sp.
AGGCTCCCCAAGTGTTATATTCATTTGACGGTTAAACTTGTCGCGAAAATCGGTGTTGAAGACAGAGAGCCAAAAACACGATTAGCATAGGTCCGGGTAGGATGCAAGGGCAATGCTGTTGACTTAAAACAGAGCAACTGATGGAATACCGCTAAGTTGCTGAAATAGAAAGTAATTCATTGCAAATGGACCCCATCTGTGAGATACTCCTTCTTATCGAACGAAGGTAAAAACGTGTGCATTGTAGGGAACCAGAATAAACGGTCAGAATGAGAAGATTATTTCCAAAATAGATTGACAGATGGGCGGATGTTGTCGGAATAAATGGGCCTCATAAAAGAGGCCTTTTTTTATGAGAAAAGGCGATGAGTTTTCGCAGAACTCACCGCCCGAAACAAACGGGTACGTGATGTACCCCAAAAAGGTGAACTAATGATACTGCCTGTGGTCGTTGTTCTCAAGGAGATTTACGAGAAGGGCCGGGATTATCAGTGGCCCAGGCCGGAAGTTTGCCCATGCTGTAAGGCGAGAAGACCGTGGGGACATGGATTCGTTTTGGCCTATTTTGACGGGTTCAGCGCCGGCGTTCTGCTACGCCGTTATCGTTGTCCTCATTGCGGTTGCGTGATTCGTCTCAAGCCTCGAGGCTATTTCTGCCGGTTCCAGTCCTCCATTGAAACCATCCGATCAACTATACGAGACCTGTTGCGGCAAAACCGGTGTCCTTCCGGTCCCTTTCGCACACGTCAAGCCCACTGGTTAAGAGCGCTGAGCAGAAAGGCCAGTGCGTATTTTGGCGATCCCTTCAAACACCATTTGCTTTCAGCCTTTGACCGGCTGATCGAGATGGGCAAAATACCGGTTAGCCGGTCCATCTAATCCCGAAGGCCATCGGCCTTTTATCCACCCTACCGAAGGGTGTCGTCGCAAAAAGAGTTTCCATGACGTAAAGAGCCTCAACAACCATAAAAGGAGGCTTTTTATGACAGAAGAGCAGAAAAAAGAGGTAGCGACATTTCGGTTCGGGGTGATTCATGAGTTGGTGAACACGAAGGAGCTTTCCCGCGGAGAGCAGGAACGCCTGATACGGGAAAAATGCGAGCGGCGCTGGAGCATTCCCTTCTCCAACAGGACCCGGATCGGCCGCACTACGATCTTGAGATGGGTAAGGCTCTACAAGGCTGCAAACGGCAGGATTGAATCGCTTGTGACTTCGGATCGTTCGGACCGTGGGGCAACCAGGTCCATGGATGAAGAGACTTGTCTTTCCTTGATCGCCTTGAGGCGGGAGTTTCCCCGAATAACGATCAAAGCTTTAATCTCCAAGTTGCTGGAGGCGAACCCGGAAGCGATCTTAAATTCCTCCAGCGTCTACAGGCTGCTCAAACGCGAAGGCCTGATGAAACCGGAGGGGCAAAAGCTCGAAGACCGGCGCAAGTTCGAGGCCGAGCTTGCAAACGAGATATGGCAATCCGATGTGATGCACGGCCCAATGGTCAAGGCAGGGGAAAAGATGAGGAAAGCCTACCTTATAGCCTTTCTCGATGACCATTCCCGGCTTGTAACTTACGGCGGGTTTTATCTTTCCGAGGGCAACGACAGTTTTCTGGACGCACTTGAGAAAGCGCTGCTCAAACGGGGGTTGCCAAGAAAACTCTATACCGATAACGGCGCGGCCATGCGCAGCCATCACCTCGAACAGGTCTGCGCATCACTTGGCGTAGCCCTGATTCATGCCCGGCCCTTTCGCCCGCAGGGTAAAGGAAAAATCGAGAGATTTTTCAGATCGGTACGCGAGGGCTTCCTTACCGGCTTCAGAGGTGAGACCATCGATGAGCTCAATGAAGCCTTCGATTTGTGGCTCCAGGATATTTATCACTGGAAAAAGGGGTCTGACCAAGCTAATCACCCGCTAATGCGATATTATCGCGATTGGCAGGTTTCATAAGTATTTGAAATGACTAGAGCGCAACTCCGTTTTTGCAGGAGTTTTTGCGCTTTTAAGCGGGTTTGCCTCGGCGCAGGCTTAACCCGACCTGTCAAGCGCGAGCGACGATTTTACGGCATTATCACCATCGCCGCCCTTTGAGAGCAGGATAGCTTCCGTAGGCCTTTGACATTTTCCCGCACGCACGCCGCCCTCTTTTTTGAAAAGGGAATATTCCGCGTCCAACCTCTCTATCCGTGCTCGCTGCTCCTTGTCGGCGAAAAATCCGCGGGCCATTGCAGGATCATTGAGGTCCGTATTACAGTGACGATGGTGTGGACCTGACGTTCATCCGCAGGATGCTCTCATTGTCTCCTGAGGAAAAGCTACAGGTGCTGCAAGGTTCGGTATGATCTGTTTTGAGTTTGAAAAACGCCGAACTCCTCTCCTGATTTCCTTGCGCTTTCTTCGGATACTTTTATTGGCAAAAGGGTCTGACCAAGCTAATCACCCGATAATGCAATAATATCGCGATTGGCGGGTTTCGTAAGTGTTTGAAATAGCTAGACCGTAATTCCATTTTTAGAGGTGTTTTGGCGCTTTTAAGCGGGCTCGCTTAAAATGGGGTCGCCCAAGCTAATAGTCTAAAGTTTAAGTGAAATGTTCAAAAATCGGTGGCTATTTACAGCTTAGGAGCATATTTCAGACCTAGAATCATTGCGCTAAGCAGGCTTGGGTTTTCGAAGCATTGTTTCCTCTCTCGCGGAAGCCGGCGCTCGCTACGCTTTTCCCGGAATCTGCAGGCACAGATCCAGAACGAGAACGGGGTAGTGAAGTCTTTGTTTGACCTATTGTCCAGTCAAATGGAGACTTCTCCTCTTTTTACGTTCGGCTAAGTGCAATGAGTCACGTAATCGGGTGAGAAATCAGGTCTCCGTTTGAAGGTGTCGGCTCTCCAGGCAGACGAAGACAGGCTCTTACTTACTTAATTCGGCGCTCCTATAAGCTGTCCCATTCATCCCTGCCGATTCCGGCCTGGCGAAGAATTTTTAATAGCAGCTCTTTGCCGATGTCGCCTCGATGCGGGTTGGGAACAACTATGGTAATCTCACCTTTTACCATGAATTGATGTCTGCCGCCTGAGTAAGGTCCTCTAAATCCAAGCAGCTTGGAATACTGATCAGGCCCTTTCTCTTGATCGGACCTAAAGGCGGCATCAGGCGACCTCTCGGATAACAAGCTGGATCCCGTCGATCTTCGGTAGCGGCAGGTTCTCATGCACCCTGAACAAGACCCATTCTTCAAGCACTTCACGCAATTCTTCACGGCAATCCTCAAGGGTGTCCGTACTTGCGAAAACGCCCCTGCATTCCGGGATTTCTCCGTAATACCCGCCTGCGTCCGGCAGTATTTCATACCTGGCGTGCCTGAGCGCCGCCTGGATGTATTCCAACAGCATGGCATAACCTCCCTCGGATTCTAACTCCTGATCATTCCAAGTGTAGGCATGAGAAAGACCAGTCTCAACGCAGCATTGTTGTCATTACCCATTGTCTATGTCAATCACAACATGAATCATTTGATTCAGGGTCTCAATTTTGTCCCTGTTTTCCTGCTCCGTGCTGTTAACTCGGGCCGGAGTGCGCCGGCCGCCCGAATCAATGTCGCCTGGTCATTCAACAAAACTGACTCCCGAAAAGCTCCTGGGTTTTGCGAAAGGTAGATTCGTTTTCACCTGAAGTGTCGGTTTTTTCAAGTTTAAAAGATGTTCAGAAAGAGGGTGGGCAGAAGCTGCCCACCCTACGGCTTTTCATGGTTTTGGGCGCCCCGCGAGGGCATGAAGTGCTGCGGTGAACGGTGTTCAGTTCATGGATGGCGGCAGACGGCAGTTCAGCGCAATCCCTTATACTGCCGTACGTTAAGAGCCTTCCATTCCAGGAGCGGCTGCCTCTGAATGCGCTGCTGCAGTTCGGCATCCGGGGTAAGTATCGACGGGTCGATAATCCCCTGGTCCAGCAGCATATCCAGGAACGCACGTTCGTTGTCGGCAAGTGGGAGCACTGCGGAAAGGCCTGTCCGGCACTCCTCCACCAGGCGCGCTCCATATTCCTTTTGCTTCGGTCCGGCCTCCACGCTTCCGTTGCGCAGGGTCGGGATCAGTTGCCTGGTCAACTCCGAGGGGTTGAAGTCAATGTTATCGACCGAGATTGTCCTCCAGTCGAGGCGGTTCATTGCGCCATAAACGACAAATCCCAGGCGGAGTCGGTCACGTTGCAGGTTCTCCATCCTGAGAACCCGATGGCTGTCGAACAAATCCCTCGCCTGTCTGCGCGCCAGAAGTGCAGCGAGTTTGCCTGCCGCCAGTTCGTGGTGATCAAGGACGGGAATTCCTGTGGCCCGCCAGACGCCCACGAGCGCGGAGTCGCGTGTAGCGACCGGCCACAGGGGAATACGGAACATGAAGTTGAGATCCACCTCAAGATTGCCGGTTTGGCCATGGGCGCGTCCATAGCGCAGCGCCCACTTGCCTCCGGCGTGTTCTTCTCCGGGTATCCGCCTGACAGTGAAGCCTTCCCGCGCAAAAACCGCTTGAAGAGCCTTTTCGATATTGGGCCGCTCGGCGAGCATCGTCTCACGGTCCTCTGCCCCCACGTAGTTTAGATCGATGTCGACGGAGAGTCGCGGAACGCTGAAGACGAAAAGGTTTAAGGCGGTTCCGCCCTTGAGCGCCAGTTTACCCCTTAGAAAAGGGTGACTTTGAAGAGCGTCGAGCAGGCCGAGCAGGTGTGCGGCCTTTTCGAGCACGTCGGGCCGGAAACCGGCTGTCTCCGCCTGGGCGGCAAGCATCTCGGGAGAAATTCTCACAGGACCTCTCCCCACGCCCTATTAAGCACCTCTGCGGGTATCACCAGGTTCCATGCTGGTACGAGGCGGCCGGATTTTCGTCTCGCCCGGTCCAGGTAATGCGGCTGTTTCGGCCTCAGGCGGACAAGAGGCTCGAGGTGACGATCTTCAACCATAAGGGACTCACGATGCTGAGCGAGGAAGAATCCCACCTTCGCCGACGTGGTTGCGTTTTCGAGCAGCAGCGCATATTCCACCACTTTGTCGAGATCGAAAAACTCCACCGACTCAAGCGACCTCCAGATCTCCTCCCAGCCACCTGAAAGGTCCGGGCGATCCAGCACATCCACCAGTGTCCGCTCAAGACCGGTTACTCTGATTTCCACCCCGGCCCGCTCATCGGTCAGGACGCCGAAACCCTCCTGCCCAGCCCTGCTGAGCGCCTGCGGGAATTTAGCTCCCCGGAAAAGATAGGAGCGGAACCTGAGGGGGCTCAGCGGATGGGGCGCCGAGTAGGTGAAGTGTTCCAGGACCGAGTATGCCCGCCCATGAAACTCGAGCGCGGTATGGTACGATAAAACCGCTCCCTTCGTCAGCTTCGACGCAACAAGGAAAGGATCGACCGGATAGGCGTCGGGATTGGCCCCTTCGGGAATCACCGCGTACAAGCCGCGCCGCACGCGAACGAGCCGTCCGGTCTTCCTGTAATAAGCCAGAAGAGACTCTTGCGTCCTTGCCCCAGAGCCTCCACGGCCCCGCAGATGCCGGGCAAACTCCTCGGCAGTAAAAACAGGGAATTTCCGCAAGAATTCATTATGCTTCATTTCATCCGGCCCTCCTGACACCAGATCACAATATCCATAATAATTTTATGGGTAATCCAATCTAACGTCAAGGGAACAAGTTCTCGCACACTTGAAATGCGTCAGTGCAACCCATACCAGTAATATGGTTTTCAAAACTTTATGTCAACTTAGCGTGTCTCACTCCTAACGCTCTCAATCGCGAAGACCCTGCTCCACGCACCACTTCTGCGCCGGCGCGCGGCTGATCATTTTCTCCGCGCCTCCCGGTGAACCGGCTGATTCCTGGCTGTCCATGACCGTAAGTTATCGAAATAACGTGATATAATGGTAAAATGACTGACCAGGGCAATCACCCGATAATGCAATATTATCACGATTGGCAGGTTTCATAAGTGATTGAAATGACTAGACCGTAACCCCATTTTTGGAAAGGTTTTTACGCATTTAATCGGGCTCGCCCCGGCGCAGGCTTAACCCAACCTGGTCAAGCGCGAGCGACGATTTTACGGCATTATCTCTTCGCCGCCCTTTGAGAGCAGGATAGCTTCCGAAGACCATTGACATTTTTCCGCAGGCACGCCGCCCTCTTTTTTGAAAAGGGAATATTCCGCGTCGAACTCTCTTTATCCGTGCTCGCTACTTTTTCTCGGCGAAGAATGCCGCAGACCATTGCAGGATCATTGAGGAACCGCATTACAGTGACGATGGTGTGGACCTGACGCTCATACGCTGGATGGTCTCATTGTCTCCGGAGGAAAGGCTACAGGTGTTGCAAAGTTCAGTCCGATGTGTTTTGAGTTTGAAAACGCCGAACTCCTCTCCTGATTTCCTTGCGCTTTCTTCGGATACTTACAGGTCATAGCGTGGATTTCATTATTGTCGGCGGCGTTTCAGCGGTCATGCACGGCGCCCCCGTGACCACATTTGATCTCGATGTGGCGCCTTCCAGGACCTCTGAAGACATTGCTCGCATTTTAGCTGCGCTCAAGGATCTGGACGCCTTCCACCGAGGCCGGGGCGACCAGCGCCTTGAGACCGACTGCTGCACAGTTAGCCTCTCCGGGACAGCCAAATCCCATCTTTCAACGTTTCCCTTCTCCTGCGTTCTGCTGTGTTTCCAATCGCCTCTTGATGATTTCAGCCAGCCCTCTGAGGGCCGCATTGACAGAATCGTGGTCGGGAAAGTATTCAGCCACATCGGGATCAATGACTACGACATTGGCGCCCTCCTCATACCGCTTTGTGTACTTGCCCCGGACGCCGCCGGTGAAATCGTACTCCTCAAGCAAGTCAGGGTCGTTTTTCATCTTCTTCATGTCTGAGTCTCTCCTTATTAGTAGCCACTCTGGCACTGATAATCCGGATTCGATCAGCTCTTTCCGTGTGCACGATAACGAGCAGGCGGCCTTTGTGGGATTGCCCGATCAGGACGAGGCGCTCCTCGTCATCGGAGTGCAATGGATCGTCTATGGTCATCGATAACGGATCGCGAAAGGCCGTGCTCGCCTCATCGAATGAAACGCCATGCCTGTCAATATTAACTCTCGCCTTTCCGGGGTCCCATTCAAATAATAATCCCATAGGAGTCACTTTTCTCAAGAGCTGTCATTTCACGCGGGTTCGCATCATCCAATGCAGCACGGTTGCTTTTTATGATACCTGACATCAACGCGGAATCATAGAAGATGATTTTATGGAAATTACAGGAAGGACAATGAGCTTTTGTGCCCGTTTCCGCCGCTTTAAACAGCCTTACGCACAGAATAGTGTTGCTTAAACCTTACCCAAGAGGCCATTGGGAGACTTCCTTTTCGCTGTTTCTCTTTCACAAAAGTGGCACTACCTGCAACAAGCGGATGGTATCACGAGTGAAGAGTGAAGGATGGAGCAGTGAAGGATGTGGCAGTGAACAGTGAAGGATGGAGCAGTGAACAGTGAGCAGTGAACAGTGAACCGGAAAAAACCGAAAGAAAAAGGACTGGGAGCAGGGGAAGGATGGTTGACGGTGAATAGACGATATTCGGCGGAAGGGATGGAGAAAGCGGCGCGCCTGTACTGCTGCTCGGGCCATAGCCCGAAGGGAGTGGCGGAGCTTACCGGCGTACCGCTTACGACTCTCAAACCCTGGAGCGGGAAAAACGAGAGCTTCCGAGTCTGCATTCCCAAGCCGGGGCTTGGGAACGAGCAATTCGCATTCAAATCTGGATGTAGCATAAGGCCATGTGCCCGGCCTTTCTTAACGCCCACAAGGGGCTATGCTACTCCCCCCGATGGTTCCCGTATATTCTTCAACGCGAATTGGTATGAGACCCAGGCAGATACGGGCGAGTTGGAAGAGGGAAACGCCCGCGCGGGGAAAGACGGATGCCCCTAGAAGCAGACAGATCGGTATCAAGCCGGTATCATAAAGGACCGATCCGGTGCCAAAATGGCGCCATTCCGGTATCACTCCGGTACCATTCCGGTACCATTCCGGCAGCATGCCGGCAGCATTCCGGCGCCGTTCAAGGAAGCGAGAAAGAGTGAAGAGTGAAGCGTGACGCGTGAAGGATGAAACTGTGAGCAGCGAAAGATGAGGCAGTGAACAGCCAAGGATGAAACAGTGAGCAGTGAGCAGTGAACAGTGAGCAGGAAAAAACTGAAGGGAGAAAGGGTGGGGAGCATGGGAAGAGTGAAGGATGAGGCAGTGAACAGTGAACAGTGAGCAGTGAACAGGAAAAGCGAGAGAGAAAGGTAAGGAGGGAAGTGCACGGCGGGTTTCAGGTGACGACCACTTTTACGGCGTGTTCGTAGACTCCGTTGTTTCCGTAGCCCAGGAAGTTCCATCCGGCATGCAGGGGTTGTTCGCGGCCGTCCGAGGAGGTGGCCTTTGCCAGGAGGGCGTATTCTCCCTTTGGAGCGTTCCATACGTATTGCCACAGCCGCCAGGCGAAAGGCTCGCACGGACCGATGAAATCGGCCTCAGCCCACGTTCCGCCCTCATCAATCGACACCTCGACTCGCTTTACTTGTGCTTCTCCGGCGTAGGCGGCGCCGAGTATTACCACCGGGCCTTCCGGCAAAGCCTCCCCCTGCAGCGGCTGCGTGATGATCGCCTTCAGCTTGAGCGAGGTGACCACGTCGCCCGTCGCCGGGTCCTGCTCTTTCTGGAAAACACGGTAGACCTTGTCCATGTAGAAACCTTCATAGGGGCGGTCCAGCACCATGATCCTGGTGAGCCATTTGACGCAGTTCGCGCCCGTCCAGCCAAGCGCCAGCGCACGCAGCGGGTATCCGTGCTTGAGCGGCAGTTCTTCGCCGTTCATTTCGTAGGCGAGAAGAGTTGAGGAGAGGGCTTTTTCGAGCGGTATGCTTCTAATGAATTTAACCCCGGAAGAACCCAGAGGCTTGTCATAGCCTTCGAAGGCCACATGGCGGGCCTTCCCGCTCAAGCCGGCTTTTTCCAGGATGTCCCCGAGCCGGACTCCTCCCCAGACGGCATTGCCCACGCCTCCAATCGTCCAGGGGTTGCCGGAAGCCTTGCTCTCCAGCAGGGAACGGCCGTTGCCGGAGCACTCCAGCGTGTTGGCGACGACCTCTTTGGGCATGCCGAGGATATCGTTCAGCGTGAAAACGCAGGGCCTGAGGACTTCTCCTTCCACGGTGAGGGACCATTTTTCGGGTGCAATGCGCTTCTGCGGTATCGCTCCCTGGTTCCTGTCGAAAAAGACCGAGTTTGGAGTGATCCACGACCTCAAATACTTGATCGGAGTCTCGGCGTTCAACGGTCTTTCACTCAAGATGCGCATTCGGGGCTTCATAGGCAGTCTCTTTTCCTGCTGGATTCTATCCGATAGCCGGAATCTTTGCAGCTCTGCAAAGGAGGATCAATCGATGCCTTTCTATAAGCATGGCTCAAAAGAGCTACAAGGTTGACCGGCTCAAACGCAAGGGCGGTCAACATTGCGGTCAGCTCGTTTTCCGCGAATGCCGCACATGAGCTTGGCCCGCTTTCCCTTAATGCTCAACGTATATCCTGCCGAATGTTTCACCAGGATGAGCTGTAGTTTCCGGTCGCCACGGCGCTTTCGCCGGAGCCTTTCACCCACGGATGAATGGAGAGCAGATAAAGGATGGGCACGAATAATCTGGTATTTCTGGAGGTAATTGAATGGTTCGACGAGTCGGGCCGCGAGATCGTTCACAGGATACCCGAGGAGGGTTCCGGAGAGATCAAGTTCGGCGCCCAGCTCATTGTGCGCGAGAGCCAGGCAGCAGTGCTGTTTTATGGCGGCAGGGCATATGATGTATTCGGCCCCGGCCGTCATACGCTCAAGACCGGCAACATCCCGATCCTGACAAAAGTGCTGAGCGCGCCCTGGGGGTTTACCAGCCCGCTCAGAGCGGAAGTCTACATCGTGAACATGAAGGAGTTCCCCAATCTGAAGTGGGGTACCCGCGATCCCGTGGCCTTCAAAGATTCTCAACTAGGCCTGGTGCGGCTGCGCGCCTTTGGGATACTCAACCTGAGAGTCGCCCAGCCAGTGCTGCTCATCAATTCGCTGGTCGGTACGCAGGGGATCTACACCACCGAGGCAATCGAGGAGTACCTCAGCCGGGTGGTCGTCTCACGCTTCAACGACTACATGGGCGAGAGCCTCGATTCGCTTCTCTCGCTTCCCGGCCGATACGACGAGATGTCGGACGACATGAAGAATCGTCTCCGAAAGGACTTTGTACACTTTGGAATTGCTCTCTCGCAATTCTATATCAATTCGATCACCCCGCCGCCCGAGGTGCAGCAGGCGATCGACGATCAGAGCCGCCTTGCGGTTCTCGGCGATCTCGACCGCCTGGTCAAAATGAAAGCCGCAATGGCGCTCGAAAAGGCCTCCGAAGCTCCATCCGAGGCCGGGGCCGGGCTTGGAATGGGAATAGCCATGATGATGCCCGGGCTGTTTTCCGATGCGCTGAAGAAGGAAAAGGAGTCCGTGGCGCCTCAGACTTCCTGCCCGGGGTGCCGGAAGCTCGTACCGGTCGACGCCAGATTCTGCCCCTACTGTGGGAATCACCTAGTGGTATTCGACAAATGCTCGAAGTGCAGCGCGGATATTCCACCCGGGGCCGGATTTTGCCCGGGATGCGGCGCCGCAATCAACAAGAAAAAAGAGCCGGTGAAGTGTAAGCATTGTGCTGCCGAGAATCTTTCCAATTCTGTTTTCTGCAACCAGTGCGGCGAGAGGCTGTGATCAGGGAGTTGAGGAAGCAGGGAACCGGGGGATTATAAGGAATTGTACGTCCAGAGCTGGAAAATCGAGCACAACTGCCCGCAGTGCGGCGGACCCGTAATTTTGGAAGAGACGGACCGGATCTTGACCTGCTCTTTTTGCAGGGTACGCCTTTTCATCTCCTCCGAGGATTATTTCCGGTACTACCTCAAAGCGCCTGACGGCCTCACCGAACCCCTTATCTATATCCCTTACTGGAGACTGAAAGGGATAGTGTTTTCAATTAAGGCCAACGAGATTGCGAGCAGGATCATCGATTCGACTTCTATCGGCCTGGAGTCCAAATTCCTGCAGCCGTCCCTGGGCGTCAGGCCGCAGGTGCTCAAACTCCGCTACATCGTGCCCGGTACGCCGGGAACTTTCGTAAAACCCGCTATACCCTTCAGGCTTGCCCTGGCGAAGGAAGATGCTCTTCCTCTGCTCGATATGAGTCCCGAACTGCCAAGGCCTGCCGCTCATGACTTGTTCATCGGGGAAACGGTGAGTCTCATCGGGGCGCCGTGCTATGCAAAAGGAGACACTTTATTTGATGCCATCCTTGGCCGGCCCGTGAGCAGTCTCAGGCAGGCAGGTCTGAAGGAAGGCGCCGTACCCGGGAAAGCGCCGGGCTATGGTAATTCCGCGATATCCTCCGCCTGCAGCGCTGGGTCTGAGGCCGGAATATCCTTCCTGCCCACGCTTTGCCCCACGTGTGGATGGGACCTGGAAGGAGAGCGCGACACCCTGGTTCTTTTTTGCCGGAACTGCGATTCCGCATGGCAGGCAAGGTGCGGCGGCCTGGAACGTCTGGATTTTGAGTTCTCCCGATCCGCTGTTGTTCCAACCGTCTATCTGCCTTTCTGGCGTATACGAGCAAAAGTCGATGCGGCCATGAGACTCGATTCCCACGCAGACCTGATAAGGCTTGCCAATCTGCCGAGAAAAGCCACGGATGAGCAGGAGGAATCCGGGTTGCACTTCTGGGCGCCGGCGTTCAAGACCCACCCGAACCTTCTTATCAGGCTTGCAAGGAGTCTCACCCTGCTGCGGCAGGTATCGGCCCAGGCGACGTCCGCCGCGCCGAAATCGCCTGTTTTCCCGGTCACCATGCCGCTCAGCGAGGCCCTGGAGAGTATTAAGGTCCTGATCGCCTCGATTGCGGTTCCACGTAAAGCAATCCTTCCTCACGTGCCCGGCATGAAGCTGTCCGCCGTGAGCCGGACTATTGTCTATCTGCCGTTCACGGAGCGAGGAGAAGAGCTGGTCCAACCGGAACTGGAAATGAGCATCCAAAAAAACGCCCTCAAATGGGGCCGCCTGATCTGATCCGCTATCGTCGCCATCTCAATCCCCGGATTCCACATCCCTCAAACCTGCGTCTGGTAAAATGGATAAATTTAGGGTAAAGACTTCCACCAGCAGAAGGTTTAAACTAACGGTGTGTTCTGTTTTACCAAAGGAGATCAATAACTTGCCTAATTTATCGGAAGCACAGGCAGCGGCAGTAAGGTACCTGGATGGACCTGCTTTAATCAGTTCGGGCGCGGGAGCGGGAAAGACCTCGACTATTGTCGCCAAGTTCGAGCACCTGATACAGGTGGCCGGCTTTGACCCCAGGCGAATATTATGTATCACTTTCACCAACAAGGCCGCAAATGAACTCAAGGAGCGCCTCACCAGGTCCACCGGACGCGGGCTCAGGGACTTTCCGTGGGTGAGGACGTTTCATTCGTCGATGTTGCAGATCCTGAAGGAGCATGCGGCGGAAATCGGCTTCAAGAACCCGATTACCATCTACGACAGCGGCGACCAACTCGGGCTCATCAAACACGTGCTGGAACATAATTTCAACATGGACGGCAAATACGCCAGGGCGATACGGTCGCACATAGGAAGAGCCAAGAACACGCTGAAGACCGACAGGTATATTCATTCAGTCAAGGAATTCAGAAATCTCGACTTCATCTTCGAGCAGTATAATCACAGGCTGAGAGAATCCAACGCAGTGGATTTCGACGACATACTGGTTCACGCTCTGAATCTTCTCAGAACAAACGAAAAAGTCAGAGAGAAGTACAGGAATCTTTTCCAATACATACTTCTGGACGAGCACCAGGATTCCAACTCCGTGCAAAACGCCATCGTGAAGCTTCTCGTAAACGGCGGCAACATCACGGTGGTGGGTGACTTCTCTCAGTCGATCTACAGCTTCCGCGGGGCGGAACCGCGCCATTTCGTGCAGTTCCCGAAGGAATATGAAGGAACGAAGATTTTTCTGCTCGAGCAGAACTATAGATCGACAACTCCAATCGTCGATCTGGGCAACGAAATCATCAGTTTCAATAACGAGGAAATAAAGAAGAAGTGCTTCAGCACAAGACCCGGAAAGCAGCCGATACTGAGGGGTTTCGAGAACGAGTACCTGGAGGCGAGATGGGTGGCCGGCAAGTGCAAGTCCTACTATTACGATGGAGTTCCCTTCGAGCAGATAGCGGTGCTTTATCGAACTTCTTTCATCAGCCGAATCCTTGAGAAGGCTTTCAATGAATCGGGAGTTCCCTATAAGCTTGTCGGAGGGATTTCTTTTTTCGAGCGCAGGGAGATCAAGGACCTGACGAGCTATCTGACCTGTGCGGTGAATCCCAAGGACGATATAGCCTTCGAGCGCATTCTGAACGCACCGAAAAGAGGAATTGGAAAGAAATCAATCGAAAAGATCCGGGCAGTCGATCTTCCGGGGGCTTCCCTGTTGGAGAAAGCCCCGATCGCCATTCAGAAAAAGCTGGGTTTGAAAAAGGCTGCCGAGGGCATCGGCATGGTCCTGTTCGTTCTTCACGAAATAAAGGATATGCCCCCAAAACAGGCGCTGGAAACAGCCATCGATATAACGCAGTACGAGAAGTACCTGGAGACCTACGCAGGAGAAGGGGATGATAGCAGCATCGTCTCCCGGCGGGAAAACATCGCCGAGTTGCTCAGTATTGCCGAGGGCAAGGAGACCATAGAGGAATTTCTGGAAGACTGCGCTCTGCATACCGATGATGAGGATGATGAATCCGGGGACCGGGGAGTCCGCCTCTCCACCATCCATGCCGCAAAAGGCCTTGAGTTTCACACGGTATTTCTGGTCGGATGCGAGATCAATGTCCTTCCTCATTGGAGATCTGTTGGAGAAGACGGTGAAAGGAAAAGCGCAGAGGGCGTGGAAGAGGAGCGCAGGCTGCTCTATGTGGCGTGCACACGGGCAGGGCACAATCTGCATATATCCTATGCGAAGGATCGGCAGAGAAAAACCAGTGGAATCAGCCCTTTCCTCGAAGAATTATCCGATGAGCACCTGATGAGGCTTGATTAGATTTGGATTAAAAGCTCTTCGTTACTTCGATGATGTGCCGGCTCTGCCCGCTGACGTGAGGCAGCGTTTAAGCGTTGCAGTTGAGGCTGTAGATCTATCCGCCCTCCCCGCGCTCAAGCCATACCTCAAGCGGGCCGATGAAAACGAGTACACGCCATGAAGTCCCTGCCGGTTACACCTGCGTTGCTGAACGTGGCCCGCCGTGTCGTCTGGTTCAAGAAGCCCGATGAGGCGTTGGCCGATCCCGTGCATTTTCTGGCCCACGTCATGACCTACGGTACCGTTGAGGATTTGAAGGCGCTGGAAGGACTGGTCGGCAAGGAGGAGTTTTGCGAGGTGCTCGACAGGGCTCCTCCGGGGATCTTCGACGCGCGTTCATGGGCATACTGGAACTTGAAGTGCGGACGTCGACCTGCGCCGCCTTTACCGACACGCGCAGAACGACTGCAGCCCGAGCCTCATGTACGCTGACTCATTTTACACTTCACGCATCACTGATCACACACTTCCCACGTACACACGCTTTACCCGCTTTGAAACCGCGCAGGTCAGTTCGTAGGGAATGGTCCCAAGGCTTGCGGCGACGTCGATTGTCTGGATCGAGCCGTCAGGCGATTCCCCCCAGAGCATGGCTTCGTCTCCGACTTCAACAGGCCCGTCCTTGACGTTAGCCATAATATAGTCCATGGTGACGGTTCCGACTATCGGATAGCGCCTGCCGCGGATGAGCACCTCGCCGTTGTTGGTGAGCCTTCGGCTGAGACCGTCAGCGTAGCCTACGGGCAGAACGGCGATTTTCGTTTCCTCGGGGGTGGTCCAGCGCCTGCCGTAGCTGATCGGATGCCCCTGCGGCATATTCCTTATATGGGCCACGTACGATTTGAGCGTCATGACTTGGCGCGGCTGAATGCAGCAGGAAGTTTCCTTTGACGGGAAATGGCCGTAAATCAAAATTCCGGGCCGGACGGCGTCGAAATAGCTCTCGGGGAGGTCGAGAACAGCGCCGCTGCTGGCCATATGGATCATTGCCGGACGTCGCTCCAACTCGGAGAGAAGGGCGAGCGCCTCCCGAAACCTTCTCAACTGGAAATGCGCATAGGTCTTGTCGTATTCATCGGCAGTGGAAAAATGGGTGAAGAGCCCCTCCCAGGAGCAGGCGTCGCACTTTGCGAGGCGCTCGAAGAGTTCGGGCGCCTCAGGCATAAGGAGCCCTTTTCGGCCCATGCCTGTTTCAAGCTTGAGGTGCACTACAGCCGGCCGGTCGCCTCCCGCCTTTTCCACCCAGCGAACGTCCTGTTCTGAAAAGAGCGTGATTCGAAGTCCTGCTTTAATCGCGATGGGGATATCGTCGGGAAACAGCCTGCCCAGGACCAGGATCGGCTGCGTCACCCCGCTCTCCCGCAGTTCCATGGCTTCCTGGAACTGAGCCACCGCAAACATATCGATACCTTCCGCGGCCAGGCGGCGAGCTACGGGGACCGCACCGTGCCCGTAGGCGTCAGCCTTGATAACGGGAATCACCTTTGCGGGGGTGACCTTTTTTCGTATGCAGTCAACATTGTACGATAGATTATCGAGATTGATCTCAGCGTAAGTTTTAAAGCTCATTTGTAACCACCATTCAGTTTCTGTGAATGCCTAAAGCCGTCTCGCACGATTTTTTGAGCCTGCTCGGCCACCAGAGCAGGATGTCTTTCCTGCAGGGTTTATAGGCTATTTTCTCTATGGTATCCAGGTATTCCTCGGAGCGGTCCAGATAAAAAGAGAGGGCTTTCGCAAACTTCTTACCAACGATTCCGTTCACGAGCAACTGGCTGATTTCGCGCTTTCGCCTGAGGATGGCCTGTGAGCGAAGCAATATCTGCCGTTCCTCGTGGGACATTCTCTGGAGCAGGGAACACAAAACACTGCGGGAGCGCGGCTGGTACATCCAGAAATAGAGCAGGTCGAGAGCATTGATAATGATGATCTTCTCCAGATCCCTGGCCTCGGCGTTGATTCGGAGCATGAAGTTCTTGGGAGATTCGAGCATTTTCAATACGTCGGTTTCCGGGAAAAGCAGTTCGAGCTGTGAGTAAGTATCGAAGAGCTGTCCGAGCTTGGTCGCATAGTCCTGCGCGCGAATGCCGATGTATTTGAAGCGGTCCGCCATTCCCTCGATGACTCCGGCTACGCAGTCAGAGGCGGTCTTGGAAATGATGGCAGCCCATTTTTGCAGCTCACCCGATGGGTCAGGCACTCCGAAAGCGGGAAGAAGCGCGCCGGCGACAGCATTTATCAGAACGGCCAGGGGAATCGACAAAGTCGTACGGAAAAGATTGCCGATGGCTGCTGCTCGTGGAAGGCCGCGCCACGTATTGTGCGTGAAGATGTAGAGTCCGTTGGCAAGCGCCATGACGGTATAGAGTAAAATCGGGTTCGAACCTGTAGTGATGCCGAACTCGCGGTCAAGAATCACCGTTTTGACAATATAATCAAGCAGGGGAACGGAAAAGCCGGTGTAGAGCAATGAGTCGCTCAAACGGTCCCAGTTCACGTAACTGTCCCACCTGAGAAGCGGAGAACGCCGAATGCCTCCTGCTCCAAGAACCGATTGGACGATGTTGCGCAAGCCGGTTATGACATACCAGATCACGCCGCCGAACCATGCGAGCACCCACCAGTCCTTGGTAAGGTAAAAGGTTGCAAAGGCAGGCATGAAACCGATCAGAAGCTTGAGGATATCCCGCATTATGCTATTGAGATATCTCCAGGACAATTTTGCTTTCGGTACATGAACCCGACGGAAGATCTTCAGGCAGTTTCCGCTCTCCTCGCTGACTCCTCCGAGAGTGACGATATTGCCTTGGGAAACTATACGGGTCGACAGTTCCTGTACATCCCAGTCTCTTTTGCGTTGATGGCTCATGCGGCGCAATCCCGGGATCCGGCCCAACGCCCGATAGAGCCATCCCCAGGAAGTTGATCCGGAGGGAGGCATATAAGTGGACCGCAGCCACGCGTCTATTTTCACCGGGATGATTAGCCGTGGTGAGCCGAAGCCGCGGCGTATCTCTCTCTGTGCTTTTGGCGGAAGAGTCTCGGTAATGGCGAGGCCCATACCATGCAGGCGCCGTGAATGGCCCGTCGAGTCACTGCCGATTCTCGATTGAAGCGGGGCTTTCCTGTAAAAGGCCTGCAGAGAGGCAATGTTGCGCAGGATCTCATAGAACCTGGCGATTCTCAGGGGGCTGTGTTCCTTCGAGGCTTCCATCCGGTGGATGATTCCCCGTATATACTTTTTCAGCGCAATGATGTTGCCTTCGTTAATGGCTCTTTGCAGATCGTTTATTTCGTGATGATGGCTTATCTTACCGGATGAAAAATCCTTGAGGTTGAAAATCTCCAGGTGGCTTATGGCCCCTTTGCACCCGAAGATCAATTCGAGCACATCCTCAACTTTGAGATTACTCAGGTTGAGGGTTATCCTATAGCCCGAGTGCAACTGCGTCAGGCGGTCGAGAAGTTCGCAGGGGGAGAGATTGAGCAACGGCGGAACCTCTGGGCCGTCTCGCGGTACGTGGGGGTCTGGGATGTCCGGATTCTGCGCGGTCCTCAAATAGCGCTCTACCAGGGCCTCCGAATCGAGTTCGTTCATCTCGTCAAGAAAATCGGCAATCTTCTTGCGTTCCTCAAAAGGTAGATCTTCGAAGCCCACCCTGAGTTCATCGAGTCGCTCTTCCATCGCAGGCAGGAGGCGGTTGTGGATGAATTTGGCCAGATGAAGTATCGAAGCCTGCCCGGCGCCGACAAACGCCATGAACTTCTCAGAATCCAGTGGCTCGAGATGAAGACCGTACTTCGCGTTTATGTCCAGGCGATGTCTTTTGTTGAATTCCTGCAGTATGGCGAGGACGTATTGCTGCTGATATTCCGATACCTTCCTCGACTCGGCAAGAAAGGACTCTATCCTGGGGTCCGCGAGAAAAGCGAGGAAGTCCTTTGAGTCCGTAAAGCCCCTCGGGGTGTAGATGAGCTGAATATAGCGCCCATAAAATCTGGCTGAGAATTCTATTCCCATTCTCACGGAAATGCCCATGATATCTGCCGCCTCCAGAAGTTCTTCAGCGGCTTTGGGCGGCACATGGTTGTAGTAAATGACGGTGAGTTGTCGAATACCCTTGATCCACGCGTCCATGATGAGATGAGAAGGGGATTTGCGCCCTTTGGTGTTCGAGTCGTGGACATGGTCGTCAAAGGAGACCTGGTTCCATTCCTCCGGCATTTCCAGGAGATGATAGCGGCGGAGAAGCGAACGGATGGTTCGCGGTTTACCCGAGGTGGCGGAACGAAAGTCATGGGCCAGTTCGAGTTGACGTATCCTGTTGTCCCGTGTCCGGATCAGTTCTTTCATTATTTCGAGGAGTACCCGTGCGGTATTTTTCTGCATCGGGCTTTCCCCGCTGTGCATGACTTCATCGCGCAGGCAGCGAAGGGCGGTGATCCGGTCGTCGGCCTTTCCAACTTCAAGGGATTCGATCAGCCGAACTGCCGCGTAGGCGATCCTGACCCCGCGGGAAGCGGCCAGTTCTTTGATACCATGAGGATGAAGATAGGGATAGAGAAGGTTTTTCAGGTAAACGAAAGATTCATTATGGTCGAGCACATCGTTAACGATGCCCAACAGCTCGTAGTCCCGATGGTCAAACAGAATGCCGGGAATATCTTTGCCCATAAAGAATCGATCCTTAAATCAGGTGGGAGGCCCGGTGAACAGCCTTTTCCCGCCTGCCGTGAGTGTTACAAAACAGCTATAGGGTTTGAAAAGTAATTTACCATTAAAATATCGGATAGGTACAAGAAAAGTAATAACCCTGATCTTTCCCGTGGCCTGACTGTGGAAGCCGGGATTGATCCTGTCGCCCGCTCTATGGTAGCATAAATTGCTTTGCGTCTCCAGGCGCTTAAATAGACCTTTTCCGGGAGTTTCAGCGCGGAGATGTGCTTTTTCGAAATGAACCGATTTCCTGCTTGAAGGAGAGATCATGCGCGTAGTCGAGAAGGTTGCAGAGATGCAACGGCTGGCCGATACCTGGCGAGGCCAAGGGGAACGTATAGCTTTTGTGCCGACAATGGGCTTTTTGCACAAGGGTCATCTCGATTTGATGCGTATGGCCAGGCAACTGGGAAAGAAGGTAGTTATCAGCATTTTTGTCAACCCGGCGCAATTCGCGCCCCACGAGGATTTTGACAGCTATCCGAGAGATCTGGAGCGGGATCTCAAACTTGCCGGGGAGGTTGGTGTCGATATCGCTTTCGTTCCGCGGCGGGAGGAAATGTATCCGGAAGGGTTTCAAACCTACGTCAACGTAATGGCGGTTACCAAGAATCTCTGCGGTCAGAGCAGGCCGATTTTTTTCCAGGGGGTTGCCACGGTGGTGAGCAAGCTGTTTCATGCGGTAAAACCCCATTTTGCAGTCTTCGGAGAAAAGGATTTCCAGCAGCTTGTTACGATCCGCCGAATGGTGAGGGACATGAACATGGACGTCACTGTCGTGGGTCATCCCATCGTCCGGGAAGATGACGGGCTGGCGATGAGCAGCCGCAATGCCTACCTGCAGATGGAGGAACGCCCGATCGCTCTGCGGCTCAACCGCTCGCTGAAGAAGGCGCAAACGCTCCTTGACTCGGGGGAAAGAAACGCTGACGCTGTAATAAGGGCGGTCAGTGATTATATCAGTTCAGGAGGGGGGGCAAGAATCGATTATATCAAACTCTGCAATCCGGAGACCATAGAAGATATTGAGCGTATCGATGGTCCGGCGCTTCTCGCCCTCGCAGTGTGGGTCGGAAAGACCCGGCTGATCGACAACACGGTATTGCAGATCAAAGCAGGGTAGGCGTTGTCCAGAAAAGAGAACCTGCGCCTCCAGGCCATCGTTTTTTTTGTGGTCTGGGCGGCGTTCACAACCATCTATATCACGCAGCCGGTTCTGCCCGTGCTGCAGTCGGAATTCGGAGTCGACGAAGCGCATGCTTCCCGCACCATTTCCGCGGTAATTCTCGGGATTGCCCTGGCCAACCTTCCATTCGGAGCGCTTGCCGACCGCAAGCGAATCAGGCCCATCATTCTCTGGGGGGGCCTCGTCATTTCCGCGTGCAGTATTTTCTGTGCGGTTACGAGTGATTTTTCAATCCTTGTGGGGGCAAGGTTCATCCAGGGACTTTTCATCCCCGCCCTTACGACATGCCTGGTGGCATTCCTGGCCCGCGTCCTGCCGGTGGACAGGCTGAACGTGGTGATGGGTTCGTATGTTTCCGCCACGGTCGCCGGCGGCCTCAGCGGCAGGCTTCTCGGCGGCTGGATCCATCCGCCGCTCCACTGGCGCTATGCTTTCGTTTCGGCGGCCATATTTCTGTTCACGGCGACCTGTATCGCTGTGCAATGGCTACAGGATGAAGCGCGGCGATCAAGAAACGACCGTGAATCGAGCGGCTTTCTACAACTGCTTACACGCCCGGATCTACTGAGGATTTTCTCTGTTTCCTTTGGCTCTTTTTTCGTCTTTTCATCAATTTTCAACTATTTGCCCTTTTACCTGGCAGCGCCACCTTTCAATGCTCCCACGCAAGTCATCACCGTGCTCTACCTCTCTTATGTGGTCGGTATAGTGACCGGGCCCATAGCAGGGGCTCTGAGCAATCGCATGGGAAACGGGGCCGCAATGTCTCTCGGGGCCTTTCTGTTTGCATCGGCTATCGCTTTGACCCTGATTAAATCCATGATCGCGGTCGGCCTCAGTCTTATGCTGGTGTGTGCGGGATTTTTCACTGTTCACGCTTCGGCGGCAGGCGCGCTCAACAGGAAAATCACCTCGGGCAGGGGGCGCGCAAATTCGCTGTATGTGCTCTTCTATTACCTGGGAGGGTTCGCGGGCATCACCTCGGGCGGATGGGCCTACATCCACGGGGGCTGGCCCGGAGTCGCCTCACTCGGAATAGTGATGCTCATTATACCGTTTAGCGCCGGTTTTGTCGAAATGCGGAAAACCGCCCGGGAAGAGTCGTAGCTGAAGACTGCTTTTTGAATTCTTTCGATTCATCGGTAAAAAGATAGAGCAAGGCGCCCACTGCCAATCCTGCAAATGTAACGGAAAAGGCCGAACGGTATGCCTCCGGGCTGGCCTGCATTTCCACCGGCAGACGTTCAAGCAGCCAGCCCATGGCGTATATATAGACGCCAACTCCCAACATGGTGAAAAAGTTGATCCCGGTGAGCGCCATTCCTGACATCCTGGAAGGCATGATGCCTTTGATGTGAGCGTACATGACGTTTCCGAAGCCTGCAAAAAGACCGAGAGAGGAGAAGACACCGGCCGTGATGACGGCGTTAGACTGCCCCCAGGAGAGTGTGAGACAGAGGCTGGCGACTCCCATGCCCGCCAGACCGAGAAACGACACCCACTTTCGTGAATGGAAAACCCGGTCGGAGAGCCAGCCCCCTCCTGAGCATCCCAATGCGTAACCTATGGTGGAAAGAGCGATTATATTACCTGCTTCGACCGGAGAGCATTTGAGGCATTCCATGAGGTAGGGGCCGGCCCAGAGGCCTTGTATGGCCATGAGGGCGCCGTAGCGAAAGAAAGTCCCGCAGGAAATCAACCAGTAATTCTTATTGAGAAGCAGTAGCTTCATCCCCTCGGCCAGGTTCAGTTGTGTGTGAGAATCAGGATGAGATCTCAGGTGAGAATCCGGCCGGTCCCTGACGGCGGTCCAGAACAGGATCGCAAGCACTGCAGTCGCCACTCCACTGATAACAAAGGAGTATCTCCAGCCAATTTGTTCAACGAGCAGCGCCAGCGGGGTGCTGGCGGCCAGATTTCCGAGGGTGCCGGCGCCGACCAGCAGACCGGACAGGGTTGCGAACTCCCTCGGAGAAAACCATTCGGTAAAGAGCTTCAGGCCCCCCATCAAACTGGCGGCAAGGCCGAAGCCCAGTAGTGCTCTGCCGGCTATGGCGCCAGGCAGGCTGTCGGAGAATGCAAAAATGCAGGCGCCCAGAAAGCTGACAAGGGTCAGAACCGTAATTATCAACCGAGCGCCAAGGCGATCCAGAAACAGTGAAAGGGGCAATTGAGTGACGGCATAGGCGTAGAAGAAAGAAGCGCTGACGATGCCGAGAGTCTCCGGGGTCAGACTCAGGTCTTTCTGGAGTTGTGGCGCGATGATTGCGTTAGACGAGCGATAGAACTGAGAACAAAAAAAGATGGCGGAACAGAGTGCGAACAGGGTAGTGTGGCGGGATGAAAAACCCGGTTTTGAATGAGCCCGGAATGCAAGGTCTGTTTTTCCCGCTGAATCACGCACTTTCGGCTAACCTCCAACTGCCGGTATTCATATGCATCCATGAAGGCTTCCTGTCCTCCCAGACAGGTTGAGGAAGCCGCGCTATCCTTAACCGATCCATCCGGCATAAACAATACTGAAAGGGCATTAGAGGTCTTTGCAAATTCTCACTCCGGTTTGAATCTACTTTTTCGAGGTAAAACCATGCCTACCCTGCACAGTGATGTAACGATACGAATGGTGGTTTTCCTTGGGCTGTTTTGCATCATGGCCATCTGGGAGATCCTGGCGCCAAGGAGGAAGTTGACTGTCTCCAGGAAGGGACGCTGGCTTAGCAACTTTGTGCTGATCGCTATGAATCCCCTGCTGGTTTACTCGGTCTTCCCCGTTCTGCCGGTAGGGTTGGCGCTTCTTGCGCAATCGCGAGGATGGGGAATCCTGAACACCCTTAGCCTTCCCTATCCCCTTGCGGTTGTATTCGGAATTGTAATCCTGGATTTCGTCATCTATTTCCAGCATGTTCTGTTCCACAGGATTCCGCTACTCTGGCGGCTTCACATGGTCCACCATGCCGATCTCGATATCGATGCGACCACCGGGTTGCGTTTCTATCCAATTGAAATAGCGATTTCGATGGGGATAAAGCTCTCGGCTGTCTTGATCTTCGGTCCCCCTGCGCTCGCTGTCCTGGTCTTTGAAATCATTTTGAACGGCATGGCCATGTTCAATCACGGCAATGTTTATATCCCTCCGGCAGTAGACAGTACATTGAGACTTTTCGTGGTTACTCCGGATATGCACAGGGTACATCACTCGACAATCCCGCGGGAGACGGGGAGCAATTTCGGCTTCAATCTGCCCTGGTGGGACCGGTTGTTCGGCACCTACAGGAGCCAGCCGGAAAGGGGACATGAAGACATGTCCATAGGACTTCCCCGTTACCGAAACCCCGAGGGGGTGAGTCTGCCTCATCTCATTATGCTTCCTTTCAGGCGGGGACCCGGCCCCGGAAAAGGTGAGGCAGCAGGAAAAGCGGATATGGGAGCGGATAATCCGGAGGAAAAATAGACTCTTTTCCGCACCTGGTCAGTGCCGCGGGGGGGAGGGACGGCAGGATCGTCTTTGTTTGTAACTAAAATACAAATTCACATTCCCGGAGCACTTTATTGGGCTTGCCTTAAAGGAATAATTCTGCGATTATCCCTCGCAAATGACCCCTGATATTGAAAATTGGAGTAATTTATTGACGTTTCCAAAATTAAAAATCGGAGATGTAGTTGCGGATGTTCCCATAATCCAGGGTGGAATGGGAATAGGCGTTTCACTCTCGGGGCTGGCCTCCTCTGTGGCCAACCAGGGGGGAATCGGCGTAATAGCCACCGCTGGGATTGGTGTTTTGAGCCCTGACCGGAGCCTGAGTTATGTTGAGGCCAGTATAAATGTACTCCGTGATGAGATTCAAAAGGCCAAGAAGGCAACCAAGGGTATACTCGGGGTCAACATAATGGTTGCCCTGACCAACTTTGCCGATATGGTCGAAACTTCGATAGCAGAAGGGATAGACTTGATTCTGTCCGGGGCGGGGCTTCCCCTCGACCTGCCGAAATATCTCAAGGATGGTGTCAGGACCAAGCTCGTTCCCATTATCTCCTCGGCCAAGGCTGCCCGGGTGATATGTAAAAGATGGCTTGCCCGCTATAACAAGCTGCCGGACGCCTTTGTAGTTGAAGGGCCGCTCGCGGGCGGGCACCTCGGATTCAGTTCCGAACAGTTGGATGATCCGGAATATGCGCTCGAAAGGATCATTCCCGAAGTCGTCGAAGCAGTGAGCGCCTTCGAGCAGGAAAATGGGGTGAAAATTCCTGTCATTGCCGCCGGAGGGATCTACACTGGAGCCGACATATACAATTTTATCGAGATGGGCGCGGCGGGTGTTCAGATGGGGACCCGGTTCGTGGCGACTCATGAATGCGATGCCGACATCAAATTCAAGCAGGTCTACCTGGATGCAAAGAAAGACGACCTGATAATCATAAAAAGCCCGGTAGGCATGCCGGGGAGGGCAATCCGAAACGAATTCATATCCGAAATTGAAGAAGGGTTGAAAAAGCCCTTTAAATGTCCTTATCACTGCATCTCTTCATGCAACTGTACGGACAGTCCTTATTGTATCGCCCTGGCGCTTGCCAATGCAAAAAAAGGGAGGCTGAAGAACGGCTTCGCTTTTGCGGGTAAAAACGCCTACCGTGTAGAGCAGATCATTTCCGTAAGGGAATTGATCGACTCTTTGAGAGAAGAATATGACCAGGTCGCGCTCCAGCCCCTCGGGAGTTGAGAGGCGCACAAGTGTTTGCCATAAAGAAAGAGCCCGGGAAGGAGATCTCCCGGGCTCTTTGGTTTCGAAGTCATCTGGTGAGTACGCTAATAGTAGTAGGCTCCCTTCTTCTTTTTGTGCCTCCTGCCCACACCCCAACCCAGCGACAATCCGGTCAGCAGCACCAGCGCACCGGCAACAAACCATTGCACGCGCTGAGAGATCTTAAGATTTTCATTCTCCAGAATGAGCGATTGAATATGATCCTGGGCGCTGGCCAGGCTTGCTTTGGCGGAATCATATTCCGACTTGAGTTTAAGGTAGTTCGCCGAACCACCTTTGAGTTCCTCATGTGCGGCATTGAGCCTCGTGAGCTTGTCGGTCAGATCCTTTTCACGCTGCGTAAGCCCGGATTTTTCCTGGTCAAGCACATTGAGCTGCTCCCGAAGCGCCTCATTCTGGATGCCGAGTTCTTTAATGGCAGTAGAGTCCGGCGGCCTGGCGCCCAGGAACTTGTTCTGCACCCAGCCTTCACGGACCTTCCCGGTCGGGTTTTTGAATCGCACGTGGACATAGGCGCTCGGATTGACCAGTTCGACCTCTGAGGCGGGAGGAATCATCAGGATGGTCTTGCCTTCATTCCTGGGGGTCAGCCGCAGCGGAACCTCCTGCGTATCTGTCGTGTAGGCCTTGGTGGCAAGAGCGGGACTTGCCGATACCAGGACGAGTACTAAAGCAGCCGCTGTGAGGGCCGGTCGAAAACTATGCATGTTCTTTCGCCTCGTAAGCTGATAATTATATTGTGACCACAAACTGCAACGAGAAGGTGCATTATAGATTCGCACCGCGCACCGGGCAAGGAAAAAGCCGGCGCCCTCCTTTTTACCGATTAAGAGTCCCACGGGCAGGAGAAGATGAAGAATTTGCCGGAACTAATCGATACACATGCTCACCTGGATTTTCCCGAATTTGCCGGGTCCCTTCCGGAAACGGTCGAAAAAGCGCGGAAGGCCGGCGTCTCTACAATCATCACAATCGGTATCGACCTTGCGAGCAGCCGAAAGGCGCTCTCCATAGCCGCTCAGCACGAGCGGATCTATGCAACTGCGGGAATCCATCCTCATGATGCCTTCGAAACTGAAGAGCGAGACATCGAGGAATTGAAAAAGATCGCAGCCAACAGCAAGGTTGTCGCTATAGGCGAGATTGGACTGGATTACTACCGGGACAAAAAACCCCGCCGTATTCAAAGAGAGTGCCTGCGACGACAGACGCGGGTGGCTGTTGAAATCGGAAAGCCTGTTGTCTTCCATATCAGGGATGCGTGGGGGGATTTTTTCAGGATAATGCAGGAGTTCGATGGTTCTCTCACCACTTCGGTTTTGCACTGCTTTTCGGGAAATTGGCAGATTGCCTTAAAATGCCTGGATCTGGGGTTTTTCCTTTCGATTCCCGGCGTGGTGACTTTCCCCAAGGCTGAATCGCTTCACGAGGTTGTACGGCGAGCGCCGCTCGACAGGCTGCTTGTGGAGACGGACGCCCCATACCTCGCGCCCGTTCCTTACAGGGGCAAGAGTAATGAGCCTGCCTTCGTTCTTTATACAGCCGAAAAGATAGCCGAGTTGAGAGAGCAGGCTTTGGAGAAGATAGCGGAGGCAACGACCCGAAACGCCCGAACAGTGTTCGGGATCTAATCCAACCAGGGAACCAGGCTCTTTCTCTGAAGAAAGTCCTCGCCAAATATCTCTGCGTTGGACCCGCTCCGGGTTATTCGCCCCTCATACATTACCGCGGTCCTGGGCGCCAGGAAGGGTATTTCGGTGTAGTCGTGGGTTACGAACAGGGTAGTCATGTTCATGCGCTTGAGTATCTCTCCGAGATCTCTGAGCAGGGTATTGCGGGAGGGATAGTCGAGTGAGGCAAAAGGCTCGTCGAGAAAAAGCATGTCCGGCTCAAGGGCGAAAGCGCGCGCCAGTGTGGTGCGCTGGGCTTCTCCACCGGAGAGGGAGCGCGTCTGCTGGTTGGCAAGATGCCGCACTCCAAAAAGCTCGAGCCATTTTTCGGTTCTGAAGAGAGCCTCTTTTCTTGGCACTTTTCTGATCATCAGGGCTGTAGTAAGGTTTGCATGTACAGACATGTCGAGGAGCAGGGGTTCCTGAAATACGACTGCCATTCGACGGCGAAGAGCGAGGAGGTTGGATGAGCCGGCGCGGACTCCATCGAATTCAATAATGCCGGAACTTGGCTGATGAAGTAATGCGAGGGTAAGAAGAAACGTGGTCTTCCCGGCGCCGTTCGGTCCTACCAGTGCGATGGCTTCCCCTCTTTCCAACGAAAAGTAATCCACGTCGAAAATCGCTTTGGTGGAATTCATCCTGCGCAGATTTTTCGCCACGAGCATGGGTTGCAAACTGAAGACTCCCTGGTGTGCCGCCGGCGCGGCGTTCATTTATCAAATCACCCGGCATCAGGCAGGCTGATCCGGCTCTGATCACCCAAAAGCGCATTTTAGTCTAAAGAATCCTTCAATTCCATACTGAAGCGGCATTCTCTACATTTTCGTTGTGCAGCATTCGGGGTTGAACGATATTCTTGATTAGAGCAGTATTGTATTCTAGTATTCCGGGGCGGGGAAGAGTGCAAGCAACTGTCTCCCGGAAGAAACTTCCCTTGGTAATTCCATCCCGGAGACTGTCCCGGAGAAAGAATGGATAAGATCGACGATCTCTTTGTTTCCACCTGCAGGACCATGATCAGGACTGTACTTTGCTGTCTGGAGAATGCGACCAAGGGCACTATTTACAAGATCGGCCTGGCCCCGGAGTTGAGGGCTGTACGTATTATGTCCGGGATGAAGCCAGATTGCCTGGACGACATCGAATGGGGTCTTCCTGAGCGCTCCGATTACAATCAGCCCGGAAAATGCTGGGAGCAGTACCGCGATCAGCCGGGCCGTGCCCTGGAGGCGATGGGATGGTGCGTTGAAAAGCAAACGAGCTGGACCGCGGAGAATCCATTTGAGGATGCCAGGAGTATCAGAAAACAGATTGCGGGCGAACCGGAGGACTTCTACCATATGGAGCCCGTGCTGGTGAGCAAGAAGAATCTCTACGGCAGATCCATCGACCATATCCGGTATCCGCTCGACTGGCAGGGAGAGCCGATCTGGCAGGACACGGAATATGTCGTTGCGGCAGTTATCAAGATACATTTCAAACCGGGTACTCTAAGCCGCGGAGATCGTTCTACAAACATAATCAGGGAACTTTCCACCAGCTTGGGGTCCGAATTGCTCTCCTTGTGGCTGCGTGAGACTCTTCACCATGCGCGAAAGGATTTCGCTCGTCAGCGGCTCCAAAGCTGTGAGATCCTCGCCCATGAATTAAGGAATACGCTTGTCAAGCTGGGTTTTGTTTTCTCCGCCATTAATGCCCAGATAGCGATTCTGCGCGAGAGCTGGGAAGAACTGCTGCAAAGCAGTGTGCCAGGTCTGGAATGGAAGGGCGCGGTTCTCGACCAGCTCTGCAAGGTGCTTGGAGATGAAAATATTGTCATACAGGAATCGGGTGATCTGGACGCATTAAGGCACAATCTGCTCCTGGAGCAGAATCAACTGGCACGGCTGTCCCTCAGTCCTCATCAGGAACAGGAATGGATTCGAAACCGGATTCATCCGAAATGGGATAAGCTATTGTCCTCGACTCCATTTTGGGATAGAACCGAGATCAGTTCGCTCCTGGATCGTCTTACGGCGGCCCTTCGGACCGGGATGAATGTCGAGCCTTCCCGAATAGAGGGTTTCCCTTACGATTTGATCTCGCAGTGGTCCAGACTGGCTTATGTCCAGATAACATCGAGCAATCTTTCCCAGATGGATGAGATAATTCGACTTGTTGAGCATCCCGCGCTTCCCGTATGCCACAAGCAGCAGATACTTCGGGTGCTCAAGTCCTTGAAAGCCCTGGTGCATACTATCCCGGAGGTTGAGGAAAAGGCCGGAAGAATACTCCGGTCTTTGAGACATGGAACCTGGAATGAGGACAATGACTTTTCGGAGCCGGATGCATCCAGCTTTGATACGTCTGGTGATTTCGGCATAGTTCCGGCTGATTAAAATCGAGACCCAGGGCGCTTCAACCGTTTTCCCGGTGGTTTTCGATCCGGGATCAGGCTTTTCTTCGGCTGTTCTTTCGATTTTAGAGTTACAGCGGATACGGGCGAGGTAGATAGGCGATGATCAAAGGAGAAGATAAAACCTCTTTGGCCGGGAATATTGCCGATTCCAAGACAATCAATCATTCCCTTTCACCAGGCGCTTTCAAGAGCGCGGAGATTAAGTTCAGACGCCTGTTTGACGCTTCCGGAGACATGCGCTTTGTCGCCACCCGGCGGGGCAGGCTCGTAGAGGTCAACCAGGCCGGGGCCGACCTGTTCGGATACGGCAACAGGGAAGAGATGCTTGCCATTGATAACGTCGGGGTGCTTTTCAACGATCCCCGGGATGGGCTTCGATTTCAGAGGCGGCTGGAAGCCGATGGCTTTATAAGCGATTACGAAGTGCCCATGAAAAGAAGAGATGGGACTAGGTTTACCGCCGCCATCACGGCAACAATCTGGTTTGGAGATGACGGCTCGAAAGCTTGCGAAGGCATCCTCAGAGATGTGTCGGAAATCAAGGAACTTCGGGAGGCTTACGAGCAATCCGAGCGGCAGAACCGTGAGCTGTCGGAATCGGAGAGATGCATAAGGGAGCTGAATCAACATATTCTCAATATGCTCATGATCATGTCCCATGACATAAGGGGACCACTCGTTTCGGTCGCGGCCACGCTTAAGCTTCTTCTGCGCGGTTCATTTGGCCGCATGGATGAAAGTGTGTGGAATACGGTGCAGGATCTGCTCGGACGAGTGCGGCAACTTATCGGAATTGCGGAGGACTGCCTCGGCAGTGCTCATTCTTTCGAGGGCGCCCTTCAGAAAAAACGTGAGACGGTAGACCTCCGACAAGACATCATCGACCCCGTGTTGGACGAGGTATCAAATGACATAGAGGAACACTGCGTCGTTATCGACAACCGGCTTGGGGCTATCCCTGCCGGGTGTATCCCGATCGGGGTCAACATGATGTGGCTGAAAGCCGTTTTCAGGAACCTCTTCAAAAATGCAATCAAGTACGGCGGCAGAGGCTGCACGATCGCCTTCGGCTTTGAAGACCATGATTCCTTTTATCGCCTTAATGTCTATAACAGCGGTAATCCCATACCGGAGGAATACCGGGACCGTCTTTTTACCAAATTCACCCACATCGATGATGGAGCTGAAAATAAAGACGGCTTTGGCATGGGGCTCTATCTCATCCGTGAAATCATCCGAAAGCACGAGGGCGACATCTGGTATGAACCCAGGGCTAACGGCTCTGATTTTATCCTGATACTGCCAAAACAGGCTGCTTGAACGCGTTGCAGAGGAAGAAAATCGATGGTATCTGCTGCCGATATCCGGCGTGCTGCAGGAGTTATCTGTCAACACGTAATCCGGACCCCTCTTGTCTATTCCCCTACATTCAGCAGACTGACGGGTGCAAAGGTCTATCTGAAGCTGGAAAACTTGCAGGAAACAGGATCTTTCAAGATCCGTGGGGCCACAAACAAGATTTTATCCCAACTGGGGAGCATCGGTAAAAAAGGTGTAGTGGCCGCATCAGCGGGAAATCATGCCCAGGGGGTCGCATTGGCCGCAAGTCGTGCGGGTCTGCCCTCCACAATCGTCATGCCCGAATGGGCATCCATTTCCAAGCAGGAAGCTACGCGCGGCTACGGAGGTGAAGTCATCCTGGAGGGACAGAGCATAGCGGATTCCATCCAATGCGCCCTGGACCTTGCGAGAAATGGAAAGACCTTTATTCATCCCTTTGATGATCCCGCCATAATTGCAGGGCAGGGGACAATCAGCCTTGAAATTCTGGAAGATCTGCCCGAAACGGACATGATAGTGGCGCCAGTCGGAGGTGGTGGTCTCATTTCCGGTATTTCAACGGCTGCAAAGGATGCCGCGCCGAACGTTCGAGTAGTGGGAGTGCAGGCTGCAACCTGTCCGTCTGCGGTCGCTGCCCTATCCGCCGGTACGAATGTATCCGTCGAAGCCGGAAGATCGATTGCGGACGGAATAACGGTCAAGCAGATCGGAGCAATGCCTCTTGATATAATCAGAAGCAAGGTTGACGACATAGTTGTTGCCGGAGAGGACCAGATCGCAGAAGCTGTTCTCATGCTCCTGGAAAGAAAAAAGATCCTTGCGGAAGGGGCCGGAGCGGTACCTGTCGCCGCACTTATTGGTGGAACGCTCACTGTGCCTGAAGGGGCGAAAGTAGTTCTGGTAATAAGTGGCGGAAATATCGACAGCTCTCTTCTGGACAGGGTTATTAGAAAGGGTCTTTCCCGCAACGGGCGCATCATGCGATTCAGTGTGCGACTCGACGATGTTCCCGGCTCGCTCGCTTCCCTGCTGGGGGTAATAGCCGTGAGCAAGGCCAATGTTTTGGAAATCATCCACATTCGCGGCGCAGGCAACCTTTCAATTTATCAGAGCATGGTTGAACTTGTCCTTGAAACACGAAATGTTAAACATGCTCTGGAAGTCAAAGAAGCCCTCGAGAGCAGCGGCTATAATATCGAGTCGGCTCTTCAAAGTGCGGAAGACTGCTCGGGTGCTGCCTGATACGGTTTCCACGGGATCAGATCTTCCGAGATGAAGGAGTGGGAAAATGGATGCTCTTGAAGCGATTTCATCCAGGAGAAGCATTAGAAAATACAGGCAGGGAGAAGTATCTGGTGAACTCGTGCAGAGACTGCTCGATGCGGCCATGAGCGCTCCATCGGCCGGAAACGAACAGCCCTGGCAGTTTGTCGTCATAAGAGACAGAAAAATTCTTGAGGCAATCCCTCAGATTCATCCCTATTCCCAGATGTTGAAGGGAGCGGCTCTCGCTATATTGGTCTGTGGAGATCTGACACTTGAAGTATACAAGGGTTTCTGGGTGCAGGATTGCTCCGCGGCAACCCAGAACCTGCTGATTGCGGCTCACGCACTTGGGCTTGGCGCAGTGTGGCTCGGATTCCATCCCCTGGAAGAGAGGGTGACCGGCATACGAACAATGCTTTCATTGCCGGACCATATCGTACCCCTGGCTCTGGTTTCCATTGGCTGGCCGGGTGAAGAGAAGGCGGGCGCAAAACGTTTTCAGGAAGAGAGGATTCACTACGACCGCTGGTGATGGCCGCACGCAAGCAGTGTCAAGGATTTTGCGCCAGCCCTACGTCGTTCCATTCCGCCAGCATTTGCGCATAGTCCGGCGTGAGGTAGTCGGCGGAGTAGGCGAAGGTGTTTCCAATGGACGTGGTCAGCAGCGATATATCCCGATAGGGACCCTGGCTCATCATCTCCACGAGACTCTCTGATATCAGATTCTCCTCCAGGTCGAAGGGAGGATATCGAAAAAGCCGGATCGGTACAGGCCTGGGGTACATCCTGGAATGTTCCCTGATTATCTCCGCCATCATCCGGAGATGTCCCTCCATTTTCAGCACCAGGATGTTTGCATAGGCGCCGGTCATATAGTGCTCGGAGTAGTAGAAGGCGCTTCCCTTGCTGTCGAAGACGATTTTTATATCATTGTGTTCGCGCAACGCCTCCTGGATGAAACTCGCTCCTTGCCCCGGTTCCACTGCACCGGATGGTACAATCCCTGGGACATGTTCTCGCAGGTCTTTATCCGCGGTCAAGTCTCCCGCCCTGCTCCTGATGCGAATCAGGTCGGCAACTTTGTCAAGCTCAACTTCTCCCATCCAGGCAGCCCTTTTTTCCCAGTTCCTCAGCGACGTCTGAGAGTCCCAGCCTCTGGTAGGCCTCACGTCCGGGGGAACCCGTTTCCCTGCTCCACCCCATCTGTTCGTAGAACATGTCCATTGCTTTTTCTATATCCGCTTTGTCCATCTGAATGGTTCCCGGGGTAAACGGGACCCTTTCTTTGTAGTCGCCGTAGACCCAATCCGGAATGGTATCATGCTCGGCGCGCATCCGGTTTGTTCCCATACCACGGATTGTGAGGGCCCTATGGAGCACGAAAATTCTTTCCGCAGCCTCATCGAGCTGAGCCGGGGATTTTGCGTCCCCGGTAACCGTGCTATAGAGCAGGGATTCGATAGTATCGTCCCCCTTGTATCCACGTTCTTTGAGGGGTGAGGAGGACCAAGGCCCCATCCAGTTGCAGAGCGAAATGGAGTCGTGCAGTTCTTTTCGGAGCAGCGACCACCTTGCCATTCTGGCTTTGTAGAGGTTCATGGGTGAAAAGTCGCCGGGCGCGTCGACAGCATCTCCGGACCCCCAGAGTTCGGCGGCCAGCTTCTTCTGGACCTCTATCGGAAGACCGTTGCGTATGAAGTTCGTATGCGAATGGCACTGCGCATCACGATTGTACTGTGTGTTGATGATTACGCCGCATTGGCCTGCATCTTCATTTGAGTGGTGTTTGGGGTGTCCGAGTTTCCAATAGGCGAGTTCCCGCTGCTTTTTCCATTCAGTTTCGGCAATTCCCCAGGCTTCCAGCATGTATCCGGTTCCGAGTCCGAGTAAAGTGGCCAGTTCACCTTGTCTGTTGGCGATTCTCGGCAACAGTTCGAATAGAAAGGCGGGATCGCCTTTTTCGTATTTGTCCCAGGAATAGCTCTGGTATTCTTTTGCGCCAAGCTTGTCCTTGAAGATCCCTTCGTAGTAGCACTTTTGGAAATCGCGCTGAAGTTGTCCGTAGTTGTTCCAGATCCCCAGATCGTCAGCCAGGTACATTCCCACCATGCATGCCTCGATGGATGTCTGCCCCATCGGTCCGTCGGGGAAGTTCTTATAGAACGTCTTGCCGAAAACCAGCCCCACGCACGTATTTTGCCCGGTCTCCGGGATGCCGTATTTGGATGACACAGCCGGGACCTTGATCACAGTGTGGCATCGAATGGGACAAGCCGTGCAGCCGTTGCCTCTGACCGTATATTGCCAGGCTTTTTCACCCAGAAAGTATGCGGCGTTGTTGGACCGGTAGGCAATTCTGTTGAGATTGTGTGGATCGCAGGCGCCGGTATCGATGGGCGGGTTTGCGGACCCCCATTGTCGTCCCCTGGAAGCAACCCAGCGGGATGCCGGATTGTGGTGCTCCGCCCAGGGTTGCGGGCTGCTCGGAACCACTATCTGGTTGTTGGCGCCGAAGAGCGAGAGATGATGCTTCACGGCTTTTTCCCAGTCTTCTTTTTTCCCGGCAATATGGATGGCGCCGGCGCCCAGCACGCCGATGGCCTTCAGGTTCTTTGAGCCCATTACTCCGCCGCAGCCTCCAGCGGAATGAGAAACCGAATTGATGGTAATGGACATGGCCACGAGGTTTTCACCGGATTGGCCAATCGCGGCCACTACGGACTCAGGTCCCATCAGCCGGGAAATCTCATGGGTCGTTCGGCGTATCCCCTGGCCCCACAAGGAGCGTGCATCCATTATTTGAGCCTTGCCGTCAGTCACTTTGAGCCAGACCGGATTCTCCGCCCGGCCTTCGATAATTATGGCGTCAAAGCCGGCATATTTCATTTCCGCCGCAAAATGCCCTCCCATATGGCCGGTTCCCACGAGGTGCTTTGGCCAGCAGGTGGGCCACAAAGTCGTGATGGCGGTTCTGCCGTTACATGGCGCACTGGTGCCCGCGAGAGGACCGGTGGCGAAAATGATCTTGTTCTCGGGGTCAAAAGCCTTTGTCCCGGCTGGAACCTCATCCCAGAGCACCTTGTATCCTATCCCCGTGCCACCGATGAAATCCTTGTATTTCGCGATTGTGTCCTCAGTGGAAATGCGCCCGGTGGACAAATCCACGCGCAGGACCTTACCTGCCCATCCGCCGTATTTAACCATTCTCAGCACTCTCTTTGGCAAGACTATTTATGGCAATCACCACACGACTGCGGTTTGTCCCCGGCCTGGGCGGGCGTCCGGTGCGGGACTTTTCCCCATAAATCGATCCAGGGCACGTAAACCAGGGCCTCTGACGGGCAAGCCTCGACACATTTCGGCCTGCCATCGCACAAAAAACATTTAGTGGATTTGTTGGTCTCGGGATCAAAAGAGATCATCTCCCAGGGGCATGCGCGCCTGCAGATTCCACAACCGGTGCACAGATCCTGATCGATGATCCGCGCATTGACGGGAGGTTTAACCACAATTGCGCCGTTCGGGCATGCATCGGCGCAGGGGACGGGATGTGCGCACTGTTTGCACAAATCCTGGACGATCAGTCCATTTCCCCAGGCGCCCTGGGTAAGCTGTCCGGTATAGAGGCCATAGGGACCGAAATGAATGTTGCGCCTTACTTTGATCCGGGAAAGAGTCGGGGAGGATTTTCCGTCATTGAAATCGGTGCACGCAAGTTCGCATCTGCGGCAGGCGACGCATTTGGCGGGATCGGCAATCACCAGACCCTGGGCCTTTTCCGTGATGATGAGAGGAGCGCTCATTCCGGCGCCCGGGCCGAAAAACTGCCATGAAGCCATTCCGGCTATCGTGGCGCCGCAAAGCCGCAGGAAACTTCTGCGCGAAGGCGACTGTTCGTGTCCGGAGAGGTCAAGAATCCGGCCCAAGGCAGGATTTAGTTCTACCGAGGTTTGAGTCATAGGTAGAGATCCCTGATTAGAAGTTGAGCAAATCGCCATTCACCCTCAGCCATTTTCTTCTTTCCCGATGATCGGGGAGAACCGATGAAACCAGGTCCCAGTATTCCGGGGAGTGGTTATGGTGCACGAGATGGCAAAGCTCGTGCACAACGAGGTAGTCCAGGACGGGTTCGGGCGCCATGACAATGTTCCAGGCCAGGCTGATGTTTCCCCGACTGGAGCAGCTTCCCCACCTGGATTTCAGCGCCTTTATGGTTACGCAATGTGGGCCTGCGCCCACGAGGCCCCGATAGTGCGCCACTTTCTTCTCGATTATTTCCAGGGCGCGAGCCGCATACCACCTGATCAGATGTCTTCGAATGACGCCGGGTTGAGAATGTTCGGGTCCGGACCGCAGCCGCACACATATGTTGCGCCCCATAATGTCCACCAAATCCGAAAGACCTTTTTCCAGCCGCAGGGTGAAATCTTCACCGAGAAACAGGAGTTTTTCGCCGCTTCGGAACTGCCTGCTTGGCCCAACGGGTGATTTCTGACGATTCGCCTGCATCTTTTTGCGAATCCATTCAGATTTTTCTTCGACTATCTGGTACACTTTTTTCTGAGAAAGCTGGGCCGGCACGGAGACGATAACCCTGTTATCCGGATATACCGTTATCGAGACGGTCTTTCTGCGTGCGCTTGTCCGCACCTGGAAATCGAAATCAGTCTTTTTCCCATCCATTAATGTGTCCGAAAAAACATAGGGGCTGAAGATTTTGTCCAGGGCCGCTTCCGTCCCGGCAGATGCATTGGAGAAACATCACTCAGGAATCTACCTTAATCGGAGATTGAATGAAAGAACGAGATTCGCTCACGGACGGAAAAAATGGCTGTAATCCCTACTGGCTAATAGGGCTGCTTTATAGTATTGTTATTTGTTTAGGTTTGTTTCTCAGGGTATGTGACCGGAATTGAAGTCGATCTTTAATAGAGCGGGATCTTGCAGTAAAAGGAAGCGGGTATGTCTTATCTCAAGGAAGTAGATCCGGATATTGAGCAAGTCATTCAGGAAGAGGAAAAACGCCAAAGAGGAAGGCTGGAGCTGATCGCCTCGGAGAATTTCGTGAGCAGGGCCGTGCGTGAGGCTCAGGGATCGGTTCTTACCAATAAGTACGCTGAAGGGTACCCGGGGAAAAGATATTATGGCGGGTGCGAGTACGTGGATATTGCGGAAAAACTTGCCCAGGACCGTGCAAAAGAGCTTTTCCAGGCCGAATATGCAAATGTTCAGCCCCATTCGGGCTCCCAGGCTAACATGGCCGTCCTTTTCTCGGTGCTCAAGCCCGGAGATACCATCCTGGGAATGGACCTGCGACAGGGTGGGCACCTCACTCACGGCAGTCCCGTCAGTTTTTCGGGCCGGCTTTTCAATGTAGTTTCCTATGGAGTGAGGCGGGACACCGAAGCCATTGATTACGAGCAGGTAGAGGAAATTGCCCGGGAGCACAGGCCCAGACTGATTATCGCAGGGGCCAGCGCCTATCCGAGGATAATCGATTTTGAACGGTTTCGGCAAATTGCCAAAATGGTCGGCGCCTACCTTATGGTCGATATGGCTCACATTGCCGGATTGGTCAGCACCGGGCTGCATCCAAATCCGGTGCCGAGCGCAGACTTCGTCACCTCCACCACCCACAAGACCCTCAGGGGACCGCGCGGTGGTTTCATCCTCTCCCATGCATCATACGGGAAAATTCTCGACAGCCAGATATTTCCAGGCATCCAGGGCGGCCCGCTTATGCACGTCATCGCCGCCAAGGCCGTCGCCTTCAGGGAAGCCCTTCAACCTGCCTTCAAGGAGTATCAGACAAGGGTTGTCGCCAACAGCAATCGACTTGCCGAAGTCCTCTCCAACCTCGGCTACCGGCTCGTTTCGGGAGGAACCGATAACCACCTGATGCTGATTGATCTCACCTCCAGGGGACTTACGGGAAAAGTGGCCGAGGAGGTCCTGGGCAGGGCCGGAATCACCGTAAACAAGAATGCCATACCTTTCGACATCCAGAAGCCGAGTGTGACGAGCGGGATCAGAATCGGCACCCCCGCGGTTACGACCCGCGGGATGCATCCCGAGCACATGAATGCCATCGGAGATTTCGTTCACCGCGCTCTCGAGTCGGTGGGAGACGAGGCAAAACTGCGGTCTTTGAGGCAGGAGGTCGCTGAGTTCTGCGGCGGGTTTTCACTGCATGTCTAGAAAGTTGGATTCTGATCAGTTCTATATGCGAAAGGCCCTGCGCCTCGCGGCGTTTGGCGCTGGAAATACAAGCCCCAATCCAATGGTCGGCGCCGTCCTGGTCAAAGACGGGCGGATTGTGGGCCAGGGTTATCATGAGATCCTGGGCGGTCCGCATGCGGAGGTGAACGCCATAGCGGATGCGGGCGAAAGAGCCCACGGGGCTGTTTTATACGTTACACTCGAGCCCTGCAATCATCAGGGGCGCACGCCGCCCTGTACGAGAGCGGTTATTGAGGCTGGAATTTCCAGGGTGGTATTCGGCATGCGTGACCCTAATCCCGAAGTAGCCGGAGGAGGAGGCGCATATCTCTCCGGACGGGGTGTAGAAGTCAGTGGGGGCGTGCTGGAATTCGAGTGCAGAAGCCAGAATCAGCCTTTTTTAAAGCGTGCCGAGACCAGCCTTCCTTATGTTATTCTCAAGGCAGCCGCGACTCTTGATGGCTTTATCGCTACCTCCACGGGCGACTCCAAATGGATCACCAATGAGAGGTCGCGCAAATTTGCTCATAAACTCCGCGGCATGGCGGACGCTGTTTTGGTCGGTATCGGGACGGTGCTGGCCGACGACCCTATGCTTACCGCCCGCCTGTCCGGCAAACAGAAGATGCGCCAGCCGGTCAGGATTGTTCTGGATACGGAACTAAAACTCCCGATCGACAGCAGGCTTGCCCGGACCTCGGGGGATGCACCGGTCTGGGCGGTATGTGCTGAGAGTGCATCACGGGAGAAGGAAGAGGCTCTCATTTCGACCGGTATGCAGGTGATAAGGCTTCCAGCGGCGAAAGGCTCTCCTGGAATTGATACCACCGCTTTGTTGCCGGAGTTGAGCAGGAGGCAGATTTCAAGCCTTCTGGTCGAAGGAGGTGGCAGGGTTCTTGGATCCTTTTTGGAAGCCGGTCTTGCAGATGAGTTCCATTTTTTCTATGCGCCTAAAATTCTTGCCGATCCCGACGGAACCAGCATGGTTCGCGGCAGCCGGAGACTGAAAATAACAGAGAGCTTTCCGGCCTATGGGATCAGGGTTCGAAGGTTCGGAGAGGATCTGCTCATATCCGGCAGGCTGCGAGAAGAGCTTTACTGAATTTTCGGGAGGAATATGTGTTTACCGGCCTGATAGAGAGAACGGGCGCCCTGCTGCGGACGGAGCGCAGCGGGCCTGATGCGAGGATGATCATCCGCGCTGATTTCAAGTCAGGCGCCTTTGTCCTGGGGGAAAGCATTGCGGTGGACGGTGCATGCCTCACCGTGGTGGAGTTCAAAGGCGATGTTTTCACTGCGGATATTTCCGCCGAGACACTCAGCCGCACGACGCTCGGACGCAAAGGACCGGGGAGTGTGTTGAACCTGGAGCGGGCTCTTCGATTGGGGGACAGGCTCGGAGGGCATCTTGTAACGGGTCATATCGATGGTATCGCAACCCTCAGGAATCACCGGAACGAGGGACGCTCTCTCAGGCTCTTTTTCGATGCTCCCGCGGAACTGACAAAGCACATCATCGAGAAAGGATCGGTCGCCATAAACGGAATCAGCCTGACCGTGAATGGCGTCTCGGAAGAGGGGTTCGACGTGAACATCGTTCCCCATACTGCATCCGAGACGACCATCAACGCTCTGCGAGCCGGTGATGAGGTGAATGTCGAAACGGATTTGATCGGAAAGTACGTGGAAAAAATGATTGGGGCGTGGGGAAGCGCGCCGGGGAAGGCCGGCGTCGAGAATCGGATTGATGGTGATTTTTTAAAAAAACATGGCTTTATGTGAAGGACCATTGCCGATTGGCTGTTCTTTGCTCACTGTTCACTGCTCTCTCAATATGTTATAGGATCTGAGCCGGAAGCTCGACAATGCCTGATGCGGCCTTTATAAATTTCTTTTCTGAGAAGGAGAACACCCGAATGCCTTTGGCAACTATTCCCGAGGCGTTGGAAGATATCCGCCAGGGTAAACCGATTATATTAGTTGACGACGAGGACCGCGAAAATGAGGGCGACCTCTGTATTGCCGCGGAGAAGACGACTCCCGAGGCCATCAACTTCATGGCCAGATACGGTCGCGGCCTGATATGCCTTGCACTCTCTCCTGAAATGGTTGACCGCCTGGATCTGCCTATGATGGTCACCAAGAACAAGTCGCCCTTTCAGACCGCCTTCACCGTATCGATAGAAGCGAGGAAGGGTGTGACCACCGGCATCAGTGCGGCGGACAGGGCTCAGACCATACGGACGGCCATTGCCGATGATGTGAAGCCCGACGATATTGTCAGTCCGGGGCACATTTTTCCTCTCAGGGCCAAAAAGGGCGGGGTGCTGTTCCGAACCGGCCAGACGGAAGGCTCAGTTGATTTGGCGCGCCTGGCCGGCATGAAGCCCGCCGGGGTTATCTGCGAAGTCATGAACGATGATGGAACCATGTCGCGCATGCCTGACCTGGAAATATTCGCCCGGGAGCACGATCTGAAAATCGTCACCATTGCCAGCGTTATCCAGTACAGGATGCAGAACGAAATATTCGTTCACCGGGCTGCGACGGCAAAACTCCCCACCTCGTTTGGCGGCGAGTTCAGTGTCATTGCCTATACGAACGACATCGACGACCACTGCCATCTTGCACTGGTCAAGGGGGATATCACACCTGATGATGATATTCTCGTGCGTGTTCACTCAGAATGCCTGACCGGGGATGTCTTCGGTTCCCAAAGGTGCGATTGCGGCGGACAGCTCCGTGCGGCTATGGCCCAGATCGGAAAAGCGGGCAAAGGCGTTATCCTCTACATGCGCAACCATGAGGGACGCGGCATAGGGATCGTTAACAAGATCAAGGCCTACGCACTCCAGGAAAAAGGCTATGATACCGTTGAAGCCAACGAGGCTCTCGGTTTCGATGCGGATCTGCGCGACTACGGAATCGGCGCGCAGATGCTGGTCGAACTGGGCGTCAAGAAAATGAGGCTCATGACCAACAACCCGACAAAAATCGTCGGTCTCCAGGGTTATGGTATTACCGTTTCATCCAGGGTTCCCCTGGAGGTGTCGCCTACTGAATCCAATATCAGGTATTTGAGTACAAAATGCACCAAGATGGGCCACATTCTTAGCTGCATAACCGAGGAGGGGAAATCCTGATGAATGTCTTCGAAGGGAAACTGCTGGCCAAAGATCTCAAGTTCGGCATCGTTATAAGCCGATTCAACGACTTCATTGGCGAACGACTGCTGGGAGGTGCGCTCGACGCGCTCAAAAGAAGCGGAGCGGACGAGGAAAACGTCGATGTATTCAAGGTTCCCGGCGCCTTCGAGATTCCCCTGATTGCCAAGCGTGTGGCGGAGACCGGCAGGTACGACGCGGTAATCTGTCTTGGCGCGGTTATCAGGGGGGCCACGCCCCACTTTGACTACGTTGCCGCTGAAGTCTCCAAGGGAATTGCCAATGTAGGCATCGACCTCGGTGTTCCAATTAGCTTTGGGGTCCTGACCACCGACACCATCGAGCAGGCAATCGAAAGAGCAGGTTCCAAGGCAGGCAACAAAGGCTGGGACGCCGCGGTGGCAGCTATTGAAATGGCGAATCTGATAAAGCAGATGACTCTCTGAGCAGCTTGCTCGGACCGCCGTGGACGTTATTCTTTGCTGGTTCGCGTTGAGCCGGTTTTATCATCAATAAATTGAAGTGAGTCTTATCCAATGGGTCAACGGCGGAAATCCCGAGAAGTTGCATTGCAGATGCTCTACCAACTCGAAATGACCGGTCAGGCGCCCCACGAGGTGATCGACCTGTTCTACGAGCTTGCACAGGAAGAGGACGACAGAAAAGCCGAAATTCTAGAGTCTGCTCGCCCCTTTGCGGAAAAAATTGTAAACGGGGTATATCTCCACCGGGACGAAATAGACAGGATGATCGTTGATGCCTCGGAGAACTGGCGTCTTGAAAGAATGTCGATAATAGACAGGAATGTGCTGCGAATAGCTGTATTCGAAATGCTCTACTGCCTCGAAATCCCGCCCAAAGTTTCAATCAACGAAGCCATTGACCTGGGAAAGACATTTGGCAGTCCCGATTCCGGTTCATTCATCAATGGGATACTCGACCACCTGTTGCCGGAGATAAACCGGATGCGTCAAGGGTAGAAGGGGCTGCCTGTATTCCGATCCCTGCCGATTCTACGGCTCACCATGCTGCGGTGTCTCCGGAATGGGAGTGTGCACAGCCGCGGGTTTGTTCTCCGCCTGATCAAGATAATAGGTTACCGAGAGCAGTATGGCTGCTGCTATGGCAAGGCCGGCTCCGGTGAGGAAGGCGGCCTTTACACCGAAGGTGTGCCACAGAAGTCCGAAAACGAGACTGGCAGGAAGCGCGCCGAGCCCCACGATGAAATGATAATAACCGAAGGCCGTGCCTCTGAGATTCACCGGCACTGCGGCAGCGACATAGGCTTTTTCCGATGGTTCGGTAAGTCCGAAATAGACGCCGTAGAGCAGGAAAACCGCTATCAGGAAATCCGGGGTATCAACATAGGAAAATGCCGCATAGATCAGGGCGTAGAAGATCCACCCGGATATAATCAACCGGCGGGAGCCCAGAGCGTCGGAGAGTCGTCCGCCCGCATAAGTAGAAACCATCTTGATGACATGATGGACGGACCACAGCACGGCAACATATGCGGGAGAGACACCTGCCTCGGACAATCTGAGGAGTATGAAGGCATCCGTGGAGTTTCCAAGTGTAAACAGGAGCATAGCCAGAAGAAAAGTCTTATAGCTCGTGCGCAGATCCTTCCAGTGCGATTGCAGCCTGGGTGGGATTGGCGCTTGTGCACCCTTGACCGCGGGTTCTTTCAGAAAGAAGATTAGTATCAGGATCACCAGTACCGCGGGGATGGCCGCCAGCAGAAATACCTCGCGAATCGAGAGGGCCATCGCCCCCATAAGGCCCGCCGCTACGAGGGGACCGACTACCGCTCCGGCATGATCCATGGAACGATGAAATCCGTAAGCCTTGCCACGTTGGCCCGGTTCGGTTATGTCGGCTATGAGCGCATCCCGCGGGGCAGTTCGCAAGCCCTTTCCGATCCGGTCTCCAAAACGCATCATGAGTACAAACGGCCAGGTAGCCGCAAATGCAATGAGAGGGCGCACCAGGCCGGATATCCCGTATCCGAAGACTATAAAGGGCCTTCTTCGATTAACCCGGTCCGTCCAAAACCCGGAAACAATCTTGAGAAAGGATGCGGTCGATTCGGCAACACCTTCGATTATACCCAGGGCCAGGGCGCCTGCGCCAAGAGTTCCGGACAGGAAGACGGGAAGCAGGGGGTATATCATATCGCTGGACAAGTCTGTGAGGAAGCTTACTACCCCCAGAACGAAAATGCCTCTAGGTAACCTGTTCATCTACTTCTCTGTTCCGGTCCTTATCATGAAGTGGGTATATAGGAATCGGAATAGCCATCGGCGACCCCGCACAGATCCTTACTCTGATTAAAAACTAATCACAATCCATAATTGGAAAAGGCTCCGGAAGTGCCCGTCCGCACCGATTGACGGGGGAGTGCAAAAGCGCGAGTCTCGCGGCAACGAGCACCCTGCTGGCGGGCGCGTAAAAACGGGCTACTCCATTTGCAGGTCAAAAATACATATTTGGACCGCATAAATACTCTGTTTACCCTATACAAATTCACCTTAGCCCATTGTATCAAGATGCTCAAGGATATCAGTAGGGCCCGTTTGGTTATCAAAGGGTAAAGACTTTAACGCTTGAATGAATGATTTCCGGAGCGAAAAATGCAAAATGCGGCTGCAATCCAGACCTTTATGAGCCAGTACAATATCTCGATGCAATTGAGAAAGATGCAGGAAAAGTCCGGCCGCACAGAAAATCCGCAGGAGCCGGTGAACCGCTACAGATGCGAACTCAAAAGGCCGGGCAAGCAGGTTGACGTTTATGTGGCGGTCCCCTCCGAAGAAGGGGAAATCACTCCGTCCGATGTCCTCTTCATGCTGATCTTGGACGCCTCCGGCTGCGAAATGTTCAGGGACTACTACGCCCGGCAGGAGGAATTTAACCAGATTTTTGCGGAAGCGCCCGGCGGGGCCTCAGACTTCGAGGATTTCTGGACGGAATACGAATCCCGATGCAAGCAGACCAGCAAACTGAGAACCTTCCTCGGCAAAAACCTCTACGAGGAACTTATCGTCCAGTTCGGTTTCCAGAATTGATGCCGCCTCCTCAAAAAGGCTAAATCGTGTATTACATGCACGAAGGGTCATAAAAAACCGCGACCAGGAAAGTCTCACTTCCCTGGTCGCGGCGTATGGCGTTGGACAATGAACGATGTCCAATGATCTTTGGAGATGATGGGATTCTCCTTGATCTCCATCGTGTCCAACGTAAGTGCTTGAATTTCCTCAGTCCAGAATCAGCCATACGTTCGAGTTTGTGTAGCGACTTTGTGTACAATCTACTCCGCACTTGGCCAATTTACAAGAGTGATTTTCCTCTCGGATTGTGTAAGCAGGAAGTAGGGAAGGACGGATACCCGGTGCAAGGGCCAAAGGGGAAGCCAAATTTAAGACCTCGTGCAGAGAAGGCTTCACACATTTCTCCAACGGGAGAAGACCAGTTCAGGCTAAGGTCTACACCGCATCCTTCAGAATGGCTTACAGGCACTTCTGAACACATGTTCCTGGAGGTATCCCCGGAGTATAGGTTGCCCAAGATAGTCGATCCAGGGGCATTCCAGAGGGGTCCGAAGATTCCAGCCTTCACCTGATCCCACGGCGAGAATTGTCTGTCTAGCCAGTTCGTAACATCTTGTGTTCTCAGGGTGTCCAGGGTGTCAAGCATGGCCCTTGACCACTTCCACCCTGAAAGGCACTTCCTCCTGAAGAAGAAAGAGCTGATTACCCGGTAAGGAAAATCCCGATAGACACCCATGCTTCCATGTGGTTAACTCTGGGTAGCACTCCTTACGGTTCTGGAATTTCCCCAAGTCTGATGACACCACCTTCAAGGAGGAGTCTATGAACAGAGTTGCTCTGACTGTCTCTCTTGTCCTTGCGCCTCTGCTCTTCATCGTTGCACATACGTGGGCTGACATTGAGTCCGGCAAGGCTGCGTATTTGCGAGGTGATTACGAGAGAGCTTTTCGGGAAATCAAGCAACTCGCCGAGCAAGGTGACCCTTTTGCACAAGGCCTACTTGGTGGATTGTATGAGTGGGGTAAGGGTGTGAAGAGGGATTGCGTTGAAGCGGTAAAATGGTATCAGAAATCCGCAGAGGCGGGTGAGGTAATCGCCCAGTATCGCCTAGGCGTTCTTTATGGAAGCTCAAACTGGTGGTGCGATGGTTTGCAGCGAAATGATGCAGAGGCTGTAAAGTGGCTTCGCGAAGCGGCTGTGCGCGGAGACATTAATGCCAAGAGTACGCTTGCCGATCACTATAAGTGGGGGAGAGGGGTGCCAATTGATTCCGCTGAAGCTTTCAAACTATATCGTGAAGCTGCCGAGCAGGGAAGCGCGAGTGATATGCGGCATGTTGGTGATATGTACGAGGAAGGCAAAGGCGTCCCTCAACACTATGGCGAAGCATTAAAATGGTATCATAAGAGCGTGGAACATGGGGATGAAGGTGCGATGGTCTCAATAGGTAAGTTGTATGAGGAAGGCAAAGGCGTTCCTGTGGATTACGTCCAAGCTCATATGTGGTACAATCTTGCAGCAGCGAAGAAACACGCCTATTCTCTGGAAAGGGACAGGATTGCCAAGAAAATGACGTCTGCCCAGATTGCAAAGGCTCAGGAGATGGCTCGGAGCTGGAAACCTAAGAAGTAACCAGTGTTGTTCAGATGACAAAGGGCCTCAGCTAATCAGGAAGTTCGCTCTTCTCGGAAAAGCCCCAAGGCAAAGGGCTTGCCCTAGTTGGTCCATTATTTATTCAGGATTTTTAAGGAGTTACGATGCTACCGGAAATTCCGAGATACGAACAGAGGTGGGTTGCTTTCTTCGACATTGGGTGCGGCTCTTTTGGAACGACACCTGTAGCGGTTTCAATCATGCAGCC
>CAZIJV010000044.1:0-45686 GCA_964539645.1 uncultured Syntrophobacter sp.
AGCCCATCGGACAGGAATTGACCATAGAGTTCTGAGCACTTTTGCAAGAGGCTCTAATGAATTGAAATTTTAGTTTGAAAAACTAAAAAGATCGCCTTGGCAATAGATAGAGCAGGCTTTCGAGACTGCAATGCATGCGCCCGTACGTGCCGCCCCGTTTTGGGACAGGGGTTTTATTGAGGATGAAACTTGGAAACCATGTAAAGGGCGCCGTGTAGCCGGACTTCTCGAGGCAGCTCAGAAGAAGACCCGGATGCAGCTCCCAGGCTGGATTCCGGCTCAGAAGCACTGCCGGAATGACGGAGTGGGAGGCCCCCCGGCAAACCGGTTTGGCATAGGAGAGGGGACCTTACCATGGGAACCAGGCTTTTTGGCAAGTTCGGCAAATATCGTTGCGACGTAGGACGTAAATTGTACAGGGCAAACCGGCGTACTTGCACTCCTCGGGCTATCGCAGGACCCCGTCATTCCGGCAGGGCTCCTGAGCCGGAATCCAGCGAGACCGCCGGTTTTCAGCCTGTTTGAACGAGACTCTGACTTTGAAGTCAGATAAGAGAGAGCCTGGGAGCCACGTTTCCGGCCACGCTTTTAGCCACGCCTTTGGCCTGGTTTGTGGAGGATGAAGATTTATTTTGTTCCCCTGGCATAGCCACTTAAAATGAGGTTTCATATAAGGCAAGCCGCATCTCGCCTGCTTGGCCTCATCTCCGGTTAATCCTGCATTTCCTGCAAAACCCTGCGGCCTGCCTCGTGTATCGCTGCAATATCCGCATCGCTGTGAGCCAGGGAGATATAGAGCTTTGTCGACATCGGATTGAGGAAGATGCCATTGCGAAAAAGCCCCAGCACGAAAGCTCTTGCCTTTGAGGAATCGGCTCGGAAGGAACTCCGGTAGTCCACCACCTCTTCCGCCGTAAAGGAAAGTGCGCAGAGCGGTCCGTCTCCCAGTACCTGGGCGGTGATGCCCAGATCATCCAGAATCGCCCGGAAACCCTGCCGGAGCTTTTCACCCATGTAGAACAACTGTTCATAAGATCCGGGCTTGCGAAGTTCTTCGAGTGTGGCAAGGGCGGCGGCAGCCGTCACGGGATTTCCCCCAAGGGTGCTTGCGAACCACACATAACTCTCCCGGCCGAGCCTTGCTTCGTGGCACAGGTCGAGGATTTCCGCGCGCCCGGCGACTGCCCCGACCGGATATCCTCCTCCGAGGGCCTTTCCCAGGGCAGCCAGGTCCGGGATGACGCCGTAGTATTCCTGGGCGCCGCCGTAGGCGAGGCGAAATCCGGTGACGCATTCGTCGAAGATCAGCAGTATTCCGTGCCTCCCGGTAATTTCGCGAAGCCCCTTCAGAAATCCGGGAAGAGGTATGGTGCATCTGTGCAGGGGCTCAACGATTACTGCGGCGATTTCCCTTGAATGCTCGGATATTATCCGGCTGGTGGTCTCCAGATCATTGTAGGGGGCAATGTCGGGCATTTCCAAAAGGTAGTACCTGCGTAGAAGGGCGCGGACGATCCGGGGTTTTCCCGAGGCGGCGGAACGAAAATCATGGGCAAGTTCAAGCTGACGGACCTTGTTGTCGCGAGCCCGGACAAGTTCCTTCATAATCTCGAGGAGCACACGCGCAGTATTTTTCTGCATGGGGCTCTCTCCGCTGTGCATCACCTCGTCGCGAAGGCAGCGCAGCGCGGTCAGGCGGTCGTCTGCCTTGCCCGCTTCCAGGGACTCCAGCAGGCGTACCGCCGCATAGGCAATCCTCACTCCGCGCGAGGCCGCCATCTCCTTTATTCCCCTCGGGTGAAGATAGGGGTATAAAAGGTTCTTCAGGTAAACAAAAGACTCGTTGTGGTCCAGAACATCATTTACGATGCCCAGCAGTTCGTAGTCTCGATGATCGAACATAATCCCGGGAATGCCGCTGCCCATATCACGCATATTCCTGAAGCCGGAGGTATCGGAAATCGGATATTCGCTTTCATCTTTTGTTTTTGGAAGAATAGAGTCAACCTAATATTTATTATGCGAATCATGACAGGAAGTTATTCTTTGACTCGGGGAGTTCCCCATGGATGCAGAAATTCTCACTATCGGCAACGAAATCCTGAGCGGTCACATTGTCAACACCAACGCGGCATGGATCGGACAGCAGCTTAGTGCGACGGGGATCGCCGTCGGAAAGATGACCACTGTCCCGGACAGCACGGATTGCATCGCCGCCGCCCTGGACCGGGCTCTTTGCGATGCGTCCCTTGTGGTGATCACGGGCGGCCTGGGGCCGACCCGGGACGATGTCACCAAGAAGGCGCTGTGCGACTTTTTCGGCACGGACCTGGTATTCAGCCGGGAGGCCTATGAGGATGTGAGACGCTATATAGGCTTCCGGCAGATCCCGGAAAATGATCTGCACCGGACTCAGGCAATGGTCCCGCGCGCCTGCATTATAATGAGAAACAGCAGGGGCACGGCGCCCGGCATGTGGTTCGAGAAAGAGGGGAAAATAGTCGTCGCTTTGCCCGGAGTCCCCGCCGAGATGAAGGCGATGATGCAGGAGACGGTTCTGCCCGGAATCAGGAGCATTCTTACATCGGGCGCCATCCTTTTCAGCTCCGCGCTGGTGCATGGAATTTCCGAATCCAATCTCGCTTTGAAGCTGGCGAACTGGGAAAGGGAGCTGCCTTCCTGTTTCGACCTGGCTTCCCTGCCTCATGGGGGGTACATTGAGTTGAGATTGAGGGGTTCGGGCGGGGAGGAAGCCGAATTGGAAAGAAGCGCCCGCGCCGAAATGGATAAACTCTCGGCTATCCTTGGTGAATATCTCTACGATTTCAGTGACAGGTCTCCTCAGCAGATCCTGGGAGATCTGCTGAGGGAGAAGAATTTCAGCATAGCGCTGATCGAAGCCGGGACCGGTGGAGCGTTGGCCGCGCGCATCGCTTCCATACCGGACAACCTGGACTTGATCGCAGGCGCCGGCGCCGCTCTATCGAAGCAAGCCGCCGCGGCGATCTCCGGAGTAGAACCGGCGCTGGTTGAAAATCACGGCCTGTCCAGCCGGGAAGCCGCGGAAAGTATGGCCGCCCGTTTCCGGGAGCGCCTCGACGCCGACCTGGGAATAGCAACATCCTCTGCCGCGCCGGTGCCCGAGTCGGGCGCTTCCGAATCCCCCTGCCTGTGGGTCGCGGCCGCCCTGGGTGACCGGGTGGAATCATGGAAACACCCGGTCACCGTCTATCAGGTGGACAAAATTTTGTTCAAGCTGATCAAGTACCTGCGGGAGATTACCGGGAAGCGGAGCTAACCTGACGGCGGGTACGCTGTATTTGCGGCGGCAGTCCGAACTGCATGGGGGGGCTTCCGCACCAGGGGCTAGTGCTTGAACGGGTTTGCATTCAGGAAAGGCCTAAGGGGAGAAGTCCTGCCCTCGGCGCCGACCGCCTTCAGTGTTCCGAGTGACGGAATGGAAATCGCCGGGCGGTCGAAGGGCGCTCTTTCAAATCGCACGCGATCATCTGTCAGCGAGAGGAGAAAGGCCGTTATGGCCCTGACTTCACCCGAGGAGAGGCCCCGCGGCTTGATTTGCCCATCCGTGAAAGCATCGGGAAAGTCTCCGCCTCGGTTGTAGAATTCAACGACCTGTCTGAGCGAGAGTGTCTTACCGGTGTGGAAATAAGGCCCTCTCAATTCCACATTGCGCAGACCGGGAATCTTGAACTTTGCCTGCCCGGCCTGCAGGACATCGCCTCCATCTTCGGCAAGGGGTCTTACGCCTATATTCCTGAAACCCTCCAGTGACTTGTCCCTGCTCACAGTCGCCACCGTAAGTTCAGCCCTGTCATGGCACTGGGTGCATCCGGCTTTTCCGCCAAACAATGTCATGCCTCTCTGCTCCAGTTCAGTCAAGGCGCTCTGGTCTCCGGCCATGAACCTGTCGAAGCGTGAGTCATCGGATACGAGAGTGGATTCGTAGAGCATTATGGAAAGGCCCCAGAAAAGAGAGAAGTTTTGTTCCATTATGGTGAATCCATTTACCGTGGTGTTGGAATCCCACCAGTTCTGGCTGGCTTTAGACGTCGAACAGCGGACGAGGCCACAGCTAATTCCTTTGACGAAGCGGTGGGCAACATCGGGAAAACATCGGGCGGCAGGGTCCCCAAGCGACAGTTGGAGAGCATAACGATAGTAGCGGCCCGGGATTTTGACGAATTCTACTCGGATGGTATGGGAGACAAGCCTCGGGGTACGTCGGACATTCTGGTGATGACCGTCGATCAAAAGGGCGTGGTCATGCAGAAGGAGGACCTTCGGCCCGCCACCCGCAAAGCAGCCGAAGAGGCTCCACGCCAACCCGACACTCGGTTGAGCCCTGGAGAAAAAATCAATCGCAAACGCATGGCTTCGGTGGCGGCAGTCTATGATATCAAAACCCACGAGCGCAGTCCCGAAATGATCATGGGCCTGTCTCCCGATGAGGATCGGTCTACGCGTCCCAAAGCTGGAAACAAACGGGTTTGGGCCAGTGTGGAGCGGGAACAGGAGGACATTATTAACGATATGTTTCATGAAGCCATCCGACGAGACCCGGAAAAGGAGCGCCCTTGGGCGATACTCGTTGACGGAGGCGAGAAACAACTCGATATCATCCTTGGACTTGTCCGCCGTTATCGGCCTGACGTGTCTATTATCCTGGACTTCATCCATGTCCTGGAATATTTGTGGAAAGCTGCTTTTGGATTCCATGCCGTTGGAAGTCTGGAGGCCGAGAACTGGGTAGCCGAGCACGCCCTCAAGATCCTTCGCGGTGAGGCAGGCGATGTTGCCCACGGGTTACGCCAAAGCGCCACTATTCATCAGCTAAGCTCCGATAAACGTAAGGCCGTGGACAAGTGTGCCGAATACCTCGATAAATACGGCCCCATACTGCAGTATGACGAATAACTCTCACAGGGGCTTCCCATCGCGACTGGAGTAATCGAGGGCGCCTGCAGGCACCTGGTCAAGGACCCTATGGATCGAACTGGAGCGCGACAAAATGATCAACGACCGAAAACACCTCGTTTCCGCCGAGGTCGATAAGCTCATTGCCGCCACCAAGGGCGCGAGGAACGAAGCCCGCGACCGGCGCCTTTTGCTTTTGACGTTCCGGCACGATTGCGGATTTCGGAGGCTTGCGGCCTGAAGCTCTCCCAGGTGGACATTGAAAGCCGTGTTTTGCACGTTGCGCGGCTCAAAAAAGGACTTTCCACGACGCACCCCCTCCGCGCGGATGAGATCAAAGTTATCAAGGCATGGCTGGCGATCCGTGCGAAGACGAAGCCGGAGAGAGACGCTTTCTTTGTGAGTGAACGCCGGACTGCCCTTAGCCGGAAAACCGCATGGGCTGCGATCCGGCGCTATGGTGAGCTGGCCGGGCTTCCCCTGCCCGCTCATCCTCACATGCTGCGCCATGCTTGCGGCTTCGCTCTGGCCGACCAGGGCGAGGATACGAGGTTGATTCAAGACTATCTAGGGCACAGGAACATTCAGCACACCGTCATTTACACGGCGGCAACTCGGCACGGTTCGAGAGGCTTTGGCGATAGTCCCCAAGTTCCTTGGACTCGCTTGACTCGTGTCACCATACTAAGTATGATAAAGTATGATGATAAACTGAATAGAAATTTGGGAGGCTGAATATGGCCGACATTGAACGCATCACTATTACCTTGCCGTCCGATATGGCTGTCAGCGTCAAGAAAGCTGTTGAAGAAGGCGATTACGCATCTACAAGCGAAGTTGTACGTGCGGCGCTCCGCGATTGGAAAATGAAACGCGCTTTACAGCTTCAGGAACTCGCAGCACTTAAAGCCGATATTGACAAGGGACTTGCTGACGTTACAGAAGGGCGCGTTAAGGACTTTGACGCCGCGCGCATTATCGAACGAGGGAGAAAATTATTAGCAAACCGCTCACCCTCCGTTTAACCGACACGGCAGAAGCCGACCTTGCTGAAATCTGGGCTTACATCGTTTCCGATGCTTCGGAAACGATAGCTGCGCGTCTGCTTGAAAAGATCGAGGGCGCTTGCCGAGCTTTGGAGCAATTTCCATTTTCGGGAACAGCACGGGAGCAATTTGCGGCGGGGCTGCGTGTGATTTTTGAGGGTAACTACGCTATTTATTACACCGTTGCCGAAATCGAAATTGTTATTATACGTGTGCTGCATGGCGCACGCGACGCCGCCGCGATTGCCGAACGGGGCGGCTTCGCATGATTATTACCTGCCAACTCGTTGACTGAATCCTCGTCAAATCTTCATTTGAGCACCAAGAATCCTAATTTCTGGCACTGCCGCAATATAATGGTATGGGGTGAACCCGCCCCTTTTCCCTGTTGTGGATTTACCTTTTTGCACCTGTCAAGATGAGCGTTTGCCGGAAGATCGGGAAAGGAGCAAGCAGCTACTTCATTTCTTCCGCCATAGCCCTTGCCGAAAAGAACTGCGGTTTTCCCGCAAATTGACCTTTGCAGAACCTGCTGCAGAAGTAGTAGGTCTTCCCCTGGTAGTCGGCGCTAAGGTTCGGGTCCTTCATCTGGGCCCCTTGCACTCTCATCCGGCAGACCGCGCATTTCGGACTGTCCGCGGCTGAGGAACCCTCTTTTTCTTCACTGTGGTGATGATCCGCCATGCCCTCCCGGCCATGCTCATTTGCAGCGAGCCTCATGGAAGCGGCGCGTCTCATTTGAGCTTCCGAATTGAGCAGGAAGGCGCCGGAAAGAACGATCTTTTCTCCGGGGACAAGCCCTTCGGTTACCTGAACCTGCTCACCTGAATAGAGGGCTGTCCTGATTTCCCTGGGTTCGAAGAAGCCATTTCCGTGATCCACAAAGACGGTCTTTCTCGTTCCGGAATTAATCACGGCATCGACGGGAATCGTGACCGCGGTCGAAGTACTCACCTGGAACTCCACATCCACGGTCATGCCAGGCCTTAGTGTGAATTCATGGTTCTCCGCCACCAGCCGTACCTTGAGGGTGCGCGTCTTCGGATCGAAAGCCGGCCGGACCTCGGCGACTTCCGTCTCAAAGCGCGCTTCCTGCCCGGGCAGACAAACCATGGCTCTGCCGCCGGCTTTTACATATTTTGCATCGCGCTCGAATACATCCGCGACAATCCATACACGGCTCAAGTCCGCAATACGATACCACTCCACGCCCCTGTCGAATTTCTGTGCCTGCCACACCTCCCGGCTCAGCACAAAGCCATCCGCCGGAGACAGAATATTGATCATCCGGGGAACCGCGCGCGTCTGCTTGATTTCCTCCATTTGGGCGGAGGAAATCCCCAATTCCTGCAACTTTTCGACCCGCAACTGGTAGGTCGCTCCGCCCTCCAGGTTCTCGGCGGAGCGCTCCGCATTGTCCCCTCTCAGGCGGTCCATGGCATTGAGGGCGACTATGTAGGATTGTATGGACGCAATCGAGTCGGGAGAGGAAAAGGATGCCAGCCACTGACCCTTTTCTACGTAGCTGTCAGTCGTAATGTCGGAAATCTCGCGGATGAAGCCGGGGGCGCCGGCGATGACCCTGTGAATACGGGTCTCGTCAGGCGCCACGCGGCCTATCGTGCGAAAAGAGTGGGTATGGGATGACTCTTCCACCAGTCCCACTCGTATACCGATGAGCTGTTGCCTCAGGCTGCTGATTTTCATCGAACCCGGAGGCATAGACGCCTCTTCGCTCTCGGCATAGACCGGTTCCATTGCCATGCCGCAAGGGGCGACTCCCGGAGCGTCCGAGGTGTGGGACGGATTCATGGGATCGATATAGTAGAGGATCTTTCGATCACCCCCTGGAGCCGGCCGGGCGTAGGTGTGCCGGCTGGTCCAGGAGTAGGCCAGGAGCATCCAGGTGACCGACAGGAGCAGCAAACTGAAGTAGCCGATTCTTCTCATGGGAGAAAACCTCTCAGCGGTTGAGTTCTAAATCAGGGATCTATAGTCCAGCCGAACATCATGTTGTGATCTTCATGCGCAAGGTTGTGGCAGTGCGCAACATAAGGGCCGGTGAAGGTCCTGAAATTGCGATAGAACGTTACCGTTTCGCTTGGATCGAGGTTTACCACATCTTCCTTGCCGGTATCGTCCGGGTGCGGATTAGTGCTGCCCACCCGCTGTGTCACCTTGTGTTCCTCCATATGCATATGCATCGGGTGGACCCACCCTCCGCCGCCGTTTCGGACGGTCCAGATTTCGGGTACACCGCGTTTCACCCGGTGGAGCGGAACCGCCGGGTCGAAGGGAAGACCGTTTATCAGCCACTGGGACGCATCGCCAAACTTCCCGCTGCGGGCAAGCGTGAACGTCACGTGTTTGAGTTGGGCCATTTCAGCCGCGGAGGGCAGAATCGGCATAGGTCGAAGCTTTGTCTTCACGGACGGCAGGATACTGTTATCCTTCTCGGGAGGGGCGCCGCCGACAATGATCTTCAACATGGGGACCTTGTAATTTGATTGGTTGGGAGAAGTCCCCGGGTTGAAGTTCGGTTTGCGCCCGTCCGGCATTTCCAGGATGTTTGTCAGATAGATCACATCACCTTTCCTGGCGTTGGTGAAGTCGACAATGACCTCGCGGCGGGTTGCCGGCCAGATCTGGATGGAGTCGCGCAGGATCGGACGTGGCAGAAGTCCTCCCATGCTGGCGATTTGAGTCATTGCGTTCTGTTTCCATAAAACACCGTCCGGGATCTGCCATTGTCCCTGGGTCCCGGGGCGCGCCTGCGGGCCATTCCGGGATGTCATGAAGGCGAGATCGTAACATCGGGAGATGGAGGCATCCAGCCAGCGAAACCGGTATCTTCTCTTAAATACTTTCAGAACGGGAAAAGCCTTGCCGTTGACTGTGAAAATATCGCCGACAAGGCCATGATTGGGATGATAGCGGAAGAAGGTCTTTCCCCACTGCTCGGGGTGGGCTGCGCCGCAGAGAGTGGGGTCTACGGGAGGGGGAATGGGGCTCGTGGGAGTCTCTCCCGCTATAAGAGGGTCTCCGATGCGAAAATCGGCATGCGGCGTGAGTCCGTCATCCAGGCGGCAGTCATAGAACGCCATGGGGATATCGTACTTGACGTCGAAAGTGCCGTCGGCATGGTTAATCCGCACTCCCGGCAGTCGTAGTCCTTTTGTCTCATCCCCCGGGTCGAGGCCGCTTCCCGGAAGCGTGGTGGAAGGATTGATCGCGTTCGGAACTCCCGGGTCGTAAATGGGGTAAAGTCCCACCATCCCCTTGTAGACATTTGCGCCGGTATGGTGCATGCGGTGATCGTGGAACCAGAAAAAAGACTGCATTTCCCTGGGATTGGCGGCGGCAGGCCAGTTGAGGTAGAGGTTGTCGCAGAAGTCACCAGGGATGTAACCACCCTCATTATGGCGCATGTAATGCGGCTGCCCGTCGCTCTCGGGAGCGGTATGCGCATTGTGAAGGTGGGTCAGGAACTGGGGAACGCCGAAATCGCCACGGGCGACCGTGGCGCTGGTTACACCGAGCTTGGCGAGAAGATTGGGGTAAATGAGGTCCAGGTCGTTCTCAAAGCGCACGATGACGGGTTTACCATATTCGGCGTTGATCATCGGTCCCGGAAAGGTCCCATTGAACCCGTAAATGGTGCTCGCAGGCAAATCCAGTTGTCCATTTGCATCTACCGTGAGACCCAGTTGCGCCAATTGCGTTCGCGTCAAAGGAGTGCCGTTCCGGTTGATGGGCCTCACTTTGGATGAAGTAAACCGGTGTGCGGCCACCTGCAGCCTGATATGGTAGAGAATGGGGACAGGGGCAGTAGTGAATTTTCGAGGGAATCCGATAGTGCCGGATTTCTTATCGGTCGGCTTGACTTGGTGCGTACCACCGTAGGAGTCCTGCTTGCAGTCCTCCATCAGTGCGGGATTAACGACTCCTTCGAGACATCCCGGCTGTGAGCGGCGCACCTGCCACTCGGCTACATCAGGCGCTCCGACAGGCTGCCTGAATCCCGGCTTCATGGCCTTGGGAACAGGCAGCGGGTCGATGAACGGAGATACGATGAAGGGACTGGTCGCCCACACTTCATTGATCCCGCAGTTGCCCGGTTCGGGCAGGAACTCATCATCACAATCGTTTAAGCAATTCTGGGCGAAGGCCGGGCCGAATAATCCGGCGCCTACGAGCGTAGCACCCCCATACAACCCGTATCTGAGCATCTGTCGTCTGTTTAATTCAATTTTTGGCTTTTCCATGACGAAAATCCTTTTTGAAATTGTCTAGAATTATTAGGCTTCTTCTCAAACAGAAGGCCCTCCGATATTACATTTAATTAAATGTTACCTCTTGGCCATTTAATGGATAGCAGCGTTTTAGGCTATGATGCTCAATTGCTTGGAATATTAAATATGTGGAAGGAATGTTACAATGGGTATGCAATGGTATTAACCGGGATTGTCAACCGTATTTGAAAATATGCAATTCAGTAGTCGATATGGTTGATCTTATATTAGGCAAGTAAATAATTTATATCGAAGTTTTAAAAAAATATATCCGGGATGTACATCATGGTAGAAACCCAGGTACAATGCAGAATAAGGTCCTTTTTGCCGTCTGTGCATGCGGGCATGGTCACAGGGCGGTCAGTCCATGCTGGATAGCCATTTTCACCAGGCTTGCCACGTCTTTTGCTCCCAGTTTTCTCAACAGCCTGCTCTTGTATATGCCCACCGAAGTGATAGCAAGTCCCAGGGCTTCCGCTATTTCGGAATTTGATTTGCCATCCACCACCATCTGCGCGATTTCCCGCTCGCGGGAGGTCAGGCTGCTGAATGGCGTTTCGCCCTGGGGCTGTTTGTGATCGTGCAGGTAATCGCCGATGACTGCGTTCATTATATTCTGGGCCAGGTAGTAGCACCCGGTATGAACGGCCCGTATGGCGTGCACCATTTCGGAGGCCGCCGCCCCTTTGAGCAGGTAGCCCCTGGCGCCGGCCTTGAGAGCCAGGTTGATGTGATCGATCGTGGAATAGACGGATAGGATAAGGACGCGGGTCTCAGGACAGTCCTGGCTGATATGCCGTGTTGCCTCGATGCCGTTCAGCTCCGGCATGGCAATATCCATCACCACAACGTCGGGCTTCAACCTCCGGGCCTCTTCCACTGCCTGCCTGCCGTCGGCTGCCTCGCCCACCACGGTGATATCACTTGCCGAACGCAGGAGCGAAGCTAGCCCGTCACGCACAATCGTATGATCTTCCGCAAGAAGCACTCTTATAGGCATAAGTCCCTCATTACCTCGACAATTATCCTGGTTCCTTTTCCCGGCGCGGAATCCACTTGAAGTCTACCGCCTGCCATCTCCGCCCTCTCCCGCATCCCAAGCATACCCCATCCTGGTTTCTGCCCGCGGGGAGAACCGAGACCTTCCGGATTGAACCCGACTCCGTTATCGAAAATACTCATCCGAACCGATTCCTCCGTGGCTTCCAGGTCCACCGCAACCTTTGCGGCCCGCGAATGGCGCATGACGTTACTCAAAGATTCCTGTGCTATCCGAAACAAGGCCAACTCTATCGAAAGGGGAAGACGGGAGGCATAAGTATCGCTTGCGATGACCGCCTGTATGCCGCTGCGCTTGGAAAACTCCCTGCAGAACCAGCGCAGGACCGCCGCCAGTCCGTAGTCGTCGAGCAGAGGCGGGCGCAGGTCCGCCATAACATCTCGAACGCATGAAATCGTCTCTTCGACCAGCTTCTGGGAATCCTTCAATCTGCTTGCCGCCTCCGGGACCGGTTCGGCCCCGAGCTGATTCATCGTTGCCGTCAGATTGAAATTCAGGGCGGTCAGGTTCTGCCCCACGCGGTCGTGCAACTCCCTTGACAGCCGCCGCCTTTCGGACTCCTCCGTCTCTGCCAGCTTGACCGACAGCGCACGAAGCTCTTCCTCCGCCCGCCTCCGGGTTTCTACTTCACCGCAGAGTTTTTCATTCAGCGCTTCAAGATCTGCCGTGCGGTCCCGGACACGCTGCTCCAGGGTGTCCCGCGCTTCTTTTAGAGCCGATTCCGCCGCCTTGCGCTCGGTGATGTCCCGGATGATCATCAGGTAGAAGGTCTCATAACCGGGATTAATCATCTGCGCGCTGATCTCCACGGGAAACCTTGATCCGTCCTGCCTGCAATGCATCGTCTCAAAGAGACATCCCTCCCGATCAATGGCCATCCGACCACACACCTCGAAGGCCGAGGGACTCTCGGGCGCTTCCAGGATGGGTACGCCCGAGCCCACCAACTCGTCATACCCGTAGGTGTTCAGAGCCCGCCGGTTCGCTTCGGCAATGACCCCATCCTGTTTCACCAGCAGAATGATGTCATTGGCATGGCGCGTGAGGTACTCGTAGCGCTGGGCGATTTCCAGCCGCTCAGCTTCGGTTCTGTACTGCTCAAGATATAACCTGGATCTCTGGTATGACCAGATCAATCCCAGGGTGGCGCCTGCGCCGGATAACAGCAGAATCATCACAAGAGCCAGCGTCAGGGCGCGCGATTGAAGAGGCTCGTAGACTTCAACTCTCTCTATCTTGGAGACCAGGTACCAGGGGGTGTCGGGAACCTGTCTTACCGCCATCAGGACATTGGAGCCGCGATAATCGATGCCGCTCAAAACCGCTTCATACGGCTGGTCTTGAGGGTCCCCCGGTATTCCCAACTCGCTTAGCGGTAAATGCATGGAGAAGGGAGCGCCTTTTCTGTACCGCAGCTCGTTCAGCACGACGGCCTCACCGCCTTCCACCCGGACCAGCATGGTCTCGGCGGTCGTGCTCGGGGTAGGCCAATAATCTATCAGCGGGTAAAGGAACTTGTAGGGATCGATTTGCAGTTGCAGATATCCAACCGGCGAGTGTACGCCATCCTTGACGGTAATGAACGGCACCAGGAGGTTCATGAATATGTTCGAGTCTGCTTCGGATTGCTGAAGGTCGCAAAGCTCAGGGCTCTCCTTTTGCTGCAACGAGGCGAGAATGTCCGGAAGAACATGGCTGGCCCTTATCCCCTCGGGGATTGAAAATCGAACCGCTCCGTTCGAGTCGAGAAGCGCTACGCTGTGGTAATCATACCTGTCTTTATGGGAAATCATCCACTGATGCAATTCCAGCAGAGTTGGAGACGATTTTTCCGAATCCTTCTCAAAACATTTTTCGACAAGCGAAGCAATAAACGGTGTATCTATGATGATATGCGCATCGGCAAGCCGCTCATGGCGCCACCTGGATATCTGGTCCACTTTTATGGAGGCTATCGCCGAGAGTTTGGTCTCGGTCTGCTCCATGAGGCGTTGTCTCTGGACGAGGTAATGCGAATAGACCACACCGCCGATCCCCGCACTCAAAAGGAAGAAAACAACAGCAACCGAACAGAAGGCGCTGTGAGTTTTTAGAAGATTCAACATGATCGAAATACTATATATAGCAATAGTGGAAATCAATACCGGCTATACTGTATCCTGTTGCAGAAAATCAACCTGGGGATTTGAAATGAAAATGGAAAAAAGGCAAGAGGAAGGTGAGGCAATTGCCACGGACGAAAGCGAGCTTTCCGATGCGATATGAACTGCGGCTGGCGACTACCTCTTTGGGAACAGGCTATTTTGCATGCTATCCTCCCTCTGCGAACTCCTTTGACGAAAATGTGGACTATCTTCGGTCTTCACCCTTGGACAGTTTCATGCACAGGCGCCTGACGGACCAGATCGGCGCACTGGATGTCCAGACGGTGGAAAATATCCTCGGCATGGCGTGGGAACGAGATCCGATGGTCATGGGACTGGTCTATCAGGCTGCCCTCTCCTTTTCCGGGCTACAGGACCTGGCGAGACATTTCGACCGGAATCGGGTCGAGTCGATCCTGCCCCACACACCTTTGATCCAGGCCAGGGCCGGCCTGCTCGAAGATCGCGAACTGCAGCGAAAATGGGCGGAACGGTTCGATAAGAACATGACCGAACACCTGCCCCTGCCGGATCACGAAGCCATCGGACTGCCGATCCTCTACTCCGAAAATGTTGACCCGCCCCTGCGCAGTGTTCACATCACCGGTATCCACCGCGAAATCACGGCTCTCCGGGCTATTCAAAAAGAGACAAAACTGCCGGCAGCGGAGACAGCCGCCCGTGCCCTGGGTAAACTCAAGGCCTTGCACCTCCTTATCGGTGACGAGGTCGCCCACAAATCTTCTTTGAGCCCCCACGGATTTTATCGGAAATGGCGACTCGACCTTCGAGTTCGCAACGGGCGGCACGACTTTTCGCTGATAGGCGTGCAGACCAGCTACGGCAAGGGTCTGACCCCGGAGGCTGCCCGGGCTTCCTGCTCCATGGAGATAGTCGAGCGTGTATCCTCTTTTGCCTCTTTCGGTCCGGAAGGCGCCCTCGGCTACACAGGCGAATATCCGTTGATCCTTGCAACCCTGGCTCAGTTGCAGCAGAAAGGGGAAAAGGCCCTTGATCCAAACCTGCTTCGGCTGGAAGCTCCCTACGCAAACGAACCTCTTTTCTGGCTGAAAGCCTCCGAGCGCAAACCCGGCGCTTCCGACACAATCGCTGCGCTCATACCCGCTCAGAGCGTCTTTCTCTTCTGTAACCTCGATGAAATCGATTTGTTCAGCGCCCTTGGCTCAACGGGCCTTGCTTCCGGAAATACCATGGAACAGGCCAAAGTGAGCGCTCTTCTCGAAGTGATCGAACGTGACTGCGAGGCGACAACCCCCTTCGATCCCCGCGGATGCTTTCGCATAGAGCCCGGAGATGACGATATCGGCTCTTTGCTCGCGACCTACCGGGAAAAAGGCGTGCATGTTCAGTTTCAGGACCTGACCGCGCCCATGGGGGTTCCCTGCTATAAATGCTTCGTTGCCGACAATAGCGGCCGCATTTACAAAGGCGCCGGCGCGCACCTGGACGCACGCAAAGCGCTCGTGTCGGCCCTGACGGAAACCACCTACGGCCCAGGCCCGGGTTCCGTCCCCTCCGTTGGGATGGAAGGTCTCGCCGCCATCGCAGCGGGCGATCTCCCCGATTTCAGTACGGGAAGCTTCGCCGCCGACCTGGAAATCCTGGAGACTCTGATACTGGCGAACGGATATCCAATTTTCTACGTCGATCTCACCCGAAAGGACATTGGAATTCCCGTCGTCAGGGCCATCGTTCCCGGAATGGAACTCTCAGCCGACTTTGACGGGTTTTCGAGGATAAGCCCGAGGTTGTTCAGGAAATACCTTGACTCTTATGAACATGGCCGTCTCCAGAATGGAGCACGGGTTCTCTAACCTTTCTGCCGGCGAGGACTATCATGACTGCACGTCTCCCCGTAAGGGAAGAAGCATGGGCGCTTCTAAACGAGTTCAATAAGAATGAATCCCTGATCAAGCACGCACTTGCCGTTGAAGGGGTTATGCGCCACATGGCCCAAAAGGCAAGCGCAAATCCCGATGAGTGGGGAATCATCGGGCTGGTCCACGATCTCGACTACGAGCAGTTTCCGGAACAGCATTGCCTCAAGACCCGGGAACTGCTCGATGAACGGGGCTGGCCGGAGGAATACATCCGTGCGATCATGTCGCATGGCTGGGGGCTCTGCACGGATGTGGAACCGAAAACCGAGCTTGAGAAGACTCTCTATGCGATAGATGAACTGGTCGGTTTTGTGACTGCATGCGCCCTGGTCCGGCCTTCAAAGAGCGTAATGGATATGGACGGCAAGTCAGTGCAGAAAAAGTGGAAGCAGAAAAGCTTTGCCGCGGGAGTTGACCGGGAGGTGATAGAAAAAGGCGCAGCCTTGCTGGGAGTGGATCTAAGAGAACTCATCGAGGATGTGATCGAGGGCTTGCGGAAGATAGCCCCCCAAATCGGGATGTGAGCCGGCGCCGTCACCATTTTCGGCACATGTCTTTGTTTCATAATCGCAGGAATTCTCAGCGCACCAGGAGGGAGCGCCATGGCAACCGGGCCGTCATCCTCCTATAGTAATTTCCGGGGAGGCACACTACCTTTCCCGTCCTATTGGAGCCAGATCTACTTTGGGATGGGGCCGAGGCCCGCCGATCTCACAGGACCGGTCTGGCCCGAGTTGAACTTTGGCCATCTCTGGTTTGTAGAGCATCTGCTGGTTTATGCCGCGATTTATGCTGCATGGCGCCTTGCCTGGCGCCGCACCGCAAAACCGGGGCAGGTGGAGCGCACGGGAGCGGCGCCGGGCGACTATGAAATCCTTGGCTATGCCGTCGCCCTCACTCTGGTTACGCTGCTGGTGCGAACCTGGTATCCAAAGGACAGATGGCTGTTCTTGCTGGGGTTTATCCAGACGGAGCCGGCCCACCTTCCCCAGTATCTGAATCCTTCATCGCCACAGGGCTTCTGGTGGGGCTCTGCACGCTCTTTCGGGAGCGCTTCAACGCAGACTCCCCCTGGTGGCGGTTGCTCGGGGCCGACGCCTATGGCGCCTACCTGGTGCATGTGCCAATCGTTGTGGCCCTCCAGTATGCAACCGGTGGGATGCCGGTTGGACCCATGTCGAAGTTCTTCGCGGTCACACTGATCAGCATTCCGCTCTCCTTTTTATTTGCCCACTGCCTTCGCATGATCCCCGGCGCACAGCGGATCTTGTAGAGAGCGCTCTATTTCATTACGGCTTTTTCAGTTGTTCCGAATTTACAGGTGGCTTCACCGGGACTTAACAGACCGGTGTTTTCATCGAAAATTCCCTTTTCTTCAGCGCATTCAGGATCTGCTTGAGAACAGTCGATCCGCACCGCCGGACAGCCTTACCCGCCAAGCTTTTCGTCACGGTGCATATCGTCCCAGAAAACGGGCGCTTCCGCGTTGAGCCCCATGGCTCGGGCGAGCAAAGGCTGGAACCCGGTGACAAAGGCTCTCGTGAGTTCATTGACGCTCAGGTAAATGTCTATTTCCCGGGCATAAATCCCCGCACGCACACTCAGGTACGGCATCGGAAGGATGCTCTTGATCTCGGGCACGGAGCGGCTGAGTTCCTCCCAGTTGATCTTGTTGATCCGCTCCTCTATTGCCCTGGGCATCCTTTGTTCGTCAGTATCTATCAGGAAGAGCAGCGAGATGTAGTACGACCCGGAATCAGCCGACTTGGGCCGGGATACCTTGCACAAGCCGGAGCAAGTCCCGGCTTCGGGCAGATTCAAGCTGAAGTCGAAAAACGCGAACATCTCCTCTTTTTTAAGCAGGTTCAGCAATTCCTCATCCAGGTCGATTATTTTCCACATTATTACCAACTCCTTCTGCGGACCTACAGACCGGCTGGACTAAAATGAATACCCACATTATCAAAATACGAGATTGGACAGTATGCAAACCTGCATTAATCTTAATTGCCAGGCCGCAAAGCCGCCGCTCAAAATTGAACTCCCCGCTGCTCTGCAAATTTATTCTCTAACCACGAAGGGCGCAAAGAAAAAGCGAAGCACACGAAGGGTCACCAGCTACTGTCGCACAATAAAGGGATCGGACATCAGCTATTGTCTCCGGGGTTTACTTCTGGCTCGGTTACTGTTTTAAAAACCCGGACCACGAAAGTCACGAAAGGTTTGCTTCGAGAGTGCATAGGGCCTTGCGCCTGTCGTTGGCCTCTTACTCCGAAGCGCCTGGAGCAGCATAGCCGCAACCCGGGTGGAGGTTTCCTTCGCCTACAAGGCTATTTTTTACCACGAAGGGCACGAAGGGGGCATGAAGCTCACGAAGAAGCACCAAGTAATATCCTGAACTTAGCACTGCTCCGCACAGTAAACCCGGAAATTATCACACCCCGTCATTCCGGCGTTGCTTCTAAGCCGGAATTCCAGCGGGCCGCAGGTTTTCGGCCTGTTTGAACAAGACTCTGACTTTGGAGTCAGATAAGAGCGGCGCCGCCACGTCTTTAGGTTTGAACGAGAATGAAACTTTGGGGCAGGCTTTTTTTGAGAGGTTTTGTTGTTTTGTTTTACCGTAGGGTGGGCACGGATTCATCGTGCCCACCGTCCCGAGGGCAAACACACTCTTCTCGAAAGCGGTGGGCACTAAAAATCGTGCCCACCCTACGCTTGCTCTGGTGTGATCCTTTAAAAAGTCTCACATCCCCTCCGAGACGCCCTGAAACCATGCAAAGGGCGCCGTGTAGCCGAACTTCTCGAGGCAGTTCGGAAGAAGACCCGGATGCAGCTCCAGGGCTGGATTCCGGCTCAGGAGCCCTGCCGGAATGACGGAGTGGGAGGCCCCACCGGCCAACCGATATGCCATTGGAGAGCGTCCTGCAATCATGGGAACCAGGCCTCTTGGCAAGTTCGGCCAATATCGTTGCGACGTAGGTTGTAGAAAGCAAAACCGGCGTATTCGCACTCCTCGGGCTATCGCTGGATTTCACCTACCCCGTCATTCCGGCGGCGCTCCTGAGCCGGAATCCAGCCGAGGAGCTACGCTGTAGCCACGCCTTTGGCGTGGTTTGAACGAGTACGAAAACTTCGGCGAAGGTTCATCGGAGGCGCATTATTACCCGCACATGCACAATGTCGCTTGTGAGCCTTTGGAAGAAATGGTATCAAAAATCACCTGTTGGACGGAAGACGGAGAGCGGAAGACGGAGAAAGGATTCACTTTGCAGGTCATCACCCCCCACAAAAATGTCGACTTCGATGCGCTCGCTTCGCTCGTGGCGGCCTCGCTGCTCTACGAGGAGGCAAAACCGCTGCTGCCCACGAGCGTCAACCAGAACGTGCGCGGCTTCCTTTCTATTCATAAGGATCTTTTCAGCTTTGAACCGGTCAAGATGCTTGACCGGTATCCTGTCGACCGGCTGATCGTGGTGGACACGAACAGGTGGTCGCGGCTGGAGGGCTGTAAGTCTCTCGCACAGAGAAAGGACCTGGAGATTCACCTCTGGGACCATCATCCCGGAAAGGCCGATATTGCCGCAGCCTACTCCAATGTCGAGGAAATCGGCGCGGCTGTCACGCTCCTCGTGGAAGCTCTCAAGGAAAAAGGCGTCGAACTTTCGCCCATCCACGCCACTCTCTTTCTTGCAGGCATTTACGAAGACACCGGGCATCTCACTTTTCCCTCGACCACGCCGAGGGACCTGCGGGCCGCGGCTTACCTCCTGGAAAAGCATGCGGACCTCAAGGTGATCGCGACCATACTGCGCCCTACCTACGGCCCGAGGCAAAAGGAGATTCTGCTCAAACTCCTCTCGGACGCAAAGCGCATGGACTTCAACGGCTACAAGATGAGCATCGGAAAGATGAACATCGACGGCCATATTCCCGGTCTTGCCGAAGTAGTCAGCATGTACCGCAGTGTTGTCAATGTCGACGTGGCCTTTGGCATCTTCAGAGATACGCAAAAGGACCGCTGTATGGTGATAGGGCGCAGCGGAGTCGATTCTTTCGATGTGGGAGCGGTGATGCGCCTGATGGGAGGAGGAGGGCATTCGGGGGCCGGATCGGCGATGATAGCCTCGGCGCCTCCCGAAGGAGTCGAGACGTGGCTCCTCGAAGCGATGAAGGACTACCGGCAGATGCCCGTGCAGATAAGTGATCTGATGTCGTTCCCTGTTGAAAGCGTCTCACCGGATACACCAACTCGCGATGTCTCCGCGATCCTGAATCAAAAGGGCTACTCCGGCCTGCTCGTCATGGAAGGGGAAAAACTGGTCGGGATCATTTCCAGGCGGGACCTCAACAAGCTCACCAATGAGGCCCAGTGGCGTTCGCCCGTCAAGGCCTTCATGTCCAGAAAGGTGATTACCGTCACACCGATGCACAGTGTGGCCGAAGCCATGAGGATTCTCATAAGAAACGACATAGGGCGCCTGCCGGTAGTGGAAAACGACAGGGTCATCGGGATAATTTCCCGCTCCGACGCCATGATCTATTACTATGACCTCATTCCCGATTGAGAGGGACGGAGGACGGAAGACGGAGGACGGAAGACGGAGGACGGAGGACGGAAGGCGGAGTGAAGAGTGAAGAGTGAAGAGTGAAGAGCAATCCTATCCCCTCCCGGGCAGGGAACCCGAGTAATGGCGATCCGGCCTCTCAGACCTCCAGTTCCAGGGCATCCTCAATGACTATTTCCAGTTCGGCCAGGACAATCTCCTTTACTGCAAGAATCTGCGCCTCCGGCAGGGCAGCCGGAATCAACCGCGGGTCGGGATTCGTACTGATGCCGGCCTTCCTGCAGACTTGGTTGGCTATTCGCACCGCCATCAGCAATACATCCCCTGAATCAAAATCCTCCCTGTGATGGTCTCGCGCCACATTGCAGTAAATGGTCGGGATGCTCCATTCATTCAGCAGGCTGTATCCCTGTTCGATATGCATCGATTCCAGGATCTCCCTGATGAATTCTTCCGGGAACCCTGCCTCCCGGTTCTCAGAGTTGATCTGTTCAATCACCTTCAGAAGAAGAAGCTTGCCTATATCGTGCAATAGACCCGCCAGAAAACCCTCATCTGCGAGTTCACGGTATCCAATCCTTTGCAAAAGCCACTTTGATCCCTTGGCAGTAGCCAGGGCGTGCTTCCAAAGTACTTTGAGGCGCAGGTCGACCAGTGCGTCCGCGGATTTGTAGAAGCCTTGCTGCCGGCCCATCACAAGGAAGTTGCACACCTGGTTCAACCCCAGGCGCATTATTGCCTCCCGGATTGTCTTCACCTTATTGAGCCCAGCGAAAAAAGCGGAATTGGCAAGCTTCAGGGTCTGGCCGGCCAAAGTCTGATCTTTGCCTATAGTCCGTGCAATGTCATCGATTGAACTCCTCTCGTCGGCGATCATCTTTTGCACTTCTTGAGCTACCCTGGGAAATACGGGCAGGTTCAGCTTCTCCGAGAGCGCATACTCCCTCACCATATCAATCAGCGACAAGTTATTCTTTTCAGGAATCATTGCCCCATCCCCGGAGAACCCCACAGGCAAAAACCAAGCCCGAATTCACACCACCGTCCTCCGTCCTCCGTCCTCCGTCTCACTGTTCCGTTCCCAGCAGGCGCCGCAATTCCTGAACCGGCCTTGGTTTGCCCACTCGCGGCAAAGATCTGAGAACTTCCTGCAGGGAAGTCACACCATTTGCAGCCTTGATGATTCCATCCTCGAGCAGCGTCACCAGTCCGGATGTCTCAGTACTGATTCTCCTTATCTCGTAGGAGGTCATTTTCCCGAGAATGGCATCCTTGACCGGCTCGTTGAGGACCAGGAGTTCAAATACGCCCGTCCGGCCTTTGTATCCGGTGAAACCGCACGCGGAGCAACCGCGTCCCGCCTTGAAACTGATTCCCCTGAGTTCGTTGCCCGCGTAGCCGAGCCGATACAATTCGGCCGGCTGGGGCGTATAATCAGCGATACAGTTGGGGCATATCTTCCTCAACAGTCTCTGCGCAACCATGCAAATGACCGTGGAGGAAATCAGAAAGGCCTCGATGTTCATGTTCAGTAAACGAATAAGGCCTCCAATGGTGTCTTCAGTATGGAAGGTACTGAGCACCTTATGGCCGGTCAGCGAGGCCTGGATACAGGTCTCTGCCGAAAACCCGTCCCGGATTTCACCGATCACGATGATATCCGGGTCCTGCCTGACCACATGCCTCAGGCTTTCCTCGAAAGTGAGATTGATCTTTTCGTCTATCGAGCACTGGGCTATCCCGTCAATCACATATTCAACGGGGTCTTCAACGGTTATTATGCTGGTGCTGATATTCTGGAGATAGTTGATCGAGCTGTAGAGGGTAGTCGTCTTCCCCGAGCCTGTGGGACCGGTTATCAGGATGACGCCGCTTGGCACATCCAGCGCATCATAGCGGTACCGCTCCAACATTTTTGGGTACATCCCGATTTCGTTGAGGCTCAGGAGCAGAGCTTTTCGATTCAGCAACCTGAGAACGATTTTCTCTCCCCACACGGTAATATAGAAGGAGACCCTCACATCCAGCGCGCTTCCGGTCTTGGCGTTCTCGAACAGAATTCTGCCGCCCTGGTGTCTGCGCCTCTCCGCTATGTCTGCTTTGGTCATTATCTTGAGGCGGCTCGAAATAGGAGGCCCGGTTTCAAGCGGCAAGTCCCTGTGATGCACAAGCACTCCGTCCATTCTGAACCGAACCCTTACCCGGTCCTTCATGGGTTCGATATGAATATCGCTGGCGCCGCTTCGTATCGCTTCCTCGAATATCGAGTTCACCATGCCCACCACCGATTTTTCATCGGGCTCGTTCGCCCTGGCGGTGACGACATCTCGCTCAAGGATAGTCAGGATTTCGCGCAAATTGCTCTTCGAGCAGATAGCAGGCGTCACGGCGCCGAAAAGCTTTTCGGCAGCCTCCTGGCTCTCACGATTGAGCGGATCGGTAAAGGCGACCGTTACCTTCCCGTCGCCATAGCCGACGGGCAAAAACTGGTGAAGGGAGTACCATCGCGTAGGGGCCCTGCGCAGCAGTTGCTGATCCAGGGTGGAAATTTCCAGGTGGTGGCAAGGCAGGTCGAGCTGGTATGACAGTATCTCGACCAGTTTGCGTTCCGCGACAAAACCTCCGTCCGTGAGGATTTCGCCGATCGTTTTTCCGGCAGCGGATTCTTTCTGTAGGTTTATTGCGGTTTCCAGGTCACTTTCAGGCATTATTCAATCTGCGTCCCGGGGGCGCGGCTGCGTTTCAAAAAAAACCTGCCCCGATCTACAGGCGATTCTTGACAGCGCCGGCGCCGTCTAATATCGTGGATTCCCGCTTCTTGAGCAAATTCAGTGATTCCGTAAACATTGCACGTGGACTTGTTTTACTTACCGCAAAAACGGAGAGATACATGAGAAAGACCATTTGTTTTTTCGTGCTGGCAGCGGCAGTTGTGGCTTTCGCAGTTCCGCAGGCAATTCAGGCCGCGGATTACAAGCAGGAGTACAAACTCTCCACCGTTCTGGGCAAGCCTTTCCCCTGGGGCAATGCCGGCGAGCGCTGGGCTGAGCTGGTCAAGCAAAAGACCAATGGCCGGATCAACGTCAAGATGTACCCTGGAACCAGCCTGGTGGGTGGAGATCAGACCAAAGAGTTCACGGCTATTCGCCAGGGCGCGATTGATATGGCCATCGGCTCGACCATCAATTGGTCCCCGCAGGTGCAGCAGTTGAATATCTTCTCGATGCCTTTTCTGATGCCGGACTACAAGGCCATGGATGCTCTTACCGGGGGCGAGGTGGGCAAGGAACTGTTCAAGATCCTGGAATCAAAGGATGTCGTCCCTCTGGCGTGGGGTGAGAACGGATTCCGCGAACTCAGCAACTCAAAGAAACCGATACGCACTCCGGGCGATCTGAAGGGCCTCAAAATCCGTGTGGTCGGCTCTCCGCTTTACCTGGAGACATTTACCGCCCTGGGAGCAAATCCGACCCAGATGAGCTGGGCGGATGCCGTCCCCGCCCTTTCCAGCGGCGCGGTAGACGGCCAGGAGAATCCTCTCACCGTCTTCATGGCTGCCAAACTCTATGCGGCGGCCAATCAGAAACACCTCACCATCTGGGGGTACGTGGCCGACCCGCTGATCTTCGTTGTAGGCAAGGAAGTGTGGAACAGTTGGACTCCCGAGGACCGCAAGGCCGTCAGCGAAGCGGCGATTCAGGCAGGCAAAGAGAATATCGTGGAAGCGCGCAAGGGGCTCGTCGCGCCGGATGATACCCTGCTCAAAGAGATAGAAGGACACGGAGTGAGTGTGGCGAAACTCACCGATGCGGAAAAAGCGGAATTCAGGAAAGCCACGAAGGCCGTTTATGACAAATGGGCCAAACAAATCGGCCCCGACCTGATAAAGAAAGCCGAGCAGGCCATCGCAGCCCGCAAGTAATCACGGCGACGCTTTTCGGGCAACCTTTTCTTCATCGTGCTCATCTTGAGACCGGAAGTCTCCGATGGGCACGGTGAAGCTGACCTCTCTGCCCACACCCGCTCCGTTGAAGAGGATGTAAAAAGAATCCCCGCTCTTATCGAACACTATTCGTACCTCTTCAACCATTTCCCGAGAACATCCTTCAAGCTGTCCAGGCTAAAAGGCTTGCACAGGTAATCGTCCATGCCCGCATCGAGGCACAACTCCCGGTCGCCTTCCATCGCGAACCCCGTCAGCGCGATAATGGGCAGGTGATCTCCATTTCCGGCCGCTTCCCTGCTCCTTATAATTCTGGTTACCTCCAGGCCGTCAAGCTCGGGCATCTGGCAGTCCATCAGCACCAGGTCATAGGATTTCGAGTCAATGGCGCTCAATGCCTCCCGGCCGTTTTCGACCACATCTACGCTGCAACCCAGAATTGTGAGCATGGATTTCGCCACTTCCTGGTTGACAAAGTTATCCTCTGCGAGCAGCACATGCCCGTGAAGGCGAACACCGTCATAAGAGGGGCCTGCGCCCCCGTGGCTGGAGGAACTTAATTGATCGGCAGTGGATTTCCATATGGTCTTCTGCTTTCTCAACAAAACGGTGAACCGGAAGGTGCTCCCCTCGCCGGGCGAACTCGTGACACTGATCTCTCCACCCATCAGGTTGCAGAGTTGCCTGCAAATGGCGAGGCCCAGGCCGGCGCCCCCATATTTCCGGGTAGTTGTTCCATCTGCCTGGCTGAAGGACTCGAATATGTCCTCCCTGGCTTCGAGGGGAATCCCGATGCCGGTGTCCTGAACCTCAAAGGCAAAAAGAATGCTTCTTTCGTGTTGCTTCTCTATCGTGGTGCGCAGCAAAACCTTTCCGCGTTCGGTAAATTTTATCGCGTTGCCCAGGAGATTAGTGAGTATCTGCTTCAATCGGGTCGGATCTCCCCGCACGAGCACCGGGCCGTCCACCTCTACCTGGCAGCCGAGTTCCAGACCTTTCTGAGCTGCCTGCCGAGAAAAGGCGCAGATCGTTTCCGCCACCAACTCCTTCAGGTCAAAGTCCTGTGAACTCAAGTCCAGCTTGCCTGCCTCGACCTTGGAAAAATCCAGGATGTCGTTGATAACCTGCAGGAGCGTCTGCCCTGCCCCGTATAGAGTGGCGGCTATTTCCCGCTGCCTTTTCGTCAGGCCGCTGTTCAAGAGGATTTCCGCCATTCCGAGCACCCCGTTCATGGGAGTTCGGATCTCGTGGCTCATATTCGCAAGAAACTGTGACTTGGCCCTGTTGGCCGACTGGGCCTGTTCGTTGAGCAGTTGGGCTGTCTCGGTGGCTTCCTTGAGCGCACGGGTGCGCTCTTCCACCCTTTGCTCAAGAGTGTCCTGGTGCTCCAGGATCTGTTTCTCCAGCCTTCTGGCAATCCTCAGGGGCACGCTATAGATGAGGAGACCCAGTCCCGTTCCCGCCAGCACGCAGGCAAACAGGAACCAGAGCGCCCTGGAAAGAACGGAATCAATTGAAAGGGACACTTCGATCTGACCGATCCTGCGGTTGTTCAACATGATCGGTACGGGAGAGCCTTTGACGTGAAAATGGCCGAAAAAACCTCCTTCGTCCTGAGCATGGGCATATTGCGTGACAGGCTTTCCCGACTCATCCAGGACAACGATATGCGCTATTTCTTCATTGGAGGCCACCGAGTGCATTATCTGAGAGTACTTTGTCGCCTGATACTTCCACAGGCCGGGAGACTCTGCCGCCAGGTTGGCGATACTCCAGGCGAGAGATCGTGCATGAGCGCCCGCTTCACTCCCGATCCTTCTCACCTCCAGGCTGTAGTAGATACTCGGGGGCGCCAGGACAATAATCAGCCAGCACACGAGCACCAGCGGAGCCAGCCGGCTCGCAAAATACCTGGATATGCGTATACGATCCCCGGAGGTCATCGAGTGCACCTAGTCAACCCCGTAGTAGCCGTTCGATCTCAGTATTCCGATACCCTCTTCGGATTTGACGAAATCCAGGAATGCACGCGCGCCCTCGGGAAGATCTCCTTTGCGATAGATGAATGAAAGGTCCCTTATGAAGGGATACTGGCCGTTCGAGACATTTTCGCCGTTGGGAAGAAGTCCATCGATTTTCAGCACTTTTACATCCAGTCGTTCACTATTGATCATGCCCGTGTCCGTTACACCGATTGCATAAGGCCTTGTGGAAAGAGCGCGATTTGCATCCTGATCTGTAAAAAAGACCGACCACCTCCTGGCCGTATAGCTCTCCATATAAGCTTGTTCAAATCCGGGGATTTTCAAATTGAGCACCCTGAGACCGCTGTCCGTCTTCTCCCGGGCCAGCACGACGATATCTTTGCCGTCTTTCCACTGCTTCTTTGCCCCCTTGAAGATATCTATCAAATCCCTCGATGTGATCCCTTCATCCACCACGCTGGGGTGAGCGGCGATTACAATCACGGTGCGCGCGTAGGGTATCGCGATCAGCCCCATTTTGTGCTCGTTTTCCAGAAGGGGCCTCGATATCAATCCGAGGCTGACGGCGCCTTCCAGGGTTGCAGAAATAGCCCCCCTGGTTCCGATACTCCCGGGAACCTCTATAATAACCCCGGGATCATTCTTCATAAATTCAGCAGCCAACAGCCGTGTTATTCCGAGATTCACCCCGGAACCGGCCGCAATCAACTTGATGGGAGGGTTTGCCTCATGTGCCCGCGCCGCAGGGAAAGCCGTCACGGCGCCGAAAAGAACCAGGACCAGCACGAGTAGCCCGTTGATAGCCTTCATAGGTATCCTGTTTTTACTCCGGTGTTTTTCCCGGTATGTGATAAAGAAATTGGAATAGTATTGCCGTCTCCGGCCGTATAAGCTTTTCTTTATACCGGATTGAAAGAAAATGGAAAGGAGGTTTTGAGAATAGCGGGTCATTTCCCTCACCTGAACGTCTGCTTCTGAAATCTACCGTAAAGTCGTTGACTGGGTCCTGCATGAATGCTAGGCTACGCTTGTTCTTTTTTACACAATGGCTGACCGGACTTCAGCTCGTTTCTGCGTGACTGAATTGGAGCCTCTATAATGGATAAGGACACCATCCCCCAGCTCAAAAAAACCGAAGAGGAGTTGAAGAAAGCAAACACCTACCTGGAGAATATCTTCGAGAATTCCCCTGATGCCATAGGAATAGTCGACAGGCACGGCAAATTCATTAAGTGGAATAAAATGGCCGCCGAATTATACGGCTACACTTTCGAGGAACTTTTGGGAAAGTCGAGCCTCGATCTCTACGCAGATAGAAACGAGCTGCAGAACATGCTGCAGCATCTTCGCCAGGAGGGGTCGGTCAAAAAGTGGTCGATGCAGATGAAACGCAAGGACGGTAAAGTCGTTCCATTTGAAATATCCATCAGCCTGCTCAGGGATTCGGAAAGCAGGACCGTCGGCAGTGTCACCGTGGCAAGGGACCTGAGCGAGATACGCAAGGTGATGGCGGAGCTTCAAATCTCAAATGACCACTTGACCCAGGAGATAGCGGTCCGCAGGCATGCAGAGGCTGAGGTGCGTCGGCTCAGCAGGCAGAACCAGTTGATCCTCAACGCAGCCGGAGAAGGAATCCTCGGCGTGGATATAATGGGCAGAGTAGTTCTCATTAATCCCGCAGGCGCTGAAATCCTGGGGTATGAGATGGAGGAGCTTATCGGTAAAGATCTGCACGAACTGGTTCACCATTCAAAGCCGGACGGCAGCCGATATCCGCTGCATGAGTGTCCCATGTACCAGAGCCTGAGCACCGGCACCATACGCAGGGAGCGAGACGAGTTATTCTGGAGAAAAGACGGCACGAGTTATACGGTTGCCTATTCCAGTACTCCACTCATGGAAAAAGGCCGCACGGTGGGAGCGGTGGTGACATTCCGGGACATCACCAAGCAGCAGAGCGTTCAGAAGAAGTTGAACAAATACCGGGACCATCTCAAAGACCTGCTTGAAAAACGGACCGCCGAGCTGGAAAGAGCAAATGAAAAACTCAAGCAACTGAAGGAGCAGCTCAAGCGGGCCGAGAAAGCGCCCCGGAAACGAAAGCCAAAGCCTCCCGCGCAAATCTCATCAGGAGACGGGGTATCCGAGTAACCCCGCTGATTCCTCCGACAATCGACGTCCAATCTCAGAACGAACGACGCACAGCACTACAGATCCAATCCACGTATGGAAATAATTGCAGACCGGCAGGTTCTTCTTGCTCTTGCCACGGAATATCGCTTAAATTTCGGGCGAATGTCTACCCAGCGCCGCTGCCTTGAGATTATCATCAATGCGGCGGCAGAAAGAGCGGAGGTTTCCGACCCATGATGAATGCCATGCCGGACATAGTCCGAGGTTTGCTGTCATTGTTCATTCTTGCCGTGCATACCACCTTCTGGTCGATACAGATATTCCTGCTGGCGCTGTTCAGGTCATTCAGCAGCAACCATTCCTGGCGCAGGTTCTGCAACCGCCTCATGCATTCGGTCGCTCAAAACTGGGTCGGCTGCAACAACCTGGGCCTGGAGTTGACCAAAGAGATAAAGTGGGACATCCAGGGCACGGAGGGCCTGGACATGAACAGGTGGTACCTGGTGATCGCCAACCATCGATCCTGGGTCGACATAACCATCTTGCAAAAGACCTTCCACCGCAAGACGCCGATGCTGAAGTTCTTTCTGAAACAGGAACTTATCTGGGTGCCTGTTCTGGGAATAGCCTGGAAAATCCTGGAGTTTCCGTTCCTGGGCCGTACCTCCTCGGCCCAAAAGGACTTGGAAGCTACCCGCACGGCGTGTGAGAAGTTCAAATCCATGCCTGTTTCCGTCATGAATTTCGTCGAAGGAACACGCTTTACGGTAGAGAAAAGAGAGCAGCAGACGTCGCCTTTCAAACACCTTCTCAAGCCGAAGGCTGTCGGCATTGGCCTGGTAATGGATGCCCTGAAAGATAAGATTCACTCCATCCTCGATGTCACCATCGTCTACCCGGAAGGAGTGAAGCAGATGTGGGAGTTTTTGTGCTGCCGGTCGATAACGATCCAGGTAAGGGTAAGGCAAATTCCCGTTACCGCGGAGCTGCTCGGGGACTATCTCAAGGACCGGCAGTTCCGGAAGCGCTTCAACGGCTGGCTCGACCGCGTGTGGAGTGAAAAGGACGAGGTGATTGAAAATACTTACGAACAACATGCGAGGGGAATATAACATGCGACTTAAAGCATTGCTGTGCGCCTCGATTTTGTGGCTGCTGCCGTTGGCCGCCGGCGCCCAGGGCTCGGACGACGCCCTGGTGCGGGAACTCTATGTCAAGTCGGGTATGGAGAAGCAACTCAGGGAATTGCCGCTCGTTATTGAAGCTACGCTGGAGCGTGAGGCGATGGAGGACGACGACATAAAGAAGTTGCCCTCAAATGTACGGTCGGCGATACAGGCTTCAGCAAAAAAGGCCTTCTCCCCCGAGAGCATGCAGAAGATCATTCTCCCGGAACTGAAGGAAAAACTCACCGGCGGAGATATACGCAAGGTCTTGGAGTGGCTTGAATCTCCCCTGGGGAAGAAGTGCACGCAGTTGGAGGAGTCCGCATCAACACCCGAGGCGGTGGCTGAAATGGATCAGTATGCACAGCAGGTGAGCAAAAAGCCGCCTTCGGCTGAACGGTTAAATGTACTGCGCCAGTTGGATTCGGCAACGAAAGTGACGGAGAGCGCGGTCGAGATGGCGATCAACACCCAGATAGCGGTTACGGTAGCGATCATGGCCACGCTGCCGCGAGAAAACCAGAGGTCGTTCGATGATATCGTAAAGGAGATTGAAAAGAACAGGTCCGAAGCTGAAGCACAGGTCCGTTCGGAAACACTCCTCTCGCTTTTGTACACATACCGTAGCCTGACTGAGGCTGAAATCCAGCGCTACACCCAGTTTTCAGCTTCTCCCGCCGGCGAGAAGTTCAATACGGTCTCAATAGCCGCATTCAAGAAAGCCTTCATGGAGAGCAGCATCAGATGGGGAAAGGCAATAGGTGAGGAAATGCAGCGAATGGACAGCCGGACCGATGCCTAACACCATGTAATACTATCCATTTCGCACCTGCCGAGTGGGGGTGGGCAGACTCTTCGCTTTTGTCCACCCCTGCTGCTGCAACGATGCGAAGACCGCGTCTACGGTCTGCCAGGCCGCCGGGAGCGCTCGAAGCCTGCGGCCCTTCTTCTCTCTTGCCCTCTACAAACCGAATTTGTTAATCTTCCTTCCTTATCAGGGAGCACATCCTTTCGGCCGACCTTTCCGAAGAGCAACATAGGCTGCATTCGGTTTCGACGGGATTGCATGAATGCCGGGAGCAAGGCAGCCTATACATGCCGGTGCTTTCGGAAAAAGAGATACTGGATGGCAAGAGTCAAAAGAATTCTGGTCTGGACAGGGGCCGGCGCCGGGGTGCTCATCGTACTTCTCGGCGTGCTGGCGTTGACCCTTCCCCGGGTCCTCGACATGGATTCAATTGGCCGGAGCATAGCCTCGACATTGGAGGCGCGGTACCAGGTCCGCTCAGAGCACGTCGAACTCAGTCTTTTGCCTTCCCCGCGAGTCGTCATCTACGGCATGCGGATGACCGTTCCGGAAAAGTTTACCGCCTCCGCCGAATCCCTGTCGCTCAGACCGAAGCTCCTGCCCCTTTTGACCGGGAAGTTCATCCCCGCGGCGATCTACCTGGCCGCGCCCAGGGTTGTTGCACGACTGCCGGAACCATCCGGAAAGAGCACCCCCGAGGACGCCGACAAACCCGTGCTCCAGCACATTACGCGACTCAAAGACAAGCTCTCGCAGATCCAGGCGGTTGCCTTCGCTGCTCTGCCCGGCACAGAAGTAATTACTGATAATGCAAGCCTGGAGATCTATTCCGGAGCCGGCCGCCTCTTTTCTTTCGAGGAAATCGACCTGAAGGCGTCAATGCACGGCCGTGGAATTGACCTGGAACTGGCCTGTGGCAAATCCGATTTGTGGGAAGCCCTCACTTTCAGCGGCTGGTTCGACCCGATCACTCTGAAAAGCGCGGGAGAGCTGAACCTGACAGGAGGCTCTCCGGTCAACCTGGTTCGATATCTTGCCCCCTCCCTCGGCCAGCGCATCGGTGATTCCCGGCTCGATTTCACCCTCACGCTCTCTACGGATGGCCCCCGAAAGGCGCAGGCGGATTTCACCGCTACGGCGCCGAAATGCACGGTGCTGGACGGGAACGCCGCCACCGAAATGCAAAACGGCTCGATGGCCGGCGCCTTTTTTTTGGGAGACGAGGGACTCGATATTTCTCTCTCCCGCTTCCGGTTCGACTATCCCCGTGTAAGCCTGACGGGAAAGTATAGCCACAGGTTCGCCGACCAGAGCATCTCACTCGACCTGGAAGGCCGGGACATCGATGCCGCCGCGGTACGAAAGGCCGCTCTCTCCATTGCCGGAGACACACGGGGGGTCTACCGCACTTTCGATATCGTCCGCGGGGGAGAAGTCCCCTCAATCCAGTGCAGCGCTCGCGCGAAGAGTCTTCAGGACTTGAGGAAACTGGAGAACTACGTAATCACCGGATCGATGACCGGCGGCGCCATCTATATCGGCAAGGTTGACCTCATGATCAGGGACGCAAGCGGAGAGGTGGTGATATCCGAAGGCATCCTCGACGGGGAAAATCTCTCGGGCAGGACCGCGGGCTCCTCTACGACCGGTGGACTGCTCAAAGTGGGACTGAAAGGAGGCGACGCTCCGTTCCATCTCGATTTGCTCATCTCGGCCGATCTCTCCGAGTTGCCCGCCGTTCTGAAACGGGTGGCCAAGAATGAGACCTTCAAGCAAGAGTTGAAACTGATCCATGACGTAAAAGGAAAAACCCGCGGACGGCTCATTTTGGGAGAGAGCCTCGATACGGTTGTGGTAAAGCTGGACACGGAGCCATTCAAGGTCTCCGGCCGTTATGAGCGCCTCCCGGACGCACTGGAGCTGGAAGGAACCGCCTTTTTCATGGACGGCGACAAACTGTGGTCCCCATCTGTTTCAGGAAAGTCGGGAAAGAGCAGTTGTACGAAGGTTGGCTTGAGCTATGAGTGGGGCGAAGAGAAGTCCTTTCGCGTCAAATCCGATGCCCGCTCCGTAGTGTCGATGGATCTTTTGCGACCGTTTCTGGAGAAAAACGAATTCTGGAAAAAGACGTTAAACGGCAGCTTGAAGGGTTCAGTCCGCGTCATTTCGGTCGAACTGAGCGCCCCTCCCTCGGACAAGTCGAAGTGGGCCTTCCGGGCGAGCGGCGCCATAGAGGAACTGGCGTTTCAAACCAGGCATATCACCGGACCGGTAACCCTGAAGTCCGGTGAGTTTGAGATTACGCCCGAGGCTATCGCATTCAATGGCGTCGGCGCCCTGTTGGCTGATTCCGCGCTGACGGTTTCCGGAAAGGTGAATGACTATTCCGGCGTCCCAAAATCTGTCGAACTGTCATTGGTCGGGAACCTCGGACCCTCCGGGAACAGGAACGCGGCGGTGCTTGCAGGCCTCCCGCCCTCATTGCGGGCCATTTCCCATCTCAATCTCCTCAACTCCCGACTCGTATGGGAAAAGAAAGGCAAAACAGCCTTCAAGGCCGAAATGCACCTCCCTGCGGGGACCAGGATTTCCATCAACCTGGTGAAAACCCCCCAGGAACTGCTCATAGAAGAGCTTGCCGTAAAAGATGCCGATTCGGATGCCATGATTTCCAGCAGATCGAAAGAGGACAAACTCAAGATCAAGTTCTCCGGGACGCTCAGCAATAAGACCGTCGATAAGCTCCTGACCGACAACAGGCTCCTCACCGGGCCGATACAGGGAAAGTTCGATGCGGATTTCCATGCCGACTCGCCGAAAACATCCACGGCCCGGGGCCAGGTAAAGATCTCCGGTTTTCAACTGCCGACGAAATTTTCCGTGCCCGCCCGCATAGAGAGCGCGATCCTGGAAGCAGACGGCAGTTCGATCAACGTGAAATCCGCGATGATAAGCTGGAATGGGAGCCGCCTCAGCCTGGGAGGTAACATCGCAATCACCGAGTCCGCTTATGTGGTGGACATGAATGCCTTCGCCGACAGCCTCGACCTGAAGAGTATCCTGGAGTCGAAAAAGGAACCGCAACCCGGCGAGACAGCGGAAGAACCGGCGGAGAAGCCATCGAAAAAGGGATGGGACGCTCCCGTTAGAGGGGTCATCCGGTTGCGAAGCGAGCGGCTCTTTTATGGGAAACTTACCTGGAACCCGGCCGTCGCAGATCTTTCCTTAAGCCCCGGGACCATCGAGGTAAGCCTGAAACAGGCAAACCTTTGCGGAATCTCCACTCCCGGAACGGTCAGCATTACCGGGAGCGGCCTCCGGATGGCAATCAGCCCATCCGCGAAGGGCCAGGAGATCGAAAATACGCTGACTTGCCTTTTCGGAAAGCATCATCTCCTTACCGGCAGCTATACGCTCAAGGGAAATATCTCTTCCCATGCCGGCGCCGGCGCCGGCATGGCGCAAAACCTGGAAGGCGACCTCGAATTCTCGGCAAAGGACGGGCGTATCTACCGGTTCGATACGTTTGCCAAGATCTTTTCCCTGCTTGGTATCACGGAGGTCTACAGGGGCGTGCTCCCGGATCTCGTCAATGAAGGCTGCGCCTACAGCACGATTACCGCCAAAGGAAAGGTAAAGGGCGGAACTCTCACCCTGTCTGAAACCGTCGTGGACGGTCCGTGCATAAAGATGGTCCTGAACGGTGAAATCGACCTGGTCAACAAGAAGATCGACGTGGTCGCCCTGGTGGCGCCCCTGCGCACCGTGGACAGAATAGTCGGAGCGGTGCCCGTTCTCAATAAGCTCCTGGACGGATCGCTGCTCTCGGTGCCGGTCCGAATTAGCGGGGATCTCTCGGACCCATGGGTGGTCCCGCTCTCCGCCACCGCCGTGGGAGAACAGATTTTCGGCCTGATGAAGAGAACTCTGAAGCTGCCCTTCACCATTTTTCAGCCTCTGGTCAAGGAAAGCGAATCGAGCGATTCCTCCGGCGAGAAGCAGGAATGAGGCGTTCCATCAGCGAGATCTAATTTGGGATTGTGCACCGAAAGAGATACTCGGCCTCCAGACACCAACCCGAATCTGGTTTCTTCGGATCTTCGAAGAAGAGCTTACAAATCAAGGGCCGGCGACCTTACAATGCACCAGCGACTCCTGAACGCATCTTTGTCACCCTGTGATGCCAACGCGAGATGGATGTGTGGTACAGGCCGGTTGCTTTTCCCGGGTCCTATGGCGAGATGGGGTCCTGCCGGTAGCGCCGTCTTCTACGGCGGCGCGGCTTGAAACCGGCTGTACCGGAATTCCTGGAGTCCGGAGGGCCAGTGGAATCGCTGCCGGATATCTCTCAACCTCTTCCGGTTCTACCCGGTGAGGAGATGGGTGGTGCGGCATGTCATCGACTGCGAGGAAACCTTGCCGCAAAAGCAGAGCATAAAAACCAGGGGACTCACCCGAACAATTTCATCGTCCCTCTTTTTTGCTGCATTATTTACGAGGTTTCAGGGGATGGCTGCGCCAGATAATTATTCTCCGAAGAGCAATACTATGATATTAGAAATAATACTCCTCAACCTCCGGCTTTATTTGCATTAGAATTGATCTCGGTATAGATATGATTTTCTAAAAACGGCGAAACCGGCAGGCATGTGGTCTTACCCTCAGACGATGAGAGGCATTGAATGGGAGCTGCGGCAGAGAAGAGGAATTCTGGGATAGCCCTGGTCGGAGATCTGCCCTGGGGCAGCCATTTTTGCCAGTTTTACCAGACCAAAAAAGATCTCCTGGACGTTCTCATACCTTATTTCAAGGCGGGTCTGGAAAGCAACGAGTTCTGCGTATGGGTAACCTCGGATTTTCTTACTGAAAAGGATGCCCTGAAAGCGCTTGCCAGAAGAGTGCCCAATTTCCAGAAATATTTTGACCGGGGGCAGATGGAGATATTCCCCTACACCGACTGGTACCTCATCGGCGGGAACTTCGATCTCCAGAGAACGATGAACATGTGGATGGAAAAGCATAACGAGGCGCTGGCGAAGGGATTTGCCGGCATGCGCGTAAGCGGAAATCCATACTGGCTCGATAACAAGAAGGATTGGGACGATTTCGCCGCCTACGAGGCGGAGATCAATAATGTGATCGGCGGGACAAAGCTGCTGGTGCTCTGCACCTACTCTCTCAAAAAATGCGGCGTCGTCGAAATCCTGGACGTTGTGAAGAACCATGAGTTCGCCCTCGTCATGAGTCAGGGCGCCTGGCAGGTCGTCAGCATGCCCGCCAGCGGTCATACACATGGTTGACTTGAGAATAGCTGAACCCCATGCCGGTTCGGTTTCCCCGGGGCACGAGGGGAAGGGGAATTTCGGGCAGGTTTTGAACTTTGAAATAAACCCCGGCATTATCTTCCAAAGCTCAACCATCGGGCTTCGAATTCCATGTATACCGTCAATTTCGACAATCGCCCCTCGGGCATCAAGCTGGTAGGTGATTTACCCTGGGGCAGTCATTTCTGCCAGTTTTACCAGACGGAGAATGATCTGTTCGACATTCTCGCGCCCTATTTCAAGGCGGGTCTTGAAAACAACGAGCTTTGCCTGTGGATTACCTCCAGGCCGCTTCGCACACAGGCCGCCCGGGATGCCCTGAAAAAAGCCATTCCGCTTTTTGACGATTATGTGGCCAAAGGGCAGATTGAGATAATTGCACGAAGCCGTCGGCATACCGGAAAGGATATCGTTTCCCGTCTGGATCGGGCCGTATACAGTGGCTTCGACGGTCTGAGGCTGGCATGCCAGGCGTCGGGCGGAAAAATAAGCGGCGCGGCGCCCGTGATTCCGGGCGAACTTGATTTCAGCAGGTTTAACATCATTGCGGTATCAGCCTATCCGCGTGAAAAATTCGACGCCGTCGGCCTGATGGAAGTGGTGAAACACCATTGCTTTGCGCTGGTGCGCAATGCCGGCCGGTGGGAAGTCATCGAAAGTTCGGAAGCGACCGTAGCCCGGGATGCTCTCAAGAGAAGCCAGGAAAAACTCCATTCTTTGTTCAGCAACATGTCGGAAGGGTTTGCGTACCATCGAATAGTGCTGGACCATGAGGGGAAACCCTGCGACTACATTTTTCTCGAGCTGAACGAGTCCTTCGAAAAGCTCACCGGCCTCAATGCCAAAGCGGTGATCGGCAGGAGGGCGACCGAGGTCCTGCCGGGCCTGGAAAATGATCCCACCGACTGGATAGGAAGATTCGGAAGTGTCGCTCTCAGCGGACAGCCTGTTCAATTTGAGAGCTACGCAAAGGGCCTTGAAAAATGGTATTCAGTCTCCGCATTCAGTCCGCACAAGGGCTTTTTCGCAGTCACTTTCAGCGATGTGACCGAAAAAAAAGCGTACGAGAATGCACTCCAGGTCCATGCGTCACGGCTGGAAGCGGCAAACAGGGAGCTGGAAAGCTTCAGTTACTCCGTTTCTCACGATCTGCGCGCCCCCCTGAGAGCCATTGTCGGCTTTGCCCGGAAGATCCTGGACGAAAAAGGGCCCAGCTTCGATGCGGAGACCCGGCGCCGGTTCGGCATAATCCAGGACAATGCCGCAAGGATGGGCATGCTGATCGACGACCTGCTCAGGCTCTCACGCTTGAGCAGGGCCGACTTGAAAAGATCGGATTTCGACCTGGGGGAACTCGTGTGGGAGGTCCTGGATGAAATTCGCTTCGCCGAGCCGGAACGGCAATTCAGCGTTGAAATAAGCGAGTTTCCCTCCATTTGTGCAGATCGCGCCATGGTCCGGCAGTTGTTGACGAACCTGCTTTCCAATGCAGTGAAATTTACCCGCACCCGGCCGGAGGCCCATATCGAAGTCGGCTGGTTCGCCAGATCGGGCGAGCGGGTCTTCTATATTAAAGACAATGGGGTCGGGTTCAATATGAAATACTACAATAAGCTCTTCGGCGTGTTCCAGCGCCTGGTCGGTGAGAGCGAGTTCGAGGGGACCGGGGTGGGGCTCGCCATTGTCGAGCGGATCGTCCGCCGCCACGGCGGCAGGGTATGGGCTGAAGGGCAGGATAAAGAGGGAGCGGTCTTTTATTTTACGCTTCCTTCGAAGGAGCAGGAATGAACTCCGAGAGAGTCGAAATCGTCCTGATCGAGGACAACCCCGCCGACATAGAGCTTACGCTGGACGCGCTCGAAAAAAGAAATCTGTCCAACAAGGTAAAAGTTCTGACCGACGGAGAGCAGGCGCTGGACTACCTTTTCGCCCACTGCACGCTTTACGGCAGTGAGAATTGCCCTTTTCTCATCCTGCTGGACCTGAAGCTTCCCAAAATCAGCGGGCTGGAGGTGTTGGAGAAGATACGATCCGACGAGCGCACGAAGATGATTCCCGTTGTCGTCCTGACCTCCTCGGAGGAGGAAAAAGACAGGATAAAGAGCTACAAGCTCGGGGTGAACAGCTACATCGTGAAGCCGGTCGGCTTCGACAGCTTTGCGGAAGTGGTGTCCGAAATCGGGTTTTACTGGGTGCTGCTCAACAAACCCCCATACTAGAGGCGCCGCAAACGTCTATGCGATACAACAGGCCCGAACATGTACTCAGGGTCCTTATCCTCGAGGACGTGCCCACCGATGCCGAACTGGTGGAGGATGAACTTCGCGGCGCGGGGATCGTCTTTGTCTCCGTACGGGTAGATAACGAAGCGGCATTCCTGAACGCCCTCGATGTGTTTTCGCCGGATATAATTCTGTCCGATTACTCCCTTCCCTCCTTCGATGGAGAGTCTGCTCTGTCTCTCGCCTCCGAGAAGCTTCCTGGAGCGCCGTTCATTTTCGTCACCGGCGCTCTGGGGGAGGAGCGCGCGGTCGATCTGCTCAAGAGCGGGGCAACGGATTTTGTACTTAAAGACCGTCTCCCCCGCCTGCCGCTGTGTGTCGGCAGGGCTCTCGAAGAGGCTGAGGAGAAGCGGGCGCGGTTCCGGGCCGAGGAGGAACTGCGGCAGGCCCATTCCGAACTCGAACGGGAAGTAGAGGAGAGAACCTCCGAATTGCGCCATACGCTGGAGGCGCTGCGCAAGAGCGAGGAGCAATTGCGCAGGGCTCACGATGAACTCGAACTGCGTGTCCGCGAGCGAACCGCCGAACTGAGCACGGCGGTGGCCAGGCTCGAGCTGATGAACCAGGAACTGCAGGAATTTGCTTTCGTAGCCGCGCACGACCTTCAGGAACCGCTGCGCAAAATACAGACCTACTGCGACCTGGCGCAGAAAAGATGCTCCCCGGCGCTGGATGTCGCGGGGCAGGACTACCTGGACAAGGTCGTGAGTTCCGCCGCCCGTATGAGGCAACTGTTGGACGAACTGCTGCAGTACTCCAGGGTGGCCGCAAGACTTGCCCCTTTCAAGCAAGTGGACCTTGGGGAAACGGTGCGCGAAGCTGCCTGCCTGTTTGAAGAGCGAATCAAGGCATGGCGGGGATCCATCGAAATCGGGAGCATGCCCTCCATCCAGGCCGAGGAAACCCAGATGCTGCTCCTGTTCGAGAACCTCATCGGCAATGCGCTGAAGTTTCGCGGAGCCGATGAGCCCAGGATAGAGATCTCCTCGGCGCCCGACGCACACGGCTACTGTGAAATATTGGTGCGGGACAACGGTATAGGCTTCGAGCAGCAATTCGAGGAGTTGATCTTCAAGCCTTTTCAGAAACTGCACACCAGGGAAAGGTATGCGGGGACGGGAATGGGGCTGGCGATCTGCCGCAAAATAGTCGAGCGGCACAGTGGGAATATCAGGGCCGAGAGCAAACCGGGAGAGGGTTCGACATTCATAATCAGGCTGCCGGTAAAGCAGGAGCAGCCGGAAGGATTTTAGAGTGGTTAAGGATCAAAAAGCAGTCCTGATGGCCGATGACGACGCCGAGGACTGCCTGCTGGCGACCGAGGCCTTCGGGTTGAGCGGAGTGAAGGCATCTTTTTCCTGTGTCGAGGATGGCATAGAGCTTCTCGATGAGTTGAACAAGGGTGTGCATGCCGGCGCCGGAGAGTTGCCCGACCTGATATTGCTCGATCTGAACATGCCGCGCAAGGACGGACGCAAAGCACTCACTGAAATCCAGTCCGATCCGGCTCTCAGGCATATTCCCATAGTCGTGCTCAGCACCTCCAGCGAACAAAGGGACATTTCTTTCAGCATGAATGCCGGCGCGAGGGCATTCATCACCAAGCCCGCCGCTTTCGACGACTGGGTGGAGATCATGAGATCCCTGGCCGGGGATTGGCTGGAATAAGATGCCTTAACCATCTCCTTAATGTGCGGAGCACTCACTTCACTATCTGTCCCCAGTGTCTTTGGGAGCGGGCGATTCGCGCAGCGCGTTGAATCAGTTTTTTCTCAGGGTAGGTGAGGTCGTTGGAGACGATGTTTTCGGGATTGGCCGGATCGATGTAGCGCTTCCTGGGAAAACCCGCCGACAGGAACCCCAGCACTCTCCAAAAACTGGCGCTCAGGTCATTGCGGGGGCGTCCGGCAAGGCAATCCTGCACGACAAGTTCAAGGTAGAAGGAAGGGAAGCTCAGGGAATTCAGTTCCCGCCATATCTTGATCAGCTTGATCTCGTCCGATCTTTTTGAATCGATCGCCAACATCAGATGTTTGTTGATATTGGTCGTAAACAGTGATTCCGTTCGGTTCTTATAGAGGCAGTGATCAAAACCGTTCGGACCGGTCAATTTGCCTGGAATGAAGTCGATCCTGTATCCGCCCGAAAATACGCCTATCGCGATATCCCGTTTGCAGACCTGGATACCGTTTTGTTCAAAGGCGTCATAAAGAGAGAGGAAGATTTGCGGCATGTTTTCAGGCGTGGCGGCGCTCAGCGACAGGAAGACATCGGCGTCGGCGCCGGGCGAGACGGTTGTTCCCCTGGCAATTGATCCCGAGTAGAAGCCGTCTACCAGGTATTGATTGGCCCAGTTCTGCACCAGCGGATATAGCGCCTGAACCTGATTCCTGGCGCCGAACTCATCGCTCCGGTATCTGGAGATGACCTGTTGGAGATATTGGTCGGCTGTCTTCACTGTATGTCTGCACGGTCCGGATTCGACAAATGTAAGACTCGACAGTATCATACAGCAAAAGGCCCGAGTGAGTCCAAGAGTAAAGCAGAACACTTTTTGCTTCTCAGGCGGCGACGCCCTCACCCCGGATCGATCAGGCGAATTGCTCCTCGATGTATTTCTTGAGCGCTACTGCATTATTGTATTCGTTTTCACGGGCGCTGTAAAGCAGGGTAACATCACCTCGGCCCAATGCTTCCAGCAAAGGCTGCAAAGCTTCGGGCCGGGAATCGAGTTCGGCAAAATACCTTTTCCTGAATTCAGCCCATTTTTCGGGTTGGTGTCCGAACCACCGGCGCAGTTCATCGCCAGGCGCAAGCTCCTTTAACCAGGCTTGCATGGCAAGGGAGGCTTTGTTCATCCCGCGGGGCCAGAACCGCTCAACGAGGAAACGGGCGCCATCGGCCGGCTCGGGAGGCTCATAGACACGCTTGACCTTGATCACATGCCCACACCCTTTTTCCAGGAACTCTTCCATCGCCCGCTCCCAGGCCCGCTTGTCTTCACTCTTCACTGCCCAATCATTCCTCCCACGAAATGCACTCAACGGGGCAGGCGGTGATGGCTTCCTCGATGCACTCCTCATCTCCCCCTTCATCCAGGATCACATGCGCTTTTTCGGCTTCTTCATCCATTTCAAAGACTTCGGGACAGAGTTCCGTACAACTGCCGCACCCAATGCAGCATTCTTCATCGAGAACAACCCTGCGCGCCATGCTTATTTCCTTTCTTCATGAGTGATCGGCGCCCATCTGTGAGGACGGGCGCCGGTAACGGCCTCGCAAGGCCGGTCGATGATGCGGTTTCCTGAAAACCGGATTTTCAACCTACCTTGATCATCGGCTCTCCACAGCAGACCAGTTCCCCGCCTCCAGCTTCCTTGACCTCAACGACATTGCCGCACAACTCACACTTGTAGACTTCCCCTACGCCGCTTACGTTGACCATGGTTGACCTCCTTGGGTGTCATTAGTGGATCGGATTGCATTCATATCAGGCACATCCGGCAGGCTGAAATGCATTAGTGAGCGAATAGGTAATCACTCCTCCGCGCATGATCAATCATGTACCGGAGCGCCCTCCGGTAAGTATCGTCTCGTGAGACAATTGTGTCTCAAATATATCTTGAGACAATCCATGCCCGCACCTGGAGCCGATTCGCGTAGTTTTGTACCAGGCGCTTCACCACCACTCGGATTGTCTCATCGAGTGTTTCACCTCGTATGCAGCTTTCCGCCCGCTTCCTCAAGTAGAGGTTAAGTGCTCAGTATTATTCAAATTATATTATTTTCCAAACATTCCCGGGCCTTTGGTACGTTCATTGCTATAGTCTCAGCCCGACGAGCATTCGGGGAGAAAACGGATGAGAAAGTGCAACGAGATGTTGAGAAAAACGCTCCACCTTACCGAGATGATGGTCGCAGTCGCCGACCTGGGCGAAGAGGCCAGAGAGGATGTCGGCTGCGGAGTCCTCTATGGGCTCCTGAGAGATTCGGCCTACAAGATCAGGAAGGTAGCGGAGGAAGAGAAGAGGGCTCACATCGCCAAAGGATGGTGGGTCGAGGGCGAGGGAAGGCGTAAGGCGAATCTGGAATGAATAAGTGAGGGATTCGGGGTTTAGGGAATAGTAATGCATTGGAAGAATTGACTTTATCAAATATGGAGGAGTTAAAAATGCAGTCCAAACCGAACAGCACCGAAATGAATCTGCTCCAGGCATTTGCAGGCGAATCTCAGGCAAACCGCAAGTATCTTGCTTTCGCAAAACAGGCCGAAAAAGAAGGGCTGAACCAGGTGGCGAAGCTTTTCCGGGCGGCGGCTGAAGCCGAAACAGTCCATGCGATCGCCCATCTCAAAGCGCTGGGGAAGATTGGTGCTACCGCGGAAAATCTGAAGGCGGCAATTGAAGGCGAAACCTTCGAGTTCACCGACATGTACCCGCCCATGATCGAGAAGGCGCAGGCAGAGGGACATAAGGCGGCCCACCGGAGTTTCACCTACGCAAATGCAGTCGAAGTGGTGCATGCAGACCTTTATAAAAGAGCCCTGGAGAAAATGAGTTCTCTCGAAGAAACCGATTACTACGTCTGTTCAGTCTGCGGCTACACCTGTTCGGATGAAGCACCGAACACCTGCCCTGTCTGTGGTTCCGCCTCCAGGGCCTTTTCAAAGGTGGACTAGCAGCAGGCAATCATGAATGCCTGACGGTGGGCAACGCTTCGCTTTTGCCCACCCTACAGTCTTCAGGGCATTTTCAAAGGTAGACCAGGGGAATTGGGATTTTTGGAACTGGAAGAATTCAGGGAACTAACCGGATTTAAACATTCAAGGGAGAATGAGTGATGGGTCAAAGAGCGCAGGTCTATAAGTGTGACGTTTGCGGGAACATCGTTGAGGTAATGCATGGGGGCCAGGGGGCGCTCGTCTGCTGTGGGGCTACAATGAAACTGTTTGTGGAAAACACGACTGACGCAGCCAAGGAGAAACACGTGCCGGTAGTTGAAAAGACGGACGCGGGCATTAAAGTAACCGTCGGCAGCGTTGCGCATCCTATGGAGGAAAAGCACTATATCGAATGGATCGAACTGATTGACGGAGACAGGATCTACCGCCAGTACCTCAAGCCCGGCGCTCCTGCCGAGGCGCTCTTTCAGGTCAAAGCCGGGACTGTGACTGTGCGCGAGTACTGCAACCTGCACGGCCTCTGGAAGGCTTAGGCAACCGCAAAAAGCATCTATCGCCATAGGGAATGAACATGTGAGAGAACCCGGGGCCGGCAAGCCTGTTTTGAAAATGGTTCCAACCTGCCCGCTCTTATCTTTGAATACCGGCTCCGGATCTCTTCACATGACGTAAACAAACAACCCCATGGCCACGGAAAACACGAAAGGCACGAAAAAGAGCGAGCACCTGGATTATCTAAGCACATTACTGAAATAGCCTTTGAGATCCGATTATTCACCATTCCGCGACTTTCAACTTCTTCACCTCTTTCGTGCCTTTCGTATGTTCGTGGCAAATAACCGCAAGGAGAGAGCCAAATGGACACACTGATGCTATCCAGACTTCAGTTCGCCGCGGCGACGTTCTTCCATTTCCTCTTCGTACCGCTGACCCTGGGACTTTCCATACTGATTGCCGTGATGGAGACCCAGTATGTCAGGACCGGGAACGAAGAATACCGGAATATGGCAAAATTCTGGGGCAAGATCTTTCTCATCAACTTCGCCATCGGCGTGGTGACCGGCATTACCCTGGAATTTCAGTTCGGGACCAACTGGTCGCGCTACTCCGAATATGTCGGAGACATCTTCGGATCGCTCCTCGCCATTGAAGCCACAGTGGCTTTCTTCCTGGAGTCGACCTTCATCGCGGTCTGGGCTCTCGGATGGAAGCGGCTCTCGCCCAAAGCGCACGCGGTAACCATCTGGCTGGTGGCCCTGGCGGCAAACCTTTCCGCTTTCTGGATTCTCATAGCCAATTCATGGATGCAGCACCCGGTCGGATTCGTGATCCGAAACGGACGCGCGGAACTCTCCGATTTCTGGGCCATCATCACGCAGCCCTATGCCATTCACACAATCATCCATACTCTTGCCGCGGCTTACATTCTAGCCGGTTTTTTTGTCATGGGCATCAGCGCCTGGCATCTGCTCAGGAAGCAGCACCTCTCGTTTTTTAAGAGATCGTTCCGCATGGCGCTGGGACTGGCGCTGGGCGCCACCGTGGTCGTGGTCGTCCAGGGACATATGCACGGCGCCACGGTAGCCGGGGCTCAGCCTACCAAACTGGCGGCAATGGAATCGTTGTGGGAGACAAAGAAGGGCGCCCCGCAGTATCTTTTTGTGATTCCCGATCCGGTTAACGAGCGTAACCTGGTTGAGTTCGGCGAAGTCCCCGGCGGTCTGAGCATGCTTGCGTATCACGACTGGAACGCCGAAGTGAAAGGACTCAAGGAGTTTGCTCCTTCCGAGAGACCACCCGTAACCATTACCTTCGTTTCTTTCCGGGTGATGATGATGCTCGGTATGTATTTCCTCTTCCTGACCATACTGACGTGGACCCAGTTGGATAAGATCGAAAATCGGCCGCTCCTGTTGAAAGTGTTTCTCTATTCCATTCCCCTGCCCTACCTGGCGGCCGAGGCCGGGTGGACCCTGGCCGAAGTCGGCAGGCAGCCCTGGGTCGTATACGGAGTCATGAAAACGGCCGGCGCCGTATCACCGATCGCCGCTTCGCAGGTAGCGCTCTCCCTGGGCGCGTTCGTCGCGGTGTATGCTTTTCTCGGAATCGTTGCCTTTTATCTCATCGCCGATGCCGCCCGGAAGGGGCCGGTTCCCGAACCCGTCGCCGAAGCGGCGAAAGGAGAGGTAGAGTATGCTTGAGACAATCTGGTTCGCGCTATGGGGAGTTCTTTGGGCTGTCTACTTCGTACTGGACGGCTTCGATCTGGGAATTGGAACCCTCGGCCCCTTTGTGGCCAAAAATGAAGGGGACAGGCGCCTGGTCTATGAAAGCATGGCGCCCTTCTGGAATGGCAACGAAGTCTGGCTGATAACCGCCGGAGGCGTCACCTTCGCCGCATTTCCCAAGGCCTACGCCGTGATGTTCAGCAGCCTTTATTCCGCTCTTCTGCTGATTCTCTTCGCTCTCATCCTGCGCGGGGTCTCCCTGGAGTTCCGGACCCATTTCGCACCGGGTAAATGGACGCGCTTCTGGGACGTGTGCCTCTGGATAGGAAGCTTCCTGCCCGCCCTTCTGTTCGGTGTGGCTTTCGCCAACCTTTTCCGGGGCATCCTCATTGACGGCGCGGGAGTCTACCAGGGGAGCCTCTTCTCGCTCCTGAACCCGTACGGCCTTATGGGCGGCCTTTTGTTCGTGTTGATTTTCCTGGTTCACGGCGCCCTGTGGCTTGCAATCAAGACGGAGGGCGAGGTAAAAGAGCGCGCCGTGAAGTCCGCCTACACCCTGTGGTTTGCTCTGGCCGCAGCGGCTGTTGCCTTCCTCGCAGCCACCTATCCGGCCACCGCTCTTTACGTCAACTACCTCAATACTCCGCCCCTGCTGGTCATTCCGGCCCTGGCTGTCGGCGCCCTTTTCGCCATCCTCTTCTTCATCCGTAAAGAACAGTGGTGGAAGGCATGGTTCTCCTCAGCCGTGTTCATCGCAACGGTCACGCTTTTCGGAGTAACAGGGCTTTATCCGAACCTTCTCATATCGAGCATCGATCCCGCTTTCAGCCTGACGGCCTTCAGTTCCGCCTCCAGTCCGCTCACTCTCAAGATCATGCTCGCGGTCGCGCTGACCTTCGTGCCGATCGTCATTGCCTACCAGGTATGGGTCTATTTCTTTTTTTCAAGGAAACATGCCGGCGAGGTAAAAGAACCGTCCGGAAAGGTCGTAGTGTCTGAAGAGCCGGCCTGATACCAGGCAGGGTCCAGTTGATCCAGCAATTTCACCGGGCGGAATCCTAAAGGGAATCCGCCCGTTCCTTTTGGTGGGCGACGGGCGGGAAACCTCTCCGATTGACTCGGCTTTATTCACTGACTACTGAGCCTCTTGCAAAAGTGCTCAGAACTCTATGGTCAATTCCTGTCCGATGGGC
>CAZIJV010000045.1:0-45342 GCA_964539645.1 uncultured Syntrophobacter sp.
GCCGAAAAATCGTGCGAGGTGTCACGGTGACTTCACAGAAGTGAGGAGTTCTGAAGGTAATCAAAATCGGCACCATATTCCCCCTGACCGGTTCGGTGGCGCTGGCCGGCCAGCGCTGTCAGGCCGCGGTAGAGACAGCGGTGGAAGTGATAAACAACAAGCATCCCGAAATCAAGGTTCCCCTAGCTGCACAGGAGGGAATCCTGGGCGGCCATAAGATCGTGCTGGTGCATGCGGACAGCCAGGGAAAGCCGGATGTGGGCAAGGCGGAGGCAGAGCGGCTGATCAACCAGGAAGGAGTTTACGCGCTGATCGGCTCTTATAACAGCTCGGTCAGCAAGCCCGCAAGCTTCGTTGCTGAACGCGCCAAGAAGATCTTCATGTGCGGGGCCTCCAGTTCCGCAGCGCTCACTCAGCGGGACATGAACTTTTTCTTCCGTCTGGCGCCGACCGATCAGACAGAGTCGGTCGAGTTTATTGAAGTAATGAAGTGGCTCAACAAGAATAACCCAAATGCCAAGCTGAAAAGCATCGGCGTAATTTATGAGAACAGCGAGTTCGGCAAGCATGCGGCGGAAGAGGCTAAGAAAGCGGCTGCAGCGGCCGGCTTCGAGGTTTCTGCCGACATTCCCTTCAATCCGGGCGCGACCAACCTGGACAGTGAAGTCCAGACCCTCAAGTCCAAGAGCCCCGACGTGGTTTTCGGCGCATGCCTGGGCGCCGACTATTCCCTCTGGGTGCGCACCATGAAGAAGATGGCCTGGCTGCCGAAGATGACCCTCAACTACTGCACCGGTTACCAGGACCCCGTGATCACGAAGCAGTTGGGCGAGGATGCAAACTACTTCATGGGCTCGACCGGCTATTCGCCGCAATTCGCCAGCCTCATGCCCGCGGTTGCCGAAGTGGAAAAGATCTTTAAGGCAAAAACGGGCGTTCCCTTCGACAGTGACAGCATCCAGGAGGCCATAGCCGTCCTGGTGCTCGCGCAGGCGATTGAAAAGGCAGGAACTCTCGATCCTGAAAAGGTCGCCAAGACTCTGCGCGAAAACACCTGGGAGTCTCCACTCTCGCTCGGCGGCAAGGTGGCCTTCGCTCCAGGCGGACAGAATGTCAAGGCGGAGAGCATCGTCACCCAGTTGCAGGGCGGCGAGTACAAAAGGATCTTCCCGGAGGCTCTCTCGGATACGAAGATCGTATTCCCGATGAAGCCGTGGAACCAGAGGTAGTCAGGTAAGTAGTGATAGCACAGTGGCTGCCGGGGGCCTTGAGCGGTTCCCGGCAGCCGCCGGCGCCGGTTTGCGTCTGGGGATGGTGTGATAATCCCCCTGCCCCCCTTTTCCAAAGGGGGGAAACGCCGCAAGACTTGGACGCGGCCATTTTCTGCCGACTAGAGGACTCGAATGGAGACCCTTATTCAAGTGATGCTGGACGGCATGCTCAACGGCATGCTCTATGCCCTGGTGGCCGTCGGGCTGTGTCTCATCTGGGGCGTGATGGACGTCATCAACTTCGCCCACGGCGAATACCTGATGGTGGCCATGTATGTGAGCTACTGGCTGGGCTACCTCGCCGAGATCGACCCTCTGATATCCACTGTCGCAGCCGGGGCTTTCATTTTCATCCTGGGTGCGCTTACCTACAAGCTGATCATCCGCTATACCGTCGGCAAGCCTCCGCTAGCCGCTCTGCTGGCAACCTTCGGTCTTGCCATGCTGCTCAAGAATTTCTGCCTGAACCGGTTTTCTCCAAACTTTAGAATCCTTTCCGGAACCTGGCTGGGGGACAAGACCTTTCAGTTGGGCTCGATCATCGTGCCCGTACCCCAACTGGTTGCGGGATTTCTGGCTCTGGCGGTGGTAGTCCTGATCTTCCTCATGCTGCGGAGCACCCGGTTCGGCTGGGCTGTGCAGGCAACTGCCATGGATCGGGAAGCGGCTGAATTGATGGGCATCAACACGGAAAGAATCTACATCCTGGTATTCGGCATCGGAGGCGCAACAGTCGGCATAGCAGGAGGGATAATGCCCACTTACCTGGCGGTACATCCCGAGGTCGGCTCCATGTTTGGACTCATTGCCTTTGTCTGTGTCGCAATGGGAGGTTTCGGGAGCATTCCGGGAGCTTTCCTGGCGGCATTGCTCATCGGCGTCGTAGAAGCCCTCGGCGGTTTCTACATTGCTCCCGTCTTCAAATACGTGGCCGTTTTCGGGCTCTATCTCGCGGTTGTGTTCCTGCGGCCCAAGGGCATATTCGGATGGTGACCCCATGCATCGACCTTCAATACAGTTGAAAGACATTCTGTGGCTGTGCCTCCTGGGGGTGCTGGCCCTGTTGCCCGCCCTTCCCGCAATTGCGGCCAATACTTTCACCATGCACGTGCTGATCCTGATCCTGCTTTTTGCGAGTATGGCGCAAGCATGGAACATAATCGGCGGCTACGGGGGACAGGTCTCGTTCGGCCATGCTGTTTTCTTCGGCATCGGAGCTTATGGCGCGGGCATGGCGGCGGTCACTTACGCAAGCACTCCCTGGCCCGGAATTCTGACAGGCATGGTCCTGGCTGCAATCGTCGCCGTACTCATCAGCTACCCCTGCTTCAAGTTGAGCGGGCATTATTTCGCCATTGCCACCTTCGCCATAGTCGAGATCTTCAACCGCATGTTTCTTGTCTGGTACTGGGTAGGCGGCGCCCTCGGGATTGATTACCCCCTGGTCAAAGAGGGGTGGAAAAACCTCATGTGGTACGACTCCAAGACCGGATACTACTACTGCGCCCTGGCCCTGTCCGCACTCATATTCGGCATCGTCTGGTTTCTCGAAAGACACCGCTTCGGCTATTACCTCCGGGCGGTACGGGAAGGACAGGAAACCGCCGAATCACTCGGCGTCAACAGCTCGCTGGTAAAGCTGGGCGCCATGGCTCTCTCCGCGGCCCTTGCCGCTCTGTGCGGCTCACTTTTCGTTCAATACAACCTCCGGGTAGATCCGGGCATGGTCATGAGCCTGGAGATGTCCATGAAGTTCGTGCTGATCACCATCCTGGGCGGTCTGGGCACGATGGCCGGGCCACTTTTGGGCGCGGCCCTGCTGATACCCCTGCAGGAATATACGCGCGCCCTGTGGGGAGGGCTGGGAGGAGGCGTTGACCTCATGGTCTTCGGAGTGCTCATAATCCTGGTCGTTATCCGGCAGCCCAAAGGAATCATTGGCCTCATGAGCGCTCTTGGCAGGAAGCGCCCGGCGCACGGCCCGCAGGCTGCCGGCGCTCCTCAGGCGGAGTAGGAGTAAAGGTTGTAGCCGGCCCTCGCCGTTCGCAGTATAGCCCCCAGGGGGCGTTTTCACAGGAGACCCCGTTGCCACTGCTCAAAGTACAGCATGTCACCATGGCTTTTGGCTCCCTTGTCGCCAATTCCGACGTCACTTTCGACGTCGCAAGAGGCAGCATCGTCGGCCTCATCGGCCCGAACGGCGCGGGCAAAACGACCCTCTTCAACTGCATCTCCGGCATCTACCGCCCGACGAAGGGGACCATAATCTTCGACGGAGTCGATGTCACCAGCATGCCCGCCTACAAGACGGCCCGGCTGGGCGCGGTGCGGACCTTCCAGGTGGTGCATCCGCTAAAAGAGATGACCGTGCTCGATAACGTACTGGTGGGAGCGTTCCTGCGCCACCCGCATGTGCGCAATGCCTCCAGGGCAGCCGAGGAATGCATCTCCAGGTGCAAGCTGGAGGCTTTCGCCGACAAGCGGGCGGGCGACCTGACCATCGGGACCAAGAAGCGGCTGGAGGTCGCACGGGCGCTTGCTACCGGAGCGCGCATGCTGATGCTCGACGAGGTCATGGCGGGACTGACATCGACAGAGGTCAACGAAGCCATCGAGCTTATCACCGACCTGCGCGGGCAGGGCATTACCATGCTTGTTGTCGAACACATTATGGAAGCCATCATGCCGATCGCCGACAAGGTGGTGGTGCTCGACGGCGGGAAGAAGATCGCGGAGGGCCCGCCAAAGGAGATCATTCACAACGAAAAGGTGATCGCCGCCTACCTGGGGTTGAAATTCAGCAAGAAATTGAAAAACGCGCATTCCAATTGAGGCTCACATGTCCGAACCGTTTCTGAAAGTCACAGACATTCACGCGGGATATGAAGGGACTCCGGTTATCCACGGAATCTCCCTGGAGGTCTACGCCGGAGAACTGGTGTGCATAGTCGGCGCCAATGGGGCGGGCAAGACAACCACGATGCGAACGATCTGCGGCCTCATGCATCCCTATCGTGGAAACATCACTTTCAACGGGGAGGACATATCCAAGCTTGCGGCCCATCAGACAAACCGCCGAGGCATCAGCTACGTACCCGAGGGACGGCGCCTGTTCGCCAAACTATCAGTACTGGAGAACCTGGCCCTGGGCGCCTTCAATGAAGACGATAAGCAGGAGATCCTGCGCAGGGAGGAAGAAGTACTCTCTCTGTTTCCGGTTCTGCGGCGCCGGGCAGCCCAACGCGCCGAGACGCTCTCCGGCGGGGAGCAGCAGATGCTTGCCATCGCGCGGGGCATGATGTCGCGCCCCAGGCTGCTCATGCTCGACGAAATGTCCCTGGGACTGATGCCCTCGATGGTGGAAAAAATGATGGAGACCATCATCAGGGTAAACAAGGCCGGAACGACGGTGCTTTTGGTCGAACAACTGGTCCAGGAAGCCCTGGAAATCTCGCATCGCGGATATGTTCTCCAGACCGGGCGGATTGTGCGGTCAGGCGCCGCGGAAGAACTTATGGGAAGCGATGAGGTTAGAAAAGCTTACATGGGGATGTGAGCGAATCCGGCAACAAAGAAACGAGGGAGGAGCCATGTACCGTTACCTGACGCATTCCGAAGTCATCAAACTCTCAGATCGCGCTGTGGAACTCGTTCAGCAGGAGTTCAGCCAGGTCATGGAGACCCGCACGGAGTTTTCATCCCAGGCCAGCGCCTGCAACCGTGAGGGAACGACATCCAAGAACTTCCTCAAGGTCGTCCTGTGGGGTGAAAACGACCCCGCAAAAAGCCCGACCCAGATTGAGTATGTCGCAAACTCCCTTGCCCGGGGCGAATTCAAGTCCTATCGCATCACTCCGAGGATCTATGCCGTGTGCCAGGAATGGACTTGGCTGGATGCCTTTGACAACTGCTGGTACCGGAGTCAGCGGCTGGCGCCCTCATCCATTTTCGGCCCCCGGTGCTACTGGAAAGAAGTCGCCATAACCTGGCGCGCCTCAGGTTCGGAAAAGCCGGATAGCATCGAGGTGGGCGGTTTCGTCAAACCCCTGCCTCAGCCGGAATAAGCATCAGGATTTAAAGATGATTCCGAAGATTTCCGATAAAATCTATGTCTCCGACTCGTTGTTTCAGGCCCTGCGGGACCGCATCGTTTCAGGAGCATATCCTCCGGGGAGCGTGCTGTCTGAAAAAGAATTGACCGAGGAGTTCAAGGTGAGCCGGACCCCCTACCGGGAGGCGATCCGAAAACTCGAGGATATGAAGCTCGTCACCGTTGTCCCCCGCTTTGGCACCTATGTGAGGGAAATCAATCTAACGGAAATCATGGATGCCTACGAGGTGAGGCTGCGCCTCGAACCCCTGGCTGTCGAACTGGCCGCACAAAGAAGAACCGAAAAAGATCTGGAGAAATTCGATCTCATTATCCGTGAGGTCAGAAAATGGCAGGAAACCGATGTGTCAAGGTTGGACGCCTCCCTTGATGTCTCGCTCCACGATTCCGTGTGCCGGGCCTCCCGCAACCTCGTTTTGATTGAAACCCTTTTCAACCTGCGCCTTATATGCGGCCGAGTCTGGACCTCGGTGTGGTGGGAACATTACGATTTCCAGCAGCTCGTTTCTCACTGGACCATCATCTATGAAGCGCTTCGGGAAAGAGACGCCGCCCGTGCCGGTCTTTCCATGGCACACCATATCCAGGATGCAATAGACCAGGTAAAAAACAACATCTTTTCCTCTGCATGGGGCGCCGACACCGCCCCCAACGTCACCGCCCGGAGGGATTATTAAGTGGCCAATTGAAGGTCATGTGCGACTTTTCCAAGGAGGTATCCGATGCCAAACGCCAAGTTCAACCTCTCCCTTCCTCCCAATGAACCTGTAAAAAACTATGCGCCCGGATCACCCGAAAGAGAGGAGCTTAAAAGCAAGCTCTCCGAGATGAGCAGCCGCGAGATTGAAATCCCCCTGATTATAGGCGGAAAGGAGATATGCACGGGCAGGACGGCCAAAGCGGTGAAACCGCACGATCACGGACATGTGCTCGCGGTATACCACCAGGCGGGAGAAAAGGAGGTTCAGCTTGCTATCCGGGCGGCGCTCGATGCGCGCCGGCAATGGGCCGCTATGGACTGGCAGGACCGGACCGCGGTTTTCCTGAAGGCCGCCGACCTGATCTCTGGTCCACGGCGTGCGACAATGAATTCCTCAGCCATGCTGGCCCACAGCAAAAACGTGTTTCAGGCAGAAATCGACGACGCCGCGGAGCTGATCGATTTTTTCCGGTTCAACGCCTACTTTTCCATGCAGATCTTCGAGCATCAGCCCGCGCACTCGCCGCCAGGGAGTTGGAACCGCCTGGAATACCGCCCCCTGGAAGGCTTTGTCTTTGCCGTCACTCCCTTTAATTTTGTCTCCATCGCCGGGAATCTGCCCTCAGCTCCCGCTTCCGTCGGCAACGCCGTGCTTTGGAAGCCCGCATCCAGCGCGGTCTATTCGGCCTATCACGTTATGAAAATCCTCCAGGAGGCCGGGCTCCCCGACGGCGTGATCAACTTCGTCCCCGGTCCGGGCAGCGAGATCGGTCCACCCGCGCTGCTCTCACCGCACCTCGCGGGAATTCATTTTACCGGGAGCACCTCCGTCTTCCAGGCCATGTGGAAAACGGTCGGAGAAAACATCGCCTCATACAAGACCTACCCGCGCCTTGTAGGAGAAACCGGCGGCAAGGATTTTGTCTTTGCCCACTGCAGCGCCGATATCGAAGCTCTCAATGTGTCGTTGATCCGGGGCGCCTTCGAGTACCAGGGGCAGAAATGCTCGGCGGTATCCCGGGCCTATGTACCGAGATCGCTCTGGGGTGATCTGAAAGATCTCATGCTGCAGGAATTGAAGACCATAAAAGTGGGCCCACCCGAGGACTTCACCAACTTCATGAACGCCGTCATCGACCGGGCCGCTTTCCGGAATATTACCGGCTATATCCGGTACATCCAGCAGTCCGATGAGGCCGAGATCATCTACGGAGGGGAATACGACGAAAGCCGGGGCTATTTCATTCAGCCGACAGTTGCGGTCACATCGAACCCCGGATTTCGGACCATGCAGGAAGAAATTTTCGGACCCGTGCTCACCATTTATGTCTATGAAGATGAAGATTACGAAAAAACGCTGCACCTGTGCGATCAGACCTCTCCCTACGGCCTGACCGGCGCCATTTTCGCCCGGGACCGCTATGCAATCGCCGCCGCGGACAGGATTCTCGAAAACGCCGCCGGAAACTTCTACATCAACGACAAACCGACCGGCGCCGTAGTCGGCCAGCAGCCCTTCGGCGGCGCCAGGGCGAGCGGAACCAACGACAAAGCAGGCAGCGCCCTCAACATGATCCGCTGGCTGAACCCGCGCACGATAAAGGAGAATTTCATCCCGGCCAGGGACTACAGGTACCCGTTCATGAAGGAGGTTTGAGAGGTCTTCATACTCCTCCTTACGAGGATGCACAATTGCTCAGTTGTCCCGGGGAGGTTTCCTGAGAAAAATACGTGTTCCGATTACCAGCATAAGGACTCCGATCACGAGGCCCATGAGTCTGCCCATCTCATAAGAAGGGCTTCCCGACATCGAGGAGTAAAGCCAGGACACGATATTTCCGCCTCCCCACAGAATGGCTATTCCGCCGATTATTTTGTCCCGCATCTCGTCCCTTCTCGTTTACTGATTGATCAACCCGGAAATAGGCCGGTTGATTTGCTGGTTATGCAGGCGCTTTTCTCCGAGGCGTCAACACCAATTCCTTCTCTGTTCGGCCCAACATTGCAAGTTTCCTGTTGACCTCGCGCGCGATGAGAGCTTCAAGCCCCAGCCTGACGAGTGAGGTTTCTTCTTTGATGCCGGTCAGCTTTGCCGCCTTTGCGAGCAACTCACCGTCTATGTCCAAAGTGGTTTTCATGAGACACCTGGCTGCCTCTTTAATCTGCTGCAATCCCTCTTGCGCGATTATAGACTGACTGGCGCAGCAGGCCAGCCTTTTCTCCATGAATCCACAGCTTTTGCAGTGTCCTTTCTAACTCTTATCTGACTTCAAAGTCAGAGTCTCCGGCTGGATTCCGGCTCAGAAGCCCTGCCGGAATGACGAGTGCGGAGCAGGCGTAGGCGGTAGGTTGGGCAGGCTTCTCATGCCCAACGGGTTTTAATATAGCGAATCGGGACCAACCTGTCTTCTGATGAAGATCATCCCCCGGCTGTCGCGAGAGCCCAGTCGGGCCGGCACGTTCAAAAGCTGTTGGGCATGAGAAGCCTGCCCAACCTACGGCGCTACGACGCTTTATTACTAGAGGAACACGCCAGGGTGACAAAATGAAGTTTCATCCTGGTTCAAACCGCGCCAAAGGCGTGGCTAAAAGCATGGCGGTCTCGCTGGATTCTCAGGAGCGTCGCCGGAATGACGGGATAGGTGATAATCCTGCGATAGCAGAGGAGCGCAAAGAATGCCGCTTCGTCCTATACAATCTGCAAATACAATTTAGACTCCAGGTTTAGCAGCTAGCCCGTCGGCATGCGTGTCCTCACCGGAGGTCGACAATCCGCCGAAAAGCTGCAGGTAGCCCTCCGTCATCTGCTGCATGGAGAAGTGCTGGAGGATGTGTTCTCTGCCCGCCCTTCCCAGTTTTTCAGCAAGCATGCGGTCGGTGAGAATTTTGATTATTGTCTCGGCCAGGGACGCATGAGAGCAGTCCCGCAGGAGCAGCCCGGTCTTTTCATGTATGATTTGTTCTTTGGTTCCACCGTCGTCGTTTGCGATTACTGGAAGTCCCACCGCCATGGCTTCAAGAAGAGCGTTCGGACAGCCCTGGTTTTTTCCCAGGACCACATAGGCGTCGTAGTCCGGCAGGTGCGAGATCACATCGAAGTCTACGCCGTGGAAGAAGATGCGCCTGCCTGCTTCAGATGCCGCCAGGCGGAACACTTCCCCGGCATACTCCTTGTGATAGCTCTCCGCGCCGCCGTAGATGTGCAGTTCAGCTTCCGGCAGTCTGGTCCGGACCTCATGCATGGCCAGGATGATTTCCTTGAGGAACTTTGTCGGGGCTATTCTTCCACTCACCACAACGCTCGGCTTGCCGTGGACTGCATAATCGGTTTTCATCTTATGCGGCCGCGCGATTCCGTTTGGAATGATCCGGACGGTTTCGCTGCATTCCTCCGGATACGGTCCATGGTATTTCAGGACCAGTGAGTCGAGCCGGCTGAAGTATTCCTGCTGCGAAAAGGAGACAAGCTGCTGAAATTCGGCTGCGCTGCTCATTTCATCGAAGGTGTAATTTCCGGGACTGACATCGACGAAGTTCACCTCGGTGAACCCGAGCGATTTCACAATGAGCAGCTTGATACGGGCATCGAGGTTCCAGAAACATACTGTGTCGAATTGTTCGGCGCAGATCTTTCCCACAAGCTTTTCGGCATAAGCAAAGGCATTCCATGGTTCGCCGGTGGAGGTGACGTCAACGCCGCACCTCTTGAGAACGTGGTAGAAACAGGGCGTCGATGAATTGCCCGCTACGCTGATTGCAAACCGCATTTTCCCCCGAATCGCCTCTGCCAGGTTGACCAGGGAGCGCTGGGCGCCGCCGGAGTTCAGGTTTGCGGTTATGAAGAGGGTTTTGCCGGAGTGTTTCACCGGTCTGGCGATACCGGCAAATGTCCATTGCCTGAAGGCCGGGAAATCTGCCCAGGAAGGGGCATCGGGCCTTATGCTGAGCCCTCGCTGCAACGCAGCCGCCCAAGCAACTTCCGGAGCATCTTTGTCTACCAGGATGAGCCCCTCGCCGCCGATCTCCCCCTGACCGCCCACTTTTCCGGCCACCACGGGCAGTCCGTGGATGAGTTCTTCCAGGGTCGCGATACTCAGCCCCTCGTAGCTGCTGGTATTAAGCATGACATCGAAAGCAGGCAGGCAACCGGACGCGTTGGGAATGAAGCCGGGCATCGCGACCCTTTTTCTCAACCCCAGCCGGTAGACTTCATCGACCAGCCCCTCCCAGGCGGGCCTCCCCTGGTGGTTGTTCACCGGGCCTCCGACAATCACCAGGTATGCGTCCTGTTTTTGAAGAAAAGCCTTCAGTATGCGAAGGGCAAAGGGATAGTTCTTCTGGGGTTTCACGGCGCCGACCATCCCGATAATCGTTGCATCCAGCGGCACATTCCAGCTTTTTCTGAAATTGTCCCGAGCGCCGGGCGCCGGTTTCCGCCTGGGAGGGATGTGCCGTATCACCGATACCGGCCCCCGCCGGCCCGATTCTCTCAGGTCCTCGGCGCATGATCGGGATACTGCGACTACCAGGGGAGAGCCCTCAAGAGCGGAAACATCCTCGATCCATCCCTCCCTGGCATTGTGCAACACGGGAACCACGTGGACTCCGTTTTGCGCCAGCGCATCCCTCTCCTTCTTTTTCAGCAGGTGGCAAACGCAAACGGGATTGCCTCCTTTCGCCATCGTTTGACCGAGGAGGCTCAACTGTTCGACAAGGTTTCGGCCATGCAGCCTGGTGACTTTGACAAAAGGCGGCGCCGACCATTCCTTTTCACGATCGTGCAGCACAACCAGGTGCGCGCGCCACCGCGGATAGATCCTGGCCGCCCAGTCGAGCACGATCCGCTCTGCGCCTCCGATGGAAAGGCTTGCGATGGCGACATTCAGTTCCGGGTCGCAGGAGATTACGGGGGGTTGTTCAAACGGCTCCCGGGGAACCAGCAGATTCATCCGGATTCCCTAATAACTGGTGGTGCTGAAGTCCGAGCTGTCGGAGCTGCTCGAACTCTCAGAGCTGTCCGAACTCTCGGAGAAATCGGAAGTTGTCCCGCTGTCTGAGCTTTGCGAGAAATCCTCCATTGCCGTGCTCTCTCTCGAGCTTCCAAATGGATCGGCGATAATGGGCTCATCCATCGACGTATGCCCTTCACTCGGGTCACCGGAAGAGCCAATCCCTGCAGCCCCTTCAGCAGGATCATGGCCGCCTCCCAGGACTGCGGCGCCTTCCGACGGGTCTCTCCGGTCTCCCGCCGGTGCATCTCCCCTGCGCTCGCTGCTGCTTCCCGTACGCCCTTCATCCGAATGCAGATCGGAGTGGAATCCCCCCGCGCTCCGGTGTTCAACGTAGTCTGTCGCAACGTAGATCCCGGCGGCGCTCACACCGGTATCCCCGCGTCTTTCGTCATAATCCCGCTGATGCATCGTCCCGGCCGAACGCGGCCTGTTTGTTTCTCCGGCAGCCGGAAGTTCTACATCCTCACCCATGGCAAGCCGCTCAACAAGTTCCACTGCTTCGGCGATCCCGTCCATGGCCGACTCGATTTCCGCCGCCTTCCGGTCGCCGACGGCTGCATCTATCCTGTAGAGAGAGCCGTTCAGTGCTTCGATGCCATCCAGCACTTCCTTTATCGAACCCGACGACAGGCAGGCAAATTGCCTGTGGAATTTCTTCTTGATTTCGGGCGGGAAGCCTTGCGCAACGGTGCGCTGTTTTTCGGCCTGCACGGTCAGGGTCTCCATGCGCCGCAGGAATTCGCTGAGCCTGTCCTCCAGTGCTTCGCGCTGTTCTCGCTTTTCTTTGAGCGATTTTCGTTTGGCGAAAATGACCATCAGGACGATCATGCCGCCAAGAACCAGCAGAATCGCAGTGATACCGATCGTCCAATCTCTTCTCGCACTCAGTTCCGAATGGATGCTCTCGATTCCGAACAGAAGGGCCTGCTGGACCTGTCCGGCGGAGAAGAGATTTCCCATTTTCCCGGTTATCTCGCTGAGTTCCCGTTCCGTGATGGTACTGCTGACATCAGCCCCGCGCCTGATGCGGAAATGTACATTCTTACCGTCAATGGAAACCACCAGCAGCACGTTGTCGTTTTTCAAACCCCACTTGTTCCAGAGCATGTCGGAGGCGGCCATGAGGTTCTGCAACGGGCCCTTGTGCACATAGACATAGATGCGCCCGTCGGACTTGCATGCCTTTTCCATGTTCGCCCTGACATCGTTGGGGAGGACCTTTCCGGGATCAGTCACAAACCCCGCGCGATCCGGCGCCTGGGCGCGAACACCGGGGTGAAACATGAAAAGAACGCTCACGACAGTCAGGACAATCAAAGACCCTGCGGCATTTTTCATTTTCATTCCAGATCCCCCTGTATGCTTCGGCGCTGCTCTCCTGGAACCTGACTCGATCACACGGCGTGGTAATGACGCGGATAGCCTGCGCCGTCTCAGTGAGGCTGTTGGCCTCTTTCACAAAGACGGGCAGAGGTTATTTTCCTCTCGGGTCCGGCTTCTTGTCAACAACAAGAACTTCGCCGCGGCGCTCCCTGTGAAACTTCACGTCAGTACCACGCTAATGCGTGGCGGGCTCGGCTCTTATCTGACTTCATTTCCAAAGGAATATGCCAATGGGACGGAACAAAATTCCATTCTCGTTTAGACTATGTTCGATGGTGGCCGCTCGGCTAGATTCCGGCTCAGAAGCGCCGCCGGAATGACGGGTAGGTGAATTTTCAATGAGATTGAGGCGTTACCTCGTGAGAGCCGGTCCGGTTCGGACGCCCATTGCATGCAGCAGCCCTTGGGGAACAGACTCTCATGGATTCACGTCGACTCGCGGTATCCACGCATCGTCATGCCCGCGGCTTTAGGCGGGAACCCAGCGTCTTTTCGTTTGTTTATCAAGACCAGAACGCAAGGTTGAAACCAAAAACCGCAGGTTGACGCAGTAGGAGAAGCTCAATATCAATACCTTCCGCTTTGGGCCGTGAATGCAAGACACTGGGTTCCCGCCAAAAGCACGCGGGAATGACGAAGTGTGCTGGGTGACTAACTGGAGTGTTTCTTAATAATTGAGGTTTCATAAGAGCCCGGGAGTTGCCTTCGGGTGCTCTTTTGACCATTTCAAGAAGTCCGGCTGAGCTGCACTCTTTCCATGGTCTCAGAGTGCAGGATGGGGACGAAGAGGCGCAGGAAGGTCCAAATAGTGGAGGGGGCGAGGAAGACAGGTGTTCACGTTTTGCCCCCTCCCAGCTTTTTGATTATGCCCCTCCGCCGCCCTGCCGCGCGATGAAGCCCTGAGTCTGAAGGCCGGTAGCCGATGGCGTTCCCGCGATCTGGGCCAGGAATGAATCGCCTAGCTTCTCGATGTGATTGTTGACATTGGCGAAGTAGTTCAGATGGATCTGTTCCTCATCTATGATTACTTCGAAAATCTTGACGCTGGTGCTGTCGCCGTTTTCCCGGCAGGTCAGCAGAAACTGGTTATAGATATCGACGGTATCGTCTTCGAGTTTCGTATCAAAGGCAAAAACGGCCTGGATCTGCTGGCCTCGTATGACTTTATCCGCGAGATCCGTAGTCGGCTCCCCTCCCAGTTCCTTGATTCGCTCAGCAAACATCTCCGCGTGACGCATCTCATCTATCGCAATGAGCTTTACCTTTGCGGCCATATCTCCGTAGTCCATATCGTCCAGGTTATAGTGCTGGTTCATGTACTGGGAAATGGCCTGGAGTTCCATAGCGCGCGCCTGGTTCAGGACCGCAATTACCTTTTCTCTTCTCTGCTCCTTCGTGACTTGATCCATAGCCGACCTCTCCTGTTCACAATCGGGAAATTCAATTAATTGATGATTTTTGCTGGTTGTCGCCGGATTAGACGGGGCACACGGACCTATTATAGGAGCGAACCCGCTTGATGCAAGCTCTCCCGTTCATTGTTCGCCCATCTTTACAGTTGGCATTTCCAACCGGCCTCTAGTAAAATTCTGAGATCGAGGGAGGACCACCATGTCAGAGACAGCGGCGAAAAAAGCAATATACGACGACCTGCACCATATTGCCGACCATATGACCGGCGAGATCATCAACGGAGAACTCGTCGTTACTCCTCGCCCCTCACGAAGGCATGTATACACCACCTCCACCCTGGACAAAAAAATTGGCTCACCCTATCAGTTGGGCGATGGGGACGGCCCGGGCGGCTGGATCATTCTCGTTGAACCGGAGGTCAAGCTCGGCGAAAACATCGTGGTTCCCGACCTGGGCGGGTGGAAAAGCGAGCGGTTTCCACAACCGGAGGAAACTAACTGGATCTCCATAGCTCCGGACTGGGCCTGTGAGGTGCTCTCGCCGGGAACATTGCGACTCGATAGGGTGAAGAAGATGCCTTTATACGGCCAGTTTGGAGTATCTCATTTCTGGATGATCGACCCTGTAGCGAAAACACTGGAAGTATTCAGGCTCGAATCCGGAAGATGGTCCCTGCTGGGCGCCTTTTCTGAAGATGAAAGGGTGCGGGCTGAACCGTTTCTGGAGATAGAGATTGATCTGAGCATTCTCTGGCTGAAAGGGCCGGCATAGCAGATCGTATTTCGACTTCATCCGGATATTATCGCTGAACAAATCCGGCTGCGCCCCCTGGGGAAACCAACCTGTTTCCTGAACCAGAGCGCTACAATTGTGTATTTACACCAGCCCCGTCACAGGCAGCAGGATTCTCAACCCCAGCCAGATCAACACCCCGCCGAGTATGTCGAAGAGTATCCCCGCCCGGATCATCTTGGTGATGGGCACCATCCCCGAACCGTAGACTATTGCGTTGGGAGGCGTGGAGACCGGCATCATGAAACCCCAACTGGCGCCGATCGTAGCGCCTATAGCCGGCGCCAACGGGTTTACCCCTGCCGCCTGGGCAAGGGAAATCATGACCGGGATCACCATGTTGGCCGAAGCGGTGTTCGATGAAGTCTCGCTGACGATGATCGCAATGAAGATAGCCCCAAAGGTGATACCCCACATGGAGGTGGCGCCGCTCATGTCCAGGAGGCCCTTGCCGATGGCTTCGGCCAGTTTGGATTCAAACATCAGGTTTCCAAGCGCTATACCGCCTCCGAAAAGCAGCAGCGTGCCCCAGTCGATTTTGGTGGCCTGCCCCCAGGAGATTGTAAATTCCCTCTTTTTCATATCCACGGGCAGGAAGAAGAGCAGCGAGGCCCCTATCAGAGCAGCCGCGCTCTCGGGTATGTATTTGTTATAGGCCTTGTAGACGGGATCGCCCGTTCCGTAGAGTATGGCCAGAACGCCCGGGATGAGCCACAGGGCGACCGTCACCCCGAAAGCTATCAGCGCGTTCTTCTGCCCTGTGGTCCATTTGCCGAGATGCGCGCGCTCGCGCTCCACGTATTCGTGGCTGCCTTCGATTTGTTCCAGTTCCGGTTTGTGCATGTAATACATGATTACGAACAGCATGCCGAAAAGAACCAGGAGCAACGGTACGGCAAAGCTCATCCACTGAAAGAAAGCTATTTTCACGCCGCAGAATTTTTCGATCATGGCAATGCCGATCAGGTTCGGCGGAGTTCCGACGGGAGTGCCTATTCCACCCGCGGAGGCTGCATAGGCCGCCATCAGCATCATGCCGGTCCCGTAGCGAAGCCGGGTGGGATCGATATTGCTGCCTGTCTTCTCCCGGATAATATCCGCCATGGCGTAGATGATCCCAACGCCGATCGGGAACATCATGGCGGTTGCCGCGGTATTGCTGATCCACATGGAGAGGAAGGCGCAGATGAGTCCGAACGCGCACAAAATACGACCCGTGCTGTTTCCGACCGCCTTCATGGAGACAATCGCGAAGGCGAAGCGCTTGTCGAGCCCGTGGATCGCCATTGCCTCGGCCAAGATGAAGCTGCCCAGAAACAAGTAAATAATGGGATCGGCAAAGGGCGCAAAAACCTTTTTGGCGTCCGCGATTCCGCAGAGCACGCACAGCACCGCTCCCAGCATCGCGCTCATGGGGATGGGAATCGGTTCGGTAATCCACCAGATGCCCACCAGAGAGATAATTGCTGCAAGAATATGGGCCTGCGGACTCAAGGAGGGCATGGGCGTGAGGTATACCATTATTGCGGCAAGGGGGCCGATAAACAGGCCCAGAGTATTCCTCCACCACTCGAAGCACTCTTCCTGGGGAGAGAGAGTCTCACTGATTTCCGTGAAATTCTTGTAACTCCTGCGTTCCACCTGAGCTGTGAAATCCGTCACGATGTCTGTCTCCTTCGAAGACCAAGATGATTATGAGTAGGTGTGCGCGTATGAACAGCCTGCTTTTTTATACCAGAGTGGAAAAAGATGCACGCACAAATTGTGACTTTTTTATCAAATCTTTGGAAAAAAACTGTGCGCCCCGCCCCGCCCTGCTCGGCTCCAACCGGACCGTTCTGCGGATCGGCATAGAAATGAATTGCGGGGCGCCAATACCCGGTATAAGATCATTTCAAGAACATCCCCCGATAAACTGCGAGGATCTGCCATGAAGAGCAGATGTAGCCTGGCGGCGGCGGCAGGGTTGCTGGTGGGAATACTTGGTCTTGCAGTAAGCCTGACACCCCTTGGAATGGACCTGGAGGAGAGCGTCGGCTTGCAGATCCTTTTCCACCTGAGAGGACCGAGACCGGTTCCGCCCGGCGTCGCGGTTGTCGCCCTGGACCAGGAATCCGCCGAGGCGCTCGGGATTTCCCCCAATCCCCTGAAGTGGCCACGCAGTCTGCACGCCCTCCTGACGAGAAACCTTTCCCGGCATGGGGCCTCCGTCGTCGTATTCGATGTCCTGTTCAACGAACCGTCCGTGGGGGAGGATGATGACGAGCTTGCGCGCGCCGTGAAGAATGCCGGAAATGTGGTGCTGTGCGAGCATCTGAAAAGGGATGCCGTTCCGGTTTCCCCGAGCGGCTACGTCCATATCGAAAAATCCATACCGCCGATCGACGGACTTGCTGATTCGGCCGCAGCCCTGGCGCCCTTTCCCCTTCCAAAAGTCCCGGTCAGGGTGAGCCGGTTCTGGACTTTCAAGACCGGCGCCGGATGCAAGGCCACCCTGCCGGTTGCGGCGTTCCAGATTCACTCCCTGCAAGCCTATGAGGATTTGGTGAAACTTCTCGAACAGGTCAGCCCTGCTTATGCCGGCGCCTTTCCCCCTGATGCGAAGTCGATCCGGGAAGAAAGCAAGATCTTATGGCTGATTACCAGGCTCAGGGGGTTTTTCGAGGAAAATCCCGCCCTGGCAAGGGCGATGATCGAGCGGCTGGACTCCTATTCCACCCAGGAGATCACACCCGGGCGGAAAAAATCTCTCCAGTCCCTCCTATGGCTCTACTGCCACCCGGACAGTCTTTTTCTCAATTTCTACGGCCCGCCCGGATGGATTCCCACGATCTCCTTCCACAAGCTCCTGGACGAAAACGCCGCACATGACCTGGCTGGAAAAGCGGTCTTCATCGGCCTTTCGGAAACCCTGCGCCCCGAACAACGGGACGGCTTCAATACGGTATTTTCGAAATCCGACGGCACCGATCTGAGCGGCGTCGAGATAGCCGCAACCGCCTTTGCGAACCTGCTCGAAAACAATCCGGTCCGCATGCTGCCGGGCCTCTACTTCTTTGCGGTAGTATTTTCCTACGGTTTTTTCCTGGGCGCATGCTGTTTTCTACTCTCGTCCATGTTTGCGACCGCAGCAGCGGCGGGAGTCAGCCTGGCCTATGTCTCATTAGCCGGGTTTCAATTTGCCTCCAGCGGAATCTGGATACCGGTGGCCATCCCGCTCCTGCTCCAGGCCCCCCTCTCCCTTTCGGGAAATCTTCTCTGGAACCATTTCCATACGCGAAAAGAGCGGGAAAACGTCAGGAAGGCCTTCGGCTTCTTTCTCCCCGGCAAGGTGATCGACCAGGTAATCCGTGATATGAGCCGCACCAGCGGCATGACTCACAGCCAGCAGGCCGTATTCGGCGCCATTCTCGCCACGGACGGCGAGCAGTTTACCAGCCTTTCGGAAAAGATGCGCCCGGCGGTGCTGAACGCTTTTCTGAACAGTTATTTCGAATCGATTTTCATTCCCGTGAAATCACACCAGGGGACCATTTCGGACATAATCGGGGATTCGATGCTTGCGGCCTGGACGACCACTCACCCGGACCAGTCGCGCAGAAGGGAGGCCTGCCGGGCGGCGCTCGGGGTGTTGCGGGCGGTTGAAGAGTTTAATAACCGCGTTTCGCCGCTCAGGTTGAATACCCGCATAGGTCTGCACTACGGCGAACTGCTGCTGGCCACAATAGGGGGATTCGGCCACTATGAATACCGTCCTGTGGGAGACGTTGTAAACACTGCGTCACGCATCGAAAATCTCAACAAGCATTTCGGCACCAGCATCCTGGTATCCGGTTCGGTAATAGAGGGGATAACCGATTTTCTGACCCGTGAACTAGGCTGCTTCATGCTCTCCGGGAAATCCAATCCCATCACGGTATACGAGCTGATCTGCCCGCTGGGGGAGGCGGGCGAAGAACAGAAGCGCCTGAGCGCCCTTTTTTCGGAAGCTTTGCGTGAGTTCGACAATCGCTCCTGGGATCGCGCGATAGCTCTGTTCCAGGAATGCATCGGGATATCCGGAAAAGATGTCCCCTCCTCCTATTATCTCAAGCAATGCCAGATTTACAAAGAGAACCCGCCCATCGGGATATGGAACGGGGTGGTATCCGTCGGAAAGATGTGACCTGGAGTGGCGCAACCCGAAAAGCACGATATCAAACCGGCGTTTCAATGTACCTGTACCCCGGCGCCCAGCAGCATACACGCAGACTGTTCTCAGGGGGACACGGAAGCGTCATGTGGGTTGAAGAAGGCTCAATTCTTTTCAGCATACTGTCACCCGACCAGATTGTCAGAACACAACCGCTGGGGCACATCGACAACTGAATATCGAGAACGCTTTGGATGATCCTGGCCTTGACTTTTAATTTCAAAGGGAACCTTTTCCAAAGCTCCAGTGTCGGATCACCTATAACGTGATAGATTTCAAAATGATTCTTGAGGTATTCCACCCCTTCGTCGTCGGCGCCGGCGGATACCGGCAGGTAGGATTTTGCGTAGTTCAGTATGTCCCCCAGCCGACTGAACCTGACCGGGTAGCTGGCGGTAGTCCCTGGAAACGTAGGCAAAACACCTGCGAAGGTCGCATCGAAGAGCGCTTTCGCCAGTTCGTCGTTAAGAGCCGTATTCGATTCCCTGGTGGCGGCTATGAGTGAAGGAGCAGCGCCCTTCATCCTCAGATTCTTTTCCGCGAAACACTCTTTTGAACTATTATCATCGAACATCCCCGTCCAGCAGCTTATGCTGTAGAAAATGGAATAGCGATCACTGACCGCCTTGTCCAGGTCGTCAATATAGAAGCGCGGAGAGCGCCACCCGTCCGGCATTCCATGTCCTCTGTAGCATACGAGCAGTTGCCCTTCCTTTACGGCATCCACAAGAGCCTGGACGGCGCAGGCTTGATCGTCCCTAAAGATCATTTCGTCTCTGACTTCAGAGGGAATGCGACTGCCGTTCTTGTAGTAGAGTTCACGTTCGTGAGAGCCAAGGTTGGTGAGATAGACCCGTTTGCCGTTGTACCCCAGAGGCAGCAGAGAGGAACGTATATACTCCACCGTTTCAAGGTAGCTCTCATTGTCTTTTCGATCTGCGGGCCAATTATCATCCTGAAAGGCCGCGGCGAAAACCATCCTTTTGTAATAGGCAGGGTCATCCGGCGGGTTCTGTTCATATTCTATAATCTGGTTGACCACGGACATGGCCTGCACACCGACATCCTCTGGATGTGTCCTGTCGGGCAGCACCGGAATTCGTCCGATTGAGAGCCACGGCATGAAGAGCTTGCATCCCGGATTTTCAGGGTTGGGGTTCTTTTCATCAAATTGAGTTGAATAGTAGTAATCGGTCGCATTTAGCCGCACTAGAGAGGAATCGACTATTTCAGGCGGAATGCATTCAACATCTCCAAGCAGCAAAACATATCCCAAGCGTGCAAAGGGCTGTGCTTTCATGTTGCGAATATAGCGCTTAATGGAGTCAGCATTCTCTCCAACCTCACTTATGCATATCGTTTTAGTTTCGATGCCGCGCTTTTGCTTCCACAAGGCCAGCTTCTTCGCTGCATTCTCGAACCCGTCTGCATGGATGATGAGCAACTCGGGCCCTGCATTGCCGGTGGCTTTCACCGGCACGGGGAAACCGACTTTTTCCTCTATCTTGTGCCCGGGGTTCAGCAGCAGGTTTCCGAAAGCTTCCCGGCTACCGGGCACGAATGGCTGTCCGTTGCTGGAGGGGCCATCCACCTGGTGAGATTTTTTCTCCTGCTTGTCTCGCCCGATTTCGAAAATTATCTTCACCTTGTGGTAACCTATCAACTGTTCTCTTTGGGGATCGAACCGGAGAGGAGCGACATGGATCAGGAACGCCTTGTAGTCGTCTATCCTGAACGGTCCGGTCACTTTAACGGGTTCTTCGGGATAGCATTCTTTGCCGGTATAAAAAGCGTGTTCAAATTTGAATTCCTGAACCTGGCCGGCGCCGTCCACCCTGTGTGTCTGTGCAGGTGAGATTATAAAACCATCAAATCTGGTTTCACCGTGCGGTTCCGCGCTATAGCTGAAGCAGCAGGAATTGGGAACCTGGACATAGCGGCCGAAGGAGGGAAGCAACGGTTTGCCCGGCTGCATGAGAAATCCTGCAGAGGTTACCTCAACATTTCTGAATGCCCAGGTCTTGCCGTCGATTTCGCGAGTTCTAGCCTCACTGTAATAGAATCCGGGGAAGACAAATTCTACTTCGATCCTGCCATTCGAGGGTACGACAGTAACCACAGGCGCTCCGGCATACCTGTCACTGTTGAGCCCGGCCGGCATATCGGTCAGTGATTGATATTTTCTCATTCGGTGTTCGCACTCCCAAGGGATCGACGGCTGATGGCGCTTCACTCTCTTGAGGCAAGGGGTAGGCAACGAGTGCGCCCACCCCTTGCCTCCGAGCCAATAGTCATTAACAAGCACCTGATTACTGCTGGATTACTTGCAGATCAGGCGTCCATTTATAATCTGGCAACTGGGCGGGTCGGCGCCTCGGAAATCAGGCGACCTGAGAAGTATTTTATAACCTTCCAGGCTCTGAGGTTTTTCGAGGGAATTCTCGTTCAGGATCACATCGGCGCCGGCGCACTTTGGCCATTTCAGCAATTTGCCTTCCCCATCCAAAACCAGAGTCACTTCATAGCTTTCTAATTTTCCGTTCATGGGTTCCTCTCCTTTCATCATCCAGACATATGTTGCGAGAAAGTCTCCTTGCTGCCATAGGGGATCGCTCCCCTGTCACCGCCTTTGTTCGGGAACCGGGTTTTTCGATCTCGGCTCAAAGGACTCAAAAAGAAATGCTCCATCTGGCCAGAATAAAACGCCTGGGCGTGATATCCGGGTTCAATGGGTTGGTGTCCTGGAAGCGAAAGCTCTCATCGAAAAGGTTCTTCGCGACCAGTTCGATCAAGCCCAGTCTTTTGGGCAGCCGATAACCAATAGACGCATCAATCACGACAAATTCACTGTCACCTTTCGTGACCGGGCTAAATATGAAGGGGCGAAAATGGTCTTCCTGGGTGACGAATGTAGGTTTGATGCGGGCAAGCAATCCGGATGGGTGATAAAAGTTGACCCCGAACCCAAACCTGTAGGTTACCAGTTTGGATATCCCGTTAAGCGGACCTTCCGGACCAAATTTCGTCAGCTCGTATTGGTATTCCGGACCGAGGGCGACCCACGGATGAGGTGTCCAGTAAAGGTAAGCTCTACCGATATCCTCCTCTGCTTCCACTTCTATCGGCGGCTGTTGCGGGTCGAGGCGAAAGACAGGGGTTACAAAGTCTCGCCGGGAAAACTCAACACCGGCAAATAAACAGTTGGTCAGCTTCTGGTCTATTCCGACGCCATATCGCCATGCATCCGTTAATTCACCGTCGTCAAAAAACTGGTTGAAGCCGGCCACCTGGGTCGGTTCAATGGTCTGGTCGCTGAGAAGAGTCCTTTTGAAGGTTCTGAAGACGGCGCCCCGCACGGTAGTGCCTGTGAACGGGTTCCACATGACACCGAATTTCGGGTTGAGCTGCTGTTTTTCGACATCAAGCGCCCCGCCCTGGAAGAAATCGGCGCTCACCCCCACAGTCCACACGAAATCCCGCGGAAGATTCAGGTGTGAATAAACATAGAGGTTCGAGTGGGATGTATCGAACTGGGATGGAAAGACTTGTCCCTCTGATATAAATTCTTCTTTTTCATCTTCCGTGAAGTGACCGGCGCCCATCACTACGTTGAAACGCTCGGAGCGGTAGAGGTGCTGTCCTTCTATGCCGTAGCCGTCCTGGTCTTGCTTCAGTTCGGATGGTCCGAACAGCAGCGCGTCATGCTTTGCACTACGGCGCATGAACGATGCAATAAAATCGGAACCGGGAGCAAAGGCATGGTGAAGACCGAACCTGAAAAAATCCCGGCGATCTTTTTCTCTTTGAGTCAGCTCAAAAAAATCGGGGTCAAAGAGCAGGCGCAGATCTCCTATATCGAAGTCTCTATGTCGGAATTCCGCCTGAACGCTGGTTTTCGCCGAGAGATTCACCTGGGCGAACACATCATAAACATTTTGTGTCTGGTCGTTGTTGATTCGAAAACCATCAGTCTGCATATGGAACTGGCCGATACTGTAGGAAAACCGGCCGGCGATACCAGAATGAACCACGTCTTCGGCAAAGGTGTTGTTTTCTCCTGCCGCCCCTCCAATCAGCATCGAGAGCTGATCTCGAACAAACAACGGTGTGTACTCGTTGAAGGAAGGGTTTCTGAAGCCTGGACCGGTAACAGGAAAGAGTCTGCTGCTCTCTGCCAGTTGCGGCTGAATTGGCAATGCGTTCATTGGTTGCAGCAATTGAGCCTGGAGCAGTTCGCTCACTCTGGCGATCTCGTGGTGGGGTTGGGAGAAATAGGAATCCGCAAGGAATCTATGGGCCGAAAAACTCGCCGGATCGCGTTCCAGGGATTTAGAAGCCTCGGCCAGGGCCAGCCTTTGAAACCCGAGATCGTCGTAGACGCGAGCAAGACTCGCGCTACGGACCGCCAGGTCTTCATCGAGAAGCAGTCGCGACCTGTAGACGGCCCGGTTATCATTCAGCGCCATGGACTGCTGAAGATCCAGTAATGCCTCAACCGGACGATTAATGGTCTGCTTGCGGATAGCCTCATAAAACCAGGGAGTAGGGTCCAGCGGATCGAGTGTTTTGGCCTGCTCGAACTGGTTTCCAGCCTGCTTGTCACGCTTCTCGTCAAAGTAGGCCTTTCCCAGGTAGCTCCGAATCAACGAGTTGTCGGGATCGAGGATCGCCGCGATTTCTATTTGACGGCGTCCTTCCTTCAGGTCGCCGTCACGGATGACGGCAAGCCCGAGGCCCAGTCGCGGGAGCGGGTCGGCGGAATCGAAGGAGATAGCTTTCTGAAATGCTTTCCTGGATTCTTTGGTTCGTATTTGAGAGAGGTAGGCGTAGCCAAGCACGGTTTGCGTACGGGAGAGGTGTGGATCAATCTCCGTGGCTCTCCGGGCGGCATCCAGTGATTTTTGCGTATAGCCGAAGGAGAGTTTCAACTCTGCGAGTCGCGCCCAGGCGTGGGCGTCTCCTGGATTCATACCCACCGCCTGCTCGATGCTCTTCAATGCACCCTTGAGGTCGAAGGACGCCTGCTGCGCATAGGAGAGCGCCATCAGCGCGGCGGATGAGGAAGGATCGTAATCCACCGCCTTTTTGGCAAGCTCCAGCGCCCGTTCCTTTTTGTTTTGGGTGACGGCTATCACTGCCCGGAGCGCAAGCGCATAGCTGTCGCGCGGGTCCAGTTCCAACGCCCGCCTGAGATCTGCTGAAGCTTCATCAACCCTTCCCACGGTCAGGAAAAGCAGCGCGCGGTAGGTATAAAAGGTGGGATCATCGACCGCGGGGACTTTTTCTATCGCATCGAAGGCCCCTGACAGGTCGCCTTTCCGGTAGCAGTCGAGAGACTCCAGCACGAAAGGCCGCCAGCCGGTGTGATCCCCAGAGAGCGTTTCCAGGCGGTAATCGGGAATCGGGGGATAGTAGAGCGCCCACTGGACGGCATCTCTTGGCTGCGATACCCTCCTCAGGGAAGGCGGCTGGCCGCTGCCCGCTTCCGCGGTCTGACCTTTTTCCAGGACTACCCGTCCCAAATCATTCGAGGCGGAAACCCTGCCCTCGAACACGCTGACCAATGCCCGGCTTCCCTCGACTTTGACCAGGAATTCGGTCCCTTCGACATTGGCGTTTACAAAGGGAGTGTTTACCGTGAGGCCCGCCGGGAAGCGGTTGAAAAACAGGACCGCACCGTTCAGCATCTCCAGTATCGAATGTTTCTCTCTCTCCACTCCGAGCAGGGTGACGGTCGTATTCTGGTCGAGCCGGAGTAGCGACTCGTTTCGGAGCAGCAAGGCCGCGCGGCTTCTCTCCGGCACCCGGATCGTATCTCCCGCGCAGTAGGTATCGTCAAGCTGGACCGGAATCCACCTTGTCTCTCCCCCTTTCCTGGCCACCACCTTCCCCTGGACGGAAACGACCCGGGTCACCCACTCGTCACATTTTTGCTCACCATGAGCATTTGCTGTAAAAATAGCTGCCACAAGAAGCAGACTTAAAAGTATACTGCCGGATCGGGTACGGAGCATGTCGTTGCACCCTTTATCGAAATGAGGACACGAATATGCAGATATCGGAACTAATGAATAATTGCTGGATTTGACAAAGGGCGATTACGCCCATCGGTTCTGTGGCTCTTTTTCCACTAAGCCGGTTGATCCCAGAGGAAGCGAATGTCTTGAAAAAGGAGTATTCGAGCAGACACGGATATGGACCGGTTCAGATTTGTTCTTGTATTGGTAACACAATAGCAGATGAATTCCAGCCGTCAAAGATATTTTGTTACCCGGAAGGAATTCTGGAGAGAAAAATAAGCGTCCTTTACCTGGAACCTGCAAAACCGGATAGGAGCAAGTATGGAGTTTAAGTCTTTCTTGAAGTCAGCATTACCGCCGGGAGTCGTCGATGTGCTGCTCCTGCCGCCTGCAACCGCAGGCGCCTGGGTGCTCCGGTTTCTGCGCCGCTACGGGCTCTGCCGCACACCCCTTTGCAGGTCTGCTCTATTCAAGCTGGGAGTGTTTCCACTACTGGAATGGTACTACGACCCGATGTTCAATCCCCGCCATATCAGGAAATCGCTTCGAGAAGACAGAAAGCTCACCGGCATCGATTTCAACACAGACTACCAGGTCGATCTGCTCAAGACATTCAACTACCGGGACGAACTGCTGCAAATACCTGAAACCGGCTCAAAGCCAAACGAATTCTATTACCGCAACGATTACTTCGGTCCCGGCGATGCGGAGTTCTATTACAGCATGCTCCGTGCCTTTAAGCCCGGGCGCGTGGTGGAAATAGGCAGCGGATTCTCGACTCTGATTGCACAAAAGGCGCTTGAGGCCAACAGGAGTGAAGATCCGAAGGCAGTATGCGAGTACACCTGTATAGAACCTTACGAATCCGCCTGGCTCGAGGAGGCGGGCTTTCAAGTGCTGCGCACGAAAGTTGAAGATGTTGACATGAAGCTCTTCAGCTCACTCTCCGCAGGGGATTTCCTGTTCATAGATTCATCACACATCATCCGCCCGCAGGGCGATGTTTTATTCGAATACCTGGAGGTGCTCCCAACTCTCAGAAGCGGAGTAGTCGTACACATACATGACATCTTCACGCCTAAGGACTACCTGGACAAGTGGATATTTGAGGAAACCAGGTTCTGGAACGAGCAATACCTGCTGGAGGCTTTCTTGAGCTTCAATGATAGTTTCAGAATTATTGGAGCGCTGAACTACCTCAAGCATCACTATCCGGTGGAAATGGCGGCAGCCTGCCCCATCCTCGGAGAGCAGATGGCGGAGGCAGAGCCGGCTTCATTCTGGATGATGAAGGTGCGGTAGGCGGATTCCTACCTCCTACTTCCTACTTCCTGCTTCCGCCTTCCGTTTCCCCGCCATCGTAAAAGGACATCAACCCGGAAACAGTGGTCGAAAGGCATAATCCAAGAGCGACGTTTTCCGGGGCCGGTGCGTTTTCGTCCCTTCCGATAACATCGGTCATGAATGCAGCCGACAGGTTGGCGTAAATGTTTGCCTGCTCTTCCGCCAGCCGTTCTACATCCTCGCGGAAGAATCCAAAGTATTCTTCATATTTCTGATCCAGGAGTTCCGCTACCCGCATGCCGGTCTTTTTTGCCTGCTCTTTTCTCTCCTCCTCGTCTTCGATCAGATCGAGGGCGCCCGCGTGCCGCGCCAACAGGGACTGGGTCATCGTATCAATGACCGTCTTCCTGAATTCTTCCGTATCAGCCTCTTGGCGCTCTATCACCGTGTCCGGAAAACGCTCTTTTCCAGGTGCATAGCTCGCTACCACCAGGAAAGAACAAAAGGTCATAAAACCGTAGGGAGAGGGGTCCAACTCTCCAAAAATCTCCCGGTTGCTCAAAAGGAAATCGTTGAGACGGTCGGCGGTCAGCTTCAGTGCTTCAATCAGCTTGTCGGTAACGGATGAGGGCATCGCAATTTTCTCCGTGGTTCAGAGCGGTTACCTGTCTTTCTTATGAATATCGCACATCCGCGAAGGCTCCTCAAGGAGTTTAAGCAAGGACATATGCGCCAGCATACGGTATCACTCCTTGACTTTTCCATCATAAGGGAAATAATCACCCCGAACTTCTTCACTCTTGAATGAGTCAGCTTGAGGGCGGCGACTTGCTGCTGCCCGCGGATCAGAGATGAAAACTCCGGGAATTGAACTGAAAATAAAAACCGCTCGTGATCTCTATGAGAAATGGGGCTCGTCGATAGAAGCGGACACTCTCCTTGCCGGAATGCTGCGCGACCTGGCTGCCTGCTCCAAGGCTTCGGGCATCGCTTCGATTCACAAGGGGGTCAGCGGCGCCTGCAGGCAATGCGATGAAGAGGAAGGCGGGAGTTGCTGCGGCGCCGGCATAGAAAACCGGTACACTCCCGAACTCCTGTTGATGAACCTCCTTCTGGGCGTAGATCTGCCCGATATGAGGCATTCCGCCAAGAGTTGCTACTTTCTCGGTGAGAGCGGCTGCAGCCTTTCCGCCCGTGACGTTCTGTGCATCAACTACCTTTGCACCCGGCTTCAAAAAGAGATGCCTCTGGAGGATCTGATCGAGCTTCAGGAGACGAACGGACGGGAAATGGAAACCCTGTTCCTGTTGCATGACAGGATCAGGAGGTTCATCCGGCAGAGGACAAACGACAACAGCGCCTGAGCAAGGGATGGTTGTGGTACGGCTATGAAATCGGTCCCTCTTGAAAAAACCATGAAAATTGTAGCAGCCTATTTTGATGGCTGCAAAGTCGGTTGTTTCGGCAATAAAGGTTTCCGCAAGACAACGGATCTGTCGAAATTCAGTGCATGCATCGACGACCTTTCGGCCTCCGGGATAATCGATCCCGCCAGTACCGTTTTCGCCGACCTGGGATGCGGAGACGGCCGTGTGAATTTCCTGATGAGCTATTTCGTAAAAATCTCCGTGGGGATTGAAATCGATTCGGAAATACTCTCCGAGTATTCACAGCGAGAGGATGAGCTTTTACCGGAACTGGCCGAGGCAGACGCGATGTTTCCCCCGGAGAACATCTACCTCTTTCGCGGAAGCTCCCTCGATGATGCTACTTTCCGGGAGATACAGTCAACGGTTGGGGTATCCTTCGATAAGGTCGATCTCTTCTATACCTACATTACACTTCATGACGTTTTTGCCGAAAAAATAGCCGAGTGTGCGCGCCCCGGAGCATACTATCTCGTCTATGGATTCAGCAAAGTCCTTCCGCAATACGATTCCTTCGACCTGGTGAACCCGGACGTCGGCGGCCAGGGAATAGCCGCGCTCTACCGGAAGAAGGGCGGTTAATTGCCCTGCTCGGCGCCATTTTCCTCCAACAGGGGCTGCCGGTCATTGTCAGTTCCTGGTTAAACGAAGCAGGAGCTTCTGGAAGTGGGTTCCCAAGGCCGGATGGGCTGTCGCCCAAACCATCCTCGCACTATTTATTTGCATGCTCACTTCAACCGTGGAACCTGCCGGTCGTCATTCCCGCAGCGCTTTTAGGTGGGAACCCAGTGGCTTTAACTTGCAAGCCATCGAATTTACCAAGGAAGACGCTGGATTTCCCGTCTCTCCCCAGGTGCTTTCACGCAATGGGACGACGGCCACAATGGCCTATGCTACCAGCGTCCGAACGTCCTTGGCGCGCAAGTGCACACCAATTGCGATGTCAACGAGGGTTATTGGCCTAATGAAAGAAGGGGTGCAGAGCGCAGTAGTGTAGGGCCTTGTGTCCGTATTTTTTCCGGCCCCCTGTGTGGGTACTTTCGCACTGACTGTGAGACAACGGGCAGAGTCTCATTGTCGTTCAAACCACGCTATAGCGCAGCGGCCCGGCTTGTATGAGATTTCGAGGCAAGGTTAGAAGGCGGTAGGTTGGGCAGGCTTCTCATGCCCAACGGGGTTTAATATAGCGGATCGGGACCAGACATGCTCTTCTGATGAAGATCATTTCCCGGCTATCGCGAAAGCCAGGTCAAGCCATAGAAGGGTGTGCACGGCGTTATCGAGTACACCGGTCTTGCGCCACAATCAGGTGACAGTGAAAAGAAGAGCTATCAAGGAAGAAGGAAGCCGCACAGAAGGACGAAAAACACCGCCGCAATCAGTTCAAGGGGCAAGCCGACCGTCAGACCGAGGAAGCCAGGCGCGAAGAGGAAACGCGCCGCAGGGCCGAGGCGGAGGGCCGCGCGAAAGAGCTTGCCATCCGCAATCCTCACAACCGTTACGGCCAGGCCCTTGCGCAGCACTTCGACATTAGAGACCCTTACGGCTCACCCGCTCGCTCTGCTATGGCCGAATACGGATCGTTTTTGCGCGATCGTGAAAACCTCGATCGGCAGATCGCCGAGGCGAAAGACCCCGATGCAAAGCGTGCAAGGAGATCTTTCCCTCAGGCAAGCAAGTGCTCGATTATTATCATTGTGCCGAATATCTCCACGCACTGGCCTACGCACAGTATGGGAAAACAGCACATGGCGCGAGAATGGATTGAGGCCACGATCACGTCAGACGGACAAGGATGCTAAAGGCTAGCGGACTTCTGCCAAAAATCTTGATTTCCGGGTCTCAGCGCTTGCGGTTTTACCTTCGCCTACGCGTGCAGATCATTACTTGCCTGCACCCTTTGGTGATGTTCCGGAATCTTTTTTAGGGCATCGCCTATTTCCTGCGCCGCAAGCCGCAGCTCATAGTTTTTTTGCAGATTCATCCAAATATCTGGCCCTGTTCCAAACCATTTTCCAAGGCGCAAGGCTGTATCGCCTGAAATCCCGCGTTTACCCGCGATGATTTGAGTGAGCCGATTTGTTGGCACGCCCAATGCCTTTGCAAGCTTGTTTGCGCTCATGTCGAGAGCTTTCAATTCATCGGCCAGGTGCTCCCCTGGATGGATGAGAATTCGCGCCATTGTTACCTCCTACTAATGATAATCTACAATTTCCACGTTTAACGGGCCTGGTGATCCCTCCGGCCACTCAAAGCAAATCCGCCATCTCTCGTTAATGCGAATACTGTATTGGCCTTTGCGATCCCCTTTCAACCCTTCCAACCGATTGCCGGGAGTGTTGAGCGCTAACAGGCGGTCGAGCCGCAGCATGGCTTGCCGCTCGAAACCATGGAATGCTCTTATCCGCTCGCCTTCAAAAAAGGCCCGTGTTCGTTTGTCACGGAAACCAAGGATCATACGACACCTTATCAGGTTATACGTTATACGTCTAGCGTCTAATTTCAAGATCCTTTTGGCTTAAATACCCATTTTTGTCAAGTTTTTCCGGCCCTCGTCTTCGATGCGATCTCGTCCGTTGGCGCGGCCTTTTGCCAAATCGACAAGACTCGTTATTTCGTGCTTTCTTTTTTTGTTCTTGTATAGTGGCGGGATGAAAATTTATTTTGTCCCCTTGGAGTGGCCGGTTCAGTTATGGATGGGCAGCAATTCCCGCGCTGCTCTCTTCGCCCCCCTTCACAACTTCATGCATTCCCCACAGGGCATCCGAAAGCCCCGATAACCTTTGAGCGGGTTTATCGATTGCCCGGCGAAGAACCTGCTCCGGACCCAGAAGCGAGACTTTCTTTCCGGCTCGAGTGATTCCGGTGTAGACGAGTGCGCGGCTGAGAACCGGGGATTCCACATCCGGCAGAATAACGAGAACATCGTCGAATTCCGACCCCTGGCTCTTGTGAATCGTCATTGCATAGACCGTCTCATGCTGCGGAAGCCTGGAAAGGTGAAAGGAGCGGTATTCCCCGGCGGAACCGGGAAAGAAGACGCGAGGCGACGAGCCACCCGCGGCTATATCGGGGAGACATATTCCGACATCGCCGTTATAGAGCCCGAGATTATAATCATTTCGCCTGACTATCACCGGCCTTCCGCCATACCAGAGACCCTTTCCAATTAATCCTTCTTCGGCAAGAATGTTCTCCACTATGGAGTTCAGGGTGGTCTCTCCATAAGGCCCCTCTCTCAAGGCGCACAGTATCCGGAATCTTCCCAGGGACTCGAAGAGATCATCCAGGGCGGCGGCCTGTCGCACACCTTGGTGACATTGCATCCCCGCGGCTTTCATCAGATAGTCTCTGAAACCGTTTATGACTTCAGACCGGATGGCCGCCCCCAGGTATCGGGCCGGCGGAGTCTCTCTCCAGTCGAGATCCGCAAACCCGCCGCTCTTCAGAACCGAGATCGCCCTTCCTGAATCCCGGTCCCTTATCGCACGGCTCAGTTCACCGATCCCGGTCGAGGAAGTAAAACGATAGCTCCTCTGGAGTTCCACCACGCAATCACTGGATTCCCCTGATCGATATTCGCTTCCCGGCCTGCATGCGCAAACCGCCTCACAGGCGTCGATAAAAGCATCTGAGTAGCCTATTCGCTCGCCCGCGTTGCATATATCCCCCAGGACCGCGCCCGCCTCGACCGATGCAAGCTGGTCCTTATCCCCGAGCAGGATCAGGCGGGCATGCACGGGAAGCGCCTGCACCAGTTTGGACATTAGAGCGAGATCCACCATTGACGCCTCATCCACTACTACTATGTCGAAAGGAAGCCGGTTCTCCTCATTGAATCTGAAATAGGGAGCGCCCCTCCTTGTTCCCAGCAAACGGTGAATCGTCGATGCGGATTCGGGGATGAGGTCCCTGATGGAAGAAGGCTGAGAGGCGATTACGGGCGCCTGTTTGACGGAGGCGATAGCTTCCTGGAGCCTTGCAGCCGCCTTTCCGGTGGGCGCCGCAAGCGCAACACGGCATTTTCCGGAATCCCTCCGGGCCCGGCCGACAAGAAGAGCAAGGATCTTTGCAACAGTGGTGGTTTTTCCGGTTCCGGGACCGCCTGATATTACGCAAAACCTCTTCGAGGCCGCAATGAAGGCTGATATCTTCTGCCAGTCAACCTCTCCCGAGGACATTCCCGGAAACAGAACGTCCAATTGTTCCTTATACTCCGCGGGAGTGTAGGGTCCGGAGCCGTCGATCCGCTCCCGTATTCCTCTGACGAGTTTGTCCTGGTACTGCCAGTACCGGTACAGGTAGAGTCTTCCAACTCCGTCCAGGACCAGGGGCTTGAATTCGCCCTCGGCCCCTACCACGCTGCTGCCGGAAAGTTCAGCGATCCACTTGTGAAATTCAGGAAAGGAACCAAAGTCAGGCGCCTGATCCAGGCTCATCCCTCCCAGCCGTCGAAGGTCAGCGCAGACGTGTCCCTGCCGGGTGAGACTGCTCACCATTGCCGCTGCAAGCGTGATTTCCGCTGAACGGCGTCCGTCCAGTTCTTCGACAAACCTGGCGAAATGCCTGTCGAAAGGCGAGATGACGCCCGCCGCAGCAAGACTGTCCAAAGCATCTGCGTTCACCGTTTAGCGATCCTTCCCGAGAATGAGATTTGAACAAATGGCTTCAATGGAATCGAAGGACGGCCTGTCTCTATAGATGCCGAAATGCGGCCCCTTCAACGGGTCTATTCCCCGTAAAAAGAGATAGAATACTTCTCCAAAGTGCGTTTCGTAAGCGTAGTCGGGAATGCGCACTTTGAGATATTGGTGGAGCGCAACGGTGTAGAGGTAATACTGGAGATTATAGAGTTTATCCCGGACGACCTTCTCCATTGTCTTCCGGTTGTAGTCCTCTATCTTCGGCCCGAGGAAATTTGATTTCCAGTCCAGGATGTAATAGCGGCCATTGATTTCAAAGACCAGGTCGATGAATCCCCTCATGAAACCCTCGATCGTTTCCAGCCTGATACTTCCGAAATCCGCGGGAGCATCAAGTCCATCCATCCGGCAGCATACCCACCGGCTGAGGATTTCTCTCAATTTGCCTGCTGCGGTTCGCTGCAGTGGGAAAAAGAAGCCCATTTCGCTCTGCAACTGAGAGGGTTCCAACTGTGAAAGAGTGAAGCTCCCATAGCCGGATTCCAGGCGGCAGTCCAGTACCTTACGGATCATGGCGTATATCCGGTGCTCCAGGTATGGATCAAAGCCGTGATCCTTGAGCCTGTCGGTGATGAGCCGCCGGATGCCGGGCTCATCGGTCGAGGCAAAATCCAGGTGCTGGAGTATCTCGTGTAACAGGATGCCGGTTCCAGCGCCCATGGGAAGATCCGCCATGTCGTCCTTGCGGGGTTCGGTGAAATGCTCTTCCGGCGCCTCCACAGTCTCGGAAACGGTTAGTTCGTCCCAGTCGGCCATTTCGGCTACATGCGGCTTGTCCGAGGTAAGGGAAGAGAAGCTGCTGATTCTCCAACTGTTGTCAATTCTACCGGTGAACCTGCTTGCATCGAGAGCGGCGACGACCCTGGCCGGACGTCGCGAAAACTGCGCAGTATCCTCTCCTGAGGGCAGCAAGCCCAGGAAGATTGTGTCGCTCGCCCCGGAGCGCAATTCCTCGAGATCATCCAGGAGGGAGGCATCCTCCATAGCCTCAATCCTGCTCTTCAAAGAATCGATGTTCTGGTCGCATTCACCCTGTGGGGAATGGTGGAGGATATATGCAGGCGCGGAGCCTCCCGCACCGTTGATTCGCCCCCAGACCAGGTAGCAGCGGCGCCTGGCGCGAGTCAGCGCCACATAGAGCAGCCTGAGGTTCTCGGCAAGCAATTCTCTTTCCGCCCAGCCCGAATGCCTCTCCAGGTCGGAGGACGAAGAGCCCAGGTCCAGTGTCAAAGGCTGGTCCGGGAGCGACAGGTCATGAAAAGTAAAGGGCTGTCCGGAGTCCCGAAGCTTCGAATCACCCCATGAGAACGGACAAAAGACTATTGGATATTCCAGCCCCTTGCTCTTGTGAATGGTGACTATCTTGACGGCATCCTCATCGCTTTCGAGCCTGAGCTGGTATTCTTCCTTCCTCCCGGCATCCCCGTCTCTTTGTGCGGATAGCCACTTCAACAGGCCAAAGGCATTCAGGCCGCCCTCCATGGCCGCCTTGTGCAGGACCTCCGCAAGATGCAGAATGTTCGTGCAGCGCCGTTCCCCGTCGGTCCGAGACATGAGGCGCGGCAGCACCCTCTCCCTGGTCAGAAACAGGCGGAGCATGCGGAAAAATCCATTTCTGATCCAGATATCATGGTACTCATTGAACCTTAGAATCCATTCCTCCCACCTGGCGTCATCGATCAGGTCCTCGCCCGAAACCTCCATTATGTCCGTGGCAAGGGCTGCTTTGAGCAACCCTTCCTCAGAGGGGTGCGAGACGGCGGCAAGTACGGCCTGGAGTTCCTTTGCCTCCCCGCTCTCAAAGATGCTGCCAACGTTGAAGAGAACGGAATGAATCCCAAGATCGGTCAGCGCCTGCTGGACCAGTTGTCCCTCGCTATTGGTTCTCACCAGCACCGCGATGTCCCCTCCACACACGGCCCGTCCTGCGATGGAGGCTTTGCCTTCCTCTCCTTTACCGATGAGCTGCGATATCTCGGCGGCTGTCGACCGGGCTATCAGGCTTCGGGCCTCGCCCTTGCCGACAGGCCCGCCCTTTTCAGAGAATTCGGAAGAGTTCACATACCAGATTCGAAAGGGTTCCGGTTCACCTTCGATGCTCAGCCGCTGCAGATCTTTTTTAGGAGCGGCCTTCGCCCCGGCAAAAGGAATCTCCCGGAACAGAAAGGGGTTATCCGAGTGCAGAAACACGCTGTTGACCGCTGAAATGAGACCGGGCTCGGAGCGCCAGTTCTCGCTCAACGTGTACGATGAAGATACCTTTCGAGAGGCATCGATATAGGTGAATATGTCGGCGCCGCGAAACCCGTATATGGCCTGTTTCGGGTCTCCGATCAGAAACAGGATCGAGGGAGGATTCCCGAAAACCTTCTCAAAAATCGCGTATTGGATGGGATCGGTATCCTGAAATTCATCTATCAGTGCGGCTTTGTATTTTTCCTTCAGTATCCCGGAGAGGACCTTGCCGTTCGGCCCGCAGAGCGCCGCATGAAGCCTCGTGAGGAGGTCGTCGAAAAACAATATGTTTTTCCTGATCTTTTTCGATTGAAGGTCCTCTCTCAGACAACGGAGAAATTCTCTTCTCAGAGCGACGATTTTCTGATCGTAAGCAGCGAGGAGTTCCCGCCGGGCATCCTGAAATCTTTCGCACAAATCGAAAAACCGATGAGAGGGAGGGATCTGCCCGCCTTTGGTGGCGCCGGCGAGGCGGTCGGCGCAGAACCTGTCGAGCTGTTCAATCGGAGTGCAGTTCAGGCACTCTCCACTCAAATAATCGTCCATGGCCCGAAGCCAGCCCGGAACATACCTCTTGCCGTACTTTCTCCCGTCCAGAGCTGGGTTTGAGGTGATCAGCGCTTCGACTGTTCCCCTGGATTTTTCCCATTCCTGTCGAACGAGGTCGAACAGCGCGAGGTATTTCGTTTCAAAAGTCGCGCAGTCGGCAACCGGTTGCTCGGGGACCATTCTTAACCGAGGGGTGCTCAGGGTCTTTCTTCCCATTTCATAAAGGGCCCCGATGTGCAGTGTCTGCCCGGCGTAATCGTAGAAGAGCGGGGACTCGGAGTAGAAGTGTTTCCGCCAGAAATCCTGGACACACTCCATGACATAGACTTCTTCGCTGGTGACCAGTTCGGTATCGAATTGTATCCCGCTTGCAAAGGCATGGTCCGAGAGGGACCTGAGGCAGAAGCCATGGATGGTGAAAATCGAGGCCTCGTCGAAATCCCTGATGGCCGCTTCCAGCCTGGCTGGAGCATGCGGGCTGCCTTCATGTTTTTCGTACAGCTTCTGTAAAAAGGAATCTTCCGTATCCATTCCGCTGAACACGTTTATGGCCTCGCGCAGCTTCCTGCGGATGCGGTCCTTCAGTTCACTGGTAGCGGCCTCCGTATAGGTCACGACCAGGATTTCATCCAAAGGAATTCCCAGCTCGATGATCAATCGCAGGAAAAGAGCGGCGATGGTATAGGTCTTACCGGTTCCTGCGCTTGCCTGGATGAGGTTGGCGCCCTGCAGGGGACTGTTGAGGGAATCGAACTCAGTTGTGGAAGACATCCTCAAACCTCTTGCCGGCTGTTGAAAAGCGGGCCGAAAACCGTTTCCGCCAGGTGCTGAAAATCGGAATCAACGGGATTGTCGGACTTGAAACACAACTGAAGGTACTCATCATTCCTGTCGCTATCCCGGTTTGCAACCAGTTGCCGCCAATCAGATTCAGCGGCCAATCCGGCTTCTTCCGGCGTGATTCCCTTGAGGAGCGCCTTAGATGCGTATTTCATGGAAATATCGGCAAAAAAATGCAGGGGGCGGGTCATGCCCTCCCAGTAGATTTCGAGAAGCTGCGCCAGGATCTCATGGCTGTTACCTACCGGACTGTAGCTCTCGGCCTTCCACTTCCTGCCATTATCAAGGCCTATCAGGAAGCTTTCGACTGGATAACCCGGTTTTGCGGCAGCATTCAACAGCAGGTGTCTGATCCACGAGGTGAGGTAGTCTTGCGCCCTGAGGACGGCATAACGGTACTGAACCAGGCCGTGGCTAAAAATGGGATCAATTCTGCCGGTGATAGTGAAGGCGCCGATGGCGAGTTCGACATCCAGCGGGTCCAGCAGCTCTTTCCGGATGTAAGGGACTGTTTTTTGGGAAAACGTTGCTACCTGTCCTGCCGATTCCCTGAAGGCGAAATCACCCGGGGTTCCGTGCGGAAGCTTTCCGGATGCTTTTTGCAGCTCATGGAGTTCCCGGGGATCAGTCCCGCTGATCGCGGATTCGACCAGCTTTTGATTCAGTTCATATCTTTCCAGGGCGCCCAGATCGAAACGTTCCACATCTTCGAGCAGGAAGGTCTCTTTGCCCAGATATACGCCCAGGCGCCTGTTCAGGAGATAACGGGCAGGGTGTTTGAAAAACCGGCACAGGTCGGCCACAGTGACCGCTCTCAGCGCTTCATCGTGATCCAGGCCTTTGCCCAGGAAAGGAGGGGGAGTGCGTTTTGGCTCCAGCATGGCCGCAGCCGTGGCCAGGTGCTCTCTCGAATAGGAAAAGAGCCCTTCTCCCCGAAAATACCCGGGATTGAACGGCTGAAGATGGTGTTTCGTAACCAGCAGTTCAACGGGGTCGTTCGAGGATGATCCTTCAGGGGTTTTCGGAGAAAGGGAGACCTTATTTATGTAGTCCATCAGTTCACTGACCGGAACACATGGAGGGATGGCCTTGTTGTCCCTGCTGCTCTGTCCCGTATAGCTGATGTAGAGTTTTTCCATTGCCGAGAGTATGGCTTCCAGGAACAGGTACCGATCCTCGTTTCTCACCGATCTGTCGCCCCGTTCGGGATGGGCTGCGATCAGATCGAATTCCGCCGCCCTGGATCGCCTCGGAAACGCATTTTCATTCATACCGATGAGGCAGATCACCTTGAAGGGAATGCTGCGCATCGGCAACATGGAACAAAAGGTTACGCCTCCAGTCATGAAACCGAAGCCGAAGCCTTCCTGTTCCAGGTTTTTGCCCAGATGCCACCTGATCAGGGCCAGATCGACCGCTCTGCAGAAACCTGACAGTTCCTGAATCCTTTGGAGTTCGGCAATGACTCGCCTCAGGACTTGAAGCTCGATGTCGGAATCTTCTCCCGGCTTGAAAAGATCTGCCAGAACGGCAGCCAGGTAATCACTCCATTCTCCAAGGGTCCTGGGGGTTTCGAGGCCCTTGAGGGTCTCGAAGAGCAGGTCCAGAAAGGAGAGCAGGCCGCCCAGGACTGTGGTCTCGCCGCCTTCGATATTGTCGTAGGGAAGCACTCCGCCGAAGAGCCTTTCCTCTCTCGCCGGCAGAGCATATCCCAGCAGGAGCCTTTCGATTCCGGCACGCCAGGTGTTTTCGTGCAAGGGGACTGGAGACCACTTCAGAGTACTCTCTTTATCGACCCCCCACTTTATCTGGACCTCTTTTACCCACTTCAGAATCAGGTCCATATCGCTGTCGCCCAGGTCGAAGGCCGCCCGAACGAAAGGAGATTCCATGATATCGAGTACCTGCGAGGCCGTGATCCTTTCACCTTGAAGCTCCAGCAATTTAAGGAATGTGTCGATCACCCGGCTTTCCCTTCGCATGCCTCTATCCGCTATGCTGAAAGGGATTCTTTTCGATTCCTCCTCAGGGGCGCCGAATACCGCCTGGATATAAGGGGCATAGGATTCGATATCGGGCGTCATCACGATAATATCCTTCGGCAGCAGATCGCGGTCCTGCTCGAACATCCGCAAAACATGGTCATAGAGAACCTCGACTTCTCTCATCGGACTATGGCAGGAATGAATCTGAATTGACCGATCTTCCGCGGTGAGCGCCACCTTTTCGGCAGCGGAGTTCGGCTCGCGGAGGTTCAGGATATCCGCCTGAATCTTCGCCAGAAGGCCTTCCTGCTCCGGCGCCTCGGAAAGTAGAGGAATGATCTCGCAATCCATAGAAAGGAGCAGATCGAAGAAGTCGCGCCCCATGCCCCCCATGGAGGCAAGGAGGCTGTTGCCGCTCTCGAGGTAAAGCTCCTCAGGAGACAAACCGGATCGCCTGCCCGCCGACAGTCTCTTGATATCGCGCTTCGAGGCGATATCTCCCCAGTATTCCCGTGAGGGATTGAGGTAATAAATGTCCACTTGCATGAGGTGGGCTAAACTGTTCAGAATGTGCAGGTAAAACCCGGGCAGATAGGAAATTCCGAAGATGGAAACCCTGCGCGGGAGAACGGAACCGATCTCTGAAGCACTCTCTATTTTCCCGATCAATTCTTTTGCCAGCGCGGCTCTGTGCTCTCTTTCACGGCCTTCGGCAAGCCCTCTCCACAAAACTGCCTGCCAGTGTTCCTCATGGCCCGCCTGCCACCTCTCCACCATCTCTGGACGGTAAATGGTGTAATGGTCAAAGGTTTCGGCGATCCTCCCGGAGAGTTGAAGCTGTTTGAGATTCCGATCCGGACCGGCCAGGTAGTTCTTCAGTTCCTCGAATTCAGGCTTTTCGAGGTAGAGAGGCAGCATCTCCATGATTCTCCAGATGCATAGCCCCGGATCGAAGACGGAATGTTCCTGCCGGCCACAGCCCAAAAGTCTGAATACCTCGTCGATGAATGCATTCGGAAAGGGAAAACTGAAGTTGGCGCAGACTCCCAGGTGCGTTGCAATCTGCATGGAGAGCCAGCGTTCCATCCCTCTGCTCTGAATCACAATGGTTTCCCGGGCTAAAGGAGGCGCGGGAGCAGTCTTCAGCTCCCTGGAGAGTTCCCTGGATAGCAGATCGAGCCTGTTGCTCGAAAAAAGCCTCAGCGACTTCATTAATTTCCTCTATGATCAGGAAGCGTCGGCGCCGGTCTGCGCCTGCCAGAGACGGGCATAATCGCCGCCACGCTGCAACAGTTCCCGGTGGGCGCCGGATTCGGCTATCCTGCCGTTCGCGATAACTACAATCAGATCAGAGTCGGTAATGGTCGAGAGTTGATGGGTAACCGTGATAGCAGTCTTACCTGTGGCCAGACGCCTTACTGCCTCCGCCACCGCTTGTTCGGAGGCGGAATCCAACCCGGTGGTCGGTTCATCCAGCAGGATAATGGGAGCATCGCGCAAAAACGCCCGCGCGATGGCAAGACGGCGCTTCTGGCCGCCTGATAAACCGGCGCCGCCCTCGCCGAGACTCGTATCGTAGCCTTCCGGCAGAGATCTTATGAATTCGTCCGCCCCGGCAGCAATCGCGGCTTTTCGTATCTCGCTCCTCGCAGCTCCGGGTTTGCCTATGGCAAGATTCTCACCGATTGTCGCATTAAAAATATAGGAGTCTTGAAGGACGACAGCGAGTTGCCTCCTCAGTGAAGCCAATTTAAGACCGCGTATATCGATGCCGTCGAAGCTGATTCTGCCGGCGCCGGGATCGTAGAGGCGGATCAGAAGCTGAAGGATGGTGGATTTACCGCTGCCGGACGGACCGACAATCGCCACCCTTTGCCCGGCTGCAATGGAGAGAGTAAAGTCCTCCAGGGCAGGCTGATCCGGCCTGTAGGCAAAGTTGACTCCTTCAAAATCGATTTTCCCCCGGAATAGAGGGGCTGTGACCGCATCAGGCAAATCGGCAGATCCCAACTCCGCGGGATTGATCCGTGTGATCTCCTCGATCCTTTCCATGGCGGCAGCCGATGAGGCGATCTTGGTCGTAAATTTGCCGATTTCACGAATGGGCTTGAAGATACTGTTCAGGTAGGAGAGAAAAACCATCAACTGCCCCACGGTCAGGCAACCATGGACGATGCGCAGAATCCCCACAAAGAGAACGAGGAGCGTCGCCCCGCCAACCAGTAGATCGACCGAGGCCGCGAGCATCCCCTGAAACCGGCCCGCCCGAACGCCGTAAAGAGCGCTTTGGGAGCCTGCCTGCTGGAAATTCACGATCAACTCGTCTTCCAGGGATAAGGTCGCCACTGCCTTGTGGAAGTAGATCGCTTCCTGGACATCGGACGCCAGCCGGCCCTCGATGCGTTTTTGTTGCCACACGGCATCCTTTGTCCGCCGTGTGAAAATGACATTGGCCCAAAAGATCAGGGGGATGATCAGGACAAAGGTAATCGCGTATATCCAGTCAAGTACAAAACAGACCGCGAGAATACCGATGATGGTCGGCAGGCTGCGAACGAAAAGCGTCAAGGAAGATTCCACGACATCCTGAACGTCCATGGTATCCTTGGAAATCCGGTTCGTGAGATCCCCGGTTCGTGATTTGGCGAAAAAATCCTGCGGCAGCGTAATGAGCTGGGAGAAAAGATTTTCACGAATGTAGAGCACCACTTTCTGGCTCAGGACGGCCAGCGAAACGGTTTGAAAATAGAGCAGAATGCTGTTGGACACATAAATCAGGAACAGCAAACCAATGCCTATGTAGACGAAATCAAATTCTCGGGACGAAATTATCCCCGTAATGGTGGAGAAGATGAACCCCAGGAGATCGGAGGCATGGACAGGGATGTTTCCAGGCCCCTGGCTTTGAACCACGCGATCTATCATGGCGCGGATAGGCCAGGGCGCAACAATTGTCAATGCCGCCTGGGCTATCATGATCAAAGAGGCTGTGAGCAGCATGGCCCAATGAGATTTTAGCGCAAGGTGGAGTTGAGAATTGCCGAGGATCTTATTCAGTCTGCCAAAGACTTTTCCCATATTATCGTACGATTTCCTGTTCAAGTTCATGCCCTGGATTGTGCGCTCTGCTTCATCCACTCATCCAGAAACAAAAGCATCCACAATTGCTGCCCATGGCCTCGCTCGGTCCGGTGATTATCCACCAGTTTTCCGATCAGCTTTAAATCAAAAAACTGACCGAGCCGTTGAGACGAGTTGCTGAGCCGGCTCTTGATTTCCCGGTGGTACGGTCCGGCGAACCAATCCGTGACGGGTACCGAGAAGCCGCGCTTCTTTCTGCTCAGAAAGCCGGGATCGAAAAACTGCTCGGCTGTTTTCTTGAGGATATACTTCAGGATATAGCCCTCCTTCGAGGCGCCCAGGGCCATTTTAGACGTACCATTGACCGGCATCAGCCTCATTTCGGGAGGAAGAGCTGCAAGCTGTTCCAGAAAGACGTGATCCAGCAGTGGAACACGCACCTCGATGCCGTGGCACATGCTCGCTATATCCATCTTGCATAGATTGTTGTAGGGCAGATAGTTGTGGATATCCACATACTGATACTGACTCAAAGAGTCAGCGTGGCTCACCGGATCGAATTGCCGGTCATTCCAGGCCCGCGTACCTTCCAATAAATAGCGGTATTCGGGATGCCACAGCCTTTCTCGCAGTTCTTCACCAATATAGGCGGTGCGGTTATACCAGGCGCCGCGGATGAGGTCCGGCGGCGGTTGTGTCGCTGGCAACCCGGGAATGAACGGTCGGGCATTATTTCCAAGCCGGGAAAGGCTGCGCATCATTCTCCCGAAGTACCGATAGCCGGCGAATACTTCATCGCCGCCATCTCCGGAAACAACCATTTTGACGTCTCTTGCCGCAATCTGCGACACATAGTAGGTACAAATCGCCGAATCATCGCCAAAGGGTTCTCCGTAATGCTTTGCAAGGGTAGGCAGAATATTCAGCGCTTCCGGTTCCAGCACCTCCTCTTTGTGTTCCGTCCCTAGCCTGTCTGCAACTTCGCGCGCGTATTGACGCTCATCGAACTCGCTCTCTTTGTACCCGACAGTGAACGTGCGTACCGCGGGCGCCATCATCTGGCGCATGTAAGCCACTACGGCGCCCGAGTCGACTCCTCCGGAGAGAAAAGCGCCAAAAGGCACATCCGACACCAGGTGAAGTCTGATGGTCTCTCGCAGACCGGCGTCGAGCAACTCGATCCATTCGTTTTCCGTCAATCGAAAGTCCGGCTGAAACACCAGGTCCCAGTAACGCTTCGGCCCCGTGGTCCTACCGTCCGCCTGCATGATCAGATAATGGGCCGGCGGCAGTTTTTGAACCTCGTTATAAATGCTGAAGGGCGCCGGTATGTATTGGTAGTGCAGGTAGAGGTCAAGCGCCTGGAGGTTGAGAGAGGGGTGGAAATCACGCAGAGTACGAAATGCTCCCAATTCGGAGGCAAAGACGATCACCTCGCCGTTGACCATGTAGCAAAGCGGCTTTATGCCAAGGCGGTCCCGGGCAAGAAAGAGCCGCCTGAGCCGGGAGTCCCAGATGGCGAAGGCAAACATTCCGCGGAAACGGTCAAGGCATCGTTCTCCCCACTGCTCGTAGGCGTGCACGAGGACTTCCGTGTCCGAGCGGGTCTTGAAACGATGGCCCAGCGCCGTCAATTCCCGTGTAAGTTCGCGAAAATTGTAAATCTCTCCGTTACAGACAACCCATATTGTCTCGTCTTCGTTGGCCAGAGGCTGCCTGCCGCCTTCCAGGTCGATGATTGCAAGCCGCTGGTGCCCGAGTCCAACAGGTCCGTCGATATACATCCCCGAGTCGTCGGGGCCCCGGTGTTGCAGCGCCCGCGTGAAGGCCGCCAACTCGTCCGGTTCTACCGATAACCCGTCCAGGCGTAACATACCCGTTATACCGCACATAATATGCTTTTCTCTGCTGTCGTGTGGAGCAGTACTCAGCATAACTTACTCGGCGAGCATGATTCAAGGCTTACAAGGGGCTGCCGCATCACTTGGCTGATCCCTTCCGAGGTACCTGTCAAGAAAAGGAATCAACATTCCGATTTACTATTTTGTCACCTCATCACGGGCAGGCAGATCGGTGTGTGGGGAAATGCCCGCTGGACAATACGGGCTGGGCAGGTAGAACAGCGATGGCGGAGATATGGATGAAAGCAGAAAATCTCAAACGCGCAAAAGAGATCGTCAAGAGCATCGATATACCCCCACAGCCCAGAGTAGTCCTGGAACTCTACAAAATCTTCAAAGAAGCCGATCCAGACACCGGCAAGATAATAAAGCTTGTGAGCGATGATTTGGCCCTGTCTGCAAAACTGATCAAGCTGGCCAACTCGCCTCTACTGGGGGGAGGCCGGAAGATAGACTCCATCAGGCAGGCCTTCATGAACCTGGGGTCCGAAAATTTCTATTCCCTGGTCCTTACTTCAGCCCTGCGCGACGCCCTGGCAGGCCAGTGCGGCGATAAGGGGTTGTTCGACGGCTTCTGGAATCACTGTCTGCAGATCGCCCGGGTAACCGAGCTGATTGTTTTGAAAGCTCCGGCGGTCACTTCGATAGTACCGGTGAATCTGGCGTACCTGGCAGGCCTTTTTCACGACTGCGCCATACCGCTGTTGATCAAGAGATACCCCTCCTATGTTTCCGTGTTCGACTCGGTCCTGGGTAATCAGGCGCTGAGCATCGAGATGGAAGAATCCCTGTTCGGAACGAATCATGCCTTGATCAGCTATTTCGTATGCAAATCCTGGCAATTGCCGCTCCCGGTATGCAACGCCATTTTGAATCACCACGAAGCAGAACCTGACGACTCGTGCGATCCGGTCGCAAGAAAGCTCTGGGCCATCCTGGTCCTGAGCGAGCATCTCAGTCCCTGCGATAAAGACGTGGCACAGGAGATAAACGAGAAAGATCCGGACGGACCGCTTGCCGGCGCCCTGAACGAACTCTGTTTGAACGCCAATCAGTTGCTCACTCTCAGGCAGGATGTGCAAGGCGTAACTTCTCAGGACTGAATTTGAAAGCGTGAGCATCACGGCCGTTCGGCTGCATCTTCCGAATATGTGTTTACTCAGAGGAATAAGCCCGCTTGAGTGCTGAAATGTCGAATTTTTTCATCGCAAGAAACGCCCTGGTTAGTCGCGAGACTTGCTCGGGTGTGCCTTTCGTCATCATTTCGCCCATTGCGGTCGGCCAGACTTGCCAGGAAACACCATATTTGTCTTTGAGCCATCCGCACTGCTCGGCATTCGGATCGGCTGAGAGCTTCTCCCAATAATAGTCTATCTCCTGTTGCGTCTCGCAGGGAATGAGAAAAGAGATTGCTTCGTTGAAGGCAAAGCCGTGCTCCAAAGCGCTGTCCATGGCCGCAAACCATTGGTCCTCGAGCATGAAATCGCAAAACATGATGGAACCTTCCCTGTTCGGCTCCTGACCTTCACCATAGCGAGCAACGAGTCCACCTCTTGAATTTCTGAAAACCGACAAATAGAAATCGACAGCCTCTTCCGCCCGGCCGGCGACAGCCCCAACAAACAGCAGCGACGGTACGATCGCAGGCCTTTCCTCGCCTTCGGGATTCGACAGGATCAGTTGCCATGACACTCCATATCTGTCCTGTATCCAGCCGTAGCGTTTACTGAAAAAGTACTCGTCGAGCGGCATGAGCGCCGTACCGCCTGGTGAGAGTTTCTCCCATAGCACATCGAGATTTTCTCGCGCATTCCTGTCCTTCGACGGGTCGAAATTCACAATGAACGATATCGATGGATTGAATTTGAACAAAGGCCCGGCGTTGATGGCCATAAAAGGCTGGCCGTTCAATTCGAAAGAAACCATGTAGCAATCCCCGGTCGGGGTAGGAACCTCGTGGATAGTTGCTGAGTCAGTGATTCGGGAATTCGGGAAAATGGAAGTATAAAAACCGGCCGCTTCCCCGGCTTCTTTATCGAACCACAGGTGGGGTGTGATTCCTGGCATATCTGCTCTTCCTTTTCATCCTCGTTGTTATGCCCGAGAGCGGTTTTTCAAAAAAGCGCCGCCGTGGAAGACGGCGCTACCGACATGATAAGGAACGCGCCGGGTCACTTGGAAGATTTCCTGATATTCTCCCGAATGCCCTCAAATTCCTCCTCTGTCATGAGGATGGCTTCGTCCCCCGAAATTTGCCACTCGGCTTTTTCCGCTGAATCCAGCGTTTCATCCTTAACCTAATCATCGCCGTCCTAATGTCATTTGACGCCTTTCTCCGCAATACCTGCTCCGCGCGAACGGCCTACATGCGAGGTTGTGCAGCGCACATCTGGATATTCGACATAAGAGCGGCGGAAATTGTGAGCAGGCTCAGGAACGGGTC